>NZ_JAUQWJ010000023.1:0-102500 GCF_036857595.1 Streptomyces sp. AHA2
TCTGCGGTGTCAGTGGTCTGGTTCCGCGGTCTCGGCGGTTCGGTCCGGGGGTCAGCGGTCTGGCTCTGCGGTGTCAGTGGTCTGGTTCCGCGGTCTCGGCGGTTCGGTCCGGGGGTCAGCGGTCTGGCTCTGCGGTGTCAGCGGTCCGGTTCCGCGGCCTCGGCGGTCCGGGCCCGCGGCTTCAGCCGCCTGGTCTCGCGGCCTCAGCCGTCCGGCCCCGGGGGGCAGCCGCCCAGCCCCGAGGCCTCGGCCGCCCGGCCTCGGGGGAGGACCCGGGGGGGCAGCCGCCCAGCCCCGAGGCCTCGGCCGCCCGGCCCCGGGGATCAGCCGACCGACCCCGGGGAGTCAGCGCCCGGTTCCCGGTGTCATCGTGCCGTCGCGTACGGCGCGTAGGACGTCGACGCGGTTCGTCGTGATCGAGTCCACGCCCGCCTCCAGCACCCTCCGCATGGAGCGGCGGGTGTCGGGGGTCCAGACGGACAGCAGGTGCCCGCCGGCGTGCACGCGCTCCGCGAGCAACCGGTCCACCAGCGGGAACCGGTAGTTGAGCCAGCGCGGGCGGATCGCGTCCAGCAGGACGGGGCGCGGCGGGGCCAGGGTCGTCCACGTCAGGGCGATCTCGGCGGCCGGGTCCGCCGCGCGCACGGCGAGCATCGCGTCGGCGCCCGCGCAGTAGTAGACCCGGTCCGCCGCCCCCGACTCCCGTACGACGTCCATGACCCGGCGCACCGCCCGCACGTCGGGGGATCCGGGCAGGTCGATCAGCACCCGGTGCCCGCCAGTGGCGGCCAGTGCCTCGGCCAGGGCCGGCACCCCGCCCCCGGTCAGTCCGCGCACCTCGTCGGCGGACAGCGCGTGCAGCGGCCGCTCGTGCTCCCACAGCCGCTTCAGCGTCGCGTCGTGCAGCAGCACCGGCACACCGTCCCGGGTCAGCCGTACGTCGATCTCCACGGCGTCGGCGCCCCGGTCCAGCGCGGAGCGCAGGGAGGCGACGGTGTTCTCGCGGAACCGGTACGGATCGCCCCGGTGGGCCACGGCGACCGGGACGGGCGTCACCGGGCGAGCCACTGCGCGGTGTACGCGTCGATCTCGCCGGTGATGCGGGCCTTGCCCGCCGCGTCCAGGAAGGACGCCTCGACGGCGTTCTTCGCGAGGTCGGCCAGGCCCCGCTCGTCGAGGTCGAGGAGCCGGGCGGCGACCGCGTACTCGTTGTCGAGGTCGGTGCCGAACATCGGCGGATCGTCGGAGTTGACGGTGACGACGACGCCCGCCCGCACGAACTCCTTGATCGGGTGCTCGTCGAGGGTGGCGACGGCGCGGGTGGCGATGTTCGAGGTCGGGCACACCTCCAGCGGAATGCGGTGCTCGGCGAGGTGGGCGAGCAGCTTCGGGTCCCGGGCCGAACTGGTGCCGTGGCCGATGCGCTCGGCGCGCAGGTGCGTCAGCGCGTCCCACACCGTCTCCGGACCGGTGGTCTCGCCCGCGTGCGGCACCGAGTGCAGACCGGCCGCGATGGCCCGGTCGAAGTAGGGCTTGAACTGCGGCCGGGGCACCCCGACCTCGGGTCCGCCCAGACCGAACGAGACCAGGCCCTCCGGCCGCAGCCGGTCGTCGGTCGCCAGCCGGGTCGTCTCCTCGGCGGACTCCAGCCCCGCCTCGCCGGGGATGTCGAAGCACCAGCGCAGCACGGTCCCGAACTCCGCCTCGGCCGCCTTGCGGGCGTCCTCGATCGCCTCCATGAAGGCCCGTTCGTCGATCCCGCGACGCGTGGAGGAGAACGGGGTGATGGTCAGCTCCGCGTACCGCACCTGCTGCCGGGCCAGGTCCCGCGCCACCTCGAAGGTCAGCAGCCGCACGTCCTCCGGGGTGCGGATCAGGTCGACGACCGACAGGTACACCTCGATGAAGTGGGAGAAGTCGGTGAAGGTGAAGTACTCGGCCAGGGCCTCGGGGTCGACCGGAACCTTCGAGTCGGGGTGCCGGGCGGCCAGTTCGGACACGATCCGGGGGGAGGCGGAGCCGACGTGGTGCACGTGCAGTTCGGCCTTGGGCAGTCCGGCGACGAAGGCCGTGAGGTCGCGCGGGGCCTGGGGATCGACGAGATGCTCGGTCAAGGGTTCCTCCCGGAACGGCGTCCCTGCCGGCGCGTGACGCGGGCGGGCGCGGGTGATCGGCTGATCGATGACTCGGCAGTCATCCTAGGCGGTGGCACCGCGCCCCCGAGGGCGTGCCGAACCGGCGGCGGACCGGTGCGGACCCGCACTGTGGCCCGCGCCGGGCGGCCCGTAGCATGGCGGGACGATCGACCCAGGGGGGATGCACAGATGACGGACCCGACGCAGCCCGGCGGAGGCGGCGGCCACGACCCGTGGGCGCCCCCGGAGAACAGGCCGTCCCTCGACAAGAACCAGCCGCCCGCCCAGCCGCCCGCCCAGGGGCCCGGCTCCGTGCACGACCAGGCCACGGTCACCTCGATGCCCGGCTTCACCCCGCCCGCCGGCACGCCCCAGTACGACACCACCGGCGCGGGCGCCGTCCCGCCGCCGCCCGTCGCCCCCACCGGCCCGGGCACCGCCGGGGGTTACGGCTACCCCGACTACGGCCAGTCGGCGTACGGCCAGGCCGGCTACGGCCAGTCCGGCTACGGCTGGCCCGGCATGCCGCCGGCCCCGCAGAACGGCATGGGCGTCGCCGCGATGGTGCTCGGCATCGTCTCCTGCACGCTGTTCTGCCTGTACGGCGTGGTCTCCCTGGTCACCGGCGTCCTCGCGATCGTCTTCGGCATCAAGGGCCGCCGGCGCGCCGAGGCCGGCGTGGCCACCAACCACGGGCAGGCCCAGGCCGGGCTGATCATGGGCATCATCGGGATCATCCTCGGCATCGCCGTGATCGTGCTGATCGCCGTCGGCATCACGGCCGCGATCAACAGCGACGAGCCGTACGACGACCCGTACTACGGCGCCGGGACGCCCGCGGCCACCGCGCCCTTCCAAGGCTGAAACACCCGCGTCCGGCGGGGACTTCGCCACTACGATTCCCTGGTCTGACAACGGAGGGGAGATCGTCCATGTCCAACACCCATCCCGCCCCCGGTGGCTTCGGCCCGCCGTCCCAGCCCCCGCAGCAGCCGGCCCCCGGCTACGGCTTCCCGCAGCAGGCCGGCCCGGGCTACGGCTACCCGCAGGGCGGCCCCGGCTACCCGGCCGCCCCGCCCGCGGGTTACCCGCAGGCGCCCGGCTACGCGATGCCCGCGCAGCCGAGCAACGGCATGGGAACCACGGGTCTGGTGCTGGGCATCATCGGCGTGGTGTGCAGCGTGACCTTCCTGCTGTGGTTCTTCGGCGTGATCCTCGGCATCCTGGCGATCATCTTCGGTGCCGTCGGCCGCGGGAAGGCCACCCGCGGCGAGGCCACCAACAAGGGCGCGGCGACCGCCGGCCTGGTCTGCGGCATCATCGCCACGGTGATCCTGCCGCTGCTGGGCTTCCTGCTCTTCGCGAGCATCATGGGCGGGATCGGCGCCGCCTCCTGAGGGACACCCCCGTCGAGTGAGGGGCCGGCCCCGCCGGCCGGCCCCTCGCTCATGCCCCGGCGGAGCGCAGCCGCTCCCGCGCCCGCATCAGCGCGAAGCCCAGCAGGTTCGGTCCCCGCCACCGCCGCGGATCCAGCGCCCCGTCGTCGTCCGCGGCCAGGCCGATGCCCCACACCCGGTCCACGGGACTGGCCTCCACCAGCACCCGGTCACCCGTGCCCAGCAGGAACCCCCGCAGCTCGGGATGGGCCGCGAACTTGTGGACGCTGCCCTCCACGACGATCCGGAACCGCTCGCGCGCCCACACGGCCTCGTCGAACCCGCGCACCAGCCGCCCGGCCTTCTTCGCCTCGGAGGGGTGCCCGGCGCCCAGCGCGGCGCGCTCCGCCTCCTCGTCCCCGAAGAGCCGGGCCTTGGCCGCCATCATCCAGTGCTCGGCCGTCGCGTACCGCACGCCGTCCACCGTGAAGGGCGACGGCCACCACTGGCTCAGGCAGCCGGGCCCGATCCGGCCGTCCGGACGCGGGCGGTGCCCCCAGAAGAGCAGGTACTTCACCTTGGTCCCCGCGTCGACCGCCCTGATCAGCGCCTCCTGCGAGTCGAGCGCCCCCGTGCTCTGCTTCATGCACGCGAGTCTGGCACGCACCACGGACACAGCGTCCTGCCTTTTCCCGGCCGACTCGACACCTGGTCGACAGATTCCGTCGCGTAACCAAAAATCAACAACGGAATCACTTGTTGGCGTGCCATCCCTCTGTCAGGATCGGCACTCAAATCGAGCCTGAGCCACGCCGGCCCCTTCGCGGGGACACGGAGGAGAGCGACATGCACAATCCGGGCACTGCCACCCCGGACCGATTTCCGGCCGAGGAGCGCTTCGCGCAGGGCGCGCAGTTCATCGCGGGACGCCTGACCCCGGGCACCTCCGGCCGTACGCACGCCGTCGTCGACCCGGCGTCGGGTGAGGAGGTCCTCACCTACGAGCTGGCCGGGACGGCCGACGTCGACCGGGCGGTCGCCGCCGCCAAGGCCGCCTTCCCGGGCTGGGCGGGAGCCACCCCGGGCGAGCGGTCCGACGCGCTGCACCGCTTCGCCGCGGTCCTGGCCGACCGGGCCGAGGACTTCGCCCGCGCGGAGTCGCTCCAGTGCGGCAAGCCGCTGAAGCTCACCCGCGAGTTCGACGTCCCGGGCACCGTCGACAACACGGCCTTCTTCGCCGGGGCCGCACGGCACCTGCAGGGGCAGTCCGCCGGCGAGTACTCCGGGGACCACACCTCCTACGTCCGGCGGGAGCCCATCGGCGTCGTCGGGTCGATCGCCCCGTGGAACTACCCGCTGCAGATGGCCGCCTGGAAGATCCTCCCGGCGATCGCCGCGGGCAACACCATCGTGCTCAAGCCGGCCGAGCTCACCCCGCTGACCTCCCTGCTCTTCGCGCAGGCGGCCACCGACGCCGGGATCCCCGACGGCGTGGTCAACGTCGTCACCGGCACCGGAAAGGAGGCCGGTGAGCACCTCGTCGGCCACCCCGACGTGGCGATGACCTCCTTCACCGGCTCCACCGCCGTCGGCAGGCGCGTCGCCGAGGTCGCCACCGCCACGGTCAAGCGCCTCCACCTGGAGCTGGGCGGCAAGGCGCCCTTCGTGGTCTTCGACGACGCCGACCCGGAGGCCGCCGCCCACGGCGCGGTCGCGGGCGCGCTCATCAACACCGGGCAGGACTGCACGGCCGCCACGCGCGCGTACGTGCAGCGGCCGCTGTACGAGGCCTTCGTGGCACGGACGGCCGCGCTCATGGAGACGGTCCGGCTCGGCGACCCCTTCGCCGCCGGCACCGACCTGGGCCCGCTGATCTCGCACGCGCAGCGCGACCGGGTCGCGGGCTTCGTCGACCGGGCACGGGCCTACGCGCGGGTGGTCACCGGCGGCGAGGCACCCGGGGGCGAGCTGGCCAAGGGCGCCTACTACCGGCCCACCCTGATCGCCGACGCCGCCCAGGACAGCGAGGTCGTCCAGTCGGAGATCTTCGGCCCGGTCCTGGTCGTGCTGCCGTTCGACACCGACGACGAGGGCATCGCCCTCGCCAACGACACCCCCTACGGCCTCGCCGCCTCCGCGTGGAGCCGGGACGTGTACCGGGCGAACCGGGCCACGCGCGAGATCAAGGCCGGCTGCGTCTGGGTCAACGACCACATCCCGATCATCAGCGAGATGCCGCACGGCGGCTACAAGTCCTCCGGCTACGGCAAGGACATGTCCGCGTACTCCTTCGAGGAGTACACCCAGATCAAGCACGTCATGTTCGACAACACCGCGGTGGCCGCGAAGGACTGGCACCGCACCGTCTTCGGGGACCGATAGCCGCACACCCAGGCCGCCCGACCAACGGCCGCCCACCCTCCGAAAGGGCACCACGCGCATGGAGCAGTACGAGCCCGACCGCCTGTCCGCGGCCCAAGTGGCCGCTGTGCGGCGCAGTCTCACCAACGGCAGGGCCGCCCTCACCCGGCGGTCACTGCTGCGCGCCTCCACGGGCGGCGCGCTGGCGATCGGCGGACTGGGGACGCTGAGCGCCTGCGGGATCCCGGCGGCGGGTCAGTCGCGGGGCGGCGTCTCCGCCGAGGACCACTCGGCCGAGGAGAAGACGGTGAGCTTCTCCAACTGGACCGAGTACATGGACGTCGACGACAGCGGCAAGCGCCACCCGACCCTGGACCGCTTCGCCGAGCGCACCGGCATCAAGGTCAAGTACAGCGAGGACATCAACGACAACAACGAGTTCTTCGGCAAGATCAAGCCGCAGCTCGCCGCGGGCCAGGACACCGGCCGCGACCTGATCGTCCTCACCGACTGGCTGGCCGCCCGCCTCATCCGCCTGGGCTGGGTGCAGAAGCTCGACGCGAGCAACCTGCCGCACGCCTACGCCAACCTCTCCGCCCAGTTCCGCAACCCCGACTGGGACCCGGGCCGCGCCTACTCGTACGTCTGGCAGGGCATCTCGACCGTCATCGCGTACAACAGGAAGGCCCTCGACGGGGTGGAGGTGAAGTCCCTGTCCGACCTGATCGACAACCCCAGGCTCAAGGGGCGCGTCGGCTTCCTGTCGGAGATGCGCGACAGCGTCGGCATGACGCTGCTCGACATGGGCAAGGACCCGGCGAAGTTCACCGCCGACGACTACGACGCGGCCATCGCCCGGCTGCAGAGGGCCGTCGACAAGGGCCAGATCCGCCGCTTCACCGGCAACGACTACACCTCGGACCTGACCAGCGGCGACTTCGCCGCCTGCGTCGCCTGGGCCGGGGACGTCGTCCAGCTCAAGGCGGACAGCCCCGACATCGACTTCCTCATCCCCGACAGCGGCTACATGACGTCCACCGACAACCTGCTCATCCCCAACAAAGCCCGCCACAAGACGAACGCCGAACGGCTCATCGACTTCTACTACGAGCCGAAGGCGGCCGCCGAACTGGCCGCGTACATCAACTACGTGTGCCCGGTCGACGGCGTGAAGACCGAACTGGCCGGGATCGACGAGGACGCGGCGAACAACCCGCTGATCATTCCCGACAGGGCCATGGCCGCCAAGTCCCATGCCTTCCGCTCGCTGAGCTCGAAGGAAGAGACCGAGTTCGAAGCGAAGTTCGCGAAGCTGACGGGGGCGTGACCACCATGACGAACAGGAAAGACCCCAGCGGCGACGTCCGCCTCACCGGCATCGCCAAGAACTACGGCTCCTTCACGGCCGTCCACCCGCTCGACCTGACCGTGCCCCAGGGCTCGTTCTTCGCCCTGCTCGGTGCCTCCGGCTGCGGCAAGACCACCACCCTGCGCATGATCGCGGGCCTGGAGGAACCCTCCGCCGGCACGGTGTACCTGGGCGACCAGGACGTCACCGAGCTGCCGCCCTACAAGCGCCCGGTCAACACGGTCTTCCAGTCCTACGCGCTCTTCCCGCACCTCGACATCTTCGAGAACGTGGCCTTCGGACTGCGCCGGCGCGGCCTGAAGTCGGTGAAGAAGCAGGTCGACGAGATGCTGGAGCTGGTCCAGCTCGGCGAGCAGGCCCGCAAGAAGCCGCACCAGCTCTCCGGCGGCCAGCAGCAGCGCGTCGCCGTCGCCCGCGCGCTCATCAACCACCCGCAGGTGCTGCTCCTCGACGAGCCGCTCGGCGCCCTCGACCTCAAGCTGCGCCGCCAGATGCAACTGGAGCTCAAGCGCATCCAGACCGAGGTCGGCATCACCTTCGTCCACGTCACGCACGACCAGGAGGAGGCCATGACCATGGCCGACACCGTCGCCGTGATGAACGGGGGCCGCGTCGAGCAACTCGGCTCCCCGGCCGAGCTGTACGAGAACCCGCGCACCACCTTCGTCGCCAACTTCCTCGGCACCTCCAACTTCATCGAGGCCGAGGTCGACTCCAGGAGCGGGGACGAGATCGTGCTGCGGGCGGGCGGCGGCAAGCTCGTGCTGCCCGGGAGCCGGTGTTCGGCTTCCGCCGGCACCGGCGGCAAGGTGCTGGTCGGCGTCCGCCCCGAGAAGATCTCCCTCACCCACGCGGACGACGCCGGCGAGATCCCCGAGGGGCGCAACCGCATCACCGGCCGGATCGCCGACTCCAGCTTCATCGGCGTCTCGACGCAGTACGTCGTCGACAGCCCCGTCTGCTCCGACTTCGAGGTCTACGCCCAGAACATCGACCGCGACCCCCGCCTGGTCCCCGGCACCGAGGTCGTCCTGCACTGGAACCCGGCCCACACCTTCGGCCTGGACGCCGCCCAGGACGCCGACGCCGGAGTGGAAGAGGCGGCCTGATGAGCACACTCACCGAGGCGCCACCACCACTCGCACCCGAGGCGCCCGAACCCGAGCCGCGCAAGCGCCGGGGCCGCTGGACGCCGTACTGGCTGCTGCTGCCGGGCATCCTGTGGCTGGTCGTCTTCTTCGCGCTGCCGATGGTCTACCAGGCATCCACGTCCGTGCAGACGGGCTCCCTGGAGGAGGGCTACAAGGTCACCTGGCACTTCGCGGCCTACTGGGACGCCCTGTCCGCGTACTGGCCGCAGTTCGTCCGCTCGGTGCTCTACGCGGGCACGGCGACGATCCTGTGCCTGCTGCTCGGCTACCCGCTGGCCTATCTGATCGCCTTCCGCGCGGGCCGCTGGAAGAACCTGATCATGATCCTGGTGATCGCGCCGTTCTTCACCAGCTTCCTGATCCGCACCCTGGCCTGGAAGACGATCCTCGCCGACGGCGGCCCGGTCGTCGGCGCGCTCAACACCCTGCACGTCCTGGACGTCACCACCTGGCTCGGCATGACCGCGGGCGACCGCGTCCTGGCCACGCCGCTGGCGGTGGTGTGCGGCCTGACGTACAACTTCCTGCCGTTCATGATCCTGCCGCTCTACACCTCCCTGGAGCGCATCGACGGGCGGCTGCACGAGGCCGCCGGGGACCTGTACGCCCGGCCCTGGACGACCTTCCGCAAGGTCACCTTCCCGCTGTCGATGCCGGGCGTCGTCTCCGGCACGCTGCTGACCTTCATCCCGGCGGCCGGCGACTACGTCAACGCCGACCTGCTCGGCTCGACCGACACCCGGATGGTCGGCAACGTCATCCAGACGCAGTTCCTCAGAGTGCTCGACTACCCCACGGCGGCGGCGCTGTCCTTCATCCTCATGGCGGCCATCCTCCTCATGGTCACCCTCTACATCCGCAGGTCCGGGACGGAGGATCTGGTCTGAATGCCCCTCGTCAACTGGCTCAAGAGAAACCTCGTCGTCATCGCGGGACTTGTGACCCTCGGTTATCTGCTCCTGCCGAACGTCGTCGTCACCGTCTTCTCCTTCAACAAACCCAAGGGGCGCTTCAACTACGAGTGGCAGCAGTTCTCCCTGGACGCCTGGAAGGACCCGTGCGGCGTCTCCGGGCTGTGCGGCTCGCTGTCGCTGAGCCTGCAGATCGCCCTCTGGGCGACGCTGGGGGCCACCCTTCTGGGCACCCTGATCGCCTTCGCCCTGGTCCGCTACCGTTTCCGCGCCCGCGGGGCGGTGAACTCGCTGATCTTCCTGCCGATGGCGATGCCCGAGGTGGTCATGGCCGCCTCGCTGCTCACCCTTTTCCTCAACATGGGCGCACAGCTTGGCTTCTGGACGATCCTCATCGCGCACATCATGTTCTGCCTGAGCTTCGTGGTCACGGCCGTCAAGGCGCGGGTGATGTCGATGGACCCGAAGCTGGAGGAGGCCGCGCGGGACCTGTACGCGGGCCCGTTCCAGACCTTCGTGCGGGTCACCCTGCCGATCGCGGCGCCGGGCATCGCGGCGGGCGCGCTGCTCGCCTTCGCCCTGTCCTTCGACGACTTCATCATCACGAACTTCAACGCCGGCTCGACCGTCACCTTCCCCATGTTCGTGTGGGGATCGGCCCAGCGCGGCACGCCCGTTCAGATCAACGTCATCGGCACGACGATGTTCGTCGTCGCCGTCCTGTTCGTCCTGGTCTCCATGGTGGTCGGGAACCGTCGCAACAGGCAGAAGGCACAACCGTAGGGAGTTGACATCATGGCCGCTGGAGCCATGAACCGGTTCACCCGCTCGCTGTCCGACGCCCAGCCGGTCCCGTACTGGCTGGACGACCCCGGCCGGCCCCGTCCCGAACCCGCCCTCACCACCTCCGAGACCTGCGACCTGCTGGTCGTCGGCGGCGGGTACAGCGGACTGTGGACCGCGCTGATCGCCAAGGAACGCGACCCGCAGCGCGACGTGGTGCTGGTGGAGGGCCGCGAGGTGGGCTGGGCCGCCTCCGGCCGCAACGGCGGGTTCTGCGCCGCCTCCCTCACACACGGCCTGCCCAACGGCCTGACGCGCTGGCCCGGCGAGATCCACCGGCTCCAGGAGCTGGGCGAGCGCAACCTCGACGAGATCGAGGCGGCACTCGCCCGGCACGGCATCGACTGCGACTTCGAGCGCACCGGCGAGATCGACGTGGCCACCGAGCCGTACCAGGCCCGGGAACTGCGCGAGTGGCACGAGGAGACGACCCGCCTCGGGCTGGCCGAGGGCGTCGAGTTCCTGGACGCCGACGCCGTGCGGGAGCAGGTGGACTCACCCACCTTCCGGGCCGGACTGTGGGACCGCCGGGGCGTGGCCATGCTGAACCCCGCGAAGCTCGCCTGGGGCCTGAAGCGGGCGTGCCGGCAACTGGGCGTGCGCGTGTACGAGAACACGCCCGCGCTCGATCTCAAGCCCTTCGGCGCGGGTATGGCCGTGCGCACCCCCTACGGCCGCGTCCGCGCCCGCCGGGTCGCCCTCGGCACCAACATCTTCCCGAACCTGGTCAGACGCGTCCGTTCCTACACCGTCCCGGTCTATGACTACGCACTGATGACCGAGCCGCTGACCGCCGGCCAACTGGCCTCGATCGGCTGGAAGAACCGCCAGGGCCTCGGCGACAGCGCCAACCAGTTCCACTACTTCCGCCTGTCCGCCGACAACCGGATCCTGTGGGGCGGCTACGACGCGATCTACCCCTACGGCGGCCGGGTCCGCGCCGAGTACGACGACCGGCCCGAGACCTACGCCAAGCTCGCCGGGCATTTCTTCACGTGCTTCCCGCAGCTGGAGGGGGTGCGCTTCTCCCATGCCTGGGGCGGCGCGATCGACACCTGTTCCCGCTTCTCGGCGTTCTTCGGCACCGCCCACCACGGCAAGGTGGCCTACGCGGCCGGGTACACCGGGCTGGGGGTCGGCGCCACCCGGTTCGGCGCCGAGGTGATGCTGGACCTGCTGGCCGGGCAGCGCACCGAGCGGACCGAGCTGGAGATGGTCCGCAGGAAGCCGCTGCCGTTCCCGCCCGAGCCGTTCGCCTGGACCGGCATCGCCCTCACCAAGTGGTCCCTGGCCCGGGCGGACGCGCGGGGCGGGCGGCGCAACCTGTGGCTGCGGACGATGGACCGGCTGGGCCTCGGCTTCGACAGCTGACGGGCGGGTGTGAGCCGGTTCACTCCAACGAGGTGCCGGAACCCGCGTAATGACCCCCGGGAGTCCCCCTTCTCCCTCGTGACGTGCCGTGCGTCCGCGAGGCGCACGAGAGAGAAGGGGGACTTCTTCCATGACAGGGGCGAAGACGGCGGTCGAATGGCTCGCGTCCGTGGCACCGGACCCCGACGCCTGCCGCTGGGAGTGGGAGCGCAACCCGCTGGGTGTCGCTCTGCTCCCGGCCGGCAGCGCCTGGGACGTGCTGATCCTGCCCGGCGACCTCGGGTACGCCACGCTGGACGTGCTCAGCCGCTTCCTGGACCAGCCCGGTCCCGTGCTGGTGGACTTCGGCGACGCGCGCATGGGCTTCTTCGTGCCGCCGGGCACCGCGGCCCGCTGGCTCGGCACGGGCATCCGCACGGCGGGCGCCGGCACCTGGATCGTCGTGCCGTACCCGGGCCGTGCCTCACCGGGCGGGGTGCGCTGGCTGGTCCCGCCGGACGGTACGGGCCTGCTGACGGACCCCGCCCTGCTGGAGCTGGCGATGCACGAGGCGGCCGCGGGCCTGGCGACGGAGAGCGGTGACTAGGCCCGCGACCGGTCGGGCGCCGTGCCGGTCGTGCTCCTCAGGTACAGCCACAGCGACGACAGCAGCACCGCGCACAGGCACCAGCTGGCCACCACGTCCAGGGGCCAGTGGTAGCCGCGGCGGACCAGGCCGTAGCTCGCCCCGAGCACCAGGGCGGCGCAGATCCCGGTGAGGGCGCGGCGCGCGAGCGGGGAGACGAGGCGGGGGAGGAGCAGCAGGGCCGCCGAACCGTAGGCGACGGCGGCCGTGGCGGTGTGGCCCGAGGGGTAGTAGCCGGTGCCGGGCGGGACGGCCGGGGTGCCCGGGCGGTCGGTGAGCTCCTTGAGCGGGACGATCAGCGCCGGGACCAGGGCCATGAGCAGGGTCGCGGCGGCCACCGGCAGCCACCGTCGCCCGCCGCGCGTGCGCAGTGCGACGCAGCCGAGGGCGGCGGCGAGGACCGGGAGGGCGACCTGGACGTTGCCCAGGTCGGCCAGCACCTCGGAGAGCCGGTCCGGGTGGACGAGCGCACGGCTGACGTCCTCGTCGAGCCCGACGAGCGGACCGCCGCTGACGACCTGCCAGGTGATCAGGGCGAAGAGCGCGGCGGGCAGGCTGAGCAGCAGTGCGGGCAGGCCCGGGCCCGCCCGCCCGCTCCGGGCGGCGGGCTCGGCGCGTTGCTGGTGCGCGGGGATCGGCATGGACCACAGCCTGCCACGGGCACGGACGCCCCTCGGTCCCGTGGAGTCCTCACACGGGCGGGGGGCACGGAGGGAGGTCGGCCGCCCCGGAACAGGGGGGGGTGGTTCCGGGGCGGCCGACCGGACCGGAACGTCGCGCGCCCCGGGGGGTTTGGGGCGGGCGACCGTCCGATCGGTGAGGAGATCCGGAGCCCTGGGGCCCCGGGTGGTGTGCGCGAGGGCACGCCCAGGTCGAAGCTGGGGAGGCCGCGGCCTGGTGTCACCCGCAGTCCCCTGCGGGCGGGGTGTCTCTCATCCGGGTAGAACCTACGGCAGAGGCCGGGCGGAGGACAGGCCGCGGGGCCCGCTGTCATCCACCTCGCACACCTTCTTCACACGCTCTGCGACCGGCGGATCCGGAGCGGAATCGCGGCGCGCGCCCCGCCCGGCGGGAGCGGGGCGCGCGCCCGGTCGGCTCAGATGCGGGAGAAGGCCTGCTCGATGATGTCGAGGCCCTCGTTCAGCAGGTCCTCGCCGATCACCAGCGGCGGCAGGAAGCGGAGGACGTTGCCGTAGGTGCCACAGGTCAGGACCAGCAGGCCCTCGGCGTGGCAGGCCTTGGCGAGCGCACCGGTCGCCTCCGGGTTGGGCTCCTTGGTGGCGCGGTCCTTGACCAGCTCGATGGCGATCATCGCGCCGCGGCCGCGGACGTCGCCGATGATCTCGAACTTCTCCGCCATGGCGCCGAGGCGGGCCTTCATGATCGCCTCGATGTTCTTGGCCTTGGCGTTGAGGTCCAGCTCCTTCATCGTCTCGATGGAGCCGAGCGCGCCGGCGCAGGCGACCGGGTTGCCGCCGTAGGTGCCGCCCAGGCCGCCGGCGTGCGCGGCGTCCATGATCTCGGCGCGGCCGGTGACGGCGGCCAGCGGCAGACCACCGGCGATGCCCTTGGCCGTGGTGATGAGGTCCGGGACGATGCCCTCGTCCTCGCAGGCGAACCACTGGCCGGTGCGGCAGAAGCCGGACTGGATCTCGTCGGCGACGAAGACGATGCCGTGGTCGGCGGCGAACCGGCGGATCGCGGGCAGGAAGCCCTTGGCCGGCTCGATGAAGCCGCCCTCGCCGAGCACCGGCTCGATGATGATGGCGGCCACGTTCTCCGCGCCGACCTGCTTGCTGATCTGGTCGATCGCCTGCGCGGCGGCTTCCGGACCGGCGTTCTCGGCACCGGTCGGCCAGCGGTAGCCGTAGGCCACCGGCACGCGGTACACCTCGGGCGCGAACGGCCCGAAGCCGTGCTTGTACGGCATGTTCTTGGCGGTGAGCGCCATCGTCAGGTTGGTGCGCCCGTGGTACCCGTGGTCGAACACGACGACGGCCTGGCGCTTGGTGTAGGCGCGGGCGATCTTCACCGCGTTCTCGACGGCCTCGGCGCCCGAGTTGAACAGCGCGCTCTTCTTGGCGTGGTCGCCCGGGGTCAGCTCGGCGAGCGCCTCGGCGACCTCGACGTAGCCCTCGTACGGCGTGACCATGAAACAGGTGTGGGTGAAGTCGGCGAGCTGCGCCGACGCCCGGCGGACGACGGCCTCGGCGGAGGCGCCGACGGAGGTCACGGCGATGCCCGAGCCGAAGTCGATCAGGCGGTTGCCGTCGACGTCCTCGATGATCCCGCCGCCGGCGCGCGCCGTGAACACGGGCAGCACGGAGCCCACGCCCTGCGCGACCGCGGCGGTGCGGCGGGCCTGCAGCTCCTGCGACTTCGGGCCGGGGATGGCGGTGACGACGCGACGCTCCTGCGGCAGTGCGCTCATGCGGGGCTCCTGGGGGTGGTGCGGAGGGACTTGTACAGACCGTTGACTTCTTTTCTCGCAGGCTAGGGCGGGCGGAGGAGGGTGGGCATGCTCCATGTGGGCGTTGTCGGCGGCGCCGCTTGTCCGGGGTGGACATGGCAGTCTCCCGGGCCGGTGCCCACGACCCGGCCGCGTAAGCGGTGAACTCCCCGGGGGAGGGCGTTAGATTGACTCGCTGATGGTGGACGGAGCGGCTGGTCAGGGGGCAGGGGCGATGGACAGCGACGGGATGCGGGACGCGCGGGGCACGCATGCGAATCCTGTGCCGCGCCCGGCGGGACCACCGGAGACACCGGCGATGCCACCCCGGCCGCCCCGGGCACCGGTGCCGCCGCTGCCCGACGGGTCGTCCTTCCTCACCTGGCTGCGCGCGCCGCGTCCGGAGGCCGCACCGGGCGTGTGGCGGTTCGGGCACCGGCCGCGGCCCGCGGAGGAACCCGATGCCGTGCCCACCCGGCAGCTGCTCAGCGGCGCGCTCATCGCCTTCCTGGTGGGGTGGCTGGTCTGGTCCCTGCTGCAGAACGGCTACCTGGGCAACTGGTGGTGGATCCCGTTCGACCTCATCGTCCCGGACGCCTGGCGCGGCGGGGACAGCGACCTCGGCGAGACCGGGACGTTCGTCGTCTACCGCGGGTACGAACTGCTGGTCGCCCTCGCCATCATGGTCGCGGTGGCCCGGCTCGGCCGCTGGGGCGAGGTGTGGCGCCGCTTCGTCACCCCCCTCTACCGGCGTCCGCAGTCCCCGGCCGCCCAGCGGGCCCCCGAGGACGACCCGGCGCAGTGGAACGAGGTGCGCGCCGCCGGGGCCGTCGACGCCGCCGAGCGGCTCGCGGCCGAGGCGCACTCCGGGCTGATGCGGGACGTGGACCACGCCCGGATCCTGCGCGCCTGGCAGGGCGTGCGCACCGGTCGCCACAGCCTGGCCACCTTCAGCGGCGCCGTGCTCAAGGACGGCGCCGCCGCCTGCCTGCACCCCTCGGGCGCCCGGGACCTGCCCGCCCGTCTGGCCCGGCACGACCTGCTCACCGGGCAGGTGCGGCTCGGCACGACCGTGGACGACGCCCGCAACCCCTACGCCTACCGCGGGGCCGGGCTGGCCCTCGGCCCCGACCTGCTCGGCACCTCGCTCGTGGTCGTGGGCCCCGCCGGCTCCGGCAAGACCGGCATGATCGTCCGGCCGCTCGCCGAGTCCCTGTGCCTGCACGCCCTCGCCGGGCGGGCCGCCGTGGTCGTCGTCGGGGCGGCCGGGGCGGGGCTCGGGCCGGCCGGCGCCTACGACGTCGTCGTACGCATCGGGAACCAGGACTCCGAGTACGACCTGGACCTGTACGGCGGGACCGCCGACCCGGACGAGGCCGCGGCCGTGCTCGCCGAGGCGCTGGTCGGGGACCTCGCCGATCCGCACCCGGGAAGCGACACCCGGCGCTCGACCACCGTCCTGGCCCAGCTGCTCGGGCCGTTCCGGACCGTGCACGGGCGTTTCCCCTCCGTACCGGAGCTGCGGCAGCTCCTCGACGGCTCGCCCGGGCCCTTCGCGGCGCTGCGTCGAGGGCTGCAGGAGGCCGGGCAGGAGTCGCTGCTGCGCGAACTCGAAGCCCGGGAGCGGCAGATGGGCCAGCCCGGAGACGTCGGCGGGGTCCTCGCGGACCGGGTCGCGCTGCTGGACCGGCCCGCCTTCGCCGGGTTCTTCGACACCTCGGGGCAGTCGCGGCCGTTCACCCTGGAGGCGCTCGACCACCCCGTGCGCGTGCGCATCGACCTGCCCCAGCGCGGGCACGCCGACGCCTCCCGGATGCTCGCGCGGTTGGTGCTCGCCCAGTTCACGGCCAGCGTCGCCGTCCGCGAGGACCGGTCGCTGTTCGCCTGCCTGGTGTTCGACGACGCGACCGGGGTGGTGACGCCCGAGGCCGTCCGCGGCATCCAGCGGCTGAGGTCCGGCAACGCCGGTGTCGTACTGACGCTGCGGACCCTCGACGACGTGGCCCGGCCGCTGCGCGGACCACTGCTCGGGGCGACCGGGTGCCGGATGGCGCTGTCGGGGGTCACGCCCTGGGACGGCCAGGACTTCGCCGAGGTGTGGGGCAAGGAGTGGACGGAGGCGCGGGACGTCACCGACCGTCAGATCATCGCCGAGACCCCGGCGGGCAAGGCCCTGCACGCGGTGCGCCGGGTGATCACCGGCAAGGCCCCGACCGCGCGGGCGGTGACGGTGCGGCAGGTGGAGCGTGAGCGGTGGTCCGCGTCCGAGCTGGCGCACGGGGTGCCGGCCGGGCACGCGGTGCTGTCCCTGACCACCGTGCAGGGCGAGCACGCCCCACCGCTGCTGGTGGATCTGCGCAGCTAGGAGGACCAGGGACACGGGCGGTCGTGCCCGTCTCCTCGTCGGGGCGGCCTCCAGCCACCCGTTCCGGTACGCCGGGACCATACGGTGAGGCAGAATCGTCACAGGTCGTTCATACGCGGCGGCCAAATGACCACAGTGATCACACCGCCCCGACGCAGAAGGCACCATGCCCCCGACGCTCGCCTCGCTCGTCCACCACTCCGCGCTGAAGCTGACCGTGCGGGCCGGCGAGGACCGCCTCGACGTGCCGGTGCGCTGGGCCCACGTCAGCGAGCTCGCCGACCCCGTCCCCTACATGGAGGGCGGGGAGCTGCTGCTGATCACCGCCCTCAAACTGGACGCCGAGGACCCGGAGGCGATGCGGCGCTACGTGCGGCGGCTGGCCGGGGCCGGAGTGGTCGGGCTGGGTTTCGCCGTGGGCGTGAACTACGAGGAGATCCCCCAGGCGCTCGTCGACGCCGCGCAGGAGGAGGGCCTGCCGCTGCTGGAGGTGCCGCGCCGGACGCCGTTCCTCGCCATCAGCAAGGCCGTGTCCGCCGCGATCGCCGCCGACCAGTACCGGGCCGTCACGGCCGGGTTCGCCGCCCAGCGGGAGCTGACCCGGCAGGCCCAGACCGGGGGCCCGGAGGGCCTGCTGGCCGCGCTGGCCGCGCAGGTCGACGGCTGGGCGGCGCTGTACGACGCCTCCGGCGCCGTCGTCGCCACCGCACCGGAGTGGGCGGGCAGGCGCGCCGCGCGGCTCACCGGCGACGTGCAGCGGCTGCGGGACCGGCCCGCGCCCGCCTCGTCCGTGGTCGGCGGCCCGGAGAACGAGGACCGGGTCGAGCTGCACACCATCGGCACCGGCCGGCGTCCCCGCGCGGCCCTCGCGGTGGGCACCGCCGCCGCCCCCGGCACCGCCGAGCGGTACGCCGTGCACTCGGCCATCGCCCTGCTGACCCTGACCACCGAACGCTCCCGCTCCCTGCAGGCCGCCGAGCAGCGGGTCGGCGCCGCGGTGCTGCGCATGCTGCTGGCCGGGGAGCCGGACCACGCCCGCGCCGTCGCCGGGGACCTGTACGGCGGACTGCTGGACGCGCCGTTCCGGATGCTGGTCGCCGAGCGGGTGCCGGTGTCGGCCTCGGCCGCGCTGGCCCGGGCCGAGGCCCGGGCGGCGGCCCCCGCCGCCGAGCGGCCGTCGGCCGCCGCGCTCGCCGCGGCCGACACCGGCGGCGACCCGCTCGCGGTGCTCGCCGACGTCGTCGAGTCCGCGGCCGCCCGGGCCGGTGAGGCCGTGCTGGTCGTGCCGGAGGGGGAGCGGCTGGTGGTGCTGGCCGCGGACGGCGGCGCCGCCGCGGCGGCCTGCGCGCAGTACGCGGCCGCCCTGGAGACGGCCCGCTCGGGCGTCCGCGAGAAGGTGCCGGGCGGCGAGGAGGACGACCTGGTCGTCGGGCTGTCGGCCCCGGCCGGGCCGATCGCCGCGTCCGCCGCCTACAAACAGGCCGAGCAGGCCCTGTCGGTGGCACGGCGCCGCGGGCGGGTGCTCGTGGAGCACGAGCAGATGGCGGCCGGGTCCGTGCTGCCGCTGCTCGCCGACGACGCCGTACGGGCGTTCGCCGACGGCATGCTGCGCCCGCTGTACGAGCACGACGCCACGGGCCGCGGCGACCTGGTCGCCTCCCTGCGCGCCTGGCTGTCCAAGCACGGCCAGTGGGACGCGGCCGCGGCCGACCTCGGCGTCCACCGGCACACCCTGCGCTACCGCATGCGCCGCGTCGAGGAGATCCTCGGCCGCTCCCTGGACGACCCGGACGCCCGGATGGAACTGTGGCTGGCCCTCAAGGCGACCTCCACGGAATAGCCAATCCGTAGTGTCCCGGCCTGCTACTGCTACGCGCCGGACAAACACCCTTCGGCCGCCACGCGCCTACCGTTGATCCGTCACAGGACCACCCCCGACGCCGAAGGGCCGGAACCCACATGACCTCCACCCACGCCTTCTGGCTCGCCGGCCGCCAGGCCACCGGCGAGGACACCTTCGACGTCAGCTCCCCGTGGGACGGGCGGCTCGTCGGCAAGGTGAGCGTGCCGACGGACGCGCAGGTCGAGGAGGCCGTCGCCGCCGCGTACGCCGTGCGGGACGAGTTCGCCGCCACCCCGGCGCACGTGCGGGCCGCCGCCCTCGACCACGTCAGCAAGCGCCTCGCCGAGCGCACCGAGGAGATCGCGCTGCTGATCTCCGCCGAGAACGGCAAGCCCGTGAAGTGGGCGCGCGGCGAGGTCGGCCGTGCCGTGTCGGTGTTCCGCTTCGCGGCCGAGGAGGCCCGGCGGTTCAACGGCGGCGAGGCCCAGCGCCTCGACACCGACCTCGGCGGCCAGGGTCGGCTCGCCCTCACGCGCCGCTTCCCCAAGGGCGTCGTGCTGGGCATCGCGCCCTTCAACTTCCCGCTGAACCTCTGCGCGCACAAGGTCGCCCCGGCCATCGCCGCCGGCGCCCCGATCATCCTCAAGCCGGCTCCCGCGACCCCGCTGTCCGGCCTGATCATCGGCGACCTGCTGGCCGAGACCGAGCTGCCCGCCGGCTCCTGGAGCATCCTGCCGGTCGCCAACGACAAGATGCCCGCCCTGGTGCAGGACGAGCGCCTGCCCGTGATCTCCTTCACCGGCTCCGAGAAGGTCGGCTACGCGATCATGGACTCGGTGCCGCGCAAGCACTGCACCCTGGAGCTGGGCGGCAACGGCGCGGCCGTCGTCCTCGCCGACTGGGCGAGCGACGAGGACCTGGACTGGGCGGCGAACCGCATCGCCACCTTCTCCAACTACCAGGGCGGCCAGTCCTGCATCTCCGTGCAGCGCGTCATCGCCGACGCCTCGGTGTACGACCGGCTGCTGCCGCGCATCGTCGCCGCCGTCGAGGCCCAGGTCACCGGCGACCCGAGCGACGACAAGACGGACGTCGGCCCGCTGGTCAGCGAGGACGCCGCGAAGCGCGTCGAGACCTGGGTCCGGGAGGCCGTCGACGCCGGGGCGCAGCTGCTCACCGGCGGCGAGCGGGACGGCGCCACCTACGCGCCGACCGTCCTGGCCGAGGTCCCGGCCGGGGTGACGATCTCCTGCGAGGAGGTCTTCGGGCCGGTCCTCACCGTGCAGAAGGTGGACGGCGAGGCCGCGGCCTTCGCCGCCGTCAACGACTCCAAGTACGGCCTGCAGGCCGGCGTGTTCACCCACGACCTGCAGACCGCCTTCCGCGCCCACCGGGCCCTGGAGGTCGGCGGCGTGGTCGTCGGCGACGTCCCCTCCTACCGCGCCGACCAGATGCCCTACGGCGGCGTCAAGCAGTCCGGCGTGGGCCGCGAGGGCGTGCGCTTCGCCATGGAGGACTACACCTACGAGCGCGTGATGGTCCTCACCGGCCTCAGCCTCTAGCCCGCTGCGGCCTTCCCCGGCCTTCCCCGGCCCTTCCCGGGATACGTCGGCTGCCCTCTGGCTGATGGGAACCGTTTTCATATAGGCTCTGCACAGAGGTCCGGCACCGATGCCTTCCGGTGCCGGGCCTCTTCCGTGCGCCGGCCCGCCCCGGACCCTGGACCGGAGAAGCCGACGTGCGCCAGCCGCAGCGGGCCGCGCAGCCTCAGGTGCACGTCGTGCACGCCCTCGGCGGCGACGGGCGCGCCGAGGCGGACGTAGTCGTACGGGCCCGCGGTCGGCTCCGGCGTCGACAGCACCGCGATCACCGGGCCGCCGTCCAGGCACACCTCGACCGAGCCCGCGCCCGACACCTCCACCGTCACCGCGGTCACCCCCGGCCCGAAGTCGCAGTCGCGGTAGACCAGTTCACCCGTCCGTCCGCCCGCCGGCGTCACCGCGTCGCCCGCCGTCTTCGCGCGGTCGACGATCTCCACGCCGCGCTGCTCGTCGAAGGACGCCCCGGCCAGCCCTCGCGCGGCGACCGCGCGCGGCGGGGCGGGCTCGCCGTCCAGTGTGAGCGTGGTCCGCAACCGCACGTCCTCGCTGGAGGCGCCGGCCAGCAGTTCGTACGCTCCCGGCTCGAGTCGCCACCGGTCCCGGGCGACGTCCCAGAACGCGAAGGCGGACAGCGGGACGCCGAAGCCCAGCTCCGCCGTCTCGCCCGGGGCGAGCGTGATGCGCCGGTGGCCCAGCAGCTCCCGGCGCGGACGGGGCCGGGACGGGCCGACGGCCCGGGCGTAGAGCTGGGCGACCTCGTCGGCCGTGACCGCCCCGGTGTTGGTGACCGAGAAGGAGACCCTGACCTCCTCGTCCCCCACCGCTGCGGCCAGGCCGTCGTAGGAGAACGACGCGTAGGACAGGCCGTGCCCGAAGGGGAACAGGGGCGTGCCCTCGAAGTAGAGGTAGGTCTGGCGGCTGCCGATCACGTCGTAGTCGAGCAGGTCCGGCAGGTCGGCGTCGCCGGCGTACCAGGTCTGCGGCAGCCGCCCGGCGGGGGAGACGTCGCCGGCCAGGACGCGGGCCAGCGCGGTGCCGGCCGCCTGCCCGCCGTGCGCGCTCCACAGCACGGCGGGCAGCTCCTCCGGGTCGACCGCGTACGGGTAGGCCGACACCAGGGCCAGGACGGTGGCCGGATTGGCGGCGCGGGCGGCCCGCAGCAGCCGCTCCTGGTGCCCGGGCAGGCGCAGCGTCGTACGGTCCTCGGTCTCGCGGCCGTTGATGTGGGGGTCGTTGCCCGCCACGACCACGACCACGTCGGCCGCTGCGGCGGCCCGCGCCACCGCCTGCTCGCCGCGCTCGGCGACGACCAGCCCGAACACCTCGGGATCCTCGTCGGCAACCTTCACGCCGTCGGCGGAGACACACACATGGCGGCCCGTGCCCAGGTGCTCGAGGAGGTGCCCGTCCCCGTGCGGCTCCAGACGGAACGTCTCCTGCACGACCCAGCCGCCCGGCTGGTCGGCGGAAGCGCGGACGTAGCCGTCCCCGGCGACCGAGAGGTAGCGGCCGTCGGGGGCGCGCAGCGTGAGCACGCCCCCGCCCCAGTCGATCAGGGCCAGCTCGGTGCCGGTCGCGTCGGTGGTCAGCGCGGGCAGGTCGGTGCGGCCCGCGAGCAGCGCCGGGTCGAGCGCGCCCTCGGCGTCCGGCCCCCGGCCGGCGGTGTCCCCGGCCGCCGGCACGCTCAGGAACGCGCCCCGGGAGGTCCTCAGCCGGACCCGGTCCACGCCCTCGGCGAAGGTGACCCGCTCCGCCCCGAACCGTTCGTACAGGCCCTCCAGCGGGGTGGAGCGGTGCAGGAGCGTGCCGCTGTACCAGTCGAGCTTGCACTCGTCGGCGAGCAGCCCCACCACCGCGATCCGGGTTCCGGAGGCCAGCGGCAGGACGCCGTCGTTCCTCAGCAGCACGACCGCCTGCTCGGCGGCCTCCCGGGCGAGCTCCCGGTGCGCCGGGGTGTCGAACCCGGCCGCCTCGCCCTGCTGTTCGTGTCCGGGGTCGAACTCGCCGAGCCGGAAGCGGACGGAGAGCTGGCGGCGCACCGCGGTGTCGAGGTCGGCCTCCGTCAGCAGGCCCTGCGCCAGGGCGCCGCGCAGCCGTGCGGTGATCCGCGAGGGGTCGGTGCCGTGGTCGGTGAAGCTGTCGACGCCCGCGCGCAGGGAGGCGGCCGTGGCCTCCTCGTGGGTGGCGAAGTAGTGCTCGGCGTCGACGAGGTTGCTCGGCGCGCCCGCGTCCGAGCAGACCAGCAGGTCCTGTGCGCTCCAGGTCCGCAGGTGCTCCGCCAGGTACGGGGAGACGTGGTTGGGACGGCCGTTGACCAGGTTGTACGCGGGCATCACCCCGGCGACCGCGCCCGCCTCGACGGTCGCGCGGAACGCCTTCAGGTCGTACTCGTGCAGCACGCGCGGACGCACCGAACTCGACGTGGTGGAGCGGTCCGTCTCGTTGTTGTGGGCGAGCCAGTGCTTCAGCACGGGCGCGGTGCGCCAGTGCACGGGGTGGTCGCCGCGCAGGCCGCGGGTGTAGGCGGTGGCAAGGGTCGAGGTGAGCCGCGGGTCCTCCGAGTAGCCCTCCTCGTTGCGGCCCCACAGGGGGTGGCGCAGCAGATTGACCGTCGGGGCCCAGACGTTGAGGCCGACCCGGTCGTCCCGGGCGCGCATCGCCCGGGCCTCCCTGGACACCGCGTCGCCGACCCGCCGCACCAGCTCCGGGTTCCAGGTGGCGCCGAGACCGACCGCCTGCGGGAACACCGTGGCCGGGCCCATCCACGCCACCCCGTGCAGGGCCTCCTGGCCGGTGCGGAACGCGGCGACGCCGAGCCGCTCGACGGCGGGGGCGAACTGGTGCAGGAAAGCGATCTTCTCGTCGAGGGTGAGCCGTCCCAGCAGGTCGTCGACGCGCTTCGCGAGGGGCAGCCCCGGATCACGGAAGGGTGGGGCGGGCGGCGTGTGTGCGGTCACGTGGGGATCCCCTTGCGCTGGATCGGCGGAGGCACTTTCGAAGCGCTTCGATGCTGTGTGCCGCCCCGGCCGGGTGTCAAGGGAGCGACGGTGATTGTTCAAGTGGGGCACGACCGAACGCCCTTGCCGCGTTGCCGAGGAAGTTCGGTGACGGCCCTTGTGCGCCTTGGGGTGTTCACTTAACCTCGCAGCAACATCGAAGCGCTTCGACTACGCATGGTCCCCGGTGGGTCCGACCACGGACGCCCCTGACAGTCCGTCCGCCCACGGCCGCCGGGTGGTTCGACAGCTCGCTTCCGCTCAGCCAGTTCCACTCGAGACACCGCAGCCGACGGCCTTCCGCCGGGTGTCCTGGTGCGCCACGAAAGGTTGACGCAATGACGCCGAACGCCGCCTCCGCCTCCTCGGGACCGAGCCGGAGAAGTTTCCTCGCCTCCACGGGCCTCGCCACCGCGGCCGTGGCCGGCGGGATGCCCCTGCTCACCGCCTGCGGCGGCACGGGCAACGGCTCGAAGGACGGCACCACCTCCGGCAGGAGCGCGCGCAAACTGCTGCCGGCCTACGTGGCGAGCAACGTGGTCACACCGGACGTCCCGGCCAGGAACGGCTCGGCGATGGGCTTCACCGGCAAGCTCGACCTCGCCGGTCTGAAGACCTCGGTGCCGAGGAAGCTCGGCAGGGGCGGCTCGATCCGGATCATGTCGCCGTTCTGGGGGACGCCGCCCAAGGGCGACAACCCCTACTACCGGGCGATGAACGACCTGATCGGCGTGGACATCACCTGGCAGAACCAGGACGGCAACACCTACGACGAGAAGCTGGGCGCGGTGCTCGCCTCCAGCGACCTGCCGGACGTCGTGGTCATCCCGAGCTGGAACATGGGCGGCAAGATACCCAGCGCCATCATCGGCAAGTTCGCCGACCTGGGGCCGTACCTGTCCGGGGACGGCGTGAAGAGGTATCCCAACCTCGCGGCCGTGCCGAGCGGCGCCTGGCAGTACTCCATCTTCGGCGGGAAGCTGCGCGGCCTGCCCCAGCCCGCCCCCTCCGTCACCGGCATCGTGCCCTTCTACCGCAAGGACGTCTTCGACAAGGAGGGGTACGAACTCCCCTCCACCGCCGGGGAGTTCCTCGCCCTGGCCAAGGAGATCACCCGGCCCCGGGCCAAGGTGTGGGCCTGCGACGACATGAAGTGGACCGCGTTCAACGTCTTCGGGGTCCTCTCCGGTGGCGAGAAGCCGCTCGGCTGGAACCTGGCGGACGGCAGGATGGTCTACCGGGTCGAGACGGAGGAGTACCTCGAAGCCCTGGAGTGGACGCGCAAGCTGTACGCGGCCGGTGTGGTCCACCCCGACGCGAAGGCCGTCCGGGGCACGGCGGGCGACCGGTTCACCGCCGGCCAGGTGCTGATCTACAACAACAACATCTCCGACTGGTGGGGCAAGATGGCCGAGCAGGCCGGCCAGGAGTCCGGGCTGCGCATCGCGGGGATGGACATCTTCGGCGCCGACGGCGGCGACCCCACCCTGTGGGCCGGATCCCCCGCCGGCATCTTCGCCTTCGTCAACAAGAAGGCGTCCAAGGCCGTGGTCGAGGACGTCCTGGCCGCCGCCAACGTCACCGCCGCCCCGTACGGCACCAAGGAGTACATGCTCACCAACTACGGGGTGGAGGGCACGCACTACACGGTCCGGGACGGGGTGCCCACCAAGAACGACAAGGGCAATCAGGAAGTCGTCAACGCCTATGTGATGCTGGCCGGTCCGGCCCCGACGATCGCTCATCCGGACCTGCCGGACATCGCCGAGGAGCAGGTGAGGTGGCAGCAGCGGATGGGCGCCTTCACCAAGAAGTCGGCCTTCTGGGGCATGCAGATCACCGAACCGGCCCGCTACACCAACCTCTCCGACGACTTCGAGCAGTTGGAGGACGACGTCGTCCGCGGCCGCAGGAAGATCGGCGACGTGCAGCAGGCCGTCTCCGACTGGCGCAAGCAGGGCGGCGACAAGCTGCGCGACTGGTACCGCAAGCTGCACGACGACAACGGTTCGGCGCAGTGACCCGGCGCTGAGGCAAGGAGAAGGCCGTGTCCCACAGCACGGTGCCCCGCAGCAGGGCCGAGGCGAAGACGACCGGGGCGGCTGCCCGCGCGGCGGGCTCCCCCGCGGGCGAGCGGCAGGGGCGGAAACCCCCCGGCGGGCTCGGCCTGCGGCTGAGGTTCCGCCGCGACCGCACCCTCATCCTGATGACCCTGCCGGCCGTGGTGCTGGTCCTGGTCTTCAACTACGTCCCGATCCTGGGCAACGTCGTCGCCTTCCAGGAGTACGACCCGTACGTCAGCGACAACGGCCTCGCCGCCATGCTCCACAGCCCGTGGGTGGGCCTTGAGCAGTTCGAGCGGATCTTCGCGGACCCGGCGTTCCGGGACGCCGTGCGCAACACGCTGGTGCTGTTCGGCCTCCAGCTGGTGCTGTTCTTCCCCGTGCCGATCCTGCTCGCGCTGCTCATCAACAGCGTGGTCAGGCCCCGGGTCAGGGCGGTGGCCCAGGCGATCCTGTACCTGCCGCACTTCTTCTCCTGGGTGCTGGTCATCACCGTCTTCCAGCAGATCTTCGGCGGGGCCGGCATCATCGCGCAGACGCTGCGCCGGCACGGCCACGAGGGCTTCGACCTCATGACCGACCCCGGGATCTTCATGTTCCTGGTGACGGCCGAGGGCGTCTGGAAGGACGCCGGCTGGGGCGTCATCGTCTTCCTCGCCGCGCTCGCCTCCGTGAGCCCCGACCTGTACGAGGCGGCCGCCATGGACGGGGCGGGACGGTGGCGGCGCCTGTGGCACGTCACCCTCCCCGCCCTGCGGCCCGTGATCGCCCTGCTGCTGGTGCTGCGGGTGGGCGACGCCCTCACCGTCGGCTTCGAGCAGATCCTGCTGCAGCGGGACGCCGTCGGGCCGGGGGCGGCGGAGGTCCTCGACACCTACGTCTGGTGGAACGGCGTGCGCAACCAGGACTTCAGCTACGCGGCGGCGGCCGGTCTGGTCAAGGGCCTGGTGAGCGTGGCCCTCGTCCTCGCCGCGAACAAGGTGGCCCATTTCATGGGCGAGCAGGGGGTGTACAAGAAGTGAGCGCCGTCGTCGACAGGCCCGCCCTGGAGCGGGCGGCCCGCCCACCGCGCTGGTGGCAGGCCCCGCCCCGGCCCGCCTGGGAGGAGAGGCCGGGCCGGGCGGGGACCGCGGGCAAGGGCGTCGTGCTGGCCGGTGCCTGCCTCGCCGTGCTGTTCCCGCTGTGGATCGTCGTCGTCACCAGCGTGTCCACGAGGCAGACCATCAACGAGGCCGGCGGGCTGGTGGTGATACCCAAGGACCTCACCTTCGTCGCCTACCAGGAGCTGCTGAGCGGCGGACAGGTGACCCGGGCGGCGATCGTCAGCGTGTGCGTCACGCTGGCCGGCACGCTGTTCTCGACGGCGGTGTCGGTGCTCGCCGCGTACGGGCTGTCCCGGAGCGGTTCGCTCGGACACCGCTGGCTGCTGATGACCCTGCTCGCGACGATGTTCTTCGGGGCCGGGCTCATCCCCACGTATCTGCTCGTGCAGTCGCTGGGACTGACCGACACCTATCTCGCGCTGGTCCTGCCGAGCGCGGTCAGCGTCTTCAACATCCTGGTGCTGCGGGCGTTCTTCATGGGGATCTCGCCGGAGCTCCTCGACAGCGCGCGGATCGACGGCGCGGGGGACTGGCGGATCCTGTGGCGGATCGTCATCCCGCTCTCCCGGGCCGTCATCGCGGTGATCACGCTCTTCTACGCGGTGGGCTACTGGAGTGCCTGGTTCAACGCGTCGATCTACCTCAGCGACCAGGACATGATGCCGCTGCAGAACGTCATGATCCAGCTGGTGCAGAAGCAGGAGGCGCCGGTGGGTGTCAGCCAGGCGATCAAGACGGGGCAGATCTCCGGGCTGGCGATCCAGATGGCCGTGATGGTGATGGCGTTGCTGCCGGTCGCCGTGATCTCGCCGTTCGTCCAGAAACACTTCAAGAAGGGCATGCTCACGGGCGCGGTGAAGGGCTGACGCCCAGGCTCCGCACGCAGGCCCAGTACGTCCGACACGTACGTCCCACACGCAGGTCCGACACGTAGGTCCGTACGCCGGTCCGGCACCCGGGTCCGGCGTGCAGGTCCCCGCGCCGATCCGGCGCCCGCGGCCGCTCCGCGGCCCGTCGCGCAGTCCCCCGCGCCCCGCAGGGGCGTCCACCCGTACCCGCTGCAGGAACCGAGGTATGTCATGAGCACGTTCGGTCTGAGCAGGCGTTCCGTCCTCGCCGGGACCGCGGCCGCCGCCGCTGCCGCCTCCCTGGCGTCTGCGCAGGGGCGGGCGCACGCCGCCGCTCCCGCCACCCCCGGCGGATACCGCTGGCGCAACGTCGTCCAGGGCGGCACCGGGTTCGTCACGGGGGTGCTGTTCCACCCCTCCGTGCGCGGACTGGCCTATCTGCGCACCGACATCGGCGGCGCCTACCGGTGGGACGACCGGTCCGGCCGGTGGACCCCGCTGACCGACCACATCGGCTGGGACGACTGGAACCTGCTCGGGGTGGAGGCCATGGCCGTCGACCCGGCCCACCCGGACCGGCTGTACCTCGCACTCGGCACCTACACGCAGTCCTGGGCGGGCAACGGGGCCGTGCTGCGCTCCGAGGACCGGGGCGCCACCTGGCGGCGCACCGACCTGACCGTCAAGCTCGGCGCGAACGAGGACGGGCGCGGCTGCGGGGAGCGGCTGCTCGTCGACCCGCGTGACAGCGACACCCTCTGGCTCGGCACCCGGCACGACGGGCTGCTCATCTCGACCGACCGGGGCGCGAGCTGGCGGAGCGCGGGTTTCCCGGCCGCCCCCGGCCCCACCGGCCAGGGCATCACCCTCCTCGTCGCCGCCGGCCGCACGGTCTACGCGGGCTGGGGGGACTCCGACGCGACGGCCGGACGGCCCGCCCTGTACCGCACGTCCGACGGCACGACCTGGGAGGCCGTCCCCGGGCAGCCCACCGGCCCGGCCGCCCGGGTGCCGGTCCGGGCCGCGTACGACCGGCACACCCGCGAGCTGTACGTGACCTACGCCGACGCCCCCGGCCCGAACGGCCAGACCGACGGCAGCGTGCACAAACTGCGCACGACGGACGGGAAGTGGACCGAGGTGACGCCGGTGCGGCCCGGCGGTGCCACCGGCGACGGGGGCAGGGACACCTTCGGTTACGGCGGTGTCGCCGTCGACGCCCGCCGCCCCGGCACCGCCGTCGTCTCCACCAACAACCGCTGGGCGCTCGTCGACACCGTCTTCCGGACCACCGACGGCGGCCGCACCTGGACGTCCCTGAAGGACCGGGCCGTCCTCGACGTCTCCGAGACGCCGTATCTCAAGTGGGGCGCCGACGAGCCCAAGTTCGGCTGGTGGATCCAGGCCGTCGGCCTCGACCCGTTCGACTCCGGGCACGTCGTCCACGGCACCGGAGCGACCCTCTACGGCACCCGCGACCTCAGGCACTGGGCCCCGCAGATCCGCGGCGTGGAGGAGGCGTCCGTCCGGCAGCTCGTCTCCCCGCCCACCGGCACGGCCCACCTGCTCAGCGGCTGCGGGGACATCGGCGTGATGTACCACGAGCGGCTCACCGCCTCACCGTCCCGCGGCATGGCCTCCAACCCGGTGTTCGGCACGTCGACCGGGCTCGCCCTGGCCCCGGCGAGACCGTCGTACGTGGTGCGGGCCGGGTGGGGCGACCACGGCAACGGCGCCTTCTCGCACGACGGCGGGAAGACGTGGGCACCCTTCGCCTCCCAGCCGGACGAGGCCAGGACCGCGCCGGGCCCGATCGCCACCAACGCCGACGGCAGCGTGCTGCTGTGGTCCTTCGGGACCGGCCACCCCGGTCACCGCTCGGCGGACAACGGCGGCACCTGGTCCGAGGTCCCCACCTTCCCCCGGGGTGCCGCACCGGTCGCCGACCCGGTCGACCCGGCCCGCTTCTACGCCTTCGACACCACCACCGGAACCCTGCACGCCAGCACCGACGGCGGCCTGACCTTCACCGCCCGGGCGTCCGGACTGAGCGCGGGCGACAGCGAGTTCCAGCTGGCGGCCGCCCCGGGCCGCTCCGGCGACCTGTGGCTGAGCCTGAAGTGGAACGGGTTGTACCGCTCGACCGACGGCGGGGCCGCCTTCACCAAGGTGGACAGCTGCTGGGCTTCCTACACCCTCGGCTTCGGCAAGGCCGCCGAGGGCTCCTCCTACCCGGCGCTCTACCTCGTCGGCGCCACCGAGGCGATCACCGCCGTGTACCGCTCGGACGACGAGGCGAGGACCTGGGTGCGCGTCAACGACGACCGGCACCAGTGGGGCTGGATCGGCGCCACCGTCACCGGCGACCCGCGCGTGTACGGCCGGGTCTACGTCGCCACCAACGGGCGGGGCGTGCAGTACGGGGAGCCCGTCTGATGCCCGGACTGGGGGACGCGACCCGGGGCCGCCTGCTGTTCGGCGGGGACTACAACCCGGAGCAGTGGCCCGAGGAGACCTGGCACGAGGACGTCCGGCTGATGAAGGCCGCCCGCGTCAACTCGGTCACCCTCGGCGCCTTCTCCTGGTCGAAGCTCGAACCCGAGCCGGGCGCCCGCGAGTTCGGCTGGCTGGACACGCTGATGGACCTGATGCACGAGCACGGCGTCGGCGTCGTCCTCGCCACCCCGACCTCCTCGCCCCCGCCGTGGCTGGGCCGGCTGCACCCCGACACCCTGCCCGTCACCGAGGACGGCCGCACCGAGTGGTGGGGCGGACGGCAGCACTTCTCGCACTCCAGCCCCACCTACCGGCGTTTCGCCGCCGCCATCACCGAGGACCTGGCCGCCCGCTACGGCGGCCACCCGGCCCTCACCATGTGGCACATCAACAACGAGTACTGCACGGTCGACCACGGCGACCAGGCGGCCGCCGCCTTCCGGCGGTGGCTGCGCGCCCGGTACGGCACCCTCGACGCCCTCGACGAGGCCTGGGGCACCGCCTTCTGGGGCCAGGGTTACGACACCTGGGACGGCATCCTGCCGCCCCGGCTGCCGCACTACCTGCGCAACCCCGCCCAGGTGCTGGACTTCCGCCGCTTCACCTCCGACATGCTCCTGGAGTGTTACACCGCGGAGCGGGACATCGTCCGGCGGCACTCGCCGCACGTGCCGGTCACCACCAACTTCATGCCGCTGTGGTCCGGGGTGGACGCCTGGCGCTGGGCCGAGGAAGAGGACGTGGTCTCCGTGGACCTGTACCCCGACCCGCGCGACCCGCTCGGCGCCCAGCACGGAGCCCTGGTCCAGGACATGACCCGCTCCCAGGCACGCGGGCCCTGGATGCTGATGGAGCAGGCCGCGGGCCCGGTGAACTGGCGCGGTGTGAACCACCCCAAGCCGCGCGGCCTGAACCGGCTGTGGTCGCTGCAGGCGGTGGCCCGGGGCGCCGACGCGGTCTGCTACTTCCAGTGGCGGCAGTCCCGGCAGGGCGCCGAGAAGTTCCACTCCGGGATGGTCTCCCACGCCGGGGAGGAGGGGCGCACCTTCCAGGAGGTCAAGCGGCTCGGCGCCGACCTGGAGCGGATCGCGCCCGCCGTGACCGGGCGGCCCGTCCCCGCGCGGGTGGCCGTCCTGCACGACTGGCACGCCTGGTGGGCCGGCGACCAGGACGGCCGCCCGTCCCGCCGGGTGAACCACCCGGAGGTGCTGAGCGCCTGGCACCGGGCCCTGTGGCAGGCCCACCTCACGGCCGACTTCGCCCACCCCGAGCACGACCTGACGCCGTACGCGCTGGTCGCCGTGCCCCAGCTGTACGCGCTCACCGACGCGGCCGTGGGCAACCTCCTCGCGTTCGTGGGGCAGGGCGGAACCCTGGTCTGCGGGTTCCTCACCGGCGTCGCCGACCAGGACGACCGGGTGCGGCCCGGCGGGATGGACGCCCGGCTGCGGGAGCTGTTCGGCATCCGGACCCTGCACGAGTGGTGGCCGCTGGAGGCGGGGGAGACCGTGGACTGCGAGGGCTTCCGGGGCACCCTGTGGTCGGAGGAGCTGGAGGGCGACGGCACGGCCGACGCGACCGTGCCCTACCGCGGCGGTGAGCTGGACGGGCTGCCCGCGGTGCTGCGCAAGGGCCGGGCCTGGTACGTCTCAACGCTCCCGGAACCCGGCCCGCTGCGGGACCTGCTGGCGTCCGTCGCGCGCGACGCGGGCGTGCGGCCGGTGCTGGACGGGCTGCCCGAACAGGTGGAGGCCGTGCGCCGCGGCGAGCTGCTGTTCGTGCTGAACCACGGCCGCGAGCCGGTGACCGTCGACGTGCCGGGCACCCACCACGACCTGCTGACCGGCACGGACGTCACCGGCCGGGTCACCCTCGGCCGCTACGGGGCGGCGGTGCTGCGGCCATGACCCACTCCGCCCCCGTCCACGGCACCTGGGAACCGCAGCCCGCCACACGCTGGGAGGACGGCTTCCTGAGCGGCAACGGCCGTCACGGCGCCCTCGTGTTCGGCGAACCGGACACCGAGCGGGTCGTGGTCACCCACCACACCCTGGTCCGGCCGGGCGACGGTGACACCCGGCCGCCCGAGCTGGCGGGGGACCTGTCGGCCCTCCAGGACCGGCTGCTGTCCGGCGACACCACCGCGGCCGAGAGTTTCACCGACGGACGTCCCCTCCGGTGGGTGCGGGCCTTCCACCCCGCGTTCCGGGTCCGGCTGGACCGGCCGGCCGGCGCCGGGACCGGCTACCACCGGGAGGTGGACTTCGCCACCGGCACCGTCCGGACGTCCTGCGACGGCTGGACCAGCCGGGTCTTCGTCTCGCGCGCCGACGACGTGATCGTCCAGCACGTCACCGGACCGGGCCCCGCCCTCGGCATCGACCTGGACCACCGGCTGCCCGGCGCCCCGGCCGCGCCGGCCGTCGGGCACGGAACCGTCCTCGCCCCCGACGGCGCCCTGCTGAGCCTGCACCTGCGCCATCCCGGCAGCGACCTGGCCTGCACGGGCGTCACCCGCATCGCCGTCACCGGCGGGAGGACCACCCTCGTGCCCCCGGGCGTGCGCATCGAAGGCGCCCGCTCGGTGCTGCTCCTGACCCGGGTGCACCGGCACACCGGAGAGCTCGACGTGGTCGCCGAGGGACGGGCCCTGCGCGACCTGCCCGCCGACCCGGACGAACTCCTCGACCGCCATCTCGCCCGGCACCGCGCCGCCTACACACGGGTCAGCCTCGACCTCGCCGCCGACCCCGCCGAACGGGCCCTGCCCGGCTCGGAGTTGCTGAAGCGGCCCCGCAGCGCCGCCCTGCTGGAGCGGCTGTTCGCCGCCGGCCGCTACCACCTGCTCAGCGCGAGCGGCCTGTTCCCGCCGCGGCTCACCGGACTGTGGACCGGCGACTGGAACACCGCCTGGTCGGGCGCGTTCACGCACGACGCCAACCTCAACCTCCAGACCGCCTCGGCGGCGGCCGCCGCCCTGCCCGAGGTCACCGAGGCCCACGCCCGCCTGGTGCACGGCCAGTTGCCCGACTGGGGCGACAACGCCCGCGCGATCTTCGGCACCCGGGGCGTGGTGGCCCCCGCCCACAGCGACGGGGAGTGCGGGCACGCGTACCACTTCAGCCGCGAGTACCCCCTGCACCTGTGGACCGCCGGTGCCGACTGGCTGCTCAAGCCGCTGGTCGACCACGACGAGACCCACGGCACCCGCGACCCGCGCACCACCGCCGCGCTGGCCGAAGTCGCCCTGTTCTACGAGGACTTCCTCACCCGCACCGACGGCGACGGCCATCTCGTCGTCGTCCCGTCGTACTCACCGGAGAACCGGCCCGCGGGCGGGAGCTGGGGCGCGCTGAACGCCGCCATGGACCTCTCGGCGGCCCGCCACGCCCTGCGCACCGCCGCCGCCCGCCATCCCGGCACCGCGGAGGCGGGCCGCTGGACGGCCCTCGCCGACCGGCTCCCCCCGCACCGGATCAACGCGGACGGGGCCCTGGCCGAATGGGCCTGGCCCGGCCTCGAGGACACCTACGACCACCGCCACCTCAGTCACCTCTACGGCGTCTGGCCGCTGGAGGAGATCACCCCCTACGACACCCCCGCACTGGCGGCCGCGGCCCACCGCGCGCTGGAACTGCGGGGCGCCGAGAACGACTCCGCGCACGGCCATCTGCACCACGCCCTCGTCGCGGCCCGGCTGCGGGACGCGGACCGCGTCGCCCACGCCCTCGGCCGGGTCCTGGAGGGCGACTTCTTCCACGCCTCCCTCATGAGCGCGCACTACCCCGGCCGGGACGTCTACAACGCCGACGCCGCGCACACCCTGCCCGCCGTGCTGATCGAGGCGCTCGTGCAGTCCACCCCCGGCCGGCTGGTGCTGTTCCCCGCGCTGCCGGCGCGTCTCACGGCCGGTGCGCTGCGCGGCGTGCGCACCCGGTTCGGGGCCGGTCTCGACCTCGTCTGGAACCCGGACGGCGAGGCCACCGCCGTGCTCCGGCCCGGCCGCAGCGTCCGCGTCGAACTCAGGACTTCCTCCGGCGCCGAGCCGCTCGACCTCGTCGCCGGGGAAGACCGCGTCCTCACCCTGAGAGCGCGGTGATCCCCCTCCCGTCGATCCCCCCACCCATGGAAGGGACACCATGGCATCACGCACCCCGAGCAGGATCACCAAGGCCCTCCTGGCCCCGGCCCTCGCGCTCGGCGTCACCGTCGGCCTCGCCTCCGCCCCCGCCTCCGCGGCCGTCTGGAACTCCTGCGACCAGTGGGGCAACACGAGCCTGAACGGCTACACGCTCTACAACAACATCTGGGGCTCCGGCGCCGGCCGCCAGTGCGTCTGGGCCAACTCCGGCACCAACTGGGGCGTCTGGGCCGACCACCCGAACACCGGCGGCATCAAGTCCTACCCCAACTCCAAGAAGGTGATCAACAAGACGATCACCTCCCTGTCCTCGCTCACCAGCAGCTACAACGTCACGGTCCCGTCGTCCGGCGCGTACAACACGTCGTACGACATCTGGGACACCGACCACGACTACGAGATCATGCTGTGGGTCAACCACAACGGCGCCGTCGGACCCCTCGGCACCCCCCAGGGCAGCGTCACCCTCGGCGGCCACACCTGGAACGTCCACAAGGGCAGCAACGGGGCCAACGAGGTCTTCTCGTTCCTGCGCACGTCCGACTCCAGCTCCGGCAGCGTGAACATCCTGCCGATCCTGAAGTGGATCAAGGACACCAAGAAGTGGATGGGCAACGAGACCATCGGTGACGTGCAGTTCGGCTTCGAGATCACCTCGTCCTCCGGCGGACTGGACTTCACCACCAACCACCTCACCGTCAGCAGCGGCTGACCGTGCGCGCAGCACGGCAGGGGCGGCCGGACCGCACGGTCCGGCCGCCCCTGCCGTCGTCCCCGCTACTCCGCCACCGGCAGCCGCGCCCCGTCCCGCAGGAACAGCGGGATCCGGTCCAGCGGGGCGTCGACCGTCACGGCCCGGCCGCCCCCGTACTCCTCCCCGGTCCAGGCGTCCGTCCAGCGGGCCCCGGCCGGCAGATACGCCGTGCGGGCCGTGGCACCGGCCGTCAGCACCGGGGCCACCAGCAGGTCCGGGCCGAACAGGTAGGAGTCGTCGACCGACCAGGCCGCCTGGTCACCGGGGAACTCCAGGAACAGCGGCCGCATCACCGGCAGCCCCTCCTCGTGCGCCGCGCGCATGACCTCCATGACGTACGGCTTCAGCCGCTCGCGCAGCCGCAGGTACTTCTCCATCACGGCCCCGGCCTCCTCGCCGTACGACCACACCTCGTTGGGGCCGCCGGTCATGTCCGGGCCCAGCGGCATGCCCGGGTCGCGGAAGCCGTGCAGGCGCATCAGCGGGGACAGCGTCCCGAACTGGAACCAGCGGACCATCACCTCCCGGTACGCGGGGTCGTCCGGGTCGCCGCCGTGGAAGCCGCCGATGTCGGTGTTCCACCACGGGATGCCGGACAGGGCGGTGTTCAGCCCGGCCGCGACCTGCCGGCGCAGGGTCGGGAAGTCGGTGCCGATGTCACCCGACCACAGGGCGGCCCCGTAGCGCTGACTGCCCGCCCAAGCCGAGCGGTTGAGGGTGACGATCTCCTCCTCGCCGGTGGCGGCCAGGCCCTCGTGGAAGGTGCGGGCGTTCTCCAGCGGGTAGAGGTTGCCGACCTCCAGACCGGGACCGGCCCAGTAGCGCAGGTTCTCCTGGAAGCCCGGCTTCAGCTCCGGCTCGCAGGCGTCCAGCCAGAACGCCGTGATGCCGTAGGGGTCCAGGTAGTTCTCCTTGATCCTGGACCACACGAACTCCCGGGCCTCCGGGTGGGTGGCGTCGTAGAAGGCCACCTGGACCGTGGAGGCGACCTCCTTGTCGGGCCAGTCGGCGTGCGCCACCGGGCCGTACTGGGTGCCGATGAACCAGCCGCGCTGCTCCAGCACCGGGTGGTTCTCGCTCAGCGGCGACACCGACGGCCAGACGCTCACCACCAGCTTGACGCCGAGCTCCGCCAACTCGCGCACCATCGCCGCCGGGTCCGGCCACTCCTTCGGGTCGAACTTCCAGTCGCCGAGGTGCGTCCAGTGGAAGAAGTCGCACACGATCGCCGACAGGGGCAGCCCGCGCCGCTTGTACTCCCGTGCCACCGCCAGCAGTTCGTCCTGGGTGCGGTAGCGCAGCTTGCACTGCCAGAAGCCCGCCGCCCACTCGGGCAGCATCGGGGACCTGCCGGTCACCGCGCTGTAGCGGCGCTGGCCGTCGGCCGGGTCGCCGGCGGTGATCCAGTAGTCGATCTGCCGGGCCGAGTCGGCGACCCACCGGGTGCCGTTGTGCGCCAGCTCCACGCGGCCGATCGCCGGGTTGTTCCACAGCAGGGTGTAGCCCCGGCTGGAGGTCAGCACCGGGATGCTGACCTCGGCGTTGCGCTGGAGGAGGTCCAGCACCAGCCCCTTGTGGTCCAGCCGCCCGTGCTGGTGCTGGCCGAGGCCGTACAGCTTCTCGTCGTCGTATGCCCCGAACCGCTGCTCCAGGCGGTGGTGGCCGTTGCCGACGGCGGTGTACAGGCGCGGGCCGGGCCACCAGAAGTGGGCGCGCTCCTCGGCGAGCAGTTCGGTACGGTCCTCGGTCCGCAGGAAGCGGATCAGGCCCTCGCCGTTCACCTCGGCGGTGAGCGAGCCGACGGTCAGCCGCCCGGTGCCGTCCTCGATCTTCACCGTGGACGGCGTCGCCGGAGCCTCGTCGAGCAGCGCGCCCGGCAGCCCGTCGAGGACCGGGCCGCCCAGCCGGGCCCGCACCCGTACGGCGTCCGGGCCCCACGGTTCGATCCGCACGGTCTCCTGACGGCCGCTCCACTCCAGCGCGCCGTCCCGCTCACGGAAGACGCCGACGGTGGGGGAGGACTGCGCCAGGCTCACCTGGGGCTGGGTTTCAGCAGGCTGGTTCACGCGTGCTCCTGTGCTCCTGGAGGAGTGCGGACAGGGAGGTGCCCCGGGAGAGGCGAGGGACGAAGAAGGGGGCGGGGGACCGGCGGGCTACGGGCGGACCGGCGCCGGTCCCGTGCTCGCGCGGACCGTCAGTTCGGGCGCGAGCAGCACGACCTCGTCGGTGCCGCGCCCCTCCAGCTTGGCGACCAGGTGCTCGACCGCGCGCCGCCCCATCTCCTGCGCGGGGACGGCGACCGACGTCAGCCGAACCGAGGACCGCGTGGCCACCTCGTCGGGGCAGATCGCGACGACCGACATGTCCTCGGGCACGGCCCGGCCCTGCTGCCGCAGCAGGGCGAGCAGCGGTTCGACCGCGGACTCGTTCTGCACGACGAGCCCCGAGGTGCCCGGGCGTTCGTCGAGGATCCGGGAGAGCGTCACGGCCACCGCGTCGTACCCGCCCTGGCAGGGCCGGTGCAGCAGCCGGACGTCCAGTTCCCTGGCGCGCGAGCGCAGACCCTCCCGCGTGCGCTCGGCGAAGCCCGTGTGCCGTTCGTAGACGGCAGGGGCCTCCCCGATGACAGCGATGTCGCGGTGCCCCTGCCCGGCCAGGTGCTCCACGCACAGCGCGCCCGTCGCCCGGAAGTCCAGATCGACACAGGTCAGCCCGGCCGTCTCGGCGGGCAGCCCGATCAGCACGGACGGCTGGTCCGTCGCCCGCAGCAGCGGCAGCCGCTCGTCGTCGAGTTCGACGTCCATGAGGATCATCCCGTCGGCGAGCCCGCTCCCGGCGACCCGGCGCACCGCGTCCGGACCCTCCTCGCCGGTCAGCAGCAGCACGTCGTAGCCGTGGGTGCGGGCGCAGGTCGCCACGGCGATGGCGATCTCCATCATCACGGGCACGTACAGATCGGTGCGCAGCGGGATCATCAACGCGATGATGTTCGACCTGCTGCTGGCCAGGGCGCGGGCGCCGGCGTTGGGGTGGTACCCGAGCTCGCGGATGCTCCGCTCGACCCGCTGCCGGGTGGTCGCGGAGATGGACCGCTTGCCGCTGAGGACATAGCTCACCGTGCTGGCCGAGACTCCGGCGTGCTGGGCGACCTCGGCGAGGGTGACCATCCGGCTCTCCAGGGTTGTGAAGCGCTTCGACAATGCGCGGTGCCGATACGGGAGGGTGGGGGTGGTTCGACAGTAGCCCCAGCCACGGCGGGTGTCCATAGTCTGTCGAAGCGCTTCGATACCGGGTCTCCGGGGGGCGGTTCCCGGGCCCCGTCCGTCCCCGCCGATGCAACACCGGGGGCGCACGTCCGGCAAGGGCCGCGCCCGCCCGGTCCCCTTCGGCCGAACGGACGCGCGAGGACTGGTGGGAGCGTCCGCTTTCGGGTACGAACGATCCCGTAGCACTGGTCGGTAACGAAACGGTCCTTCCTCCACCTAGATGCGGCGAGGTGCCCCTCATGTCCGCTTCCACCACCCCCTCCTCCCGTCCCGCCGTCACCGAGCGGGAGGCCCGCGCGGTGGCGGAGGCCGCCCGGGAACAGCACTGGCGCAAGCCCAGCTTCGCCAAGGAGCTGTTCCTCGGCCGCTTCCGTCTCGACCTCATCCACCCCCACCCCGTTCCCAAGGAGGAGGCGGTCCAGCGCGGCGAGCAGTTCCTCGCCAAGCTCCGCGACTTCGTCGAGACCAAGGTCGACGGCGCACTCATCGAGCGCGAGGCCCGCATCCCCGACGAGGTGATCGACGGCCTCAAGGAGCTCGGCGCCTTCGGCATGAAGATCGGCACCAGGTACGGCGGGCTCGGCCTCGGGCAGGTCTACTACAACAAGGCCCTCGCCCTCGTGGGCTCCGCCAGCCCCGCGATCGGCGTGCTGCTCTCCGCGCACCAGTCGATCGGCGTGCCCCAGCCGCTGAAACTGTTCGGCACCGAGGAGCAGCGCGAGCGCTTCCTGCCGCGCTGTGCCCGCACCGACATCAGCGCCTTCCTGCTGACCGAGCCCGACGTCGGCTCCGACCCGGCCCGCCTGGCCACCACGGCCGTGCCCGACGGCGACGGTTACGTCCTCGACGGCGTGAAGCTGTGGACCACCAACGGCGTCGTCGCCGACCTGCTGGTCGTCATGGCCCGGGTGCCGAAGTCCGAGGGCCACCGCGGCGGCATCACCGCCTTCGTCGTGGAGACCAACTCGCCGGGCGTCACGGTCGAGAACCGCAACGCCTTCATGGGCCTGCGCGGCATCGAGAACGGCGTCACCCGCTTCCACCGGGTGCGCGTCCCCGCCGCCAACCGCGTCGGCGAGGAGGGCCAGGGCCTGAAGATCGCCCTGACCACCCTCAACACCGGGCGGCTGTCGCTGCCCGCGTCCTGCGTCGCGGCCGGCAAGTGGTGCCTGAAGATCGCCCGTGAGTGGTCGGCGGCCCGCGAGCAGTGGGGCAAACCCGTCGCGCACCACGAGGCGGTCGGCTCCAAGATCTCCTTCATCGCGGCCACCACCTTCGCCCTGGAGGCCGTGACGGACCTGGCCTCGCAGATGGCCGACGAGGACCGCAACGACATCCGCATCGAAGGCGCCCTCGCCAAGCTGTACGCCTCCGAGATGGCCTGGACGATGGCCGACGAACTCGTCCAGATCCGCGGCGGCCGCGGCTTCGAGACGGCCGAATCCCTCCGGGCCCGCGGCGAGCGCGGCGTCCCGGCCGAGCAGCTGCTGCGCGACCTGCGCATCAACCGCATCTTCGAGGGCTCGACCGAGATCATGCACCTGCTGATCGCGCGCGAGGCCGTCGACGCCCACCTGTCCGTGGCCGGTGACCTCATCGACCCGGAGAAGTCCCTGGGCGACAAGGCGAAGGCCGGCGCGAACGCGGGCGCCTTCTACGCCAAGTGGCTCCCGAGACTGGTCGCGGGCCCGGGCCAGCTCCCCACCTCCTTCGCCGAGTTCAAGCACGGCGTGGACCTCTCCGGGCACCTGCGCTACGTCGAGCGCACCTCCCGCAAACTGGCCCGCTCCACCTTCTACGCGATGTCCCGCTGGCAGGGCCGCATGGAGTCCAAGCAGGGCTTCCTCGGCCGGATCGTCGACATCGGCGCCGAGTTGTTCGCCATGAGCGCCGCCTGCGTCCGCGCCGAGCACCTGCGCGCCCGGGGCGAGCACGGCCGCGAGGCCTACCAGCTCGCCGACGTCTTCTGCCGCCAGGCCCGCATCCGGATCGAGGAACTGTTCACCCGCCTGTGGACCAACACCGACGACCTCGACCGCAAGGTCGTCAAGGGCGTCCTGTCCGGCACCTACGAGTGGCTCGAACAGGGCATCGTCGACCCGTCCACCGACGGGCCCTGGATCGCGGACGCGACACCGGGGCCCTCGCAGCGGGAGAACGTCCACCGGCCGATCCGCTGACCACGACCCGGCCCCCCTGGGGGCGCGCGCCGACACGGCGAGCGCCCCCATGGAGGGGATGCGCCGTCCTCACACGCGGCGCTTACGGCAACAATGGAGGGATGAGCGACAGTCCAGCCCCTCTCGCCGACCCGCACCTCGTCTACGACCCCGTCGCGGGCGACGGCCCCAAGGACGTGGTGATCCTCGGCTCCACCGGGTCCATCGGCACCCAGGCCATCGACCTCGTGCTGCGCAACCCCGGCCGCTTCCGGGTCACCGCCCTCTCGGCCAACGGCGGCCGGGTCGCCCTCCTCGCCGAGCAGGCCCACCGGCTGCGGGCGCGCACCGTCGCCGTGGCCCGCGAGGACGTCGTACCGGCCCTGCGCGAGGCGCTCACCGCGCAGTACGGCCCGGGCGAGCCGCTCCCGGAGATCCTCGCCGGACCCGACGCGGCCACCGAGGTCGCCGCCTCCGACTGCCACACGGTCCTGAACGGCATCACCGGTTCCATCGGGCTGGCCCCCACCCTCGCCGCCCTGGAGGCGGGCCGCACCCTCGCGCTCGCCAACAAGGAGTCGCTCATCGTCGGCGGCCCCCTGGTCAAGGCCCTCGCCAAGCCCGGCCAGATCATCCCGGTGGACTCCGAGCACGCCGCCCTCTTCCAGGCCCTGGCCGCCGGCACCCGCGCCGACGTCCGCAAACTCGTCGTCACCGCCTCGGGCGGCCCCTTCCGCGGCCGTACGAAGACCGAGCTGGCGGACGTCACCGTCGAGGACGCCCTCGCCCACCCCACCTGGGCCATGGGACCGGTCATCACGATCAACTCCGCGACCCTCGTCAACAAGGGCCTGGAGGTCATCGAGGCGCACCTGCTCTACGACATTCCCTTCGACCGCATCGAGGTCGTCGTGCACCCCCAGTCGTATGTGCACTCGATGGTCGAGTTCACGGATGGATCGACACTGGCCCAGGCGACCCCGCCCGACATGCGCGGGCCCATCGCCATCGGCCTCGGCTGGCCCGAGCGCGTCCCCGACGCCGCCCCCGCCTTCGACTGGAGCAAGGCCTCCACGTGGGAGTTCTTCCCGCTCGATGACGAGGCCTTCCCCTCGGTGAACCTCGCCCGGCACGTCGGCGGGCTCGCGGGCACGGCCCCGGCGGTGTTCAATGCGGCCAACGAGGAGTGCGTGGAGGCGTTCCGCCGGGGCGCACTGCCCTTCAACGGGATCATGGACACCGTCACCCGGGTCGTCGAGGAGCACGGCACCCCGCGGGCGGGAACCTCGCTCACCGTGTCGGACGTCCTCGAAGCGGAGACCTGGGCGCGGGCCCGGGCCCGGGAACTGGCGGCACAGACGGCGGAGGCCCGTGCATGACGACCCTGATGTTCATCCTCGGCATAGTCCTCTTCGCGGTCGGCCTGCTGTTCTCGATCGCGTGGCACGAGCTGGGGCACCTGTCCACCGCCAAGCTCTTCGGCATCCGCGTGCCGCAGTACATGGTCGGTTTCGGCCCGACGCTCTTCTCCCGCAGGAGGGGCGAGACCGAGTACGGCATCAAGGCCATCCCCTTCGGCGGCTACATCCGCATGATCGGCATGTTCCCGCCCGGCCCCGACGGCCGCCTGGAGTCCCGCTCCACCTCCCCCTGGCGCGGCATGATCGAGGACGCCCGCTCCGCCGCCTACGAGGAGCTGCAGCCGGGCGACGAGAAGCGGATGTTCTACACGCGCGCCCCGTGGAAGCGCGTGATCGTGATGTTCGCCGGGCCCTTCATGAACCTGATCCTGGCGGTGGTGCTGTTCCTCATCGTCCTGATGGGCTTCGGCATCACCCAGCAGACCACCACCGTCAGCTCCGTCTCGCAGTGCGTCATCGCCCAGAGCGAGAACCGCGACAAGTGCGAGAAGGGCGACCCGGCCGCCCCCGCCGCCGCCGCGGGCCTCGAGGCGGGCGACAAGATCGTGTCCTTCGCCGGCACCCGCACCGACGAGTGGAACGAGCTGTCCGACCTGATCCGCGCCAACCCCGGCAAGGAGGTGCCGATCGTCGTCGAGCGGGACGGCCGGGAGGTCACCCTCCACGCGAAGATCGCCACCAACCAGGTCGCCAAGAAGGACTCCGGCGGCCAGATCGTCGAGGGCCAGTACGTCCAGGCCGGCTTCCTCGGCTTCAGTGCCGCCACGGGCGTCGTCAAACAGGACTTCGGCGACTCCGTGACCTGGATGGGCGACCGGATCGGCGAGGCCGTCGACTCCCTCGCCGCCCTCCCCGGCAAGATCCCGGCCCTGTGGAACGCGGCCTTCGACGGCGCCGAACGCGAGGCCGACTCCCCGATGGGCGTGGTCGGCGCCGCCCGCGTGGGCGGTGAGATCTTCACCCTCGACATCCCGCCCACCCAGCAGCTGGCCATGGCCCTGATGCTGGTCGCCGGCTTCAACCTCTCCCTGTTCCTGTTCAACATGCTCCCGTTGCTGCCGCTCGACGGCGGCCACATCGCCGGCGCCCTGTGGGAGTCGCTGCGCCGCAACCTCGCCCGGCTGCTGCGCCGCCCCGACCCGGGCCCCTTCGACGTGGCCAAGCTCATGCCGGTCGCGTACGTCGTCGCCGGGATCTTCATCTGCTTCACGATCCTCGTCCTGATCGCGGACGTGGTGAACCCGGTGAAGATCTCCTAGCCGTACCGCGCCGCGGGCGGCCCGGTACGAATCCGGCCGGGCCGTCCCCCATCGGGTGGTGCCGCGGGTGGAATGTGCCCGCGCCCGCGCCCGTGCCGTAATCTCGAAGCTCGGAGCCCGCTGCTCACGGGACCGGACCTTGATCCACGACTTGGGGTTGCACAGCAGATGACTGCGATTTCTCTCGGCATGCCGTCCGTTCCGACCAAGCTCGCCGAGCGCCGCAAGAGCCGGCAGATCCAGGTCGGGTCCGTGGCGGTCGGCGGGGACGCCCCCGTCTCCGTGCAGTCGATGACCACGACCCGCACCTCCGACATCGGCGCCACCCTCCAGCAGATCGCCGAACTGACCGCCTCCGGCTGCCAGATCGTCCGCGTCGCCTGTCCCACCCAGGACGACGCCGACGCCCTGGCCACCATCGCCCGCAAGTCGCAGATCCCCGTCATCGCCGACATCCACTTCCAGCCGAAGTACGTCTTCGCCGCGATCGAGGCCGGCTGCGCGGCGGTCCGCGTCAACCCCGGCAACATCAAGCAGTTCGACGACAAGGTCGCGGAGATCGCCAAGGCGGCCCGCGACCACGGCACCCCGATCCGCATCGGCGTCAACGCCGGCTCCCTCGACCGGCGCCTGCTGCAGAAGTACGGCAAGGCCACCCCCGAGGCCCTGGTCGAGTCGGCCCTGTGGGAGGCGTCCCTCTTCGAGGAGCACGACTTCCGCGACATCAAGATCTCGGTGAAGCACAACGACCCGGTCGTCATGATCGAGGCCTACAAGCAGCTCGCCGAGCAGTGCGACTACCCGCTGCACCTCGGTGTGACGGAGGCCGGCCCCGCATTCCAGGGCACCATCAAGTCGGCGGTCGCCTTCGGCGCCCTGCTCTCCCAGGGCATCGGCGACACGATCCGGGTGTCCCTGAGCGCGCCCCCCGCCGAGGAGGTCAAGGTCGGCATCCAGATCCTGGAGTCGCTGAACCTGCGCCAGCGCGGCCTGGAGATCGTCTCCTGCCCCTCCTGCGGCCGCGCCCAGGTGGACGTGTACAAGCTGGCCGAGGAGGTCACCGCCGGCCTGACCGGCATGGAGGTCCCGCTGCGCGTCGCCGTCATGGGCTGCGTCGTCAACGGCCCCGGCGAGGCCCGTGAGGCCGACCTCGGCGTCGCCTCCGGCAACGGCAAGGGCCAGATCTTCGTCAAGGGCGAGGTCATCAAGACCGTCCCCGAGTCCAAGATCGTGGAGACCCTCATCGAGGAGGCCATGAAGCTGGCCGAGCAGATGGAGAAGGACGGCGTCGCCTCGGGCGAGCCGTCGGTGGCGGTCGCGGGCTGAGAGCGGAGCCTTCCGCGCTCCGCAAGGGGCGCGGCGCCGTGTCGACATGCGGCTGCGCCGCGTGGGCGCGACACGTCACAGACGTACCGCGCCCGCCCGGCAACCACAAGCCCCCGGCTCCGAGGCGCCCCGCCCCAGCAGCGCAGCTATAGTGCGGGGACAGCCGACCCCAGTGTGTGAGGCCCCGCACGTGTTGACCCAGACCACCTCACGGGTCCTCGAACCGAGCGACCTGGACGCCGCGCTCGCCGTACTCGACCGCGAGCCGGTCACGAACGCCTTCGTGACGTCCCGGGTGCAGATCGCCGGCCTCGACCCGTGGCGGCTCGGCGGCGAGATGTGGGGCTGGTACGAGGACGGCGTCCTCACCTCCCTGTGCTACGCCGGCGCCAACCTCGTGCCGATCTGCGCCACCCCGCGGGCCGTCCGCGCCTTCGCCGACCGCGCCCGCCGGGCCGGCCGGCGCTGCTCGTCCATCGTCGGACCGGCCGACGCCACCGCCGGCCTCTGGCGGCTGCTGGAACCCCACTGGGGACCGGCCCGGGAGGTCCGCCGCCACCAGCCCCTCATGGTCGCCGACCACCTCCCGGCCGACGTCACCCCGGACCCGTACGTCCGCCGCGTCCGCAAGGACGAGATGGAGACGATCATGCCGGCGTGCGTGGCGATGTTCACCGAGGAGGTCGGCGTCTCCCCGCTGGCCGGCGACGGCGGTCTCCTCTACCAGGCCCGCGTCGCCGAACTCGTCGGCTCCGGACGGGCCTTCGCCCGCTTCGACTCCGACGGCAAGGTCGTCTTCAAGGCCGAGATCGGCGCCGCCACGAACCGCGCGTGCCAGATCCAGGGCGTGTGGGTGGCCCCCGAGTACCGCGGGACCGGCCGCGCGGCCCCCGGCATGGCGGCCGTCCTGCGCTACGCCCTGGCCGACGTCGCCCCGGTCGTCAGCCTCTACGTCAACGACTTCAACACCGCCGCCCGCCGGACCTACCGGCGGGTGGGCTTCGAAGAGGTCGGCGCCTTCATGAGCGTGCTGTTCTGACCCGCCCGCCGATCGCCCCGGCCGGTGCCGCAAGCACCCGGACGGCGACCGGCGCCCCCCTGTAGGCTCCCCGCCATGGACCTGGTGATCGGCCCCCTCGACCTGTCCGCCCACGTGGACGAGGCCCTGGCTGTCCAAGCCGTGGCCTTCGGCCTCGGCCCCGACGAAGTCGCCGTCCGCCGCCAGATCGTCCTGCGCCACATGACCTACCCCGGCGCCCGCGCCCTGGGCGCCACGGCCGACGGCGCCCTCGTCGGATTCGTCTACGGCATGCCCAACGACCGCACCCACTGGTGGTCCACCGTGGTGCAGCCCTACCTCCGGGCGAACGGCCACGACGAGTGGCTCGACGACTCCTTCGTCATCACCGAGCTGCACGTCCACCCCCGCCACCAGAACCGCGGACTGGGCCGCTCCCTGATCACCACGATCACCGACAGCGCCGCCGAACCCCGCTCGATCCTCTCCGCGATCGACACCGAGAGTCCCGCCCGCGCCCTGTACCGCTCCCTCGGCTACCGGGACCTGGCCCGCCAGGTGCTGTTCCCCAGCGCACCCAAGCCGTACGCCGTGATGGGCGCCCCGCTGCCGCTGCGCCGCCGCTAACCGATTTCCACCGCCCCGCACCGCCCGGCTAACCTCCTGCCATCACCCTCTCCCGCTCACGGGCCCGCCCGGGCGGGGGGACCCACGTCAGCAGGAGCAGAAGAACCATGGCGAACGCACCGGTCCAGCGCATGTCCCAGTTGATGGCGAAGACGTTGCGCGACGACCCGGCGGACGCCGAGGTCCTCAGCCACAAGCTGCTCGTCCGCGCCGGGTACGTGCGCCGCACCGCCGCCGGCGTGTGGAGCTGGCTGCCGCTCGGCAAGCGCGTCCTGGCCAACGTCGAGCGCATCGTGCGCGAGGAGATGGACGCCATCGGCGCCCAGGAGGTCCTGCTCCCCGCCATCCTGCCCCGCGAGCCCTACGAGGCGACCGGCCGCTGGGAGGAGTACGGCCCCGAGCTGTTCCGCCTGCAGGACCGCAAGGGCGGCGACTACCTCCTCGGCCCCACCCACGAGGAGATCTTCACGCTGCTGGTGAAGGACCAGGCGTCCTCCTACAAGGACCTGCCGGTGATCCTCTACCAGATCCAGACCAAGTTCCGCGACGAGGCCCGCCCCCGCGCCGGCATCCTGCGCGGCCGCGAGTTCCTCATGAAGGACTCCTACTCCTTCGACACCGAGGACGAGGGCCTGGCCAAGTCGTACGCCCTGCACCGCGAGGCCTACCAGCGGATCTTCGCGCGCCTCGGCCTCGACTACCGCATCTGCGCCGCCACCGCCGGAGCCATGGGCGGCTCCAAGTCCGAGGAGTTCCTCGCCCCCGCCGAGGCCGGTGAGGACACCTTCGCCGACTGCCCGAACTGCGACTTCGCCGCCAACACCGAGGCGATCACCTACGAGCTGAAGCCCGTCGACGCGGTGGGTGTGCCGGCCGCCGAGGACATCCCCACCCCCGACACCCCCACCATCGAGACCCTCGCCGCCCACCTCGGCGTCCCGGCCTCCGCCACGCTGAAGAACCTCCTCGTGAAGGTCGACGGCGAGATCGTCGCCGTCGGCGTCCCCGGGGACCGCGAGGTCGACATGGACAAGGTGGAGGCCCACTTCGCCCCGGCCGTCGTCGAGCTGGTCACCGAGACCGACTTCGCGGCCCGCCCCGACCTGGTCCGCGGCTACGTCGGCCCCCAGGGCCTGGACAAGGTCACCTACATCGCCGACCCGCGCGTCGCCCCCGGCACGTCCTGGATCACGGGCGCCAACAAGGCCGGCACGCACGCCAGGAACGTCGTCGCGGGACGGGACTTCGAGGTCGACCAGTACGTCGACGTCGTGGTCGTCCAGGAGGGCGACCCCTGCCCCAAGTGCGGCACCGGCCTCGTGCTGGACCGCGCCATCGAGATCGGCCACATCTTCCAGCTGGGCCGCAAGTACACCGACGCCCTCAAGCTCGACGTCCTCGGCCAGAACGGCAAGCCGGTCCGCGTCACCATGGGCTCCTACGGCGTCGGCGTCTCCCGCGCGGTGGCCGCCCTGGCCGAGCAGACCGCCGACGACAAGGGCCTGTGCTGGCCCGCCGAGGTGGCCCCGGCCGACGTCCACGTGGTCGCCGCCGGCAAGGCCCTGCAGACCGAGCTGGCCCTGGAGATCTCCGGGAAGCTGGCCGCGGCCGGTGTCCGCGTCCTCGTCGACGACCGCCCGGGCGTCTCCCCGGGCGTGAAGTTCACCGACTCCGAGCTGATCGGCGTGCCGCAGATCCTGGTGGCGGGGCGCCGCGCGGCCGACGGCGTGGTCGAGCTGAAGGACCGCCGCACCGGCGAGCGCGAGGAACTCACGGTCGAGGAGGCCGTCGCCCGCCTCACCGCGTAGGCCCGTGAAGGCCGTGAGCGTCCCGGGCGGCCGGGGCGCTCACAGCCAGCCCGCGAACTCCAGCAGCAGCTCCGCGTCACGGGGCCGGCCCACGCGGCCCGCCCGCACACCCGACTCCACGGCCCGGAACAGCGTCCAGCCGCGCAGCCGGTCCTGGTCCACCTCCAGCGACTCCGCCAGCCGCTTCACCCGCCGCCGGGTCGTGGCCGCGCCGGACGGCTGGGCGATCAGGTCCTCGACCCGGTCCCGGACCAGCCGCGCCAGGTCGAAGGCCCCTTCGCCGACCACCGGGTCGGGGCCCACGGCCAGCCACGGCATCCGCTCCCCGGCCAGCACCTTGCTCTGCCGGAACGTCCCGTGCAGCAGCAGGTGCTCGGGCGGCGCGGCCAGCAGCTCCTCGCGCGCCGCGAGCGCGGTGTCGACCAGCGGGGCCACGTCGGGATCGACCCGGGCCCGCGCCAGCATCGCCTCCGCCTGCCGGCCGGTGCGCTCGGCCACCGTCTCGAACGGGAAGCCCGCCGGCGCCTCCACCCACAGCCGCCGCAGCGTCCCCGCGGCCTCCAGCAGCGCCTTCGCCTCCGGCAGCGACCGCACCGACACGTCCGGGTGCAGCCGCTCCAGCAGCAGCACCCCCTCGGCCGACGACGGAGTCTCGAGCAGCTGGACCGCGCCCCGTCCGCCCCAGTGCGCCAGCGCCGCCCGCTCCGCCTCCGGCCGGGCCCGCCCGGGCGCCAGCTTGAGCACGGCGGGTGTGCCGTCGGCCGTGCGCACCAGCACGACCAGGCTGCTGCGACCGCCCGGCAGCTGTACCCGTTCCACGGTCAACTCGCGCAGCGCGACGGCCCGGCGAGCCGCCTCGGGCAGCTTCTCCAGCCAGTCGTCGCCGTCGGGGGCCGTCTCGCCGAGCGCTCTGACCAGGCGCTGCGGCGGTTCGAAAGCCATGCGCGAGTCGTTCCCTTCCTGCTGTCCGCGGTGCGTGCCCCCGCGGCTCACGCCGTGGGCGCCGCCGAGGGCGGGGCCTGTCCGGCCCGCTCGGCGAGCCCAGGGAAGGCTACGCTCTCGCCGCGCCAGCGCACCGCCCGCACCGCCGCCTCACGCAGGGCCCCGGCGGCCAGGGCCCGCCGCCCGCCGTCGCCCGCGCGCACCAGATCGGCGTAGACCGCGGCCACCCGGTCCTCCAGCTCGGCGGCGAGCCGCGCGGCCGCCGCCGCGTCCGGCACCTGGAACGGCAGCGCGTAGCCGGCCGCAGCGGCCACCGGCTTGCCCCCCAGGTCCTTCACCTCGCGCACCAGCGCGTCCCGGCGGGCCCGGTGCCCGTCGTACGCGGTCCGTGCCTCGGTGCGCAGGTCCTCGCCGATCCGCGCGCCGACCACGCCGTAGCCGTACACCGCCGCGTGCTCGGCCGCCAGCGCCGCCTGCAGCGCCCGCAGCTCCCGGTCCTCCGCCTCGCTCACGCCTTGCCCTCCGTCAGCAGGTACACGTGCGCCGCGCCCGACGCGGCCACCGACGCCAGCAGCCGTGCCGTCTCGCCCGGCACGCCGAGCAGCGCCTCGGCCCGCCGGTCCGCCAGCTCGCGCTCCGCCGTCGCGAGCGAGGCCAGGGCGTCCTTGTCGTTGCCCGGCACCTCGCGGCCCGGGGAGGGGCTCGCGCCGGCGGGTGACGCGGACGGGGAGGCGGGCGAGGCCGACGGGGAGGCGGGCGAGACGGAGGGGGCCGTCCCGCGGCCCCCGCCGAAGGCCCGCGCGTGCCGGACGGTCTCCTCGCGCAGCGGCCGCAACCGCTCCGCCAGAGCCGGGCGGGCGCTGATCACCGCGTCGTAGTGCGCGGCCAGCTCCTCGCTGTCGCGGGCCGCACGCGCGCGTGCGGTGCGCTCGGCGGCCGTCGTGCCGTCGCCGGGACCGGTCCGGTCCCCGGCGGTGCACCCCGCCAGGACGAAGGCCGCCGGACCGGCGGCGAGCAGGCTCCTTCTGCGCGGCCCCGATCGGGCGCGCGGCGATGAGGGGAACGGCACGTCAGACGTCCTCGGGGGGCTCGTGGCGGGACAGAAGCGGCTACCAGGGCTGCACGCCCGTGATCACGGTACCCGGGCCCCGTCCCCCGACCACTCAGCGGCACCGTTCGTGACCGGGTGGACGGCAACACTCCCTGCGACCGGATACCCTTTGACCAGACACGCGACCCATCCCACAACAGCACACGCGGCCGAGGAGTCACCCGGATGAGCACCACCCAGAGCGAGAGGCTGCGAGAGCTACTGGAACCGCTCGTCGCCTCCCAGGGCCTGGATCTCGAAGAGATCGAAGTGGACTCGGTCGGCCGCAAGCGTGTGCTGCGCGTCGTCGTCGACTCCGACACGGGTGCGGACCTGGACCGCATCGCCGATGTGAGCCGCGCGCTCTCGGCGAAGCTCGACGAGGACGACGCGATGGGCGAGGGCGAGTACACCCTCGAGGTCGGCACCCCGGGCGCCGAGCGCCTCCTCTCGGAACACCGGCACTACGTCCGCGCCACCGGGCGGCTGGTGAAGTTCCAGCTCGCCGAGGGCGGCGAGCTGGTCGCCAGGATCCTGAAGGTCGACGACGAGGGCGTCGACACCGAGGTGCCCGGGGTCAAGGGCCGCAAGCCCACCGCGCGCAGGCTCGCCTTCGGCGAGATCGTCAGGGCCCGCGTGCAGGTCGAGTTCAGCCGCAAGGACAAGAAGGAAGAGGAGGCGTAGCCGTGGACATCGACATGAGTGCCCTGCGGGGCTTGGTTCGGGAGAAGGAGATCTCCTTCGACCTGCTGGTCGAGGCGATCGAGTCGGCCCTCCTCATCGCCTACCACCGCACCGAGGGAAGCCGCCGCCACGCGCGCGTGCAGCTCGACCGGGAGACCGGCCACGTGACCGTGTGGGCGAAGGAGGACCCGGACGACCTCGAGGAGGGGCAGGAGCCCCGCGAGTTCGACGACACCCCGTCCGGCTTCGGCCGTATCGCCGCCACCACGGCCAAGCAGGTCATCCTGCAGCGCCTGCGCGACGCCGAGGACGACGCGACGCTCGGCGAGTACGCCGGCCGCGAGGGCGACATCGTCACCGGAGTGGTCCAGCAGGGCCGCGACCCGAAGAACGTGCTCGTCGACATCGGCAAGCTCGAGGCCATCCTGCCGGTGCAGGAGCAGGTGCCGGGCGAGACCTACCCGCACGGCATGCGGCTGCGCTCGTACGTCGTCCGGGTGGCCAAGGGCGTGCGCGGCCCGTCCGTGACGCTCTCGCGCACCCACCCCGCCCTGGTGAAGAAGCTCTTCGCCCTGGAGGTGCCGGAGATCGCCGACGGGTCGGTGGAGATCGCCGCGATCGCCCGTGAGGCCGGTCACCGCACCAAGATCGCCGTCCGGTCCACCCGGTCCGGACTGAACGCCAAGGGCGCCTGCATCGGCCCGATGGGCGGCCGGGTGCGCAACGTGATGGGCGAGCTGAACGGTGAGAAGATCGACATCGTCGACTGGTCGGAGGACCCGGCCGAGATGGTGGCGAACGCGCTTTCCCCGGCCCGGGTCTCCAAGGTCGAGATCGTCGACATGGCCACCCGGTCGGCCCGGGTGACCGTGCCGGACTACCAGCTCTCCCTGGCCATCGGCAAGGAGGGCCAGAACGCCCGCCTCGCGGCCCGGCTGACCGGCTGGCGGATCGACATCCGTCCGGACACCGAGCCGGCCGGCGAGGGCTCCGGGGAATAGATCCAGACCGCGCGCCGTTCAGATCACGACAGGTTTGTGCGCGGCAACTGTTCGGATCCTGCCCCAAAGGGGTGAGGAGCGTACGGGGAGGTAGACTTAGCAGTGTCTGGCCGGACGCGCGCCCGCGCATGCCCTGAACGCACCTGTGTGGGGTGTCGGGAGCGAGCGGCCAAGGCCGAACTGCTGCGGATCGTGGCGATCGAGGGTGAATGCGTCCCCGATCATCGCGGTACGCTGCCCGGCCGGGGTGCGTACGTACACCCCGCACTGGTCTGTCTCGACCAGGCGGTACGCCGCCGGGCGTTCACGAGGGCACTGCGCGCCCCGGGAGCGCTCGACACAAAGGCGTTGCGCCACTACGTCGAGCAGACGACAGTTGCCGAGCAGGCAACACCGTAAGACGTGCCGTACGGAACCCCGTGCGGCTAGGTACCTCGCGAGTCGAAAGCAGGTCGAGATTGCGATGAGCACTCGATGAGTACGCGATGAGTACGCCCATGAACTAGCGACGGTCCGGACGCAACCCGGACCTCAAAGGAGCGAAGTGGCTAAGGTCCGGGTCTACGAACTCGCCAAGGAGTTCGGTGTCGAGAGCAAGGTCGTCATGGCCAAGCTCCAGGAACTCGGTGAATTCGTCCGTTCGGCGTCTTCGACCATCGAAGCGCCCGTTGTACGCAAGCTGACGGACGCCCTCCAGCAGGGCAACGGTGGCGGCAAGGCCGCCTCCGCCCGCAAGGCTGCCCCGGCGAAGCCGGCAGCCCCCTCTCCGGCGCAGGCAGCCCGTCCGGCCGCCCCGCGCCCGCCGGCCCCCAAGCCGGCCGCCGCCGAGAAGCCCGCGGCTCCCGCCGCGCCGGCCACTCCCGGCCCCCGTCCCACCCCGGGCCCGAAGCCCGCGCCGCGGCCCGCCCCGGCGTCCCCGGCTCCGGCCGCGCCCGAGTTCACCGCGCCGCCGTCGGCCCCCGCCGCGCCGTCCCAGGGCTCCGGCCCGCGGCCGGGCGCCCCGCGTCCGGCCGGCCAGACGCCGCGTCCGGGTGCTCCCCGTCCGGCCGGTTCCGGCCAGGGCGGCCAGGGCCGCGGTGACCGTCCCGGCGCTCCGCGTCCGGGTGGCGGCGCCCCGCGTCCCGGCGCCCGTCCGGCGGGTCCCCGTCCGGGCAACAACCCCTTCACCTCCGGCGGCTCCACCGGCATGGCGCGCCCGCAGGCGCCCCGTCCCGGCGGCGCCCCGCGTCCGGGCGGCCCCGGTGCCCCCGGCGGCGCTCCGCGCCCGCAGGGCCAGGGCCAGGGCGGTCCCCGTCCCCAGGGTGCGGCGGGCGGTCCCCGCCCGCAGGCCCCGGGCGGCGCGCGTCCGACCCCGGGCGGCATGCCCCGTCCGCAGGGCGGTCCCCGTCCCGGCGGCGGTCCCGGCGGCCCGCGTCCCAACCCCGGCATGATGCCGCAGCGTCCGGCTGCCGGCCCGCGTCCCGGTGGCGGTGGCCCCGGCGGCCGCGGTCCCGGTGGCGGCGGTCGTCCCGGTGGCGGCGGCGGTCGTCCGGGTGGCGGCGGCTTCGCCGGTCGTCCCGGCGGTGGCGGCGGCGGTTTCGCCGGCCGTCCCGGTGGTGGCGGCGGCGGTGGCGGTTTCGCCGGCCGTCCGGCCGGTCCCGGCGGCGGTGGCCGTCCCGGCTTCGGTGGTCGTCCCGGCGGTCCCGGTGGCCGTGGTGGCACGCAGGGTGCGTTCGGCCGTCCCGGTGGTCCGGCGCGTCGTGGCCGCAAGTCGAAGCGGCAGAGGCGCCAGGAGTACGAGGCCATGCAGGCCCCGTCGGTCGGCGGTGTGATGCTGCCTCGCGGCAACGGCGAGACCATTCGCCTGTCGCGCGGTGCCTCGCTCACCGACTTCGCGGAGAAGATCAACGCCAACCCGGCGTCGCTCGTCGCGGTCATGATGAACCTCGGCGAGATGGTCACGGCGACGCAGTCCGTCTCCGACGAGACGCTGCAGCTCCTCGCCGACGAGATGAACTACACGGTTCAGATCGTCAGCCCCGAGGAGGAGGACCGCGAGCTGCTCGAGTCCTTCGACCTGGAGTTCGGCGAGGACGAGGGCACCGAGGAAGACCTCGTGGTCCGTCCGCCGGTGGTGACCGTCATGGGTCACGTCGACCACGGTAAGACCCGACTGCTGGACGCCATCCGCAAGACGAACGTCATCGCGGGCGAGGCCGGCGGCATCACCCAGCACATCGGTGCCTACCAGGTCGCGACCGAGGTCAACGACGAAGAGCGCAAGATCACCTTCATCGACACCCCGGGCCACGAGGCGTTCACCGCCATGCGTGCCCGTGGTGCGCGGTCGACCGACATCGCGATCCTGGTCGTCGCGGCCAACGACGGCGTCATGCCGCAGACGGTCGAGGCGCTCAACCACGCCAAGGCGGCCGACGTCCCGATCGTCGTCGCGGTCAACAAGATCGACGTCGAGGGTGCCGACCCGACCAAGGTGCGCGGCCAGCTCACCGAGTACGGGCTGGTGGCCGAGGAGTACGGCGGCGACACCATGTTCGTCGACATCTCCGCCAAGCAGGGTCTGCACATCGACTCCCTGCTGGAGGCCGTGATCCTCACGGCGGACGCCTCGCTCGACCTGCGGGCCAACCCGAACCAGGACGCGCAGGGCATCTCGATCGAGTCCCGCCTCGACCGCGGTCGTGGCGCCGTGTCGACGGTCCTCGTCCAGCGAGGCACCCTGCGGGTCGGCGACACCATGGTGGTCGGCGACGCGTACGGCCGCGTCCGGGCGATGCACGACGACAACGGCAACAGCGTCGCCGAGGCAGGTCCCTCGACGCCGGTGCAGGTCCTGGGTCTGACCAACGTCCCGGGTGCCGGCGACAACTTCATCGTGGTGGACGAGGACCGTACGGCCCGTCAGATCGCGGAGAAGCGCGCCGCCCGCGAGCGCAACGCGGCCTTCGCCAAGCGCACGCGCCGCGTCTCGCTCGAGGACCTGGACAAGGTGCTCAAGGCCGGCGAGGTCCAGCAGCTCAACCTCATCATCAAGGGTGACGCTTCCGGGTCCGTCGAGGCCCTGGAGTCCTCCCTGCTGCAGCTGGACGTCGGCGAAGAGGTCGACATCCGCGTCCTGCACCGCGGCGTCGGTGCGGTCACGGAGTCCGACATCGACCTGGCCATGGGCTCGGACGCCATCGTCATCGGCTTCAACGTCCGCGCCGCCGGACGTGCCCAGCAGATGGCGGAGCGCGAGGGCGTGGACGTCCGGTACTACTCGGTCATCTACCAGGCGATCGAGGAGATCGAGGCGGCCCTCAAGGGCATGCTCAAGCCGGAGTACGAAGAGGTCGAGCTCGGTACGGCGGAGATCCGCGAGGTCTTCAAGTCGTCCAAGCTGGGCAACATCGCGGGTGTCCTCATCCGCTCCGGCGAGGTCAAGCGGAACACCAAGGCCCGCCTCATCCGCGACGGCAAGGTGGTCGCGGAGAACCTCAACATCGAGGGCCTGCGTCGCTTCAAGGACGACGTCACCGAGATCCGCGAAGGGTTCGAGGGCGGTATCAACCTCGGCAACTTCAACGACATCAAGGTCGACGACGTCATCGCGACGTACGAGATGCGCGAGAAGCCGCGGGCGTAACGCCCACGGTGTCCTGACCGGCCGACGCGGCACCGCCGCGTCGGCCGGCTGGCCGTTGGGGCGGCGTGCGCACCGGAAAACCCGATCGAGCCCCCGGCCCGTTCGCGGTAACGTTCCTGGTGTTCCTGCCGTCCCGACAGCGCAGGGCCATCGATCCCGTACCGGCGGGTCATCCGGACACACATGTACGTGGGGACTCTGTCCTTCGACCTGCTTCTCGGCGACGTACGGTCGCTGAAGGAGAAGCGCTCCGTCGTCCGCCCCATCGTCGCCGAGCTCCAGCGCAAGTACGCCGTGAGCGCGGCCGAGGTGGACCACATGGACCTCCACCGCAGGGCCGTCATCGGCCTCGCGCTGGTGTCCGGCGACGCGGGGCACCTCAGCGACGTGCTCGACCGGTGCGAACGGCTCGTGGCCGGGCACCCCGAGGTGGAGTTGCTGTCCGTCAGGCGGCGCTTCCACGGCGAAGACGACTGACGAACCGAGAACGAAACCGGACAGGAAAGAACGGGAGACGGACCAGTGGCCGACAACGCGCGGGCTAAAAGGCTGGCGGACCTCATCCGAGAGGTGGTGGCCCAGAAGCTGCAGCGCGGGATCAAGGACCCGCGGCTCGGCTCGCACGTCACCATCACGGACACCCGCGTCACGGGTGACCTCCGGGAGGCGACCGTCTTCTACACGGTGTACGGCGACGACGAGGAGCGCGCGGCGGCCGCCGCCGGCCTGGAGAGCGCCAAGGGAGTCCTGCGCTCGGAGGTCGGCCGGGCCGCCGGCGTGAAGTTCACGCCGACCCTGACCTTCGTCATGGACGCCCTCCCGGACACCGCCCGGAACATCGAGGACCTCCTCGACAAGGCGCGCCAGTCCGACGAGAAGGTGCGCGAGGCCTCCGCCGGGGCGAAGTACGCCGGTGACGCCGACCCGTACCGCAAGCCGGACGAGGACGACGAGACGGACGACACCGCCGAATGACCCAGAAGCACACCACGCCCGACGGCCTCGTCATCGTCGACAAGCCGTCGGGCTTCACTTCGCACGACGTGGTCGCCAAAATGCGCGGCATCGCCCGGACGCGCCGCGTCGGGCACGCCGGCACCCTGGACCCGATGGCGACGGGCGTCCTCGTCCTCGGCGTCGAGAAGGCCACCAAACTCCTCGGCCACCTCGCGCTGACCGAGAAGGAGTACCTGGGCACCATCCGGCTCGGGCAGAACACCCTCACCGACGACGCCGAGGGGGAGATCACCTCCTCCACCGACGCCTCCGGGGTCACCCGCGAGGCCGTCGACGCCGGCATCGCCGAGCTGACCGGCGACATCATGCAGGTGCCGTCCAAAGTCAGCGCCATCAAGATCAACGGCGTGCGGTCGTACAAGCGCGCCCGGGAGGGCGAGGAGTTCGAGATCCCCGCCCGGCCCGTCCGGGTCTCCTCCTTCGGCGTGTACGACGTCCGCGACGCCGTCGCCGAGGACGGCACGCCCGTGCTCGACCTGGTGGTCTCGGTCGTCTGCTCCTCCGGCACCTACATCCGGGCCCTGGCCCGCGACCTGGGCGCCGGTCTCGGCGTCGGGGGGCACCTCACCGCCCTGCGCCGCACCCGCGTCGGCCCCTACAAGCTGGACGCCGCGCGCACGCTCGACCAGCTCCAGCAGGAGCTGACCGTGGTGCCGGTGGCGGAGGCCGCCGCGGCCGCCTTCCCGCGCTGGGACGTCGACGCCCGGCGCGCCAGGCTGCTCACCAACGGCGTGCGGCTGGAGATGCCCGACGAGTACGCGGGCTCCGGTCCGGTCGGCGTCTTCGACCCCGAGGGCCGCTTCCTCGCCCTCGTCGAGGAACAGCGCGGCAAGGCCAGGAGCCTGGCCGTCTTCGGCTGACGGCCCGCCGAGGGGCACCCGCCCGTGGAGCGGCGGCCACGGGGTACCTCCACCTCCGCCGCTCCACGGTCCCCCCTCGGTTCCCCCACCCCTAGGGTGTATCCACCCGCCCCCCTCCGTTCACCCGTCCGTGCCAGCGCTCGGAGTGAACCGGGGGAGCGGAAGGGGGCGCTTTCGCACAGTGATCTGTCCCGCCGATCTTCGCCCCCCTACTGTCGAACACGAGGGCACGGGTGTACGGCGGGGAGGCTCGGACGATGGCGTCGCGAAACCGGTCCCGGGGGGCGGAGGAAGGCTCACGGGTCGCGCGGGAGCGCCCCGGCGCGGCCGGGCACGACGACAGGGCGTTCCCCGGGGACGCCCTGGTCCGCATCCACGACCTGGCCGGCCGCCCCCGCGGCACCGGCTTCCTGGCCGACCACCACGGCACCCTGATCACCAGCCACGAGGCCGTCGACGGCCTGCCCCGCCTCGTCCTGCACGGGGAAGGGGACCGCCGCCGGGTCGTCGACGCCGGCGCCGTCACGCCGCTGCCCGCGCTGGACCTGGCCCTGGTGCGCACGGACGGGCTCGGGGTGGCGCCGCTGCCCGTCACCGTGCGGGAGGAGACCGGCACCGGCGCCTACGTGCGCATCCCCGCCGGTGGCTGGCGCGAGGCCCGGGTCCTGGGCCGCACGCCCGTGACGTACGCGGCGACCGACCGCTTCCACCGGCTCGACCGGGCGCTGGAGCTCGCCGTCGGCACGGCGGGGCGGGACGCGCTGCGGCTGGGCGGGGGAGCGGCAGGCGGGCCGGTCCTCGACGCCGGGACCGGGGCCGTCGTCGGCGTGCTCGGCACCGCCCTCAGCTCCGGCCACAGCGAGGTGGGCTTCGCCGTGCCGCTGTGCGCCCGTGTCCCCGGCCCGGACGGCCCGCTCGGCGCACTCCTGGCCGAGAACGCGGCCACGGTGCCCGCCTACGGCGCCGACCTCAACCTGGCCGGTGTCCTGGCCCTGACGGGAACCTCCGTGGGCCTGGACGGCCCGCCCGGAGGCACGGGTGTCCCCGAACCGGTCGAACGACCGGACGCCCTGGCCGCGTTCGGCGCTTTCACCGCAGGCCCGACGGCCGTCCTGGGGCTCGTCGGGCCGCCCGGGAGCGGCCGGACCACGCAGCTCGCGGCCCTGGCGGCCCGCCGCCAGGCCGACCGGCACCCCACGCTCTGGCTGCGCGGCTGCGACCTGCGCGACGACGACGCGTCGGTGGCGGACGCGGCCCGCCGGGCACTCGCCCGCTCCGCCCCCGTCGTGGCCGCGGCCCGGGCCCCGCTCCCGGCCGGCCCGGACGACACCACGCCCGAACGGATCGCCCGGCTCGCCGCCGGTCTCGGCCGGCCCCTGCTGCTGGTGCTCGACGACCCCCAGGAGATGCCGCCCGCCCTGGCCCGCCGGACGGCCGGCTGGGCCGAGGCGACGGTGCGGTGGCTGCGCGACACCGGCGCGCGCCTGGTGGTCGCCTGCCGGGACGAGTACTGGGAGGAGACCGCGCCCCTGCTGCACTCGCCCGCGTGCGTCCGCCTGGGCGACCTCACCGAGGCGCAGGCCCGGGAAGCCCGCCTGCGGCACGGCATCCCGGACGGCGCCCTCGCCGCCGCCGACGCCCGGCACCCCCTGACCCTGCGCCTGCTCGCCGAGGTCCACGGCGCCCTCCCCGGCACCCCGGACCTCACCGGGGCCGGCCTCGACCGGCACGAGGTCCTCTCCGCCCACCTCGACCTGATGTGCCTGCGCATCGCCACCCGCCTGGCCGCCTGCAACGGCCTGTACGGCACCGCGGTACGTAGGCTGGCCGCCCGGGTCGCCGGGCAGGTGCACGAGGCCGCCCGGCGCAGCCTCGGCCCCGGCCAGGGGGACCTGGACGGGGAGGCGTTCGAGGCGGTGTTCCCGTGGGGCCCCGCCCCCGCCCGGCTCGGAGGCGGCACGGGCTGGGCGTCGGCCGTGCTCGCCGAGGGCCTGCTCGTCCCGGCCGGGTCCGGCTACCGCTTCGCCCACGAGGAACTCGCCGACTGGCTCCAGGGCCTCCACCTCGACCTCGACGAGGCGCTGCACGCCCTGGTCCACCGAGGCGGGCAGGCACCGCCCCACCCGGTCCCGCACCACCGCGCCGGGCCCGTCGTCCAGGCCCTGCTGCATCTGGCCCGGCAGCACGGCCGCGACCGGCTCGCCTCCCGGCTGGCCGACCTGGTGCACGCCCTGGACGCCGACCCGGACTCCTGGTGGGCCGCCCGGCTCCTCGCCGGCACACTCGCCGCCGTGCCCGACGCGACGCCTTACACCGAGGTGCTGCGGCTGCTCGCCGACCGGATCGTGGCCTGGCGGCGGCAGGAGCGGCCGCTGCCCGCAGAGGTCGGACCCGGCTTCTGGACCGGCCTGCGCCTGCCGCAGGACGTGCGGTGCGCCCTGTTCAGACGGCTGGTGCACGCCGACGGGCCGCCGTGCGAGGCCGGACCGCGCTTCCTCGACGCCGTCGCCGCGCTGCTCGCCGCCGACCCGGTGGCCGTGCAGCCGCAACTCGCCCGCTGGTTCGACGACGAACAGCCGCTGCCCGCCACCCCGCACGCGACCGTCGCCACGGCCGCCCAGGCCCTGCTGCACACCCACCGCCACCGCGCCCCGGACGACCTCACGGACGTGCTCGCCGACCGCGCCCACCGGCGGGCCGAGGAACTGCTCGCCGTACTGGCCGAGGAGGAACCCTCGGCGATCTGCCGGGCCGTCGACCGATGGGCCCGCGACGAGCGGCCCGAGCGCAGGATCGCCGCGGTCGAGCAGGGCCTGCGCGTCGCCCCCCGGGTCACCAAGGCGGGCGACCGCGCCCTGCTGCGCTTCACCGCCCTCACCCTCCTGGCGCGCCCCGCGGACGCCGCCCTGCACGGCGGCGCCCTCGCCCTGCTCGTCCAGGACCCGCAGACCAGGGCCCGTCACCTGCCCCGGGCACTGGAACACTTCGCCGCGGCGGACCCCCGGTTCCCGCCGGACGCGCTGGCCGGTGCCCTGGTCAGCCACCCCGAGCCGGTGCTCGGCGCCTTCGCCCGGCGGCTGGAGCGCCCCGACGCCGAGGAACCGCTGCGGGCCCTGGCCGACGCCGCCCCGCCCGGCCTGGCCCGCCGGGTCGCCGTCCTCCTCCGGGACGCCTGCGAGGCCCGCCCGGACCTCGCCGGGCCGATCGCCGCCTGCGTCGACCGGCGGCTCGACCGCGGCGCCGCCGCCCGCCCGGTGCTCCTGCCCCTGGTCACCGGCCTGCTGCAGACCGGCAGCGTGCGGCTGCGCTGCGCGCTGGCCGCCGTCCTCACCCCACCCGGCATCCCGGCCTCCCGGCCGCTGCGCCGGGAACTGCGCGACGCGCTGCTCGCCCGGGAGCAGGACACCGACGTCCTGGACGCGCTGCTGCACGCCGCTGCCCGGGACGGCGGCGACGACCTGCGCGACCTCACCCACCGGATCGGCCTGCGCCTGGCCCGCACCCCGGAGGGCGCCACCCGCTTCGACCGCGCGCTGGTCGATCTCGGCCGGCACGTACCCGGGTTCGCCGTGCGCGTGGCGGGCTGGCTGTCCGAGGAGCCGGGGCGGTGGGCCGCCCTGGTCGCACCCAGCGCGCTCCGCACGCTCGAGAACCTGGCGGGTGTACGCGTGCCCGCCTGAGCGGAGCCCCGGCCACCGGTACGGACCGCCGTGCCGTGCGCCCTGTCACAGCGCCCATGCCGATGCGGGCGGCAGGCACCCGGCATGGCACCCTTAGACCTGCGCACGAGGCAGTAACGAACGACCGACCGACACGGGTTCGACGAGCTTTCGACAAGGAGCAGGCACAGTGCAGCGCTGGCGTGGCTTGGAGGACATCCCCGAGGACTGGGGGCGCAGCGTCGTCACCATCGGCTCCTACGACGGAGTCCACCGCGGACACCAGCTGATCATCCGGCATGCCGTCGACCGGGCCCGGCAGCTGGGCGTGCCCGCCGTCGTCGTCACCTTCGACCCGCACCCCAGCGAGGTCGTCCGCCCCGGCAGCCACCCGCCCCTGCTCGCCCCCCACCACCGCCGTGCCGAGCTCATGGCCGGCCTGGGCGTGGACGCGGTGCTCATCCTCCCCTTCACCACCGAGTTCTCGAAGCTGTCGCCGGCCGACTTCGTCGTCAAGGTGCTCGTCGACAAGCTGCACGCCAAGGCCGTCGTCGAGGGCCCCAACTTCCGCTTCGGCCACAAGGCCGCGGGCAACGTGGAGTTCCTGGCCACCCAGGGCAAGACCTACGACTTCGAGGTCGAGGTCGTCGACCTGTACGTGACGGGTGAGGCGGGGGGCGGCGAGCCGTTCTCCTCCACGCTCACCCGGCGCCTGGTCGCCGAGGGCGACGTCGAAGGCGCCGCGGAGATCCTCGGCCGTCCGCACCGGGTCGAGGGCGTCGTCGTCCGGGGCGCCCAGCGCGGGCGCGAGCTGGGCTTCCCCACCGCCAACGTCGAGACGCTGCCCCACACCGCGATCCCGGCCGACGGCGTGTACGCCGGCTGGCTGCACGCCCAGGGCGAGGCGATGCCCGCGGCGATCTCCGTGGGCACCAACCCGCAGTTCGAGGGCACCGAGCGGACCGTGGAGGCGTACGCCATCGACCGCGTCGGGCTCGACCTGTACGGGCTGCACGTCGCCGTCGACTTCCTCGCGTTCGTGCGGGGGCAGGCCAGGTTCGACACGCTGGACGCCCTGCTGGAGCAGATGGGGCGGGACGTGCAGCAGTGCCGGGAGCTGGTGGCGGCCGAAGAGGCCACCCCGTCCGCTTGAGGGCCGTCTCCGGGTCCGCGGGGGCGGGTCGCGCGGTTCCCGCCGTCCCTGGGCTTGTTTGACAATTCCCTCCGAGGCCGCCCTCCGGGCGACGGCGGAAATCGTCAGACAGGCGCTAGAGGGACGTCGCCCAGTGGCAGGCGACCTGTGACTGCCCGCTGCCGCCGAGCACCTCGAGGTCGATGCCCCGGCAGGCGTCCGCCACGCCCGTCCGTTCCGCCTCGCCGCTCGCCAGGATCTGGCAGCGGGCGTGGAAGCGGCACCCCGGGGGGACACGCGAGGGGTCGGGGGGCTCGCCCGTGAGGACCACCGGATCGCCCGGGGCGTCGGGGAGGACGGACAGCAGGGCCTGCGTGTAGGGGTGCCGAGGGGCCGTCAGGACCTGCTCCACCGGCCCCGTCTCCACGATCCGCCCCAGGTACATCACCGCGACCCGGTCGGCGATGTTCCACGCCAGGCCCAGGTCGTGCGTGACGACCAGCGCGGACAGGCCGAGTTCGGTGCGCAGGCGCAGCAGCAGGGCGAGGATCTCGCCGCGCACGGAGGCGTCCAGGGAGGCCACCGGCTCGTCGGCGACGAGGAGTTCGGGCCTCAGGACCAGCGCGCCCGCGATGACCACCCGCTGCCGCTGCCCGCCGGACAGTTCGTGCGGGTAGCGCAGGAAGAAGCGCTCCGGGGGACGCAGACCGGCACGGGAGAGCGCCTCCGCGACCGCCGCGCGCTCGTCGCCGCCGTGGCCGTGGATGCGCAGGCCCTCGGCGACCGCGTCGTAGACCGTGTGCCGGGGGTTGAGGGAGCCGCTCGGGTCCTGCAGGACCAGCTGGACGCGCTTGCGGTAGGCCTTCAGGGAGCGGCCCGAGTACTCCAGCGGGCGGCCGTCGAAGGAGACCCGTCCCGACGTCGGCTCGACCAGGCCCAGCAGGCTGCGGGCCAGGGTCGTCTTGCCGCAGCCCGACTCGCCGACCAGCGCGACGATCTCGCCGGGGCGGATGTCCAGGTCGACGCCGTCCACCGCGCGTGCCGCGGGCCCGCCGTGCCGGCCGGGGAAGGTGACGTGCAGGTCGCGGGCGCTCAGCAGGGGCGTGGTGGTCGTTCCGGGGGCCGTGGGGGAGATGGTCATGGTGTGCCGGGCCTCGCTTCCTCCAGGGCTTCCGGGTCGTCGGAGGGCCGCTCGCCGGGCGTCCCCGGGGCGTGCCCGGGGTGGCCGGTGAGCGCTCCCGGGGCTCGCCCGGTGCGGTCGGCGGGTGCTCCCGGGGCCTGCCCGGTCCCGTCCGCGGGCCGCTCCGCGCCGGTGCGTGCTCCCGGCGGGCCGACCAGCACGCAGGCCGCCCGGCGGTCCGCGCCCGCCTCCCGCAGCTCCGGGTCCCGCTCGGAGCAGGAGTCCAGCGCCACCGGACAGCGCGGATGGAACGTGCAGCCGGACGGCAGCGCGGCCGGGTCGGGCGGGTCACCGGCCAGGCCCTGCGGGGCGAACCGGGAGGCCGGGTCGCCGATGCGCGGGAACGCCGCCGACAGGGCACGGGCGTACGGGTGCCGGGCGTCCGCGTACACCTGTGCGGCCGGGCCCTCCTCGACCACCCGGCCCGCGTACATCACCGCGAGCCGGTCGCAGGTGTCGGCCAGCACCGCCAAGTCGTGGCTGATCATGATCAGGCCGAGGTCCTGGTCCGCGACCAGCTGCTCGATGAGCCGGAGGATCTGCGCCTGGATCATCACGTCCAGCGCGGTGGTCGGCTCGTCGGCGATCACGAGCCGCGGGTCGCAGGCCAGCGCCATGGCGATCATGACGCGCTGGCGCTGCCCGCCGGACAGCTCGTGCGGGTAGGCCCGTGCGCGGGCCGCGGGGAGGCCGACCTGCTCCAGCAGTTCGCCGGTCCTCCTCTTCGCCCCGGCCGGTGTCGCCTTCCGGTGCAGCAGGATCGGCTCGGCGATCTGGTCGCCGATGCGGTGCACGGCGTTCAGGGAGTGCATCGCGCCCTGGAAGACGACCGAGGCCCCGGCCCAGCGGACCGCCCGCACCCGGCCCCACTTCATGGTCAGCACGTCCTCGCCGTCGAGGAGTACCTCCCCGGTGATGCGGGTGCCCGCGGGCAGCAGCCGCAACAGGGCCAGCGCCAGCGTGGACTTGCCGCAGCCCGACTCACCGGCGATGCCGAGCTTCCGGCCGGCGTCCAGGCGCAGGTCCACCCCGCGCACGGCGGCCGCCCCGCCCGGGTACGTCACCGTCAGGTTCCTGACGTCGAGCAAAGTCAACGCGACACCCCCAGCCTGGGGTTGAGGACGGACTCCACGGCCCGCCCGCACAGTGTGAAGGCCAGCGCCACCACGGCGATGGCGATGCCCGGCGGCACCAGGTACCACCAGTCGCCGGCGCTGACCGCGCCCGCCTCCCGGGCGTCCTGCAGCAGACCGCCCCACGACACGACCGTCGGGTCGCCCAGCCCGAGGAAGGCGAGGGTCGCCTCGGCGAGGATGGCCGAGGAGATGATGAGGGTCGTCTGGGCCAGCACCAGCGGCATCACGTTGGGCAGGACGTGCCGGGACATGATGTGCCAGTGGCCGCCGCCGAGCGCCCTGGCCCGTTCGATGTACGGCCGGGTCTCCACCGCCAGGGTCTGCGCCCGCACCAGGCGGGCCGTGGTCGGCCAGGTGGTGACGCCGATCGCGACGACGGTCGTGGTGAGCGAGCGGGACATCACGGTCGCCAGGGCGATCGCCAGCACCAGCGTCGGCATGACCAGGAACCAGTCGGTGATCCGCATCATCACCGTCGCGTACCAGCCCTTGAAGTGCCCCGCCGTCACGCCGATCAGCGTGCCGATCGCCACCGACAGCACGGCCGCGAGCAGCCCGACCAGCAGCGACACCCGCGAGCCCCAGATCACCAGGCCCAGCAGGTCCCGCCCGAACTGGTCGGTGCCGAGCGGGAAGTCGGTGCTCGGGCTCTGCATCGGGTGCCCGGGGGCCTGCGTCACGCTGCTCACGTCGGAGCCCACGAACAGCGGGGCGGACAGGGCCAGGAGCGCACACAGGGCGAGCACGGCCAGACCGTACAGTCCCGCCCTCTCGGCACGGTAGCGCCGCCAGAAGCGGGCGGCGGAGGCACGGCGGCGCTGCCGGGCGAGGGCCCGCGGGTCCGCGGCCGGTTCGGTCGTCGTCGTCATCGGGCCACCCGGGGGTCCAGCAGGGGATAGACCAGGTCGGCGAGGGTGTTCATCACGATCACCGCGGCGGCGAACACGAAGAACAGCCCCTGCACCAGTGGCAGGTCCGGCACGCTCAGCGCCTGGTAGAACAGCCCGCCGAGGCCCGGCCAGGAGAACACCGTCTCCACCAGGATCACGCCCGCCACCGTCCGGCCGAGGTTGATGAAGATCAGGGTCACGGTCGGCAGCAGCGCGTTCGGCACGGCGTGCCGGCGGCGCACGAGGTCGTCGCGCAGTCCCTTGGCCCGGGCGGTCGTCAGGTAGTCGCTGCCCATCTCGTCCAGCAGCGCGGACCGGGTGACCAGCAGCGTCTGGCCGTACTCCACCGCCACCAGCGTCACCACCGGCAGCACCAGGTGGTGGGCCACGTCGAGGACGTACGCGAAGCCCTCCTCGCCGCCCGACTCCATTCCGCCGGTCGGGAACATCCCCGGGACCGGGCCGATGCCCACCGACAGCACGACGATCAGCAGCAGCCCGAGCCAGAAGGACGGGATGGAGTACAGCGTCAGAGCCAGCCCGGTGTTGACCCGGTCGCCCGTCCCGCCGCGCCGCCACGCCGAGCGGGTTCCCAGGAGGATGCCGAGGGCCGTGTACAGGACGAAGGCGGTCACCGTCAGCAGCAGCGTGTTCGGCAGCGCCTCGGTGATCTTGTCGACGACGGGGGTGCGGAACTGGTAGGACGTCCCGAGGTCGCCGGTGAGCGCCTTGGCGCAGTAGTCGGTGAACTGGCGCCACAACGGCAGGTCGAGCCCGAACTCCTCGCGGTAGGCGGCCAGCTGCTCGGCGGAGACCTGACGGCCGCCCGTCATGGTCTTCACCGGGTCGCCCGGGATCAGCCGGAACAGGAAGAAGCTGGTCACCAGGACGGCCAGCAGCGAGACCAGCGCACCGGCCACCTTGCCGGCCAGGTAGCGCGGGTACGCCGAACCCTTGCGTACCCGCGGCCCGGCCGCCGTCTGCTTGTCCTCGACCAGCGCGGGGGTCGCGTCAGCGGTCATGAGTGCCCGTTCGCCCGTCTACTCGCGGTCCTCGGCGGTGGCCCGCCGGCGCATCGCCGCGAAACCGCCGAGCGCGACGAGGACCACCGCACCCGCGACGATCCCCACGACGACACCCGTGGAGGACGTGTTGTCCGAGGAACCGCTCGCATCGGCCGGGACCGCCGACCACCAGCTCCAGTAGCCGTCCTGCCCGTAGATGTTCCCCGCCTTCGCGGGCATGGTCGTGATCGACTTGATCTGGTCCGTCCGGTAGGCCTCGACCGCGTTCGGATACGCCATGACGTTCATGTACCCGAGGTCGTACAGCCGCGACTCCATCTGCTTGACGATGTCCGCCCGTTTGGCGGGGTCGTACTCGGCGAGCTGCCGGGCGTAGAGCTCGTCGTACTTCTTGTCGCAGATGAAGTTGTCCGTGGCTCCCGTGTCCTTCGGGGTCGCCGGGAGCGCGCCGCAGGTGTGGATCGACAGCACGAAGTCCGGATCGGGGTTGACCGACCAGCCGTCGAACGCCAGGTCGTACTTGCCGGCGAGCCAGGGGTCGGTCACGTTGTCCAGGCAGTCGAGCCGGACGCCGATGCCGAGGTCGCCCCACCACTCCTGGAGGTACTTGCCGACCGCCTTGTCGTTCGGGTCGGTGGCGTGGCACAGGACGCGGTAGGTGATGGGCTTGCCGTCCTTGCCGACGCGTTTGCCGTCGCCGTTCTTCCTGTAGCCGGCCTCGTCGAGCAGCCGCGCCGCCCTCGCCGGGTCGTACGCCAGCTTCTGCCCCGCGGACGGCTTCCAGAAGTAGTCCCGGAAGCGGGGCGGGATGTAGCCCTCGCCCTCGACGGCGTGGCCGCGGAACACCTTGTCGATGACGGCCTCGCGGTCGACCGCCATGAACAGCGCGTTGCGCACCCGCTGGTCCAGCAGGGACGGGTGGCCGTCGCCGAACCTCTCGCCGTTCTTCGCCCGGGCGCCCGGGTTGGTGGCCAGGGCGTAGAAGCGGCGGCCGGGCGCGTCGTTGACCCGGATGTTCTCCGCGCCCTTGAGCGACTCCGCCTGAGCGGGCGTCAGGGACGGCGACCCGGCGACGAAGGACACCTCGCCCTTGCGCAGCGCCGACACGGCCGCGTCCTGGTCCTTGTAGTAGCGGAACACCAGCTCGTCGAACTTCGGCGCCCCGCGCCAGAAGTCCTCGTTGGCCTTCAACCGTACGTAGCTGTCGGCCTTGTACCCGGTCAGCACGAACGGGCCGTTGCCCACGACGGGGAAGCTCTTGTCGTTGTTGAACTCGGAGAAGTCCGAGACCTTCTCCCACACGTGCTTCGGCACGATCGGCACGTCCAGGGCCGTCATCGTGGCCTGCGGCTTCTTCAGCTCGATGACCAGCTTCGTGGGGCTCGGGGCCGTCACCTTCCTGAAGTTCCCGACGTAGCTGCCGTTGGCCGTGGCGGCGCCGTCGTCGGTCATCATCGTGTTGAACGTCCACGCCGCGTCCTCGGCGGTGGCCCGCTCGCCGTCGGACCACTTCGAGTTCGAGCGGATCGTGTACGTCCAGGTCAGCTTGTCCGGCGAGGGCTCCCACTTGGTGGCCAGGCCCGGGATGGCGCGGTTGTCCTTGGGGTCGTAGTTGGTCAGGTACTCGTACATGAGCCGGTGGATGCTCGTGCTGAGCAGCCGGACCGCGAGGAACGGGCTCAGCGAGTCCACGCTCTGCGCCACCGCGACGGTCAGAACCTGCTTGCCGTCGTCGGCCGCCCGGGCCTGCCGGGGAGCCGGGTCGAGCGGGGTCGCGAGACCGGCGGTGAGGGTGAGGGAGGCCGCCCCGGCGACGGCGGCGAGCCGGAGGCCGTGCGGGAGGCTGCGTTTCTGATCGTTCGTGCCCATGGACGGACCTCGCGTCATCGCTCGGACGGGTAGGACGGGTTGATCAGCTGTCAGGGGGTTGATGTGTGTGTATCAGCGGCCGTCTCCGCCCGTCAACGGCACGTTCACCCCTTGTGGCCTGCGGAAATAACGAAACGGCGAGTGTTTCGCGGCCATTGGTCGAGACCACTGACGCGCCGCTGGCCAGGGCCTGGCAACGCATTTCGCCCCCGAACGCGGCAAGGCCCGCACCGAGTGGGAACGGCGCGGGCCCGACGGGTGACCGGCCCCTCGAAAGGGGCCGATCGGGTGAGGCGGTTACTGCGTAGGGGGCGGGGGCGGCGGGGTGCGCCCTTCGGGGGTGCCGGCATCGTCGACGTGTCCGGGCAGGGGCTGGGGCTGCGCTGCGGGGTTGCCGGGAGGCCCGGGGTGGCCCGGCTGCGGGTAGCCGTAGCCGGGCTGCGGGGGAGCGGCGGGCGGCTGGCCGGGGTGGGCCTGTTGCGGGTGGGCCTGTCCGGGCTGGGCGTAGTGCTGCTGCGGCGCGGCCTGGGGGTAGGGCTGGCCCGGGTGGGCGTAGGGCTGGCCGGGGTACGGCTGGCCGGGCTGGGGCTGCTGAGGCTGTTGCGGATGCTGCTGCGGCTGCTGGTAGGGGTCGGGCCGGCCCGGGACCTGCTGGGCGGGGCCGGGCTGCTGCGGCTGACCGGGGAAGGGGGCCTGGCCTGGGACCTGGCCCGGGATCTGACCCGGGGCCTGGCCTGGGATCTGACCCGGGGCTTGGCCTGGGATCTGACCCGGGGCCTGGCCTGGGACCTGGCCCGGGATCTGACCCGGCATCTGCCGGCCGTGCATCTGCTGGCCGGGCAGGGGAGGAGCGGCGACCGGCGGCGGGTTGCCGTCGGAGGTCCACAGGCCGTGCGACTGCTGGTGCCGGACGAAGTCCTCGGCGACCATCGCGGCCAGGTTGAAGTACGCCTCGCGCACCTTCGGCCGCATCATGTCGAGGTCGACCTCGGCTCCGGCGGCGAGGTGCTCGTCGAACGGCACGACGATGACGCCCCGGCAGCGCGTCTCGAAGTGCGACACGATGTCGTCGACCTTGATCATCTTGCCGGTCTCGCGCACTCCGGAGATGACGGTGATGGACCGCGAGACGAGGTCGGCGTACCCGTGCGCGGACAGCCAGTCCAGGGTCGTGCTCGCGCTGCTCGCCCCGTCCACCGACGGCGTGGAGATGATGATGAGCTGGTCGGCGAGGTCCAGCACACCGCGCATGGCGCTGTACAGCAGGCCCGTGCCCGAGTCGGTGAGGATCACCGGGTACTGCCTGCCGAGCACGTCGATCGCGCGCCGGTAGTCCTCGTCGTTGAACGTCGTGGACACCGCCGGGTCGACGTCGTTGGCGATGATCTCCAGCCCCGACGGGGCCTGCGAGGTGAACCGCCGGATGTCCATGTACGAGTTGAGGTACGGGATCGCCTGGACGAGGTCGCGGATGGTCGCCCCGGTCTCCCGCCGCACGCGGCGCCCGAGGGTGCCCGCGTCCGGGTTGGCGTCGATCGCCAGGATCTTGTCCTGCCGCTCGGTGGCCAGGGTCGAGCCGAGGGCGGTGGTGGTGGTCGTCTTGCCGACACCGCCCTTGAGGCTGATCACCGCGATCCGGTAGCAGGACAGCACGGGCGTACGGATCAGCTCGAGCTTGCGCTGCCGCTCGGCCTCCTCCTTCTTCCCGCCGAGCTTGAAGCGCCCGCCGCCGCCCACCGGACGGCTGCTCTTCGCCTTCTGCCGCTTGCTGTTGAGCAGCCGGTCGGACGACAGCTCGACGGCGGCCGTGTAACCGAGCGGCGCGGCGCCGGGGTTGGTCGGCTGCCGCTGGTCGTGCTGGATCGGCTGCGGCCAGGCGGCACCCGTGCGGGGGTCGACGGGGGGTTGCGGCTGTCCGGGCTGCCCCGCGGGGGGCTGTCCCGCGTGGGGCGGGCGGCCGGGGTCGTTCTGCCCCTGCGGGGGCTGGGCCTGCGGCGGGACTCCCGGGTGGGGGAAGCCGTAGCCGCCCTGGGGGCCGGGAGTCCCGGGGTGCGGGAAGCCGTAACCGGCCTGGGGGTGGGGAGCGGGGGCGCCCTGCGGGCCGGTGCCGGGGGCTCCCTGCTGCGGGAAACCGTAGCCGCCGGGCTGCGGTGCGGGCTGCTGCGGCGGCAGGGGTGCGGCCTGCTGATTCCAGGCGGCGGGCGCCGGCTGTGGCGCCTGCGGCTGGAACGGCGGCTGGCCCTGGGCGGCTGCCGGCTGCGGCTGGGCGTTCGGCTCCGCGGGCCACTGGCCGGCGGGTGCGGGAGCGGCCGGCTGGTACGACGGAGGCAGGGGCGGCACGCCCTGGGGGGCCGGGGGAGTCCAGGCCGGCTGACCGCCGGCAGCACCGGCAGTACCGGCAGCACCGGCAGTACCGGCACCGGCGACACCGGGCCCTGCGTCACTCTGCGGCGCGTTGCCTCCGGGTCCGTCCTCGACGGGCACGGCATCGGAAGCCACCTTGTCGGCGGGCTCAGCGGGCTCGGCGGGCTCGGCGGAAGCCCGTACGGCGGGCTGCTCCGGCCCGTCGGCATCCACGGCAGGACCGTCGGCGGACTCGCTCACCGCCGGGGCGTCCTCCGCAGCGACCGCGTCCGCAGGCGCATCCGGTTCTCCGGCACCGGCGTCCGTGGACACCGGCGTCCCCGGCGCCGAGGACGTGCCCACGGCGTCTGCGGACTCACCCTCCCGTGAGGAACCCGGCTCGGACTCGGCTCCGGCGACCGCGCCGCCCGACGCCGACTCGCCCTCCCGCGGGGTGTCCGCGGCAGCCGCGTCCCGGCTCTCCCCGTCACCGGAAGGGGTGACGTTCCCAGGCGCGCCGGGCACGCCGGGCACGCCGGACATGCCGGACCCGGCGGCCCCGCCGGCCGGCGAGCCACCGTCGTCACCACCGGGCGCGCCGTGCGACTGTGATGCGTGACTCGGCCCGGCGGCAGCCGGGACGTCAGCGCTTTCGGTGGCGCTCCGCTTCTCTCCCGCTTCCTGCGGCCGGGGCTCATCTGAGCCGTGCGGCCCAGTGCCTTCCGGCCCCTGCGGCCGGTCCCCGGCCGTGGCGGCACGCTCGGCGATCTCCCGCTTCAGGGCGACCGCGGAGAAGCGCATGGTGGCACCGCTCTCCAGATCACCGTTCCCGGGTTCCTCCTGGGCGGCAGCAGCGGCAGCGGCGGCAACGGCGGGTGAGGCCGCAGCGTCCGGAACCGACTCCGGTGAGCCCTGGGGCGGCCACGTGCCCTGCGGCGCCACACCCGGCTGCGCCCCTTGCGGCTCGAACCCGCTCCCCGCGGGAAGCCTCGGCATCCCCGAGGAAGCCTCGGCGTCGACGGGCGGCACCGGCGGCACGAAGGGCGCACTCGAGGGAGGAACGGGAGGAGCGAACGGAGCGGCGGGCGGCGTGAAGGGAGCGGACGGCGGCCCGGGAGGCGTGAAGGGGACGCCGGGCGCCGGAGTCTGCCCGGCGGCCGGGGCGGGGGGCGAGGACTGACCGAAGGGTTCGGCGGCCGGGTGCGGGGGAGTGGACCCGGCGTGCGGCGGCACGGTTCCCTCCGGCGCTGCGGGAGCCCCGGGACCCGCCGGACCACCGGCCACCCCGGGCCCTTCCGGCACCGCCGCACCGCCGGGCACGCCGGGCCCCTCGGGCGTCGCCGAGGCGCCGCTCCCATCGGGCACCTCCGGGCCCTGCCCCGGCCCGGAACTCCCCGAGGCGTTCTGCGTGTACCAGGCGGGCGGCGCGTAGTCGATGGTGAACTCGCCCGTCATCTCGACTGAGGACTCCGCGTCGGGCTGGTCATCGCCGGGTGTCGCCCAGCCCCCGCGCATCCCGTCCCGATCGCTGCTCACAGTGTTCCTCCTGGTGTGGTCGAGCACCCTCATGCCGTGCTGGGGGCGACCCTTGCTTCTGTCTGCTGTGCCGTCCGCAGTGGTTCGAAAGAGTCCGCGGCCGTCCGGGGCAGCACGGTGCGTCGGCTCCCCCGCTCCTCCCCTGCAACACCGACGCCGGGCCACGGGTCGTGACGTCGCGCCCGGTCCCAGCCTAATCACCACATGCCCCGCCCCGGCAGCCCCGCCCGTCCGTCGCCTCGGGCCTCCCAGGTCACAAAACGCGCGGAACCGGAGGACTTTCACACGGCGCCGACAGACACCTCAGCCGGGCGACGGCGACGAAACGCCGGAAACCCGTCCCGAGTGCACAGGCTCGACACCTCGACCGGGACCGGCCCCCTCAGTCCATCCGCCGCGGCGTTCCCAGCAACCCGATCTCCGCATCCGTCGGACGGGTCAGTACGTAGCGGCGATCCCGGTCGGCACACCAGAGGGTCATTCCGTCGGCGAGGGTGGGCAGGGACTCGACCTGCTCGCGCGTGAGGGCCATGCTGCGGCCCAGTTCGGCCGCCTCGTCGGGGGAGACTCTCTGGACGCCGACGAGCCGCGCCTGCCGCAGCAGCCGGGGTGCCACCGGGCTCAGGTACGGCAGGAGCGTCAGCACCGACTGCCACGGGCCGGAGACGACCCGTCCGCGCGGAGGACGCATGCCGCAGTCGCGGACCACCAGCACCGGGGTGCCGGCGGAGGCGCCCTGCGGCGGAACCCGCCCCACGTCGTGCACGGAGAGGCCGTTCTGCGCACCGCCCATGGCGTGCACCATCTGCTGCCACGCCTGCGGACGGCCCGTCTCCACGGCGACGTGAGCGCCGGTCGCCGTGGCCCGCAGCGCCAGCACCTGCGCGGTCCACAGGCCACCGATCAGCACCACGTCGTACGGCGTCGGCCGGTTGACCCCCAGGACCGCCGGCTCTCCCGCACCGTCCACGCCGGCGACCACACCGTCGTCCCCGAGGGGCAGGGCGAGCGCGTCCAAGTGCTCCGCGCCGATCGTGTGCCGCCCGTGTCGGGGCCCGGCCAGTCCGAAGCCCTTGCGCAGGCGGTCGACGACCCGGCCCGTCGCCGAGGGCGCGCCGCCGGGCCGGTTCGGCGAACCGGCGACGGCGCGCACACCCCCCGTGACGCCGGTCGGCGCCGCCGCACCGGCGGGTGGCGGCTCGACAGGCGACGGCGAACCGGCGGATGCCGGCATCCCCGCGGACGCCGGCGCGTCGGCGGGCGTCGGCGTGCCGGCAGGCGCCGGCGTGGGGTACGTCACCGGGCACCTCCGAGGGGGAGCGTGGCGAGCACGCCGGGCAACTGCTCACGGTCCAGTCTGGCCAGTCCCGCGCCGGCACCCCGCGCGGCCTCCTCCAACGCCCGCCGCGCGGCCACGAGTTCGTCGTCGCTGCGGCCCGTCACTCGTACGTGTCCAGCCAGTGACAGGTCCTTGCCGTCGCTGTTCACCAGGGTGAGGCTGAAGGTCGTGGCGAGCGCGGGCACGGCCGTGAGCCGAGCGACGAACTGCGGCAGCGTGTGGCCATCGGCTCCCGAGAGCCGCGGCCAGGAGCGGACCCAGTACGTGGTGTGCCGGCGGTTGTCGCAGCGCCAGTTGCGCGGCGACTCCCGAGTGCGCCGCTGACGCACCTCGGCCCGTCCCGCCTCCGCGGTGACCAGCGGGTTGGCACACACGGACGTGGCCAGCGCCGCGACCAGTTCGCCCTCGTCCAGCACGGTGACACGGAAGCCGGCACCCGTCAGCCGGCTCGCCAGGTGATGGGCCGCGCGGACGACACACCGCTGCGCCCCCGTCACCCCGCCCCCGCGCGCGGCCACGGCCTCCGGGCACAGCTCGGGATCGAGCTTCAGCGCGATCCACGTGATGCGGACCGCGGGAGTGCCCGTCTGCGCCTGCAGCGGTGCGTAGTTGGCCACGGCCACCGACTGCTGGGGCAGGTGCAGTGCGGGAGCGGGCTGGGTGTGCAGCACGACCTGCGCCGACTCCAGCTTGATCCCGTCCACCTCCAGGGCGTCGCGGACCAGTCCCAGCGGCAGCGGCTGACGGCCCCGCTCGGCACGCAGGGCGGAGGGGGCGGCCTCCACCTGCACGACCGCCGTCACGAACGTGCCGTCCCCGACGGTTCCGACCGGACGCCGGTCGCGCACGCCGTACGAGCCGGTGCGCAGGGCCGGTTCGCACTCCAGCGCCGGCACCAGGCCGGGCTCCGTCCCCGGCGGTATCTCCAGGACGGCTGCACGCTTCTGCCGGTTCCGCAGCGCCCACGCGGTGGCGCACCAGTCGGGCACGGAGCGGCCGCGACGGCGTACGAAGGCGAGCGCCAGCAGTCCCGCTGCGAGCACGGCGGCCACCACCAGCCCCGCGGTGCCGACGACCCGGCCGACCAGGAGGACCGCGGCGGCCAGTTCGACCAGTACGACCCGTTGCAGGCGGGACGAACCCCCGAGGCCGCGGCGCAGACGGAGCTGTGGCGCTGCGGGCGCGGAAGCGGACGTCACCGTCGCGGAAGCGCCCGGATCGGGCGCCGCGCCCGCCGCCGGGGAAGCCTGGGTGCGCCCGCGGCCACGCGCGCGCACCCGTGTCGTGGAAGCCATCCCCGAGTCCCCCGTTTTCCTCGCGTCGGCAGCAATGACGGCACCGCGCCGGGCTCTTGACGGTCCGGCCACGGTACCCGCTCCGACGGCCCGCGCGATCACCAGGCATAGTAGGGGGCCGGTCTGACAGCGCAGGGCGGGGGCGACGACCTCCGGGACCGACACGGGGAGAGACGGTCACTGATGGCATCACGGCGGGACGAGCTCAACGCCTACACGTTCGCGAAGCGGCGTCTGCTGGCGGCCTTCCTCCAGCCCTCCCCGACCGGTACGGAGGAGGGAGCTCCGAAACCGCTGAGAGCGGTCGTGCCGAGCCTGGTCGCCGGTGTCCTGACCCTGGCGGTCTTCGGAGCCTGGGGCATGTTCCGGCCCACCGCGCCCTCCGGCTGGGACAAGCCCGGTACCAGGGTGATCGTGGGCAAGCAGTCGACCACCCGGTACGTCGTCCTGAAGACGGACGGCACCACCCGGCTGCACCCCGTCCTGAACCTGGCGTCCGCCCGGCTGCTCATGAACGACGCGAGCTACCAGGTCATCCAGGTGAGCGACGGCATCCTCGACTCCGGCAAGCCACCGCGGGGACCCATCCTCGGCATCCCGTACGCACCCGACCGGCTGCCCTCGCCGGAGGAGGCCGGCAAGGCCAAGCGCTGGGCGGTCTGCGAACAGCCCGGCGGCAAGGGCGACACCGTCCAGGAGGCGACGTTCGTCCTGGCGTCCGGGGAGGCGGTGAAGACGGACGGCCGCAACCGGCTGACCGGTGGGGACGCGCTGTACGTGAAGACCCGGACCGGCGAGCGCTACCTGGTCGCCTCCGGGGGAAGCGCCTACCCCGTCACGGGCACCGAGTCCGACCCGCTCACCGAGACGCTCGTCGGGTCGCGGGAGCCGCAGCTCGTCACCAAGGAGTGGCTGGCGACCCTGCACGCGGGCGACGCGATCGCCTTCCCGCGGCTGCCCGCAGGTGTCGGTTCCCCCGCGAACGTCCCGGGCGCCCTGTCGGACGAGGAGAACCGCGTCGGAATGGTGCTGGAGGCCGAGACGGGCGAGGGGGCGAGGTTCTACGTCGTCCTGCCGGGCAAGGTACAGCCCGTCAGCGAGTTCACCGCCTGGCTGCTGATCAACTCACCCGAGACCGCCCGGCTCGACATGAACGGCAAGGCCCGCAGCGTCGGCCTCCAGGACTTCACGGCCGACCCCGAGCCCTTCGCGGGCCAGCGCGCGAACTGGCCGGACCGCCGCCTCCACCAGGTCAACTCCGCCACCGGCAACGGCCGCGACACCGTGTGCAGCGTCCTGCGCGCGGTGGGCCAGGACGGCGGCACCACGCTGAGCACCTGGGCGGGCCGGGACTACCCGGCCCGGATCACGTCGGACGGCACCAGCACCTACGCCACGCCCGGAACAGGCCTGCTCTACACACAGATCCAGGGTTCCGCCACCGACTCGGGCGCGCTCTTCCTCCTCACCGACACGGGTCTGCGCTACGCCGTCCAGGCCAACGGCGACAGCGACGCGGACAAGTCCAAGATCGGTGCCGACGGTGACCGCAGGCCGTCGGACGGAAGCCCGGAGCCGAGTGAGGCCCAGGTCAAACTCGGTTACCAGAACGTCCGGCCCGCCAGGGTGCCGCTGGTGTGGTCGGAGTTCCTGGCCAAGGGCCCGCGGCTCGACACCAACAGCGCCCGCCAGCCGCAGGGTTCGTGACCCGTGGCGTCCCGCCCCTACGGCGTGCCCTCCTGCCGGACACCGAAGAACAGGAGTTCCGAACCGGTGCGGCCCACGAAGACCGCGCTGCTCACCGCGGCGCTCGCGCTGACCGCCCTGAGCGGCTGCACACCCACCCCCGACCCCGTCGCACCCGCGCATGACGGGCTCCGGGAGCCCACCAGGCTGACGGGCAGCGGTGCGTGCACGTTCCCCAGCAAGCAGGAGTTCAAGGCGCGTCCCTGGTCGTTGCAACGCGTGCTGCTCGACGAGCTGTGGGAGGGCACCGAGAGGGGCAAGGACATGCGGGTCGCCGTCATCGACACCGGAGTCGACGACGGGAACCGGCAGCTGGCCGGCGCCGTCGACAAGGCGGCCGGGCGCGACCTGCTGGACAAGGGCGGAGACCCGACCAAGGACGAGGTGGGGCACGGCACCAAGGTGGCCGGCATCATCGCCGCACGTCCGGCCGAGGGCACCGGCTTCGTCGGCCTCGCCCCGGCGGCCACCATCATCCCCATCCGGCAGAACGACGCCGACAGCAACGGCGACTCGGCCTCGATGGCCAAGGCCATCGCCCACGCGGTCGCCCAGGAGGCCGACGTCATCAACATCTCCCAGGACACCACCAAGCCGTTGTCCGGCGACTCCGAGCTGGCGCAGGCCGTGCACAGGGCCATCGAGGCGGGCGTGGTCGTGGTCGCGTCCGCGGGCAACGACGGCCTGGACGGCAAGCCCAAGGAGACGTACCCGGCCGCCTTCGACGGCGTCCTCGCCGTGGCGTCCTCGGACCGGAACAACGAACGCGCGGCTTTCTCCCAGACCGGCAGCTTCGTCGGTGTCGCCGCACCGGGCGTCGACATCGTCTCCACCGTCCCCGGTGGCGGGCAGTGCACCGACAGCGGTACGAGCTTCTCGGCGCCGTTCGTCGCCGGGGTGGCGGCCCTGCTGAGGGAGAAGCACCCGAAATGGACACCGGCGCAGATCGTCACGCAGATCGAGCGGACGGCCGAGCGGTCCGTCAACGGCCGTGACGACTTCGTCGGCTGGGGCGTCGTCGACCCCGTCCGCGCGGTCCAGGAGTCCGACCTCGCCCACCCGCCGTCGTCCCCGGCCCCCGACCCGGGAATGGCCAGGGCCGAGGCGCCGGACGTGGCACCGTTCTCCCTGGCCGAAACCCCGGCGGAACGCGACGAGCGGTACGCCACCTACGCCCTGGGCGCGGCCGTGACCCTGGTCCTCATCGTCACGGGCTCAGCCGTCGTCCTGCGCGACCTGCGCCGACGTCGCCGCGGCGGCCCGTGACGCACGGGCGCGCGAGGGACGGGCCGGTCGGACAGGACCGAGCGGGTGTCAGGAGGCGCTGACCCCTCCGCCGGGCGCCGGCTCCAGGTCGAACTCCCCGTCGCGGGCCCCCAGCACGAAGGCCCGCCACTCGGCCTCCGTGTACCGCAGCACGGTGCCCGGGTCGAGCGACGAGCGCATGGCCACGGCTCCGTTGGGGAGATAGGCGATCTCCACGCGTTCCTCGTGCTCCTCCGTTCCCGGAGCGCAATGCCACTCCACACCCGAGATGTCGAGCCCGTACAGCTCGTCCCGCTCCCGCTCTTTGCGTGCTTTGACGTCCTCGTCCGGCACACCGGCCATGGCGGAGATCCCTTCGACTGCTCATCAACGATCGCCAGTCACCATACTGGCCACGAACTGGCCCTGAGCCGCTTTGCAGTTGGAACCCTCGAACCGAGTGACTAGAGTGCTCCCGGGTGCCACATGTGTGGTACAGCACGGGGGCGGTGCGACGCTGCGACCACGCGTCGCGCGGGGTTCGGAGCGACTCTTGCCCGCCAGGCGGTGTTTCTACAGGAGGGCAAGAGACCATGAGCGTCGATTACAGCGACCAGGATCTGACAGACCTCGCAGACAAGATCCGTGACTTCCACCGGGACGTGAGCAGCCGCGTGACCTCGCTCAACACCGTGGTGGACATGATCCAGGCGGGCTGGCAGGGCGCAGCCGGCAAGGAGTTCGACGCCGTGCAGCGCGGGGTGAACCAGCACCTGAAGAAGCTCCAGGACAACCTCGTCGACCTCGAGGACGTCATGCGGATGAGCGTCAAGGGCTTCAGCGAGCACGAGCAGTCGCGCGTCTCGGAGATCCGCAGGGTGGACAACTCCTACCAGGTCTCCAGCCGCATCACCGACCTCGCCTGACCCGCGCGCCCAACGCCACCGAGGAGTACGCACCATGAGCGTCAACTACGACCGCACCGCCGTCAATTACGACACGGTTACCCAGGCCGCGATCGACGTCCGCAAGACCGCGCGCGAGCTGAACGAAGGGCTCGAAACCCTGATGCGCAAGGTCAAGGCCGTCGCCGAGACCTGGGAGGGCGAGGCGAAGACCGCCTACGGCGAGATCCAGCGCAGCAGCGCCACGGAGATGGACCAGATGTGCCAGAAGCTGGCCCGCATCGCCCAGCTCCTGGACGACTCGGTCCTCGGCTACCAGGACACGGACAAGGGCAACGCGGCCCGCTTCCGCATGCTGATGAGCTGACACAGGGCGCATCGCGCCGAACGGGGAGGGGCGAGCGGGCTTCGGGCTGCCGCCCCTTCCGCGGAGGTCCGCTCGACCACGCCCCGGCGTACAGGTCCGCGTGGCGTCGGACCGAGCGCGTGTGCGATCTTTGACGCAACGACTTCCTCGACAAGTGGCGCCGAGGCTTGGGCTGTCGCCGACGACGCCGCCATGATCGTCTCCGCGCTCAGCGCCACGATCAACGACTTCCTGGTTCCCGAGACCCGATCCACGAACGCCATCCGCGTCTAAGGCTCGTCCAAGGTGTGCAGCACAGTTCGGGCCGGCCGTTGAGGCCGTGCTGAGGGTGTAAGGCGGGCGCGATGTGCCAGCTGGACTTATCGAGGACGCAAGAGGTGGCCGAGCCTCTGTCGTGCCGCCCTCGTCGACATGGGGGTGCTAGGACGGAGTGCTAAGAGGTTCCGACTAAGACCACCCGTCAAGAGCCTTCCGTCGGCATACTCGAAGTGATACTGGATCCACGACACCCAAGCTCGACTGAAACCTTACTGGCTGCAGCGTTCAGCAATTGCATATTGGCATTGGTGAGCTTCTCGTTGGAGATGCGAGCGCTCTTTTCGAGCTCCAAGTCCCCGTGAATGATGATTTCCTTTCTGGAATCATTCATGCGGCAGTTGAAGTAGATCCCAGCAGTATGCTCCGAAGCGAGAGCGGAGAGCCCTGTTTGGAAAAAGGTGAAATGCCTCTCGTCCTCAGGGTCAGCCTTATCGACAGTCAGCGCCTGCCGAAAGCTGATGGTAAGGACCTCATCCCCGCTATCACCATCTTGAAGTCGACAGTACGGGGAGCCAAGCAGCTCTGCGCCGGAAACCTTACCGTCTGCGTTTGTCAATGACTGCAGCGTTTGTTCTGGCTTCGAGCGTGCATCACTGAATCGGTCAACAGCTGTGGCTGCGCGCAAGGCTTGAGCAACGGCTGATCGGTTCGCAAAACCACCACACACCCTGGATGCGGAGAAGGATGCTTTGCCAGTCTCTTCATCGGACTGAGCAGTAGAGCAGGCGCCCGACCCAGAAGCTAGAACGACGGCGAGAACGATAGCGCGAGAGGGAATCTTCACTGTCAGTCTTTCTCGTAGGGGTCAGGGAGCGGATCTTCAATAGCATGAATTCGAGAATCCTTGACGTACTTGGTGAATTCCTCTCGTACGTAGTTGCTATTCTTCTCGCTCCAACCAGGCGCATCCGCGTAAGCGTCGCCCGGCGCGAGTGCATTCGCCTTGCCCATGAGCAACGCCTCGTCGCGGAGGTCGTCCGACTTCTCCTTGGCGAGGTCTCGATCTTCTTTGGCGTATTTCTCGGCAAGACTGTCGATCTGCGTACCGAGGTAGGTCTCCACTGCGCCCCCCGCGTACTCAGCGGCCAACGGCGCCAAAACCGCAGCGGGTGCAAGGCCACCGGTAGCTGCCGCTACGCCGCCACCGATGACCATGCCCGTTCCGAATTTGATCCACTCAGTGGTGTTGGCTACCTGCTTGTTGTACTCTTCCGTTTCCTTGTCGAAGTTTTTGTCGATCTGGCCCATGCGAGAATTGTCAAAGATGCCATGTGCCTCTGCGCCGACGCGCAACGCGGTCTTTGCGTCAGTGAGATCTGTGGCCTTGATCTCTTCGGTGTCGGGCCGGGGAGCCGAAGCATCGATCACGCTGGTCGTGTAAAGGCCCTGAGCTGCGGATAGCTGCGCGTGGCCAGTCTCATCTTGTGAAACGATACTCATGAAATCAATGGCGTCCCCCCGTGTGAAAAGTAGATCATCGTCATAGGCTTCACCGAAGCGCGAGTGGCCTTCCCTATTGGCGCCAAATGGAGAGTTACCAACTTCCCTCTCGACTCCCGGGTTCTCTTGTTCCAAAGACCGGTTGAACTCGTCGATGTAGGCGCTTCCTATCCTGGCTAGACTGTCGGCGATCCCTTGCTCATGCATGTGCTTGGGATCGCTGCCGTAGAAATTCACCACCTTCTGCATCACTTTTGCGTTCTCGTCGCTACGGACATCCCCTCGCCCGTCGGTGCTTGCGTCGTAGGGCCGGCCTGTCGTAGCCGACTCGAGTGCATGCCCAAGGCTGTCGTAGCCGTATTTGTTGCTGCGGCCGTCCGTAAAGGCGTCTTCGAGCCAACCTCGATCCTGCGTGAAGTATTTGAATGCATCCAGCTTCTTGCCGTTATCCGGGCTCTCAGGCGTTAGGTCGATCTTGCTGTTGAAGAACTGCGTCGAGGCCTTCGGGTTGTGCCCCAATGCCTCCATGAATCCTGTAGCTGGGTCTCGCCCCAAGTCCTTTCCGTCCCAATTGAGGCGTGGAGCTACAGCAAGATTTGCGTCCCACAGTTGGCTCGCCTTTATGGATCCGCCGCGTGTCATCCTGTTCTCGGTGACCATAACGGCGTTCCCGTAGTCCCGTAGAAACTTAGCGTCAAAGTTTCCATGGCGCATGAGATTACTCATCACCTGGAAACCGTAGGCCGAGGTGCCCCGGCTTCGTACAATTTCGTCACCGGATTTGATTGCCTCGGTTTTCCACTGCTCCATCGCTGGACTGTGTGAGTGTGTCGCGGCTGCTAGTGTCAGGCTCCAGTTCTTCTGGAGTTCTTTCAATTTGTCCGCATGGTCAGCGGCAAGTCGTGAGCCATCACTGGAATCACCGAGATCGACCCAGTAATTAAGCGTCCCTCTGACTCCTACTTCGAGGGCGAAAGATGCGGCGAAATGCTTATCACCTTCGTTGTCCGTGAGGTACTTATTCAAGCGCGCGATATCGGCCGGAGATGCATCGTCTCCCTTAGCGACGATTTTTGCAGCAGCCTCCGCGTCCTGGGCGTCCTGCGCCTTTCCTGCCTCTTTGAGGGAGTCGTATTCGATGCCGGCGAAATTATGCTTATCCTTGCCAACCAGCATTCGCAAAGCTCTGGAAGCGATTTCGTCCGCTTCGTTGGCTTTAGCGAGTGCTGTCTTGATTCGGCTTCGCGCCTCCGCAAAGTCCGCTTCGGAGGGCAGTGGCTCGCTCGAGTCCTTGCTTCGGCGATCCGGGTGAATGAGGTACTCGACATTCCCGTCCGGAGTGATGCGAAGCCCCTTGCCCTTTGCGGTGTCGGCAACACCTCGAATGGTCTTCTGTGCCGCATCGAACTCAGCTAGCGCGTCGCGGAGAATATTCCGTAGGCTTTGAGCCTCCTTAGCTGCATCGCCGAACTCCTGCGCGGTCCTCCTCACAAACGGAAGAGTGACGCCTGCATTTTCCCCAGCCCAATCCGCCTTGTTGGCCTTCCCCAGCAGATGCCTGGTGACCTGCTCCTCCAGCTTGTTGAGCTTCGTGACGGTTTCGTTCCAGTCGTCGACGGCGGCCTTCAGGACGCTTAGACGGGCGTTGAGGAGCTTCTCGAAGTTCAACATAGGGCAGACCTACTTGAAGTGCTTGGTGATCTGTTCGACGGACAGATTTGTCACGAGGACTTCCTCGTGCTTGCTGTGCGTAGAGACCGTGTCTTCCAGGTGATTATGAATGTGGGCGCATGCGCTCAATAGGGCTTCTGCCTGAGAACGCCAGGTGTCCCACGCGGTCCACAGCGCAGAGCCGGTTTTGAAGCCATCCTCGTCCAGACTGGTCGCGGCGCTGTCTGTCTGAGCCCCGGCGTAGAAGGCGTCCGTTTCGAAGCCGTGGTAGAGCTCTTGCGCCTCGTTGCCTACAGCCCTCAGATCGGAGGATGTCACCGTGTAGTGGCTGGTGCCGGTGCCGGTGCCACCGCCACCGGAGGCGGGCAACTGATTCAAGCGTGTGCTGCTCTGCTGCCGTGCGAGGGCGCTGCTACGTGCTTGGCCCCACATCTCATCGAATGACACGTCGATTCCCTATGCTCAGATTGGTCGGCCTTAGCGCTCGCGACCCGGCTTGGGGCCTGCTTCGGGCGGCGGTGAGCTGTGCCCGGTCGGCGGGCTGTAAGTCGGATGCCACTGCAGTGGCGTACTGGGAGGGTAGGGCGGTGGGAGGGGTGGGGCCGACGGAGCTGGGCTCGACCGTCGATACCGACCTCGTAGCAGGGGCACGGCCATGCCGGCAGCGAAGAGGGCTGCGGCTGCCACGCCCATAGCCACCCACCGGGGGCCGGTGTCGGCCGCTGCGCGTGCCACTGGCTCTTCTCGGTTGGTAGGCGGCTCGTCATGGCTAGCGCCAGCGGTCTCAGTTGGCTTGGATGACGGCGATGCAGAGGCACCTACCGCAAGGTCGGGCAGGGGGTACTCGTCTGCCGGACCCGGATCTCCCGGGTTTTTGAGCGCAATGCGGGGACGGACGATCCCGTAACCAAGGGCGTCAGTGCGCTCAGTTCCGTTCTTGGACTTACCCGCGGTGTTCAACATGACTCGGAGGACTTGGTGGTTGGTCCAATCAGGGTGCTGGGACCAAATAAGTGCGGCGGAAGCCGAAGCCAGTGCTGCAGAAGCGCTCGTACCGCTGCCTTTACAGATCTGTGTGGCCCCGGCGCAGGCATTGACGATGTCGCCACCGGGCGCAGTGAGATCGACTTCAGGGCCGCGTTGCGACTGATGCAATACCTTGCCGTGCTTGTCTGCCGCCCCGACGCCCACAACGCCCGGGGTTGCCGCCGGATACTCCACAAGGTTGGAACCGTCCCCAGTGTTGCCAACGGCGGCAAAGATCAGTTTCCCCTTGTTGATCGCATATCTGACTGCCGCTTCCAGCTCTTCGGTGCCGATATTCTTTCTGCCAGGTGCGTTCGAACTGCCCATGGAGATGTTGATGACCTGAGCCTTGGTGTTCGCAGCGTACCGAATGGCCTTCGTCAGGATGCGCGAGTACTGCGCTTTATTGTCGACCTGGCCGTAGTCCTCCGTGGCGTAACGCATCCGAATCGGCAGAATCTTGGCGCCCGGCGCGAGGCCATACGAGCCTGCCTCCGCTCCGCGCGCTCCCGTCGCAGCGATCAGGGAAGCCATGGACGTTCCATGGTTCGCGATGTCGGTGTGTTCGTCCCCTCGCTGGCCAGAGTAGTCCTTGCCGTCAAGGACTTGGCCAGAAAGGTCGGTGAGGCTGTCATCTACGCCGGAGTCGATGACAGCCACCGTCACGCCCTTGCCAGTGCTGGTCTTCCACATCTCCTCTGCGCGCATCACGTCGAGGTGCCACTGCATCGAACGGATCGATTGAGCTTGGGCGGGTGTTGCGGCAACGCACACCAGCAATAGGCCGCAGGTAGCCCCAGCCGTCAAAAGAGCCCTTGCCTTGAGCCTGCTGTAGGTGAGCATGTGCCTTTCCTGGATGACGAGGTTTGTGACAAGCTCAGTCGACGACAGGCGGAATTGCCCGACGTTCGTGGCGAGCCCAGGTCTCTTCCTCTTCTGTGAGGTAGTCCGGACGCCCCCGACAATCCTGAGTGCTGTCCCCGCTAGGGGCGTGTGAGGTGGCAGGCGGCGCGCCGGTCCTGAGACGTGTGGGCACTGAATCACGCGATGAGGGGCCGGAACCGGGCTGTCGTACGAGCCCTGTACCGCCCGGCGTGAATGCTCGCGGGCGGACGCGGTTCGGCTGACCCGATTGACTGCCGAGCACACCACCCGGTTCGGATGCGAGACGTCGGGAGCCACCCGTGCCACTCGGCCCTGTGGAACCCGCAGCTGGCGAGGCTGCCCCTGAGGGGACGCGTCCTACAGGTCCATGACTCTGCGGAGCGCGTTCCTGGTCGGAACCGATCACAGTTCCTCGTGGGATACTGAGGGACGGTTTTCCGGCGCCAGGAACTACAGGGCGTCCACCGACGATTCCAAGGCTTCCGGGTCCGCGCGGCTGCCCTCCACCTGGAGTCACCTGACTCGGAATGGGCGGTCGAACGGCTGGCGCGATCGACTGAGGTTTGTACGAACTCGGGAAACCACTACGGCTGGGCGCAGCGGGCGTGACAACAACCGGCTGAGGCAAGGGCCCGTCTCCGGGACGCGGACCAGCGGCAGGCAGCTGCTGGGGCGCCAAGGCCGATGCCTGAGACCGGCTATCAGGAACGGTGGTCACGCCATCGATCTCCATGGCGACGGCCTCACTCGAAGGGCGGCTTCCGCTCGAGGCCACGTAGCTTTCCGTTGGCGATGCAGCGGATGCTCCAGAGTGACCTCGGAAAGTACCGTAACCAGTGGAGGATTTATGTGCCGGCAGGTCTCTAGGCACGGCGATAGCCTGCTGCTCCGGGGTCCGCCAACGTTCCGCATCCAGGTGACGAGCCGGCGGCGAAAATGTAGGTGGCTCCACCCCATTCACCTGCTGCGCCGAATACTCATACGTCTGCGCCAGCTTCCGCAGCTGCTGGATCGCCTCCGCCCGCGCCGCCTCCATGCGCTGCTGTGCCGCCGCCGCGTCGGACTGGGCCGTCTGCGCGAGCTTGCGCGCGTCGGGGTCGTTCCGTGCGCCCGGCTCCTGCGTCGTGGCGAAGGCCTTCCGTGCGTCGGCCAGGTCCGCCTTGGCCCGGGTGGTCTCGGACGTGGCAGGCATGGCCGCCTTCGCCTCCGCCACCGCCTGGGCCACCGTCGCCATCCAGCGGGAGGCGACCTCTGCGTACTGGCCCAGACGCAGAGTCGCGGCCGCGCTCTGCCCGCCCCAGTCGCGGAAGGCGTCGCCGCCCTCGCCCTGCCATTCGAGTCCCTTGACGTACGTCATGAGGTCGTCGCCGATCTTCGTGATCGTTGACGAGGCCTTGGCGAGCTTCGTCACGAGCTGGGACGCGCCCGCGGAACTGGCCGACTCCAGCAGCGCCGCCAGCTGCTCGTGCGTCATGGACTCGAAGTCCGTACGCCCCGGCTGCGGCGTTCCGCGGCCTGTCTGCCCGGCCATCAGTACTCTCCCCCCTCGGCGGCGGAGGGCTCCGGCGTACCGGCCGCGCCACCCGCGCCGCCCGTCCCGGTCGCACCGGTCGCATCCGTCGTACCGGCCGGCCGCTCCGCGTACGGGTCCCGGCCCGCCACGTAGTACTTCTCCGCCTCCGCGTTGACCGCCCTCATCCGCGCCTTGATGTCCGCGTCGAGGTTCTCGTAGCCCACCCGTGAGGCGTGCACCGCCAGCCCCATGCTCTCGATCTGCGTGCCCAAGGCCTTGGACAGCCTCTCCAGTTCGTCGTGGACGATGGCGTATGAGTCGTAGAGGAACTGTGCTTCCTTGAACTCCGCGGAACCCAACTGGGCGCGTGGGAGACGGTCCTGGCCGACCCTCGCCGGTGCCGCCTCCGACTCGTCCAGCTCCCGCAGCAGGTCGTCGACGCGCTTCTTGAAGCCCGCCATGGCCTTGTGCTGGATGTCCAGCGCCATCGCGGGATTCACTCCCGACAACGTGTCGAACGCCCTGCCCGTGTCCGGCGCGCCGCCGCCCCCGTGCGAACTCACCTCGGCAACCTCCCCGTTCCTTCCGAACACCCCCGTGTCAGCGCCCGGACCCGATCACCCTAGTGCCGTTGCGGAAGCAAGCCCACCTGAATCAGCGGCGTCCCGCGCTTGCGTGACACGAACACGCCACGCCCGGGAGGCATGGGCCGCGCCCGTACGTTGCCCAGGATGTCACCCTCGCTCGGATCACCCGAAAGGATCACGCCCTGCGCACCGAGCTCCTTCAGCCGCTGCAGGAAGGACTCGTACATGGCCCGCGAGGCGCCCGCCGAGCTGCGCGCGACGATGAACCTGACGCCCACGTCACGGGCGAACGGCAGGTGCTCCACGAGGTGGGCCATCGGGTTGCCGGAGCCCGCAGCGACGAGTTCGTAGTCGTCGACGACGACGAAGAGCTGGGGGCCGCTCCACCAGCTGCGGTCCCGCAACTGCTGGGGGGTGATGTCCGGCTTGGGGGCGCGCCGTTCCATGAACTGGCCGATGGCGTCCATGTGCACCTGCATGGCCGACGCCATGGGCGCGTACTCCAGCAGGTGTTCCTCCGAGACCGCCTCCAGCATGGTGCGCCGGTAGTCGCCGACCACGATGCGCGCCTCGGCCGGGGTGTAGCGCTCGGCGATCTGCTTGGCGATCAGCCGCAGCAGGTTGGTCTTGCCCGACTCGCTGTCACCGAAGACGAGCAGGAACGGGTCGGTGTCGAAGTCGACGAAAACCGGTTCCAGGGAGGCCTCGTCGATGCCGATGGCGATGCCGTGCTGCGGGAACTCGAACCCCTTGGGCAACTGGTCGGCGGGCAGCTTGCGCGGCAGCAGCCGCACCGCGGGGGCGGGCGGGCCCTGCCAGCCGCCGCTCACCGTCCGCACGAGCTGAGCCGTGGCCTCGGGGAGGGTGTCGACCTCGGAGAGCGAGTCGATGCGCGGCAGGGCGGTCATGAAGTGCAGCTTCTGCGGGACCTGACCGCGTCCCGGCACGCCCGCGGGCACGTTCAGCGCGACCTTGCGGTCGAACTCGGAGTCCATGGCGTCGCCCAGCCGCAGCTCCAGCCGGCCCAGGATCTGGTCCTTCAGGGCCGCGCGCACCTCCATGTAGCGGGAGGCGGACAGTACGACGTGCACGCCGTAGCCCAGGCCCCGCCCGGCGATGTCGTGGACGACGCCCTCCAGCCCTTCGTAGTCGTTGCGGAACGCGCCCCAGCCGTCGACCACGAGGAAGACGTCGCCCCAGACCTCTCCGGGCAGTTCACCGGCCGCGCGGCGGCGCCGGTAGGTGGCGATGGAGTCGATGCCGTTGCTGCGGAAGAACCGCTCGCGCCGGTGGAGGACGCCCGCGACCTCGGCGACCGTCCGCCGCACGCGTTCGGGATCGAGCCGGGACGCCACCCCGCCGACGTGCGGCAGGTCGTTCACCGCGGTGAGGCCGCCACCGCCGAAGTCCAGGCAGTAGAACTGCACTTCGTGGGGCGTGTGGGTGAGCGCGAACGAGGAGATCAGCGTGCGCAGCAGGGTGGACTTGCCCGACTGGGGGCCGCCCACCACCATCATGTGCCCGGCCGCACCCGAGAAGTCCTGGTACAGGACGTCCCGCCGCTGCTCGTAGGGCTTGTCGATCAGTCCCAGCGGGACCGTCAGTCCGCCGAGCCGCGTGTACTCCGCGGCGTGCGCGCCGCGTTCGCCGGTCACGGCCAGGGCGGGCAGCAGGTCGTTCAGCGCCGGGGCCCGCTCCAGCGGCGGCAGCCACACCTGGTGCGCCGGTACGCCCTGCCCCTCCAGACGTTGCACGATCACGTCCAGCACGGTGTCGGCGAGGGCGTCGTCCTCCCCGCGCGGCTGCGGATCCCGCCCCGGGCCGGGGGCGGCGTACGTCACCGGCACGGGCGCGGCCGTGAACAGCGCGGGCCGCCGCTCCACGGGCAGCCTGCCGGCCGGGGCCTCCGGCCCACCGGTGCGGTAGACGCCGGACACGTAGGCGGCCTTGAACCGCACCATCTCGTCCGTGCCGAACTTGAGATAGCCGGAGCCGGGCACGGACGGCAGGTGGTACGCGTCCGGAACGCCCAGCGCGGCACGGGACTCGGCGGCCGAGAACGTACGCAGGCCGATGCGGTACGACAGATAGGTGTCCAGGCCGCGCAGCCGGCCCTCCTCCAGCCGCTGGGAGGCCAGCAGCAGGTGGACGCCCAAGGACCGGCCGATGCGGCCGATCTGGATGAACATGTCGATGAAGTCGGGCTTGGCGGTGAGCAGTTCGCTGAACTCGTCGATCACCAGGACGAGTGACGCCAGCGGTTCGAGCGGGGCGCCCGCGGCGCGCGCCCTCTCGTAGTCGTGGAGGTTCGCGTAGTTGCCGGCCGACCGCAACAGCTCCTGCCGGCGCTGCAGTTCGCCGCGGATGGCGTCGCCCATGCGGTCGACCAGCGTCAGGTCGTCGGCCAGGTTGGTGATGACCGCGGCGACGTGCGGCATCTGCGCCATACCGGCGAAGGTCGCGCCGCCCTTGAAGTCCGCCAGCACGAAGTTGAGCGTCTCGGAGGAGTGCGTGACCGCCAGTCCCAGGACGAGAGTGCGCAGGAGCTCCGACTTGCCGGAACCCGTGGCGCCCACGCACAGCCCGTGCGGTCCCATGCCGTCCTGTGCGGCCTCCTTCAGGTCCAGCATCACGGGCCGGCCGTCCTCGCCGACCCCGATCGGCACCCGCAGCCGCTCGGGCGTCGAGCGGGGGCGCCAGGTGCGCCGGACGTCCACGGAGGCGGCGTCGCCGAGCCCGAGCAGGTCGGTGAAGTCCAGGTTGGACAGCAGGGGTTCGTCGTCGTCACCGCCGCCCATGCGCAGGGGCGCGAGTTGGCGGGCCAGCGCCTCGGCGGCGGTCGGCGGCATCCCGTCCGGTGTGCCCTCGTAGGCGACACCGCCGCCGGAGTCCAGCCACAGACGGTCCGGGCGCACGACGACGGAGAGGTCACCGCGCGGCTGGTCCAGTTCACCGGCGACCACTTCCACCACCGTGACGCCCTGCAGGCCCTCCGCGGCGGCGAAGGCCGAGGTCGGCGGCACCATGCCGCCGTCCAGCACCACCAGCACGTGCGGTCGGTCCAGGAGCGGGCGGCCCTCCCTGCTGAACCTCGGACGCCCCTCCAACCGGGGGGCGAGCAGCGCCTCCAGCTCGCCGAGGTCGTCGCCGAACAGCCGCCGCGTGCCCGCCCCGTCCACCTGCCCGGCCACCTGGCTGTGCGGCAGCCACTTGGTCCAGTCCCAGCGGTCCACCGCTCCGGGCGCGGCCACCACGGCCACCAGCAGGTCGTCGGGGGAGTGCAGGGTGACCGCCTGCGCCAACAGCGCGCGGGCCGTGGAGCGGGCGCACTCCGGCTCACCGGACACCGTGACGTGGTAGAAGGCGCGCAGCGACACAGCCACCGGCAGGGCGTCCAACTGGCCGTGCACGGTGAGGAACCGCTGCATGGCCCCCGCGCACAACGGCTCGAGTTCGTCCACCGGCGCGGTGTCCGGCGCGACCAGGGGCGTGGCCAGTTGCTGCGGTCCCAGGCCGAGCCGCACCTGCCCGAAGTCGTCGTCACCGACGCGCCGCTCCCACACCCGGCTCCCCTCGGCGACCACCGCCCACAACTGGTCGGGAGCGGGGTGCAGATACAGCTGGGCGTCGCGCTGCCGCAGCGCGGTCCGCCGGATCCGGCGGCGGGTCTGGGCGAGGTAACGGAGGTAGTCCCGCCGCACATCGGCCATTTGCCCTTGCGTACCCCGGCGGTAGCGGACGATCTGGGCGACCACCATGGCGGCCGTCGACACCAGCATGACCACGCCCATGATCCGCATGAACGGGTGGGCGTTGGGCGACGCGAAGTAGAACACGACCGAAGAGCCCATGCCGAGCGTCGGCAGCACCTGCATCAGCACGCCCTCCTGCTGCCCGCGCGGCAACTCGGGAGGAGCTTCCAGTCGCAGTTCTTCCGAGGGCACTTCGGGTGGGAGGGCACGGGGCGGACGCTTGACGACGATCTGGCTCACCGAGGCCGATCCCCCTGCTCCGACGGGCCATTGCGCACCGGCACCCCCGTGGTACCGGCCGTCCCGCGCTGCCCGGTGATCCTACTCGGCACGACCGACGGCGCTTGTCGGTAGGGTGACGCACCGCAGCGTACGCATCCGCGAAGCAGGGGGTCAGTGAAGGTGAGTACGACCACGGCAACAGGGTTCTGCCGAGTCACCGTCGTCGCGCCCGACAGCCGCATCGACGTGGCGCTGCCGACGGACCTCGCCGTGGCCGAGGTCTACCCGGAGATCCTGCGTCTGACGGGGCAGACCCAGCCCGCCGGCACCCCGACGGGCTATCACCTGGTCCGCCGGGACGGCAGGGTGCTGGACGGAGCGCGCACCCTGGCCGACGAGCGCGTCCTGGACGGTGAGGTGCTGAGCCTTCGCCCCTTCGCCGAGTCGCTGCCCCCGGCCGTCCACGACGACGTCTCGGACGCCGTCGCCTCGGCCGTGGTCCGTGACCGCCACCTGTGGAGCGACGACCTGCTGCGCGCCGCCGGGCTGGCCGGCGGCGCACTGCTGGTGCTGCTGACCGGCTTCGTCCTCTGGCACGCCGACCCGGTGCACCACGACATGAACGGGCTGCCCGGCATCCTCGCCGGCGGTATCGGCCTGCTCCTCACCGCGTTCGCGGGCGTCCGCGCGCGGGTCTACGCGGACCGGGCCTCGGCGGTTGCCCTGGGCCTGTCGGCGCTGCCGCTGCTGATGATCGCCGGCTCCGGCATCGTCGGCCCGCAGGCCGGTCACGGGCCGGGCAGGCTCCAGTTCATGCTGGGCTGCGTGACCGTGCTGGTGGCGTCCGCGGTGCTGGCCGCACTGTCCCCGGCCTCGGACGCGCCCTTCGTGGCGGCCACCTTCGTCGCGGCGGTGGGGACGCTGGCCACGTTCGTAGCCGTCCTCGCCGGCGCCTCGGCCACGGCGACCGCCGCGGTGTGCGCCCCCGCCGCGATCGGCCTGGTCGCCTTCCTGCCCGGCATGTCCGCCCGGTTCGCGCGCCTGCCCATCGGCTACGCCCCACCCCGCTCGGCGGCACAGGACGACTTCGACCCGGAACCCGGGCACGGCCCCGACGACGAGCCGCTGGACGCCGAGCGGATCGCGGCACAGGCCCGGCGGGGGCACGAGATGCTGCTGGGACTCGTCGGCGGCACAGCGGCCGTCGTCATCGCCTCCGCCGCGGTCCTGGGCTTCTCGGACGACCTGTGGGGGCAGCTGCTGGCCTTGGCGGCCGGGCTGGCCATGCTGATCCGGGCCCGGCTGTTCCGCTACACCTCACAGGTGGTGTGCGTGCTGGTGGCGGGCATCGCGGCGATCGCGCTGCTGCTGCTCGGCCTGGCTCTGAACCCGCCGGCGGACGCCCTGACCGAGTTCGTGCTGCACGACGACCGCGGGGCGCTCGAGGCGCGCACGGTCTGGCTGACCGCGGCCGTCGCGGCGGGCGCCGCGCTGGTCACCGCGATCGGGCTCGTCGTTCCGCGCAAGGGCCTGTCCCCGTTCTGGGGCCGGTGCCTCGACCTGGCGGAGGGGGCCGTGCTGCTCACCCTGGTCCCGCTGTGCCTGGCCGTCCTGGGCGTCCTCACCGACGTCCGCGCCATGACCGGCTGACCTGAGACACTGTGCCGGGCGGTGGCAGGGACGCACGCGTCCGTCCGGCGCCTGTGCTCCAGGCAGCGTCAGGGCGCCCGGCGAACCCTCCCCCCACCGCCTGCTACCCTGGTCGACGGCCGTTTGTGTACGCACCTCCGGAGCGATCCCTCGCCCTGGAGGCCGCGCCCAGCGGATCCCCGCCTTCCGAGTCACGGAAGCTCCCCCGAGAAGCAGACCGGGGGCACTCGGTGGCCATTTCACAGACCAATGAGGAGTACGCGTGCCGCTCGACGCCGCTACGAAGAAGCAGATCATCACCGAGTTCGGCCAGAAGGAGGGCGACACCGGCTCCCCCGAGGTCCAGGTCGCCATGCTCTCGCGCCGCATCTCGGACCTGACCGAGCACCTCAAGACCCACAAGCACGACCACCACTCGCGTCGTGGCCTGCTGATCCTGGTGGGTCAGCGTCGCCGCCTCCTGCAGTACCTGGCGAAGAAGGACATCCAGCGCTTCCGTGCGCTGGTCGACCGCCTCGGCATCCGCCGCGGTGCGGCGGGCGCCAAGTAAGACGCCGTGAGGGGAGCGGTTCCCGGCAGGAAAAGGGAACCGCTCCCTTTGCTGTACGTGCGGAGTGTCACCCCTGCTTTGTAGTGTGGTAGCACAACGCAAGATGCGACACAGCGTGATACGTCCTCACCGAGATGGGTACGGCGTATCGCGTAAGACGAACGAGGAGAGGCGCACCAAGCCGCCGCCGGTCCTCGGTAGTGGCCCCCGGGAGGAGCTATCCCCGGGTGCTTCGATCGAAGACCGGCCCGCACAGCACGGCGCGCTTCTCCGCAACCGTCCCGCTGCCACACGGGCAGCCGGGACGAGGACGAGGAGAAATCACTAGTGGAGAACGAGACCCACTACGCCGAGGCCGTCATCGACAACGGCGCGTTCGGCACCCGCACCATCCGCTTCGAGACGGGCCGCCTGGCCAAGCAGGCCGCCGGCTCCGCCGTGGCGTACCTGGACGACGACACCATGGTGCTGTCGGCCACCACCGCCTCCAAGAACCCCAAGGACCAGCTCGACTTCTTCCCCCTCACGGTGGACGTCGAGGAGCGGATGTACGCCGCCGGCAAGATCCCCGGCAGCTTCTTCCGCCGTGAGGGCCGTCCCTCCGAGGACGCCATCCTCACCTGCCGCCTGATCGACCGCCCGCTGCGCCCGTCCTTCAAGAAGGGCCTGCGCAACGAGATCCAGGTCGTCGCCACGATCATGGCGCTCAACCCCGACCACCTGTACGACGTCGTCGCGATCAACGCGGCCTCGGCGTCCACGCAGCTGGCCGGCCTGCCCTTCTCCGGCCCGATCGGCGGCGTCCGCGTCGCGCTGATCCGCGGCCAGTGGGTGGCCTTCCCGACGCACACCGAGCTCGAGGACGCCGTCTTCGACATGGTCGTCGCGGGCCGCGTCCTGGAGGACGGCGACGTCGCGATCATGATGGTCGAGGCCGAGGCCACCGAGAAGACCATCAAGCTGGTCGAGGGCGGCGCCGACGCGCCGACCGAGGAGGTCGTCGCGGCCGGACTCGATGCCGCGAAGCCCTTCATCAAGGTCCTGTGCAAGGCCCAGTCGGACCTCGCCGCCAAGGCCGCCAAGCCCACCGGCGAGTTCCCGATCTTCCTGGACTACCAGGACGACGTCCTCGATGCGCTCACCGCCGCCGTCCGCCCCGAGCTGGCCCAGGCGCTCACCATCGCCGGCAAGCAGGAGCGCGAGGCCGAGCTGGACCGCGTCAAGCAGCTCGCCGCCGAGAAGCTCCTGCCGGAGTTCGAGGGCCGCGAGAAGGAGATCTCCGCCGCGTACCGCTCGCTGACCAAGACCCTGGTCCGTGAGCGCGTCATCAAGGAGAAGAAGCGCATCGACGGCCGCGGTGTCACCGACATCCGCACCCTGGCCGCCGAGGTCGAGGCCATCCCGCGAGTCCACGGCTCCGCGGTGTTCGAGCGCGGCGAGACCCAGATCCTGGGCGTCACCACGCTGAACATGCTCCGCATGGAGCAGCAGCTGGACACGCTGTCGCCGGTGACGCGCAAGCGCTACATGCACAACTACAACTTCCCGCCGTACTCCACCGGCGAGACCGGCCGCGTCGGTTCCCCGAAGCGCCGCGAGATCGGCCACGGCGCCCTCGCCGAGCGCGCCCTGATCCCGGTCCTGCCGACGCGCGAGGAGTTCCCCTACGCGATCCGCCAGGTCTCCGAGGCACTGAGCTCCAACGGCTCGACGTCGATGGGCTCGGTCTGCGCCTCCACCATGTCGCTGCTGAACGCCGGTGTGCCGCTGAAGGCCCCCGTCGCCGGTATCGCCATGGGCCTGATCTCCCAGGAGATCGAGGGTGAGACCCACTACGTCACCCTCACCGACATCCTCGGTGCGGAGGACGCCTTCGGCGACATGGACTTCAAGGTCGCCGGCACCAAGGACTTCGTGACCGCCCTCCAGCTCGACACCAAGCTGGACGGCATCCCGGCCTCCGTCCTGGCCGCGGCCCTGAAGCAGGCCCGTGACGCCCGCCTCCACATCCTCGACGTGATGATGGAAGCGATCGACACCCCGGACGAGATGTCCCCCAACGCCCCGCGGATCATCACCGTCAAGATCCCCGTGGACAAGATCGGCGAGGTCATCGGCCCCAAGGGCAAGATGATCAACCAGATCCAGGAGGACACGGGCGCCGAGATCACGATCGAGGACGACGGCACCATCTACATCGGTGCCGCCGACGGCCCGGCCGCCGAGGCCGCCCGCGCCACGATCAACGGCATCGCCAACCCGACGATGCCCGAGGTCGGCGAGCGCTACCTGGGCACGGTGGTGAAGACGACCACCTTCGGCGCCTTCGTCTCCCTGCTCCCCGGCAAGGACGGTCTGCTGCACATCTCGCAGATCCGCAAGCTCGCCGGCGGCAAGCGCGTGGAGAACGTCGAGGACGTCCTCGGTGTGGGCCAGAAGGTCCAGGTCGAGATCGCCGAGATCGACTCCCGCGGCAAGCTCTCCCTGATCCCCGTGATCGAGGGCGAGGAAGGCGACGAGACGAAGAAGGACGACGCCGACCAGTGACGTCCCGTGGCTCCAAGGCGACGGCCCGCACCTCCTCGGAGGCGCGGGCCGTCGCCCGTACCCAAACCCTCATCAAGGGCGAGAACGGTATCGGCACCGTGCGCAAGACCACCCTCCCCGGCGGCCTGCGCATCGTCACCGAGACCCTCCCCTCGGTCCGCTCCGCGACCTTCGGCATCTGGGCGCACGTCGGCTCCCGTGACGAGACCCCCGCGCTGAACGGTGCCACCCACTACCTGGAGCACCTGCTCTTCAAGGGCACGCACAAGCGCAGCGCCCTCGACATCTCCTCCGCCATCGACGCGGTCGGCGGCGAGATGAACGCGTTCACGGCGAAGGAGTACACGTGCTACTACGCACGCGTGCTCGACACCGACCTGCCGCTCGCCATCGACGTCGTCTGCGACATGCTGACCGGCTCGCTCATCCGGGAGGAGGACGTCGACGTCGAGCGCGGCGCCATCCTCGAAGAGATCGCCATGACCGAGGACGACCCGGGCGACTGCGTGCACGACCTGTTCGCGCACACGATGTTCGGCGACAACGCCCTCGGCCGCCCGGTCCTCGGCACCGTCGACACGGTCAACGCCCTCACCGCCGACCGCATACGCCGCTTCTACAAGAAGCACTACGACCCCACCCACCTGGTCGTCGCCTGCGCCGGCAACGTCGACCACGCCAAGGTCGTCCGCCAGGTCCGCGCCGCCTTCGACAAGGCCGGGGCCTTCAGGGACCTCGCCGCCGACCCCGTCGCCCCGCGCGGCGGCACGCGCGCCTTGCGCACCGCGGGCCGGGTCGAACTGGTCGGCCGCAAGACCGAGCAGGCGCACGTCGTGCTCGGCATGCCGGGCCTGTCCCGCACCGACGAGCGGCGCTGGGCCCTCGGCGTGCTGAACACCGCCCTCGGCGGCGGCATGTCCTCCCGCCTGTTCCAGGAGGTCCGCGAGAAGCGCGGCCTGGCCTACAGCGTGTACTCGTACACCTCGGGCTTCGCCGACTGCGGCCTGTTCGGCGTGTACGCGGGCTGCCGGCCCTCCCAGGTGCACGACGTGCTGAAGATCTGCCGCGACGAGCTCGACCAGGTCGCCGAGCACGGTCTGCCGGACGACGAGATCGCCCGTGCCGTCGGCCAGCTCCAGGGCTCCACGGTCCTCGGCCTGGAGGACACCGGTGCGCTGATGAACCGCATCGGCAAGAGCGAGCTGTGCTGGGGCGAGCAGATGTCCGTCGACGACATGCTGTCGCGCATCGCGTCGGTCACCCCGGACGACGTCCGCGCGGTCGCCCGCGAGATCCTGGGACGGCGGCCCTCCCTGTCGGTCATCGGCCCGCTGAAGGACAAACAGGCGGCCCGCCTGCACGACGCCGTCGCCTGACGATCCCCTGGTGAAAGAAGCACAAGACATGAGCAAGCTGCGCGTGGCGGTCCTCGGTGCCAAGGGCCGGATCGGCTCGGAGGCGGTCCGGGCCGTCGAAGCCGCCGAGGACATGGAACTGGTCGCCGCCCTCGGCCGGGGCGACGCACTGGAGGCGCTCACCGACGCCGGCGCCCAGGTCGCGGTCGAGCTGACCACACCCGACTCGGTGATGGCCAACCTCGAGTTCTGCGTCGGCCACGGCATCCACGCGGTCGTCGGCACCACCGGCTGGAACGACGAGCGCCTCGCGCAGCTGAACGGCTGGCTGGAGAAGTCCCCGACGACGGGCGTGCTCATCGCGCCCAACTTCTCCATCGGGGCCGTGCTGACCATGAAGTTCGCCCAGCTCGCCGCGCCGTACTTCGAGTCCGTCGAAGTCGTCGAGCTGCACCACCCGAACAAGGTGGACGCCCCCTCCGGCACCGCCACGCGCACCGCGCAGCTCATCGCCGAGGCCCGCCGCGCCGCCGGCACGGCCCCGGCCCCCGACGCCACGGCCACCGCCCTGGACGGTGCCCGCGGCGCCGACGTCGACGGCGTCCCGGTGCACGCCGTGCGACTGCGCGGCCTGCTCGCCCACCAGGAGGTCCTGCTCGGCGGAGAGGGCGAGACCCTCACCGTCCGGCACGACTCGCTCCACCACAGCAGCTTCATGCCGGGCATCCTGCTCGGAGCCCGCCGCGTGGTGGGCACCCCGGGCCTGACCTTCGGCCTGGAACACTTCCTGGACCTGAACTGAGCCCCTGACCGACATGCGCGCGAAGCTCACCTACGCCCTCACGGCCGCCGTCCTCGTCGTCTACTTCGTCCTGGTCGGCAGCCGCGGCGTGCTGCTCATCGAGACCGGCACACCCCTCACCGTGACCTTCGGGGTGGCGGTGCTGATCCTGCCGGGCATCGGCCTGTGGTTCCTGTGGCAGAACACCCGGTTCGTCCGCCGGGCCAACGCCCTGGCCGCCGAACTCGACGCCGAGGGCGGACTGCCCGTCGACGAGCTCAAGCGCACCCCCAGCGGGCGCATCGACCGGAACTCGGCCGACGAGGTCTTCGCCCGGCGCAAGGCGGAGACGGAAGCCGCGCCGGACGACTGGCGCACCTGGTTCCGTCTCGCCGTCGCCTACCACGACGCACGCGACACCCCGCGCGCCCGCAAGGCGATGCAGCGCGCGATCGCGCTGCACGACGGCAAACAGCCGGAAGCGGCCTGACGCGGCCCGAAGCAGCCTGCAGCGCACCCCACTCATGCCGGCGGGGCCGGACCGCGACCGGTCCGGCCCCGCCGGCATGGCAAGAGGGGGTGTGTCAGTGCGGCCGGTACTCGTCGGCCCACGCCTCGACGGCGTCCGCCGCCCGGTCGAAGGCCTCCGTGCGGCCCAGGAAGTCCGCGTCGTGCGTGCTCATCAGCGGCGGCACGCCGTCCGCGGCCGACCCCTGCCGCACGAGCAGCAGCGCCTGGCCCTGCACCGTCCGCGGCAGCCCCAGCCACCGCACCGGCTGCTGCACCGTACGCACGGAGGAGACCTGCGCCCAGGGCGTCGTACGCGTCGTGAAGAACGCGACGTGCCGCAGCCCCTGGGCGCTCACCCACACGCCCATGCGCAACAGCCGCACGGCTGCGCCGATGACGAGCAGGGCGAAGCCGAACACGACGAGCGCCGAGGTGAGTCGGGCCGTCACGGCGATGACGACCGCCGCGCACAGCACGAACGAGGCGAGCAGCAGCGCCAGCGCCGCCGTGTCCACCCGCCAGGGTCCGGGCCGGTACGGCCGCCGCCAGTGGTCACGGTCCTCGTACGGGAGCGGAACGTCGTCCGCCGCCTCGAAAACGCGGTCGGCCGTCAGGAAGGGCAGGGGCACGGCGGGTCCTCACTCGATCCATGCGTGGGCTGTGCCCGGTGAGGCTACCGATCTGTGTCGCCGGTCACCACTGGCGGGGGGCCGGATGGAGTCACGCCCGCGCGGGGCGGCTCAGCGCCGCTCGGACGCCTGCGACTGCTGGGGCCGGTCGGCCGAGTGGTCGGGCGACAGCGCGGGCGTCCCGACGACCAGGGACCCCACGAGGCCCGCGACGATGGTCAGCCCCAGCAGCCAGCGCCCGGCCAGCTCACCCGCCGACAACCGCTCACGCGGTGGGGGAGTGACGTTGCTGCGGAACCTGTCGGCCTCGGCGACGAAGGCGAACGGTACGGGTTCACGCCGACCGAACATCAGGGGTGCGTCTCCCTTCGGGGGTACAACGGACAGCTGTCGTCAGGAGAGACGAACGAGCTCCCCCGCAGGTGCCCTGTTTCACCGACTTCATCGCGGCACGCCACCGATCGCGCCCCTTTCGGCGAGCCGTAGAGTGGCGTCGCCGAATGACGAGATGGGAAGGCCCTGCCGATCGTGACCGACACCCCCGCCGACGACCTCAAGCCCAGCTACCGCAGTGACGTCACCGTCGAGCTGGTCAAGCACACCGCGTCCGACGCGGACGTCCTGTTCGCCGCCCGCGTCTCGACCCTGGGCGAGCAGTCCCTGGACGAGCTGAACAAGGACCCCGAGCGCTCCAAGGGCCTGATTAACTACCTGATGCGCGACCGGCACGGCAGCCCCTTCGAGCACAACTCGATGACCTTCCTGATCAGCGCCCCGATCTTCGTCTTCCGCGAGTTCATGCGGCACCGCGTCGGCTGGTCCTACAACGAGGAGAGCGGCCGCTACCGCGAGCTCCAGCCGGTCTTCTACGTACCCGACGAGTCCCGCAAGCTCGTCCAGGAGGGCCGCCCGGGCAAGTACGTCTTCGTCGAGGGCACCCGCGCGCAGCAGGAGCTCGTCGGCAGGGTGATGGAGGACTCCTACCGGCAGGCCTACCAGGCCTACCAGGAGATGCTCGCCGCCGGCGTCGCCCGCGAGGTCGCCCGCGCGGTCCTGCCCGTCGGGCTCTACTCCTCGATGTACGCCACCTGCAACGCGCGCTCCCTGATGCACTTCCTCGGCCTGCGCACCCAGCACGAACTGGCCAAGGTCCCCTCCTTCCCGCAGCGCGAGATCGAGATGGTGGGCGAGAAGATGGAGGCCGAGTGGGCCCGGCTCATGCCGCTCACCTACGCCGCCTTCAACGCGAACGGACGCGTGGCGCCCTGACGTGCCCCGGTTCACCGGTCGGGTACAGATGTACGGTTCAGCCGTGCGAAGTGTCCCGATTGCGGCATTTCGCGAAGTTCATCTAGCCTGATCAAACGGGTCCGGCACTGCTTGAACCCCCGAGCAAGCAGTGCCGGGCTCCGCCTGTGTCCGAACCTGTCGGCCGACCCGCGGGCAGACCCCGTCCTGAGCAACGAGTAGCGTGTAACCCATGGCTCCGACCTCGACTCCGCAGACCCCCTTCGGGCGGGTCCTCACCGCCATGGTCACGCCCTTCACGGCGGACGGCGCACTCGACCTCGACGGCGCTCAGCGACTCGCCACCCACCTGGTGGACGCAGGCAACGACGGCCTGATCATCAACGGCACCACCGGCGAGTCCCCGACCACCAGCGACGCGGAGAAAGCGGACCTCGTACGGGCCGTCCTGGAAGCCGTCGGCGACCGTGCGCACGTCGTGGCCGGAGTCGGCACCAACGACACCCACCACAGCATCGAACTCGCCCGCACCGCGGAGCGCACCGGCGCACACGGCCTGCTCGTCGTGACGCCGTACTACAACAAGCCGCCGCAGGAGGGCCTGTACCGGCACTTCACCGCCGTCGCCGACGCGACCGGCCTGCCGGTCATGCTCTACGACATCCCCGGCCGCAGTGGCGTCCCGATCAACACCGAGACGCTCGTCCGCCTCGCGGCGCACCCGCGGATCGTCGCCAACAAGGACGCCAAGGGCGACCTCGGCCGTGCGAGCTGGGCCATCGCCCGCTCCGGCCTCGCCTGGTACTCCGGCGACGACATGCTCAACCTCCCCCTGCTCTCCGTCGGCGCCGTCGGCTTCGTCTCGGTCGTCGGCCACGTGGTCACCCCCGAGCTGCGCGCCCTGGTCGAGGCGTACACCTCGGGTGACGTCCAGAAGGCCACCGAGATCCACCAGAAGCTGCTCCCGGTGTACACCGGCATGTTCCGCACCCAGGGCGTGATGACCACCAAGGCGGCGCTCGCCCTGCAGGGGCTCCCTGCCGGGCCGCTGCGCGCCCCCATGGTCGAATGCGCGCCCGAGGAGATCGAGCAGCTCAAGATCGATCTTGCCGCCGGCGGGGTACAGCTCTGACCACCAGACTTCGCGCGGCCTCCGCGCACCTGCTTCACAACTGAATACGCGGGCCGACCGGTGCCCGCAGACCCACACGACAACTGCTCATGCACGAACGTCACGCGCGCCACGTGCCCCACCGGTACGTGGCGCGTGTGGTGAGGAGAGTCTTTTGAGTCATCCGCACCCCGAACTCCGCACGCCCCCGCCGCTTGCCGAAGGCGGCCTGCGTGTCACCCCGCTCGGCGGCCTCGGCGAGATCGGCCGCAACATGACGGTCTTCGAGTACGGCGGCCGTCTGCTGATCGTCGATTGCGGAGTGCTCTTCCCCGAGGAGGAGCAGCCCGGAATCGACCTGATCCTGCCGGACTTCTCATCGATCAGGGACCGTCTCGACGACATCGAGGGCATCGTCCTCACCCACGGTCACGAGGACCACATCGGCGGCGTCCCCTTCCTGCTGCGCGAGAAGCCGGACATCCCGCTGATCGGCTCCAAGCTGACCCTGGCCCTGATCGAGGCCAAGCTGCAGGAGCACCGCATCCGCCCGTACACCCTGGAGGTGGCGGAGGGGCACCGCGAGCGTATCGGCCCGTTCGACTGCGAGTTCGTCGCGGTCAACCACTCCATCCCCGACGCGCTGGCCGTGGCCATCCGCACCCCGGCGGGCATGGTCGTCCACACCGGCGACTTCAAGATGGACCAGCTCCCGCTGGACAACCGCCTCACCGACCTGCACGCCTTCGCGCGGCTGAGCGAGGAGGGCATCGACCTCCTCCTCTCGGACTCGACGAACGCCGAGGTCCCGGGGTTCGTCCCGCCCGAGCGGGAGATCTCCAACGTCCTGCGGCAGGTCTTCGCCGGCGCCCGCAAGCGGATCATCGTCGCGAGCTTCGCCAGCCACGTGCACCGCATCCAGCAGATTCTGGACGCGGCCCACGAGTACGGCCGCCGCGTCGCCTTCGTCGGCCGTTCCATGGTCCGCAACATGGGCATCGCCCGGGACCTGGGCTACCTGAAGGTCCCGCCGGGCCTGGTCGTGGACGTCAAGACGCTCGACGACCTTCCCGACAGCGAGGTGGTCCTGGTCTGCACGGGCTCCCAGGGCGAGCCGATGGCCGCCCTGTCCCGGATGGCCAACCGCGACCACCAGATCCGCATCGTCCAGGGCGACACGGTGATCCTGGCGTCGTCCCTGATCCCCGGCAACGAGAACGCGGTCTACCGCGTGATCAACGGTCTCACGCGCTGGGGGGCCAACGTCGTCCACAAGGGCAACGCCAAGGTCCACGTCTCCGGCCACGCCTCCGCCGGCGAGCTGCTGTACTTCTACAACATCTGCCGCCCCAAGAACCTGATGCCGGTGCACGGTGAATGGCGCCACCTGCGCGCCAACGCCGAACTGGGCGCCCTGACCGGTGTCCCGCACGACCGCATCGTCATCGCGGAGGACGGCGTCGCCGTCGACCTCGTCGAGGGCAAGGCCAAGATCTCCGGCAAGGTCCAGGCGGGATACGTCTACGTCGACGGCCTCTCCGTGGGCGACGTGGGCGAGCCGGCACTGAAGGACCGCAAGATCCTCGGCGACGAGGGCATCATCTCGGTCTTCGTGGTCATCGACTCGTCGACCGGGAAGATCACCGGCGGTCCGCACGTCCAGGCCCGGGGCTCGGGCATCGAGGACTCGGCCTTCAGCGACGTGATCCCCCGGATCACGGAGGTCCTCGAGCGGTCCGCCCAGGACGGCGTGGTCGAGCCCCACCAGCTCCAGCAACTGGTGCGCCGCACGCTCGGCAAGTGGGTCTCGGACAACTACCGGCGCCGGCCGATGATCCTGCCCGTCGTGGTGGAGGTCTGACGGCCCGTCGGGTCTGAACCCGGACCAACTGGGAGCGGGGCGCCTCGATTTGCATCGGGGCGCCCCGCTCCAGTACGTTTACGACTCCTCCCGACGGGGCACCCGAGCCAACTCAGGCTCAGCGGCCGCCTCCGACCGGGACGGGAAATCCGACTCAGAAACTTCTGATAAAGTCGGAACCGCCGGAAAGGAAACCGCGGAAGCGGAAACCTGGAAAGCACCGAGGAAATCGGATCGGAAAGATCTGATAGAGTCGGAGACGCAAGACCGAAG
>NZ_JAUQWJ010000024.1:0-97260 GCF_036857595.1 Streptomyces sp. AHA2
CGGACCCCTCCGGCAGACCCAGATCCTCCCGGTCCCGCGCTCCCGGCCGCCGCGACGGGTCCGCGTCCGGCCGCGCCGGCACGTCGGACCGCTCCGGCAGGTCCGAGTCCCCTCCGCCGGGCACGCCGGACCCCTCCGGCAGACCCAGAGCCTCCCGGTCCCGCGCTCCCGGCCGCCGCGACGGGTCCGCGTCCGGCCGCGCCGGGACGTCGGGCCGTTCCGGCGGGTCCGGCATCCGGAACGCGTCGGACAGCAACTGCCGCATGTCGCGCGCGGCCGGAGCGGTGGTGTCCGTCCGGACCCGGCGCACGGCCGCCGCCCGGTCGTCGACGGTGCTCCGGCGGGCCCGGCGCCTGCGGCGGGCGCCCTCGCGCTCGGTCTCCTGCCGGGCCCTGCGGGCGTCGTCCCGGGCGGCGCGCAGCGCTTCGCGCGCGACGTCCGCCGCACGCGGCTCGGAACGGGCCGGCTCGTCACCCAGGGCGGACGACGCCCGCTCGTCGTCCCCGTGCCGCGTCCGCTCGTCGGGGGCGCTGCCCCTTTCGTCGCCGCCCTGTGCCCGAAGTGCCTCGCGGGCGATCTCCCCCGGCCTGGGGGCCTCGCCGCCGGTGTCGGCTCCTCCGGAACGGGGCGGGTCCTGCCGAGCGGGTGTGACCGGGTCCGGGGGTTGGGCCGCCGCCCGTTCCCGGGCCGCGCGCTCGCGGGCCTCCCGCAGGGCCCTGCGTGCCTCGTCCGCCGGGCGGGCGCTCACGGCGTGCTCCCCGGGAGGCGGAAGGACCGGCGGCGGGGCGTCATGACGTCCTCCGCAGGGACACCAGGTCGGACAGCTCGCGGTCCGTCAGTTCGGTCAGGGCCGACTCGCCCGAACCGAGGATCGCGTCGGCCAGGGCGCGCTTCGCGTGGAGCATCTCGGCGATGCGGTCCTCGACGGTGCCCTCCGTGATGAGGCGGTGGACCTGGACGGGCTGGGTCTGGCCGATGCGGTAGGCCCGGTCGGTGGCCTGTTCCTCGACGGCCGGGTTCCACCAGCGGTCGAAGTGGACGACATGGCCGGCCCGCGTGAGGTTGAGGCCCGTGCCCGCGGCCTTGAGCGACAGCACCAGGACCGGGACGGACCCGCTCTGGAAGCGGTCCACCATGCGTTCCCGCTCCGGGACCGGTGTGCCGCCGTGCAGGAGGTCGACAGGGACCGCGCGGCCGGCCAGGTGCGCGGTGATCAGCCGGGCCATCCCGACGTACTGCGTGAAGACGAGGGCGGAGCCGTCCTCGGCGAGGAGCGTGTCCAGCAGTTCGTCGAGCAGGGCGAGTTTCCCGGAGCGGGCGGCGAGCCGGTCGCCGACGGGGGTCTGCTCCTCCTTGAGGTACAGCGCGGGGTGGTCGCAGATCTGCTTCAGTGAGGTGAGCAGCTTGAGCACCATGCCGCGGCGGGCCATGCCCTCGGCCGTCTCGATGGCGAGCATGGACTCGCGCACCACCGCCTCGTACAGCGCCGCCTGTTCCCGGGTGAGCGGCACCGGGTGGTCGGTCTCGGTCTTGGGCGGCAGCTCGGGGACGACCCCCGGGTCGGACTTCTTGCGGCGCAGCAGGAAGGGCCGGACCAGGCGGGCCAGGCGCTGGACGGCCTCCTCGTCCTCGCCGGTCTCGACGGCCCGGGCGTGCCGGGCGCGGAAGGACTTGAGCGGGCCGAGCAGGCCGGGTGTCGTCCAGTCGAGCAGGGCCCACAGTTCCGACAGGTTGTTCTCGACGGGGGTGCCTGTGAGGGCCACCCGCGCGGGGGACGGGATGGTGCGCAGCGCCTTGGCGGTGGCGGAGTAGGGGTTCTTGACGTGCTGGGCCTCGTCGGCGACGACCATGCCCCAGCTCCGCTCGGCCAGGGCGGGGGCCGCCGAGCGCATCGTGCCGTACGTGGTGAGGACGAAGCCGCCGTCGAGGCCGTCCAGGGTGCGGTCGGGGCCGTGGAAGCGACGCACGGGCACACCGGGGGCGAAGCGGGTGATCTCGCGCTGCCAGTTGCCGAGCAGCGAGGCCGGGCAGACCACCAGGGTCGGCTCGGGGTGGGCCCGCTTCAGGTGCAGCGCGATGAGCGTGACGGTCTTGCCGAGGCCCATGTCGTCGGCGAGGCAGCCGCCGAGGCCGAGGGAGGTCATCAGATCGAGCCAGGCCAGGCCGCGCAGCTGGTAGTCGCGCAGGGTGGCGTGCAGGCCGGGGGGCGGTTCGGCGGGGCGGATGCCCGCGGTCAGGCGGTCGCGCAGGGCGGCGAGGGCGCCGGCCGGCACGGCCTCGACCGTCTCGCCGTCCACCTCGGCGGTGCCGGTGAGGGCGACGGACAGCGCGTCGACCGGGTCGAGCAGGCCGAGGTCCCGTTTGCGGGCCTTGCGCACGAGCGCCGGGTCGACGAGCACCCACTGGTCGCGCAGCCGGACGACGGGGCGGTGGGCCTCGGCGAGAGCGTCCATCTCGGCGTCGGTGAGCGGGTCGCCGCCCAGTGCCAGCTGCCAGCGGAAGGCGAGCAGGTCCTCGCTCTCGAAGAAGCCGGTGCCGTCGGTCGCCGAGCCGGGCGCGGGCCGCACCACCGCAGCCGCCGACAGGTCCTGGGCGAGGTCCCTGGGCCAGTGCACGGCGACCCCGGCGGCGGCGAGCCGGGTGGCCGCGACACCGAGCAGGTCGCTCAGTTCGTCCTCGCTCAGGGCCAGCACGTCGGGGACGTCCTGATCGGAGAGCCGGTCCAGCGGGGGCCAGATCCGTGCCGCCCGGCGGACGGCCAGGGCGGCGTCCACCCGCGCGCGGGGGCCGAAGGCGTCGTCGGCCTCGCCCGCCCACAGGGCCGCGGCGTCGGTGACGAGGGTGGGGTCGGCGAGGCTGTGCACCTGGACGATCGCCGCCCCGGCGCTGCGGCCGCCGTCCGCGCCCTCGTCGAAGAGGTCGTACGCCGAGAGGTCGAGGCGGAGCGAGATGCGCACTCCGGCGTCCATGCCGGCGGCGACCTCGGCGGCCCAGTCGTGGGCGGCCGGCAGGTGCTGTGCCTCGCGGGCGGCGAAGGGCCTGCCGGAGGTGTGCGGCGCGGCCGGGGTGCGGGGCAGGGTGTCGGCGACGGCGTCCAGGAAGGCGCGGACCAGGGCCTCGGGCTCGGGCAGGTGGAGGGGGCCGGGGCCGGGCAGCGGGACGGCGTGCCCTTCGGGGGGCAGGGCGGCGGCCACGGCACGCAGGTGGGCGATGTCGTCCGGAGCGAGGGGGCCTGCGCGCCAGGCGTCGTACCCGCCGGCGGTGAGGCCGGGCAGCAGCCGGCCGCGGGCGGTCAGCCGCAGCGCGTGCAGGGCGGCGGCGCCCCAGCAGGCGGTGGCGGGGTGGGCCGCCGGGTCGTGCCGGGCGCGCAGGAGCAGCGGCAGGGCGGCTTCCACGGGCAGGGACCGTGCCGGGGTGGTCCGCCGTCGCACTCCCGTGCCGTGCCGGCGTACGACGGTCAGTTCGGTGTCGGCGCCGGGCGGGGGTGTGCCGTCGGGGTCCCAGAACGCGACGCGTCCCTCGCGCGGCAGGGGCGCGGGCAGGAAGACGGCGGCGAGCCGGACCGGAACCGCCTCGTCCGCCACCCGCTCCCCTTGCAGCGCGGCCGTGCCGCCCATACGCCCTGTCACCTCCCGCCCCTGTGCCGGATCAGTCGTCTCCGACTCTACGGGCGGGGTCTGACAAACGGCTCCCGCGGCCGGTGCCCAGCGGACGCAACCCGGTCAGGGAACCGTGCGGGAGACGACGTAGACCCAGGGGTACGCCGGGTTGGACAGGTCCACGACCACGTCGTGCGTGGGGGCCGGGTTCTTCTGGCGGTGGACGAAGCCGTACCAGCCGTCGCCGCCGGGGAAGCGCCATCCCGTGATCTTGCGGTCGCGGGCGCCGATGGTGACGTCGCCCTGCTTCAGGTCCTTGCGGGTCAGGCCCAGGCCGGTGAGGTAGGCGTCGAGTCCGGCGGAGTTGGTCTCGAACTGGGCGTAGAGCCGGCTGGTCTTCCAGTTGTTGGTCTCGTAGTAGGCCACGTGCCAGGCGGGGTGCGGGATGGGCACCTGGTAGATGCGGCGCTGCAGCTTGGAGGGCCAGCCCGCGGTCAGACCGGTCGCCGAGTACTTCGCCTCCTTGTCCTTGCCGCTGTCCCGGCTCTGGTTGGCGGAGATCACCAGGTAGCCGGCCGGGATGCCGATGAGCAGCACGATGATGAGCAGGGTGAGGGCCCTGCGGCGGATCACGTGGCGGCGGTCCTCGGCCGGGCGCTCCTGGCCGTCCGGCCAGGAGCCCTGGTGCGGCAGCGAGGCGGTCACAGGGTCTCCTGGCTGCTGCGGAGCGACTGCGTGTACCGCTCGTAGCGCTCGTGGCGCTCCACGCGGCGGCGCTTGGCGCGGCGGAAGCGGCGGGCGACCAGCCGGGCGAGGTCGGCGGCGCCGACCATGCCGGCCTCGGGGCCGAGCTGGGCCCGGACGATGCGCGCCTCGGGGCGGTAGCCGCGGCCGGTGAGGTGCCGCTTGAAGGCGTCGCGGGCCGGGCCGATCAGCAGGTCGTCGGCGGCCGAGACGCCGCCGCCGATGACGAAGCAGGAGGGGTCGAGGGCGGCGGCGAGGTTGGCGATGCCGACGCCGAGCCACTGGCCGATGTCCTGCAGCAGCTCGATGCACATGGCGTCGCCGTCGCGGGCCAGCTCGGTGATCATCGGGCCGGTGATGTCGCCGATGCTGCCCTTGACGTGCTCGATGATCCCGTAGGCGACCGGCGAGTCCGCGGCGGCCAGCTCCCGGGCCTCGCGGACCAGGGCGTTGCCGGAGCTGTACTGCTCCCAGCAGCCGCGGTTGCCGCAGGGGCAGCGGTGGCCGCCGGGCACGACCTGCATGTGGCCGAACTCGCCGGCGACGCCGTACTTGCCGCGTTTGACCTGGCCGTCCTCCAGGATCGCGCCGCCGATCCCGGTGCCCAGGGTGATCATGACGAGGTGGTCCTCGCCGCTGCCGGCGCCGAAGCGCCACTCGGCCCAGGCGGCGGTGTTGGCGTCGTTGTCGACGAGCACCGGGACGGACAGCCGGCTGGCGAGGCGGTCGCGCAGCGGTTCGTTGCGCCAGGACAGGTGGGGGGCGAAGAGCACGCGGTTGCGGTCGGCGTCGACCCAGCCGGCCGCGCCGATGCCGACGGCGTGCACGTCGTGCCGGTCGGAGAGGTCCAGGACCAGCTCGGCGATGGTGTCCTCGACGACCTTGGGGCTCTTGGACTTGTCCGGGGTCTCCGTGCGGAGCTTCTCCAGGATGTTGCCGTCGGCGTCGACGACGCCCGCCATCACCTTGGTGCCACCGATGTCGATGCCGACCGTCGGCACGCGGGGCGCCGTCAGGTGCGAGCGGCGCTCCCGGGTGCCGACCGTGCGCAGCACGGTGGCACGGCGGGAGCCGATGGGGGCGGTGAGGTCGCGGTAGGTGCTCATCGCCGCCGATTCTGCCTCACGAGGAGGCGGGGTGCGGAGCAGAGGGGTGGTGCGGATCAGCGCCGAGTGGGGGCCGGTTGGGGCTCGTCGCGCAGGCCCCGCGCCCCTAGGAACGCACCAGCAACTGGAATTCGAAGCTGTAGCGCGTCGGACGGTAGGTGTGTGTGCCGTACTCGACCGCGCGGCCCGTGTCGTCGAACGTGACGCGTTGCATGGTGAGCAGCGGGGCGCCCGGCTCCTCGGACAGCCGCTCGGCCTCCTCGCGGGTCGCCGCCCGGGCGCCGATGGACTGGCGGGCGCTGTGCAGGGTGATGCCGGCGGCGCGCATCAGGCGGTACAGGCCGGTGGACTGCAGCTGGCCGGTGTCGAGGTCGATCAGGCCGGGCGGCAGGAAGTTGCAGAGGTGGGCCATGGGCTCGCCGTGGGCGAGACGGAGGCGCTCCACGCGGTGCACCTCGCTGTCCTCGGCGACGCCTAGGGCGGCGGCGACCTCGGCGGAGGCCGGGACGACGGTGTTGACGAGGACCTCGGTGGCCGGTCGCTGGCCGGCCGCCTCCAGGTCGTCGTAGAGGCTGCTGAGTTCCAGGGGACGTTTGACCTGGCTGTGCACGACCTGGGTGCCCACGCCGCGGCGGCGGACGAGCAGGCCCTTGTCGACGAGCGACTGGATGGCCTGGCGGACGGTGGGCCGGGACAGCCCGAGCCGGGCGGCGAGCTCGATCTCGTTGCCCAGGAGGCTGCCGGGGGTCAGCGTGCCGTGCTCGATCGCGGCCTCCAGCTGCTGGGACAGCTGGAAGTACAACGGCACGGGTGAGCTGCGGTCCACGCTCAGCTCGAGCTGCACGGTCGGGTCCACTTCTGGTTTCGGCACGGGCCGAGCGTAGCTCCGCGCGTTGTTGACGGGAAGTCGTGTAGTCAGATTGTCCGGACATACGGATTGACAGGGGCGGTCGGCGGCCGCACTTTGTTCCCATGCGCATCGGCGTCATCGGTACGGGCCGCATCGGCACGATCCACGCGAGGACCCTCAGCAGGCATCGCGACGTGGGCTCCCTGATCCTCACGGACGCGGATCCGGCGCGGGCCCAGGACCTGGCGCACCGGTTGGGCGAGACGGCGGCCCCGGGCGTGGAGGAGATCTTCCGCTGGGGGGTCGACGCCGTGGTGATCACGACGGCCACGTCGGCCCACGCCGAACTGATCGGCCGGGCGGCACGCTCGGGCCTGCCGGTGTTCTGCGAGAAGCCCATAGCGCTGGACCTGCCGGGGTCCCTGAGCGCCATCGCCGAGGTGGAGGCGGCCGGGACGGTACTGCAGATGGGATTCCAGCGGCGCTTCGACGCCGGCTACACGGGGGCACGCGAGGCCGTGCGCTCGGGCAGGCTGGGGCGGCTGCACACCGTGCGGGCGCTGACCAGCGACCAGGAGCCGCCGGCCGCGGCCTGGCTGCCGCTGTCCGGCGGGCTGTACCGGGACACGCTGATCCACGACTTCGACGTGCTGCGCTGGGTGACCGGCCGGGAGGTCGTGGACGTGTACGCGGCCGGGTCGGACGCCGGGCCGGCGATGTTCCGCGAGGCCGGGGACGTGGACACCGGCGCCGCCCTGCTCACGCTGGACGACGGCGCGCTGGCCACGGTCACCGCGACCCGGCTGAACGGAGCCGGGTACGACGTGCGCATGGAACTCGCCGGTGAGCGCGACCAGATCGTGGTCGGGCTGGACGACCGCACCCCGATCGCGTCCACCGAGCCGACCGGGCCGCCGGCCGCGGACAAGCCGTGGGCGGGTTTCCTGGAACGCTTCGGCCCGGCCTACGAGGCGGAGCTGAACGCGTTCGTCGACGTGGTGCGCGGCCGGCGGGCCAACCCCTGCGACGGGCGCGAGGCCCTGCAGGCGCTGCGGGTCGCCGAGGCGTGTGAGCTGTCCCGCCGCGAGCGCCGCCCGGTCCGCCTCGCGGAGATCGCCGGCGGGGCCTGAGCGGCGGAAGCCGCACCGGCACCGTGGCCCGGCGGTGCGCCGGGGTGAGCGTCCGCGGTGAGGTGCCGCGGGTGTGCGTCCGCGACCCCGGCGGGTGGCTGCGGTGAGGGCGTCACGAGTGCCGGTGAGGGCTGAGGTGCCGCGTAAGCGCCTGCCCGGCACCGCGACCCCCGCGAGTGGCCGCAGTGAGGGCGTCACGCCGGAAGCCGCACCGGCGCCGTGGCCCGGCGGTACGCCGCGGTGAGGTGCCAACGGTGAGGGTCCGCGTGGTGAAGTGCCGCGTAAGCACCGCACCAGCACCGCGACCCCCGCGAGTGGCCGCAGTGAGGGCGTCACGCCGGAAGCCGCACCGGCACCGTCGCCCGGCGGTACGCCGCGGTGAGGTGGGGGCGCGGCGCGTGGTCAGCGCTCCTCGTGTCCTTCCTCCAGCAGCCCCGCGTCGTGGGCGAGCAGGGCGATCTGGACGCGGTTGTTGAGGCCGAGCTTGGCGAGGATGCGCGAGACGTGAGTCTTGACGGTGGCGACGCTCATGTAGAGGCCGGAGGCGATCTCGGCGTTGGCCAGGCCCCGGCCGACCGCGACGGCGACCTCGCGCTCGCGGTCGTTGAGCACGACCAGGCGTGCGCGGGCCCGGCTGCGCCGGGTGTCGGCGGCGCTGCCCACGGCGTGCCGTACGAGCTGACGGGTGACGGTGGGCGACAGGACCGGGTCGCCGGCCGCGACCCGGCGCACGGCCGCGAGGATCTCGGCCGGCGGGGTGTCCTTGAGGACGAAGCCGGCGGCGCCGGCCCGCAGCGCCCGCAGCACCTGCTCGTCGGCGTGGAACGTGGTGAGGACCACCACCTGCGGGGCGTCCCGTCGGGCGCGCAGCCGCTCCGTGGCCGTGAGACCGTCGACCGCCGGCATGCGGATGTCCATGAGGACGACGTCCGGGCGGGTGCGGTCGACGAGGTCCTCCACCTCGGCACCGTCGGCTGCCTCGCCGACGATCTCGATGTCGTCGGCGCCGCCCAGCATGAAGGACAGCCCGGCCCGCACCAGCGGGTCGTCGTCGACGAGGAGCAGTCTGATCGCGGTCATGCGCACACCGTAACCACGGCCGGGCCGGACGAGAGGCCGGGATGGGCGCCGGACGGCCCGACGCCGCCTGCCTGTGAGCAGGGCGGTCGGGCCGCCCGGGCGGTGGGGGACGCTCAGGGCCAGGGCAGCCACGCCCGGACCTCGAAGCCGCCCGTCGGGGTGCGACCGTGTTCGAGGCGGCCACCCGCGAGGGTCGCCCGTTCGGTGAGGCCGATCAGGCCCTGGCCGGAGCCGGGCACGTGCGGCACCTCGCCCTCGGGGGGCGGGTTGTGGACCCGGATGCTCAGGCCGTCGCCCGGGCCCCCGGTGACGGTCACCGCGACCTCGGTGCCCGGGGCGTGCTTGCGGGCGTTGGTCAAGCCCTCCTGGGCGATCCGGTAGGCGGTGCGGCCGACGGACGACGGGACCGAGCCGGGGTCGTCGACGCGCTGGTCCAGACAGACCTTCATCCCCGCCTCCCGGGACTCGGCGACCAGGGTGTCCAGCGCCGCGAGCGTGGGCTGGGGACGCCCGGTGTCGTCCGGCTCGCCGGCCCGCAGGACACCGATGATCTCCCGCAGGTCCTGCAGGGCCTCGTGCGCGCTCTCGCGGATGACGCCCGCCGCCCGTGCCGTCTCGGCCGGGGGCGCGTCGGGCCGGAACTCCAGGGCGCCCGCGTGCACGCTCAGCAGGGTCAGCCGGTGGGCGAGCACGTCGTGCATCTCCCGCGCGATGGCCTCGCGGGCGAGCCGCTGTGCCTGCTCGGCCCGCAGCCGCGCCTCCGTCTCGGCCCGCCGCGCGCGGTCCCTCAGGCTCACCATCAGCTGCCGCTTGGCCCGGACGAACATGCCCCAGCCGACGGTCGCCACGGTGAACAGCACGGCGAGGACGACGGCGACCGGGTAGGGGATGTCGGCGTCGGGACGCAGCCAGTAGTACAGCGGGACCAGGGCCGTGTTCACACCTCCCACCCAGGCCGCGTAGCGGAAGGGGCGGTGCACGGCGAGGGTGAACAGGGCGATCAGGGCGGCGCCGCCCGCGGTGTCCGAGATCAGGGTGACGGGCGTCATCACCACCGCGAAGGCGAGGGGCCGGCGGCGGCGCAGCCAGACCGCGGCGCAGGCCAGTGCGCCGATCACCTGGTCGGCGACGGCGAGCCCGTGCGGCACGTTCGGGTTGTCGGCCAGCGCCTCCATGGCCGTCACCCCGAGCAGCACGGCCAGCAGGAAGCACGAGAAGTCGACGACCCAGTCGCGGGCCGTGCGCCGGGGCCGTCGTCCGGCCCGTGCGGTGTCGGGGTCGAGTTCGTGCAGCAGGGCGGACGGGAAGAACCACCGGCGCCCGGTGAGCAGCGCGGGCGCCTCTCCATCCGGCATCGGGGAAGCCTGCCCCGCTCGTTCTGCCTTCACGATCGGTCAATCTACGCAGCCGCGGGCCGTTCCACCCGGTCACGGCCGCGATCGTCGACCGAAGTCGCCCGGCCGCAGACTTTCGGCGCGGCCCGCGGCTCGCGCCCGAGACTTTGCGCCCCGGGTCCTCGCCCTGCGGCCGATGTCCGTGGGGGGGTCCGCGGAGCGAGGGTCGGGGGCATGAAGCAGGTACTGGAGATTCTCGGCTTCCTCGCCCTGGTGCAGGGCGTGGCGGGCCTGGTGCACGAGTTCACCGACTGGCACTGGGGCCTGGTGCAGCGGCTGGACTTCCTCGACGGGTACGAGGTCTACGCCAGCGTCGCCCTGCTCGTGCTGGGCGTCGCCCTGTTCGCGGCCGCCGGGAGCCGGAAGTCCGTCTGAGCGGGCGGACGGACCTCCGGCCGGGGCACCCGGTTCAGCAGCCGTGGTCGACGAGGTCGAACGACTCGTAGTGGTCGGCCGTGTAGTAGTCCTCCTGGCTCCGCTCACCGGTGACGATGCGCCGCGCACCGCGGGTGTCGGAGCCGGGGGTGACGACGGTGTACTCGTGGTAGTAGCCGGACGACCGGCCGGGCAGGATGCCCTCCCGGTTCTGGAAGACGGTGCCGTCCTGCTCGAACGGGAACGGGCCGCCCTGCTCGATCAGGTCGAGCGTGTCGTGGGCCTGTGACGGCAGGGCGCTGTAGCAGATGTCGCCGACGGCGGTGGGGGCGGCGCCGGCCGTGCCGGCGGAGACGGTTCCGCCGATGAGGAGGGCGGACAGGACAGCGGCTGCCGCGCCGAGCCGCGAGGCGTGTGGGGGGAATTTCATGCCGCTCATGATGACGCGCGTAGAGCGTGGCATGTCAATGACAAGCCCGGAGGATTTCCTGTGAAGCTCCCGGTGTTCGCCGGGAGTTCACCCCGGCCGGGGCCCCGCGCTGCTTCTCTCCCGGGCCGCAGGCGCGGCCGGTCTGCGGCTACGCGTCCTCCGGCAGGGTGAACTCGCCGTACTCCGGCCGGCCCTTCAGGTCGTACGTCTGGATCGAGACCCCGGCCCCCGTGACGCTGCCGCCGGTGTGCTCGAACGCCGTCGGTACGGCGCCCTCCGGGAACAGCCGGAATCCGGAGCCGAGCACGACGGGGAAGGTCAGCAGATGGAGGGTGTCGAGCAGGTCGCGTGCGAGCAGGGACCGGACCAGGGCCCCGCTGCCGTGGACCTGGATCTCGCCGTCGGTGCGGTCCTTGAGCGCGGTGACCTCCTGGGCGAGATCCCCGCGGAGCACGGTGGTGCCCGCCCACGCCGGGTCCTCCAGGGTCGCGGAAGGGACGAACTTGGGCAGGCCGTTGAGCTGGGAGGCGACGGGGTCGCCGGGGTCGGTCACCTTCGGCCAGTAGGAGGCGAAGATGTCGTACGTCCGGCGGCCGAGCAGGAAGGCGGACGGGCGGGCGAAGACCTCGTTGACGAACCGGCCGAAGTCCTCCTCGGCGTACGGGAAGCTCCAGCCGCCGTGGACGAAGCCGCCGCGGGTGTCCTCCTGAGGGCCTCCGGGGGCCTGGTAGACGCCGTCCAGGGTGACGAAGAGGGTGGAGACGAGCTTGCCCATGGCGGGTGCCTTCCCTTCGGGCTCGAGGTGCGTGGTGCGTGATGCCATCGGTTCAGACCGCGCCGGCGCCCGCAACTCATCGCCGGGCCGTGAGGCGGCCGGAGGTTCGACGTCCGTTGCCCGCCGGCGCGTGGACCCGCCGGCCGCTGGGATGGAGGCATGACAGTTCGAGGAACTCTGGACGGCAAGGTGGCTCTCGTGACCGGCGGGAGCCGTGGCATCGGCGCGGCGACGGCTCTGCGGCTGGCCCGGGAGGGCGCGGACGTGGCCGTCGGGTACGTCGACGGCGAGGAGGCGGCCCAGGCCGTCGTACGGAAGGTGGAGGCGCTGGGGCGCCGGGCGGTGGCGCTGCGCGCGGACGCGGCGGACGCCGCCGGGGCGGCCGGGGTCGTGGACGCGGCGGCCGGGGCGCTGGGCAGGCTGGACGTCCTGGTGAACAACGCGGGTGTGGGGGTGCTCGGCCCGCTGGAGGCCCTGTCCCTAGCGGACGTCGACCGCGTGCTCGCCGTGAACGTGCGCTCGGTGTTCCTGGCCTCGCAGGCGGCGGCCGCGCGGATGCCGGAGGGCGGGCGGATCGTCACGATCGGCAGTTGCATGGCGCAGCGGGTGCCGGGGCCGGGCGGCACGCTGTACGCGATGAGCAAGGCGGCGCTGATCGGCCTGACCAAGGCGCTGGCCCGGGAACTCGGCGCACGCGGCATCACCGCCAACCTCGTGCACCCCGGCCCGATCGACACCGACATGAATCCGGCGGACGGCCCGCACGCACCCGGCCAGGCGGCGCTGACCGCGCTGGGCCGGTTCGGCACGGCGGACGAGGTGGCCTCCACGGTGGCGTACCTGGCGGGGGCGACGTACGTGACGGGGGCGGAGTTCGCGGTGGACGGCGGCCACGCGGCGTAGCGGCCGGACGGCAAGGCGCGGAGCCGGGCGGCGACGCGGGGCTGCCCGCAGCCCCGCGTCACGGTCCGGCGCGCCGGGGAGGCCGGCGTCTCCCCGTGCGGCCGGTCGGCCGCCGCACCGGCCCCGCCGCCCGGCGTGGCGCCGGTGCGTCCGGATCAGCCGCCGAGCTCCTGATGGCGTGCCGCCAGACGGGCCGTGCCCTCCTGGGTGAGGGAGCCGAAGAGGCGCAGGCGGGAGATGCCGCCGTCGGGGAAGATGTCCACGCGCGCGTGCGTGCCGACGGCCGGCTCCGGCAGGACGAAGCGGTGGTTGGTGTCGGGCTGGAGGCGGGTGCGGGGCAGGATCTCCCGCCAGTCGCCGTCCTCGCCGTCCCTGACCGAGACCGACGCCCACCCGGCGCTGTTGCCCTTGAGGTACGCGGTGTCGATCTCCAGTGCGCGGATCTGCGCCTGGGCGCTGAGCCGGTAGCGGATCCAGTCGTGGCCCCGGTCGCGGCGGCGGCGGGTCTCCCAGCCGTCGTCCATCTTGCGGGAGCGGCCCGGCTGGATGGTGTGGGACGCGGGCGAGTAGAAGAGGTCGGAGGCGTCCTCGACCAGGCCGCCGTTCTCCAGGGCGACGACGTCGAACGTGCCGAGTGCGGCCAGCCAGGCCGGATCCGGGACGACCTCGCCGTGCACGCGCAGGCGGGCGATGCCGCCGTCGGGGTGCTGCCTGATCCGCAGGTGGGTGAAGCACTGCTCCGCGGCGACGGCGAAGCCGTTCGCCGCGTGGCCGCCGACCGGGGTGCGCGGGACGAGGGTCGTCCACTTCACGTCGTCGCCGAGGAGTTCGGCGGGCGACGGGGAGCCGGGCACGGCGGTGCCCTCGACGGACACGGCCTGCGGGTAGTTGCCGCGGAAGTGGGCGGTGTCGACGACGATCCCGCGGATCACGCCCGGGGCGCCGAGCCGGACCAGGGCCCAGTCGTGGTCCTCCTCGGCAGGCCAGGGGTGCTCGGCGGAGACGCCCCGGCGGCGCCGCGTCTCCCAGCCGTCCATGATCTTGCCCTTGTGGCCGAAGTGCTCGGGGTCGAACTCGGCGCGCTCCGGGACCAGCAGGTTCTCGCGCTCCGCGAAGAACTCGTCGTTGGCGGCGATGACGGCGGCACCCAGCCGCCGGTCGGCGAGGTTGGCGTACGAGGTGAAGGGGAGGTCGGCGGTGCGGTAGTCCGCGTAGGGGTCGCCGCCGGAGTAGGGGTTCGCGTCGCCGGTGAAGCTGGGAATCGCCGTCACGGTGATCAGGTCTTCCTTTCGGGTGTCCGGGATGGAGTGTCAGTCGGTCCGGGTGAGGAGCTGCCCCTTCGGCTCGGTGAACTCGCCGTCCGCCACGATCTTCCGCCCGCGCAGCCAGGTGGCCTTCACGACGCCCTGCAGGGTCCGGCCCGCGTAGGCCGTGACGCGGTTGCGGTGCTGGAGGGCGACGGGGTCGACGGTGAAGGTCTCGTCGGGGGCGAGGACGGCGAAGTCGGCGTCGCGGCCGGGCGCGATGGCGCCCTTGCGGTCGTCGAGCCCGACCAGGGCGGACGTCTTCGCCGACATCCAGCGCACGACGTCCTCCAGGCCGTGCCCGCGCCTGCGGGCCTCGGTCCACACGGCGGACAGGCTCAGCTGGAGTCCGGAGATGCCGCCCCAGGCCGTCGCGAAGTCGCCGGTCTTGAGGTCGGCGGTGGACGGGGAGTGGTCGGTGACGACGCAGTCGATGGTGCCGTCGGCCAGCGCCTGCCAGAGCAGGTCCTGGTTGGCGGCCTCGCGGATCGGCGGGCAGCACTTGAACTCGCTGGCGCCGTCGGGGACTTCCTCGGCGGTGAGGGTCAGGTAGTGGGGACAGGTCTCGACGGTGATGCGCACGCCCTCCGACCGCGCCTCGGCGATCATCGGCAGGGCGTCGCTGGAGGACAGGTGCAGCACGTGCACCCGGGCGTCGAGGGCCCTGGCCTCACGGATGAGCTGGGCGATGGCGGTGTCCTCGGCGTCCCGCGGGCGGGAGGCGAGGAAGTCGGCGTAGCGCGGGCCGGGCCGCTGAGGGGCGGTGGCGAGCAGGCGCGGGTCCTCGGCGTGCACGATGAGCAGTCCGCCGAAGGCGGCGATCTCGGCCATGGCGCGGGAGAGCGCCTCCCGGTCCAGGTGCGGGAACTCCTCGACGCCGGACGGCGACAGGAACGCCTTGAAGCCGAAGACGCCGGCCTCGTGCAGCGGGCGCAGGTCCTTGACGTTGCCGGGCAGGGCGCCGCCCCAGAATCCGACGTCGATGTGCGCCTTGTCGGCGGCGACCTGCTGCTTGGTCCGCAGGTGCGGGACGGTGGTGGTCGGCGGCAGGGAGTTGAGCGGCATGTCGACGAGGGTCGTGATGCCGCCGGCCGCCGCGGCCCGGGTGGCGGTCCAGAAGCCCTCCCACTCGGTGCGGCCGGGGTCGTTGACGTGCACGTGGGTGTCGACCAGCCCGGGCAGCAGGACGTGATCGCCCAGGTCCTCCAGGCGGGCGCCGTCCGGCACCGGGGCGTCGTGCGGGAGGACGGCCGTGATCGTCCCGCCGGAGACCGCGACCGACGCGGCGCGGGTCCCCTCGGGAGTGATGACACGCGTCGAGCGGAGCACCAGTTCAGCGTCGGACACCCGGACCCCTTTCTTCAACAATCTGTTGAAAGAGTCTTCACTCCCGCTCCGGCCCCCGTCAAGGGCAGACTGCTACAGGACGGCACCAGCGGCCACCCCTGGACTTTTCCGCGAAGCGGAATTAGCATACCGGGAAGCGAAATGCTATCGGAAAGGAACGCCCCGTGCCGACGTCCAGCGCCAGCACCACCGACTCCGCCCGGTCCTCGTCCAACGGTGGCGTCCAGTCCCTGGAGCGCGCCTTCGACCTGCTCGAACGGATGGCGGACGCGGGCGGCGAGGTCGGGCTGAGCGAGCTGTCCGCGAGCAGCGGACTGCCCCTGCCGACCATCCACCGCCTGATGCGCACCCTGGTGGCCTGCGGATACGTACGCCAGCAGCCCAACCGGCGGTACGCACTGGGCCCGCGCCTGATCCGCCTCGGCGAGTCGGCCTCCCGATTGCTGGGCACCTGGGCGCGGCCGTACCTGGCCCGGCTGGTCGAGGAGACGGGCGAGACGGCGAACATGGCACTGCTGGACGGCGACGAGATCGTCTATGTGGCGCAGGTGCCCTCCAAGCACTCGATGCGCATGTTCACGGAGGTCGGCCGGCGCGTGCTGCCGCACTCCACGGGTGTGGGCAAGGCGCTGCTGGCCGGTTTCCCGCCGGAGGAGGTGCGCGCCCTGCTCTCCCGTACGGGCATGCCCGCCGCGACGGACAAGACGATCACCACGCCCGACGGCTTCCTCGCGGCACTGGAGGACGTGCGCGTGCGGGGCTACGCGATCGACGACAACGAGCAGGAGATCGGGGTGCGCTGCCTGGCGGTCCCGGTGCCCGACTCCCCCACCGCCGCGGCCATCTCCATCTCCGGCCCCGCCGGCCGGGTCACGGAGACGGCGACGGACCGGATCGTGCCGGTGCTCCAGCAGGTCGCCGGCGAGCTGTCGCAGGCTCTCGCCAGCCAGAACCCCGCGTCGTGAGCGGCTTACGCACCTGGCCGGGCCGTTACACCGACCGGTACGGCAGCCAGGAACTCGCCTTCGAGTCCGACGGCCGGGAGCTGATCCGCACGACGATCAGGGGCGTGCTCTTCGAGGGCGAGACGATGGACACGCTCGGCGCCCTGGCCGGTGACCCGCCCGAGCGGATGTTCCGCTTCGCGGAGGGCCACCTGTGCTCCTGCCTCCTGGAGTGGGACGTGCCGCTCCCGGTCGAGGCCGCGGGGCAGGACCCCCGGACGGGTGTGCTGCGCTGCGCCCTGCGGCTGGGACACCCGGGGGCCTCCGGCGCCTTGGACGAGGAGAGCCTGACGGTGACCCTGTGGCTCGACGGGCGCGCCCACGGCGGGGAGGAGTACGGCGACTTCGAGACGGCCCTGCACGACATCCAGCGCCGGCTGGCTCCCGGGGACCGCCTGCGGGCCTGCATCGCGTGCGCCTGGTCCGACTACAGCCCGTCGGGCCACTCGATGATGACCGGCCTGGCCTGCTTCCGGGACACCAAGGACCGCTACCTGCGGGTCGACGGCAAGCACGGCCCGCAGGGGATCTTCGCGCTCTGGCCGCAGCTCACCGAGTTCGTTCAGGAGACGTATCTGTGCGGGGAGTTCGAGCCCCGCGGTGCCCACGGGGGTTACCGCGGGACCTTCCCGTGACGTCCGGCGGCCCGCTCACGCCTGCCGGCGTGCCGGGCGGCCGAAGAGGTCCACCGCGCGGCGCACGTCGGCCAGCGCCGGGGACAGGGCGCTCATCGAGCCGAGCGCGCCCGCGACCAGGAGCAGGGAACGGCGCAGGCGGGCGACGTCGGGAGCGCCGGTGGCGGCCAGGGCGTCCAGGGCCGCCAGTTCCTCCTCGGCGATGCTCCGGTCGGCGAACTCGCCCGGGTGGGCGGCGAGCCGGCGGCGCAGCCGGGACACCGCGGTGCGCAACTCGGGCACACGCGGGTCCGCACTCCCGCCGGCCGCGGGCCCCTGCCGCTCCTGCTCCGCGCTCCGCAACACGGTCCTCCCCCTCGCACCTCGTCGTGCGCCTGCCCTGCCGCCCCGAAGTCCCCCCGCCGCGGGCCCCGTTCGGGGACCCCGCCGGTTCGGTGCGGGCGACAGTAAACGACGCGGGCCGCCGCGCGCCAGTCCGTTGCGTCATCGGCTTGTTTCGCTGCGTGACTTTCCGGCCCCGGGCGCACACCCGTGCGAGACGCACCCCGCGCCGTCCCGAACGCGCGCGAGGCGTGCGGTATGCAGGAGCCATGACGACACCGGAGACGACGGACGGGACGCAGGCGGTTGCCGGGCTGCTGCTCGCGGCGGGAGGGGGGCGGCGGCTCGGCGGACGACCCAAGGCGCTGCTGACGCACCGGGGACGGCCGCTCGTGGAGCACGCCGTGCGCGTCCTGCGCGAGGGCGGCTGCGCGGCGGTCCACGTCGTGCTGGGCGCACGGTCGCAGGAGGTACGCGCGCGGGCCTCGCTGGACGGATGCGTCCTGGTGGACAACCCGCACTGGGAGCGGGGCATGGGGACGTCCCTGCGCGCCGGGCTGGATTCCCTGACCGGTTCACCGGCCGGGGCCGCCCTGGTGGCGCTCGTCGACCAGCCCGGCATCGGGCCGGAGGCGGTGGCCCGGGTGCTGGAGGCGTACGACGGCGAGGACGCGCTGGTGTCCGCCGCGTACGACGGGGTGCGCGGCCATCCGGTGCTGTTCGGCGCGACGCACTGGCCGGGCATCGCCTCGACCGCCACGGGTGATCAGGGGGCCCGCGCCTACCTGCGGGATCACGCGCCGGCGGTCCGCCTCGTCGAGTGCGGCGACGTGGCCCGGCCCTACGACATCGACACCGAGGCCGATCTGGCGCACCTGGAGTGAACGGGGTGGCACGCGGCGCCACCTTGCCTCGATCCGGAGAATCTCGACATCAACAAACGATTGAACTTCCACCATCTGGAAACTAGTATCCACTGATCAGAAGCGCCCTCCTCTCTGCGGGCGCCGATCGCCGTATCCGGGAAGACTGGCACCCGGTGCCAACCGCCGGTTCGTCTTCACAGCTCGCTGAAGGAAGTGACCGTTCATGTCCGCTCCAGCGCCGTCCCCGCTGGCCATCGTCGACGCCGAGCCCCTGCCCCGGCAGGAGGAGGTCCTCACCGAAGCGGCGCTCGCCTTCGTGGCCGAGCTGCACCGGCGGTTCACCCCCCGGCGTGACGAACTCCTGGCCCGCCGCGCCGAGCGCCGCGCCGAGATCGCCCGTACTTCCACCCTCGACTTCCTCCCGGAGACGGCCGCGATCCGCGCCGACGACTCCTGGAAGGTCGCCCCGGCCCCGGACGCCCTGAACGACCGCCGGGTCGAGATCACCGGCCCCACCGACCGCAAGATGACCGTCAACGCCCTGAACTCCGGTGCGCGGGTGTGGCTCGCGGACTTCGAGGACGCCTCGGCGCCCACCTGGGAAAACGTCGTCCTCGGCCAGCTCAACCTCATCGACGCGTACACCCGGAACATCGACTTCACGGACCCGGGGTCCGGCAAGACCTACGCGCTGAAGGCGAACGAGGAGCTCGCCACGGTCGTCATGCGCCCGCGTGGCTGGCACCTGAACGAGCGTCACCTCACCGACGCCGACGGCACACCGGTGCCCGGGGCGCTCGTCGACTTCGGCCTGTACTTCTTCCACAACGCCCAGCGCCTGCTCGACCTGGGCAAGGGCCCCTACTTCTACCTCCCCAAGACGGAGTCCCACCTGGAGGCCCGCCTCTGGAACGAGGTGTTCGTCTTCGCCCAGGAGTACTGCGGCATCCCGCAGGGCACCGTCCGCGCCACCGTCCTCATCGAGACCATCACGGCCGCGTACGAGATGGAGGAGATCCTCTACGAGCTGCGCGACCACGCCTCCGGACTGAACGCGGGCCGCTGGGACTACCTGTTCTCCATCGTCAAGAACTTCCGGGACGGTGGCGCGAAGTTCGTGCTGCCGGACCGCAACGCGGTGACGATGACCGCCCCGTTCATGCGCGCCTACACCGAATTCCTCGTCCGCACCTGCCACAAGCGCGGCGCGCACGCCATCGGCGGCATGGCGGCGTTCATCCCCTCCCGCCGGGACGCCGAGGTCAACAAGGTCGCCTTCGAGAAGGTCCGCGCCGACAAGGACCGCGAGGCGAACGACGGCTTCGACGGCTCCTGGGTCGCCCACCCCGACCTGGTGCCCATCGCCATGGAGTCCTTCGACAAGGTCCTCGGTGACAGGCCGAACCAGAAGGACCGGCTGCGCGAGGACGTCCACGTGGAGGCGGCCGACCTCATCGCGATCGACTCGCTGGAGGCCAGGCCCACCTACGCGGGCCTGGTCAACGCCGTGCAGGTCGGCATCCGTTACATCGAGGCCTGGCTGCGCGGCATGGGCGCGGTGGCCATCTTCAACCTGATGGAGGACGCGGCCACCGCCGAGATCTCCCGTTCCCAGATCTGGCAGTGGATCAACGCGGAGGTCGTCCTCGACAACGGCGAGCAGGTCACCGCCGAGCTGGCCCGCAAGGTCGCCGCCGAGGAACTGGCGACCATCCGGGCCGAGATCGGCGAGGAGGCCTTCGCGGCGGGCAACTGGCAGCAGGCGCACGACCTGCTGCTGCAGGTCGCGCTCGACGAGGACTACGCCGACTTCCTGACGCTGCCGGCGTACGAGCGGCTCAAGGGCTGACGGCGCCCGCTACCGCTCCGAGTGGCCCAGGGTCCTGCCCGGGGCCACTCGGTCGCGTACGGCCTTCTTCACGGCCGTCGGCTCCGGGAAGCCGTGCTCGCGCCGGTCCCAGACCACCTCGTCGCCGACGCGGACGACGAACACCCCGCCCGTTCCCGGCCTCAGGGCCAGCTCGGTCAGTTCGGCCTCGAAGGTGGTGAGCAGTTCCTGGGCCAGCCAGGCCGCGCGCGGCAGCCAGCGGCACTGCGTGCAGTACTCGATCTCGACACGGCCGTTCATCCCAGGTGCACCGACCAATCCTGCTCGGCCGCCGGCTTGCCGTGCAGGTCGGGCACCTGCCTCAGCCACGCGGGGCGTTCTCTCTGATTGCGCTGCGCCCGCCGGGTCTCCTCGGCGGCGAGCTCCTCCCGGCTGGGGAAGTCGGTGGGCAGCCACGCCGCCGACGCCTCCACGCGGGTGCGGAGGTAGCGCACGTACGCCTCGCGGGCCGCGTCCGGGCCGCTGAAGGCGGAGTCGCCGGCGAGCCAGTCGTCCGGCACCTCCGCGAGGATGCGGCGCAGCAGCTCCTCGGTGACCCTCGGGGCCAGTTCGGCGTCGGCGGCCCGGACGTCGGGCCCGTAGTGGCCGAGGGCGTGGTGGCGGAAGTCGTAGGCCTTGGCGGGGTCGGTGCCGTCCCAGCGGTGGTGGAAGACCAGCGCGGCGCCGTGGTCGATCAGCCACAGGCGCGGGCGGGCGACGCCCAGGGTGGGCCAGACCATCAGGTTGGAGCTGTGCACCGTGCGGTCGACGTTCACGGTCAGGGCGTCCAGCCAGACGATCCGCCCCGCCTCCAGGGGATCCACGGGGAAGACCCGGGCGATCTCCGGGGTGAGGTCGCGGGCACCGGGCAGGTGGTCCATGCCGAGGTTGAGGCCCGCGCTGGCCGCGTGCAGGTCCCGCACCTCCTGGTGCGGCTCGTCGCCGGCGACCGCCGGGTCGAAGTGCACCAGGACCAGTTCGGGGAAGCGCAGCCCGAGGGCGCGCGCCAGCTCGCCCACGACGATCTCGGCGACCAGCGCCTTGCGGCCCTGTGCGGAGCCGGTGAACTTCACGACGTAGGTTCCCAGGTCGTCCGCCTCGACGACGCCGGGGACGGAACCGCCGGAGTGCAGGGGTTCGACGTAACGGGTGGCGGTGACCTCTCTCAGCATGCCGCGAGGCCCCGCAGACGGTCCACCTGGCTCTTCACGGCCGACTCCAGCGCATACGCCCGAGCATACGCACCCCCGCCGCCCGTCGCGGCGGGGATCCCCCCGAGGCGGTAAGGGCACCCTAAGCGCGGCGGGTTAGGCTGCGACCGACCGTCCGACACGCACACCCGGGAGCCGGCCTTGCCGTACACGACCGACAAGGACGGCCGCGAGCCGCGCGCCCGGGCCGAAGACGGCTGGACCGAGCTGGAGTCGGCCGGGGAACTGCGCCGACTGCTGGGCGAGCCCTGGCCCGTGGTGATCGAGAAGGTGCACGACCGGCTCACCGGCCAGGACCGGGACATCCTGGCCCGCTCGCCCTTCTGCCTGCTGGCCACCTCCGACGCGCGGGGCAACTGCGACGTCTCGCCGCGCGGGGACGCCGCGGGGTTCACGCACGTCCTCGACCCGGGCACCATCGCCCTGCCCGACCGGCCGGGCAACCGGCGCGGCGACAGCCTCCACAACATCCTGGGCAATCCGCACGCCGGGCTGCTGTACCTGGTCCCGGGGGCCAAGGAGGTGCTGCGTGTGAACGGCCGGGCCCGGATCCTCACCGACGCCCCGTTCTTCGACGCCATGACCCGGGACGGCAGGCGTCCGGCACTCGCCCTGGTCCTGGAGATCGACGAGATCTACCTGCACTGCCCGATGTCGCTGCGCCGCTCGGGCGTGTGGGACCCGGCGTCGTGGCGGTACGCGGGGTGAGACCGTCACCGGCGACCGCCCGTGCCCGCCGAGGTGCACGGTCGCCGGGGGTGCCGGTGCCGTGGAACCAGCCGGTCCGAGCATCGATACCGCACGGGGTTGACATAAGGTCTTTGGATGCCTTCCCTTCGTGCACTGGAATGCCTCATCGCCGTCGCGGACACCGGATCGATCACTCAGGCCGCGCTGCTGCTGCACTCCTCGCAGCCCGCCGTGTCCCACCAGATCGCCTCACTGGAGCGCGAGACCCGCACGGCCCTGCTGCGTCGCGAGGCACGCGGAGTCAGGCTCACGGCCGCGGGGCGGGTCGCGGTCGCCGACGCCCGGCGGGCGGTCGAGGCGGCTGCCGCCGCCGTACGGTCGGCGCGGGCGGTGGGAGAAGCCGGGGGCGGGTCGCTGCGGATCGGCTGCGCGCAGAGCCTCACCGTCGCCTTGCTCGCCCCGGTGCTCCGCGACTGGCGCCGGCGCCACCCCGACGTGGCCATCACCCTGCATGAACTCGCCGTCATGGACGAGGCACTGAGGCTGGTCGAGTCCGACGACGTCGACGTCGCGGTGGTTCCGGACCCCCCGTCCGACCGATTCCGGATCACTGCCGTCGCCGAGGAGGAGATCGTGCTGGCCGCACCCACCGGCCACCCACTGGCCCAACGGGCCGAGCTGCGTGTCCAGGACCTCGACGGCGCGCCACTCGTGCATTTCACGGTGCACAACCGCCTCGGCGCCTGGCTCGACCAGTCCTTCGCCCGGGCCGGGGTCCACCCGGAGGTGGTCATGCGGACGTCCATCACCGCTACGGCACCCCAACTCGCCGCCGCCGGACTGGGCGTCGCGGTCTGCCCGGTGAGTGCGATCGGTGCGGGCTTTCCGGGTGCGGTCCGGCCGTTCTCACCGCGGTGGACCAGACAGTTGATGGCGGTGACCTCCGGCGACCCCGATCCGCTCGTCGCGCTGTTCATCGCGGGACTGCGCGGTCACGGAGTACGGGTTCCCCGCAGCGTACGGACGCAGCTCGACGAAGGCGCCGTGGGCTCGGGCGAGTGACCACCGAGCCTGTGACCTGCGCTTATCGAGACATGGAACAGGTGACCTCCAAGCTTTCGATGGATCGGGGCCGTGACTTGAGGAATCCTGAGGGGACGCCGACGGGTTCTGCTCGTCATGACACAGGCACACACCACATCTGAGACAACCCACGAGGCGGTCACGCGGGCCCCCAGGACACCCCTCGGGCTGTACGCGCTCGCTCTGGCCAGTTTCGCCGTCGGCCTGGCGGAGTTCGTGATCGCCGGCCTGCTGCCCGACGTGGCCGCCGACCTGTCGGTCAGTACCGGCAGCGCGGGCATTCTGGTGACGGCGTACGCGGTGGGCATCATCGTGGGCGCCCTCGCCCTGACCACGGCCTTCAGCCGGATTCCGCCGAAGTCGGCCCTGGTGCGGATCGGTGCCGTCTTCATCATCGGCAACCTCCTCAGCGCACTGGGACCGAACTTCGAGGTCGTCCTCGTGGGACGGATCATCGCCGGGATGACCAACGGCGCGTTCCTCGGCATGGGCATCGTCGTCGCCGTCAGCCTCGCCGACGCACGGAATCAAGGCCGGGCCATCGCCACCATGCTGGGCGGCCTGACGCTCGCGAACGTGCTCGGCGTGCCGCTGGGCACCGCGCTCGGCCAGCAGTTCGGGTGGCGGGTCGTCTTCGGCGTGATCGTGGCCCTCGCGGTCGCCGCGACCCTGGCCATCGCCGCGGTCGTCCCCCACGTGGCGTCCGCGCCGACGAGTTCCCTCGCCGACCTGCGGCATCTCCTCAACCGGCAGGCCCTCCTGGCGATGGGCATCGCGACGTTCGGGTTCGGCGGCATGTTCGGCGCCTTCACCTATGTGGCACTGACGCTCACGAAGGTCTCGGGCTACCCCACCAGCGCTGTTCCCTGGCTGCTCGTGCTCTTCGGCATCGGCCTCATGGTCGGCAACGCGCTGGCCGGCCGGCTGGTCGACCGCGCCCTGGACGCCACCCTGGCAGGGTCGCTCATGGGCCTGCTGGCCGTGCAGCTCCTCCTCGGATCGTTCGCCGGTCATCCTGTCGTGGCGGCTCTCTCGCTGGGCCTGATGGGGATGTTCGGCTTCGCCGCCGCGCCCGGCTACCAGCAGAAGGTGATGCGGCACGCGCGCGCCGCCGGAGCCATCGCGTCCGGCGCCCCGATCGCGGCGGTGAACCTCGGCAACGCGCTCGGCTCGTGGATCGGCGGACTCCTGATCACGGCCGGGCTCGGCTACACCTCCCCCATCTGGATGGGCGCGGTGGCCACCGGGCTCGCCCTCGTCCTCCTCACCGTCTCCGCCCGCACCGGACGACGACCGATGTCCTCGACATCGTCCGTCTGAGGTGTTCTCCGGCTCGCGCTACCGGCGGACGATCCCGCGCTCCGGCCGACGAGCCGCTCCAGGCAGGAACCCGCCGCGACCGCAAGGACGCCCCGCGCATCGAGCCCGGCGACCGGCCGAAGGCCCGTGGCCGCGATGAGGCGCTCCGGCACCCGGACGGGGACGAGGCATCCAGAAAATCTCTGGCTCGCCGTCGATTCATGCATGGTTTCGAGGGAACATCGGGCAGCCCGCGATCGCTGCACACCACATGGCTTCCCGCCCGCACCGAGCGGGAAGCGTCTCACACGAGAGAGAAGGCTCCCATGTCACAGGCATTCGTCACGGGTGGCTCGGGTTTCATCGGACGGGCCCTGATCCGCCGGCTCGTCGCAGAAGGCCACACGGTCCGCGCACTGGTCCGCAGCGCCGCGTCGGCCGACAAGGTCGCGGCCCTCGGCGCGCAGCCGGTGCAGGGGCGGCTGACGGAGCCGGCCAGCTGGCAGGACGCGGTGACGGGCAGCGACGTACTGTTCCACCTCGCCGCCGAGACGGACATCACCGCCGACCGCGAGCGCCAGGAGCAGGTGACGGTCGGTGGCACCCGAGCGGCCGTGGAAGCAGCCCGTGCCGCGGGGGTCGCCACCTTCGTCAACTGTGGCAGCGAGTCCGCGCTCCTGGCCGGCGAACCGCTGCTGGACGTGGACGAGACCGCACCGCTGCGGCCGGACTCGGAAGCCGCCTACTGCGCGGTCAAGGCCATCGCCGAGCAGGTCGTGCTGGACGCCGACGCACCGGGCTTCACCACCGTCTCCGTACGGCCGCGGTTCGTCTGGGGCCCCGACAGCAGCCTGACCGAGGGCCTGGCCGCCGCGGCCAAGGCCGGGCAGTTCGCCTGGATCGACGGCGGCCGGCACACCACCGACGTGACGTACGTGGACAACGCCGTCGAGGGCCTGATACGCGGATGGCGACACGGCCGGCCGGGGCAGGCGTACTTCGTCACCGACCAGCAGCGGGTCATCCTGCGGGACTTCCTGGAGACGCTTTTCTCGCTCTACGGCGTCGACGCGCCCATCCCCGACATGGACGCCGAAACCGCCGCCCAGGTGGTGCCGGTCCCCGCCCGGTGGTTCGTCGGACAGCCGTGCACGCTGCGCACCGACAAAGCCGTGAGCGAACTGGGATACCGGCCCGTCGTCCAGCACGCCGCCGGTTTCGCCGCCGTGAAGGAAGCGCTCGCCTCCGACGCCGCGTGACGGCCCGGCGGGTGACACCTGACCGTGGGGTCCGGCCCACTCGGGCGGTGGAACCAGTGCACATCCGGTGAGCACGGTCGTTCGACGGCCCCGCTTTGACGCCCGGCCATCCTGTGGTCGGGCGCACCGGTGCCGGGGGCCGGTCAGCGGTGTGGACCTGGACGCGGGGACGACCGGACGGTTACGCCCGGTGGCCTCACCGGCCGGGCCGGAACGGGGCGGACATGAGAGAGATAGGGTGCGGTCGCGTGATGCGTCTTGCGATTCTTGGTCCTGTTCGTGCGTGGCGGCGGGACGAAGAGGTCGACCTCGGGTCTCCACAGCAGCGGGGACTGCTCGCGCTGCTGCTCCTGCATGAAGGGCGCCCGGTGGAGACCGAGGCGATCGTGGAGGCCTTGTGGGGCGAGCACGGGCCTCGAGGCGCTCGGGGCACCGTTCGCACCTACGTCTATCGTCTGCGCCCCGTTCTCGGCGACATGGCGGTCATCGAATCGACCGGCAGCGGCTACCGCCTCACGGTGCGTGAAGGGACCTTCGATCTGAGAAGGTTCCGGGAGCTGACCGCCCAGGCGCACCGGGCGCGCCGCGCCGGCGCCGCGGCGAGCGCCGCCGATCTCCTGCGTCAGGCCCTCGACACATGGCAGGGACCGGCCCTGGCGGGTGTCCGGGGCCCCTTCTTCGACCTCGAGCGCGACCGGCTGGAGGAGCTGAGGCTGGCTGCCCTGGAGGAGGTGTTCGATCTTGAGCTGGAGGTCGGGGGGCACCCTGATCTGACGTCCGAGATCCGGGCGGCCGTGACGGAGCACCCGCTGCGGGAGCGGCTGCACGAGCAGCTCGTGCTGTCATTGTTCCGTGCCGGCCGCCGGGCCGAGGCCCTGGCCGCCTTCCAGCACACACGGCGGCTTCTGCGCGAAGAGCTGGGCGTGGACCCCGGGCCCGCCCTTCGATCTCTCCACAGCCGCATCCTGCGCGAGGGTGAGGATGCGCCCGCCGCCGCGGGCCGTGAGCCGTCCTCGGCCCTCGCGCCCGCGCCGGTTCCCGCCCAGCTCCCGGCGGACCCGGCAGTGTTCACCGGGCGCCGCGCGGAGATCGCGGAACTGTCCCTGACACTGCGTGACGCCGCGCACGCCCCGGTCGTCGGCATCACCGGCCTGGGCGGGATGGGCAAGACGGCGCTCGCCGTGCGCGTCGCGCACACCCAGCGCCATCTGTTTCCCGACGGGCAGCTCTTCGCCGACCTCGGCGGCTTCAAGGATCCGGTCGGCCCGCTGGAGGTGCTCGGCCAGTTCTTGCGTGCGGTCGGGGTGTCCCGGCTGCCGGCGTCGCTGGACGAACGCGCCGCGCTGTGGCGCACCACGGTGTCCGGCCGGCGCATGCTGATCGTCCTGGACGCGGCATCCAGCGGCGAGCAGGTGCGTCCCCTGCTGCCGGCCTCCCCGGGCTGCGCCGTCATCATGACCAGTGCGCGCCGCATCACCGACCTGCCCGGCATCCCCTGGTTGCGTCTGGGCGTTCTGCAGCCCGAGGACGCGTTGCAGTTGCTCGCCGCCATCTCCGGGACCCGGCGGGTGTTCGCGGAGCGGGAAGCGGCCAGCCACCTGGTGCAGGCGTGCTCCTACCAGCCGCTCTCGGTGCACGTGGCGGCCGCCCGGCTGGATGCCCGGCCGTCGTGGACGATCGACCAGATCCTGGCCCAACTCGACGACGACCTGCGCCAGCCGGTCGTCATGCACGAGGACTGCAAGATCGTCGACAGACCGTTCCGTGAGGCCCAGGCACGGATGGACGCCTTCCACCGCGACGCCTTCCACCTGACCGCCGTTCCCGACTGCGGCCGGCTGGACGCCGCCATGGCCGCGGCAGTGCTCGACCTCCCCGTCAACGAGGCCACCGCCGTCATGGAAGCCCTCGTCGACGCTCATGTGGTGGAAGCCGGCGAGAACGGCGACTACCACTTCCTGGGGCTCGTCAAGGCGTTCGCGCGGCGCCAGGCCCTCAACGGGCTGGGACACGAACACTGCCAGCAAGCGCTGCACCGGCTGCTGCGCCACTGCCTGACCGGCAAGGACACGGTCGGCGAAGAGGACCTGCGCGCGCTGCTGGACCAGGTCACCGACCTTCCGGACGCTCTCGCGGAGATGGTGTCGCTCTCGCTGCCCTGAGCCCTGCAGCGGCCGCGCGAGGCGATGCGTCCGCACAGGCCCCGCACCACGCGCGGTGAGAATCGTGCGCGGGACGACCTGCGGTCCGCGGGCGAAACTGCTTGTCGACGCGCCATCGACGCCACGTCGACACGGGCTCGATGCAATACACACATGCTCGATTCACTCACACACGCCGGTCTGGCAGCGCAGATCACCGGGCCCGTACTGGGACCGGAGGACGACGGGTTCGCCGCGGAGTGCGCGCCCTTCAACCTTGCCGTCACCCACCGCCCTTGCCTCGTCGTCGGAGCCGCGAACAGCACCGACGTGCAGGTCGCCGTCCGCTTCGCCGCACAGCGGCGTCTGCCGGTCGCCGTCATGGCCACCGGCCACCAGGCGACGATCCCGGCCGACGACGCCGTCCTCATCACCACTCACCGCATGACGCAGGTGAGCATCGACCCCGCAGCCCGCACAGCCCGCGTGACGGCGGGAGTCCGCTGGCAGCAAGTGATCGACGCGGCGACCCCGTTCGGGCTCGCCCCGCTCAACGGCTCCTCACCGCTCGTCGGAGTCGTCGGCTACACCCTCGGCGGGGGCCTGAGCCCCACCATGGGCCGCGCTCACGGATGGGCGGCCGACCACGTCACCTCCCTGGAGGTCGTGACGGCCGACGGCGAGTTGCGCTGTGTCGACGCCGCGTCGGAACCCGACCTGTTCTGGGCACTGCGCGGCGGCAAGAGCAATTTCGGCGTCGTCACCGCCATGGAGTTCGCCCTCTTCCCGGTGGAACGGCTGTGGGCGGGCGGACTCTTCTTCGACGGCGCCGACGCAGCGGCCGTCCTGCACGCCTATGCCCAGGTCACGGCCGAGGCCCCGGACGACCTGAGCTCATCGATCGCCCTGCTGCGCCTGCCGGCCCTGCCCGGCGTGCCCGACTTCCTCGCCGACCGCTTCGCCGTGCACGTCCGCGTTTCCTACCTCGGCCCGGCGGCCGAGGCCGACCGGCTGGTTGCGCCGTTGCGGGCGGCCGCCCCCGTCCTCGCGGACACGCTGGGTCCGATGCCGTACGCGTCCTTCGCCCAGATCCACAACGATCCGGCAGATCCGGCACCGTTCATGGAGCGCACCGCGATGCTGCGCTCACTGACCGCCGAGGCCGTCGAGGAGATCCTGGCCGCTGCGGGCCCGACGGCCGACTGCCCGGTGCACTTCGTCGAGTTGCGTCACCTCGGCGGCGCCCTGGCCCGGACCGCGGACAACGCCGTCGGACACCGGGACGCCCAGTTCGCGTTCTGGATCGTGGGTGTCGGGGCGCCCGATGCCTTCACCGCGATGAACGCCTACGCCGACGGGCTTCTGCAGCGGATGCGTCCCTGGTCCACCGGTGGGCGGTACCTGAACTTCATGGCCGCCCAGGACACCGGCGTGGCCGACGTGAGCGCGGCCTACGGCGAAGCCGACTACCGCAGGCTCCGCAGCATCAAGAGGCGCTTCGACCCGGACAACCTCTTCCGCCTGAACCACAACATCCCCCCCGAGGAGCGCCCGATGCCCGACGACAAGCTGCAGCTTCTGCTCGACCACGCCGCCATCGCCGACGCTCTGCACCGCTACACGGCGGGGCTCGACCACGGCGATGCCGAGCTGCTCGCCTCGTCACTGACGGAGGACGCCATGGTCGACCTGACACCGGCCACGAGCAAGATCGGTCTGGACTTCCCCGCGCTCAAGCCGCGCGACGCCGTCGTGGGAGCGCTCATCCCGGCGGTCGGCCCGCTCGACACCAGCCACGTGATCAGCAACATCCGCGCCAGCGTGAACGGCGACACCGCCCACGTGAACTGCTACGCCATGGCCCAGCACTACCTGCCCCGGGAAGGTCCCAGGCCGGACCGGACCCGGCACGCGCTGATGATGAACCGCTACGACGCGGACCTGACCCGCGACGGAAGCACCTGGCGCATCAGCCGGCTGACGATCGACAACGCCTGGTTCGAGGGCGACGAAACCGTCCTGCTTCCCGGCGACTGAGCTCAGGGCGAGCCCGTCCCACGGGGTGGCGCCCTCCAGTCGCAGGGCGCCACCCCGGTGCCGCCGTTCCCGGTCCCACTGCGGCGAACGCGGCCGCAGTGCGCCGACTCACGAACACGCCACCTGCTGACCACCCATGCCCACGATGCCCGCACTCCAGTACCCGTTTGGGAGCGTTCCGCGTGTCCACCACCCCTGATGAGCCGCACCCTCCTCGGCACCCACCCCTCGACAGCGTCCAGGGACGGCTCAAAGCGCTGATGCGGGACATCCGCCACGGCGCGTGGCAGCCGACCGGCCTCGAGCATCGTCTGGCCGAGCTGCTCGCGCAGTCGGCCGCCGGGACCGGGTCACTCGGCGCGGTCAGCGTCCGGGCCGCGATAAGGGAAGGCTCGATGGCGGCCATCCATGAGAACGGCGGACGCTTCATCACCCTTCTGGCCGACCTGCTGCCGCTGATCGAGAAACCCGGTGCGGCCGCACTGCACACGGCCGGCCTCGCCCTTGACCTCGTCGAGACGGTCACACAGACGGCACCGCGCCCACAGGGTGCTCCCCCACCGCGAGCCCTCCCCTGTCGGAGCGAGGCAGACAGCGCTCGGAGCGAAGAGACACCGCCCCCGCCGCCGCGGCTCGGCGACGACGGCAGGCGCCTGCGCGTGGACGCGGCGCGCAATCACGCCCGTCTGCTGAACGCCGCGGCACGGCTGGCGCGGGAGCGTGGCCTGAAGCACCTCACCATGGAAGCGGTGGCCACCGCGGCGGGTGTCGGCAAGGGCACCGTCTTTCGCCGGTTCGGCGACCGCGCGGGTCTGCTGCAAGCCCTGCTGCAGCGCTCCGAGGAGACCTTCCAGGCCGCACACCTCAGCGGCCTGCAACCAGCAGACGCCCGTGACAAGGCCGTCGAGCAGCTTCAGGCGTTCGGGGTGGCCGCCATACGGCGCTACGCCAAGGAGATGGAACTGCAACTGGCTGCCGAGCCTTCCCCCGAACAGCGCTACCGGCGCGCACCTCGCCGCTCGTATCACGAGCGGGTCAGCATCCTGCTCAGCCTGGCTGCACCGGAAGCAGACGCGGAGCTGCTCAGCCACGCGCTGCTGGGTTACCTGGAGCCCGCCCTTCTCTGGCACCTGAGCGACCAGTGCGGCGTCCCGCCGCAGCGGCTGGAGGACGGCTGGCTCGAGCTGGTCTCCCGACTCACCGGGACGCCACAGCCCCGCACGGCGTGACCCTCTTGGGACGTGCGCGGCCGAGCGATCAGGAGTCGACCTTCTCACTGACTCCGGCCCAGCCGTCGAGGTCGGCGAGCCGGGCGGTGAGAGCCTCGCGCATGGCGGTTGCGCTCACGGTACCGAGCGCCAGGCGGCGCGGCGGGTCGACGCTCGCAACGGCGGCGCGGATGCCTTCGGCGACCTTGCCCGCTTCCGACACCGGTGTCTCACTCTGCGGCGCGCGCACCGTCACGTCGTAGTCCGTCTGCGTGGTCTGGGCGGCGTCGATGTTGCCGCCGAACGCGGTGGCGGTCGGGCCGGGCTGGACCAGGGTCACGTGGATGCCCAGAGGCGCCACTTCCAGGGCGAGTGCGTCCGACAGCCCCTCCACGGCGTACTTGGTGGCTGCGAGCATGCCGAGCCCGGGGACGGCCGTCTGCCCGAAGATCGAGGAGCCCTGCAGGATGTGACCCGACCGCTGGCGCCGCAGGACGGGCAGGGTCGCCCGCAGCACGTTCAGGACTCCGAAGACGTTGGTGTCGAAGATGGCCCGGGCCTGGGAATCGCCGACTTCTTCGACAGCGCCGAAGACGCCGTAGCCGGCGTTGTTGGCGACGACGTCGATCCGGCCGAACCGTTCGACGGCTTGCTCGACTGCCTGCCGCACCGCGGCTTCGTCGCGCACGTCCGCATCGATCGCCAGCAGCCTGCCGGTGGAGTCGAAGTCGCCGAGCCCGGTGGTGTTGCGGGCAACGGCGACGACGGACTCGCCCGCGTTCAGGGCCTGACCGACCAGCTCGCGACCGATGCCTGAAGAGGCGCCGGTGATGAACCATACGGGCCGGATCGCGGGGAGGGTGTTCTCGATGATGTTCTCGTTCGCCATGGTTGCGACCATAAGCCATTCACTCCTAACTTCTCAAGCAACAGTCCAAAGACAGTTGCTACTGTTCGAGAAACAGTTCATATCCTGCGGTATTCTGCGTCCGTGGACGAGAACATGAGCAGCGACATCGTGCTGCGCTTCGTGAACACGCACGCGGACGCCGGGGGGCGGCGGGAGTTGTTCGGCACCGCCCGGGAGTTCGCGGACTGGGCGGTCGCGCACGAGCTCCTGTCGGCCGATGCCGTGGTGACCGAGTCGGACGCGGCCGCCGCGCGGGAACTGAGGGACGCGTTGATCACGGTCCTCCTCGCGCACGCGGGAGATCCGGCTCCGGGCCTGCCGGAGGCGGAGAAGTACCTGGCACAAGCCGGTGCGCGCTATCCGCTGACCGCTGTCGTCACCGTGCACGGCGCACGTCTCCGGCCGGCTTCCCAAGGTGTGCCGGGCGTGTTGGGAGGAGTGCTGGCGGCGGTCGCCGAAGCAGCCCAGGGCGACACCTGGAGACGGCTCAAGGCATGCTGCAATCCGCCGTGCCACTTCGGTTTCGTCGACCGCAGCCGCAACCGGTCCGGGAGGTTCTGCAGCCCGGGTTGCAGTTCCCAGACTTCGATGCGCGCACTGCGGCAGCGACGCAAGAAGGCGGGGCCACGCTGAGATCCCAGGTCGCTCCAACGCGCCACGCACGGGAGCCGTTGCCCCCGAGTGGCATCCCGGGCGCCCCGTTCAGCTCCTGGCCACCACCCGCAGGGGAGCGTGGCGCATGACGAAACCCATGGGGATCCACGGCCAGGCGGGCACCTTGGCCTGCGGGCGTTCGGCCTCGATGGCCTTCATCATCGACGTGACCCCCTTCTCCGTGGAGACCATCATCGGAGTCGGTTCGTCCCCGGTGGTCGTCATCTCGGACTCGATGTAGCCGGGGAACAGGGTTGTCACCTTGACCGGCGTGTCCAGCAGGTCGGCGCGGATGCCCTCGGCCAGCGTGGCGAGGCCGGCCTTGCTCGCGCTGTACGCGGTGAGATGCGGCAGTCCGCGCATCGCGCTCATGGAAGAGATGACCACGAGGTGCCCGCTGCGCTGGTCGCGGAAGATTTCGACGGCCGCCTCACACTGGGCCAGGGCGGCGACGAGATTCGTCTGCACGATTCTGGCGTTGGCCGGGAAAGCGCCGGTTCCGATAGGTGCCCCGTGGCTGACGCCCGCGTTGACGATGACCCGGTCGAGCGTGCCCAGGGCCTCCCGACAGGACCGGAAGACCTGAAAGACCTGGTCATGGGCGTTGACGTCGAGGGAGCGCACTTCCACCCTGATGCGGGGATGGGCGGCGCTCAACTCCCGCTGCAGGGATACCAGCCGGTCGGTGCGCCGAGCGCACAGAGCGAGGTCGGCGCCGCGGGCGGCGTGTTTGCGCGCCATGGCCTCTCCCAGGCCCGAACTGGCGCCGGTGATGAGGACGTTCTTTCTGACGGTCATGTTCGGAGCGCTCCTTGCTTGCGATTGCTTCGACGGAGCGTCATGCCGGCGTCTCGGCGGTCGCGGTCAGAACGGCTCGGCCCAGAGTGTGGCCGGCCATGGTGAAGCCCAGATAGGCCGGCGTGGCGTCGGCGGGGACGCCGATGTGTTCGGTGTCCAGGGCGTGCACGACGACGAAGTAGCGGTGCAGGCCGTGGCCGGCGGGGGGCGCGGCACCGATGTAGCGGGCGGCGCGGGCGTCGTTCGGCAGCTGGAACGCCCCCGAGGGCAGACCCGAGCCGGTGTCGTCACCCGCGCCTTCGGCCAGTTCGGTGACCGAGGCGGGAATGTCCGCCACCGCCCAGTGCCAGAAACCCGAGCCCGTCGGGGCGTCCGGGTCGTAGACCGTCACCGCGTAGCTCCTGGTGCCTTCCGGGGCACCGCTCCACGACAACTGCGGGGACACGTCCTTGCCACCGGGGACGCCGACGATCCCGGACATCTGCTCGATGTTCCACGCTGCTCCGTCGGACACGGTGGAGCTGGTGACGCTGAAAGCCGCCGCCTCGGGGAGGCGGGCGAAGGGGTTGTTCATGGTCTTCCTCTCGCGCACTGAGTGGGTACCGTCGATCGACCATAACACGGATAATCGATTATCCGCCTCTTCATCTATGATGCTGGCATGACCGAAGCAATGGACTCCTCTGAGCAGCAGGGACGGCGGATGCTCTCCGAGCAGGCTCACGCCCGCCTGCGCAGTGCGATCATGCGAGGCGAGCACCCGCCCGGCGCCCCCCTCAAGCCGCAGGAACTCGCCAAGGAACAAGGTGTGAGCCTGGCGGTGATGCGCGAAGCGCTGCTGCGGCTGGTCGGTGAAGGACTCGCCGACCGGTTGCCCAATCGGGGCTTCGCCGTGCCGGCCTTCTCCGACCGCCGCTGGCAACAGATCGCCGAGGCCCGCCAAGCCGTGGAGCCGGTCGTTCTGCGCCTGTCGGTGGAGCGCGGCGACCTTGACTGGGAAGCCCGCGTGCGGGCCGCGCACCACCGGCTCGCCGGTACGCCGATGTGGTCCGAGGACGAGGGCCCCTACTTCAGCGCCGCGTGGTCCGCAGCCCACTACGCCTTCCACCGCACCCTCCTGGAGGGGTGCCGGAACCCCGTACTGCTCGACACGTTCGACCGCATGTGGACGGCGAGCGAACTCGCCCGTCGCTGGTCGGGCCATCGCACGCCCGGTCGCGACGCCGTCGGCGAGCACCTCCTGCTGGAGCAGGCGGTCCTCGCACGCGATGCCGAGACCGCCGCAGAGGTCCTCACCCGGCACCTGGCCACCACCGCCGCTGCGCTGTCCGCCGACTGTGACGAGCAGAAGGACATGCCCTGATGCGCCTTGCCAACAGAAGTGGCCGCCTGCACCTGGTCACCGATACGGGAGCCGTCGACGTCGCCACCACCAGCGGCGGCAGGTTCGATGCCGACCCACAGAAGATCTATCCGAGATGGGCGGAGTTCCGTGCGTGGGCCGAGGCGGCCGAGCTGCCCGACGGCCGGCCGTTCGACCCGGCCGACTTGGGCTCACCCGTGCCCGCTCCGGCACAACTGGTGGCCGTCGGCCTCAACTACCACGACCACGCCGCCGAAACCGGCGTCGCGGCTCCCTCCCACCAGCCCTCGGTGTTCGGCAAGTTCACCTCGTCCATCAGCGGACCCTGCACGACCGTCCGTCTGCCACAGGGAAACGTCGACTGGGAGGCCGAACTGGCCGTGGTCATCGGCACCACCGCGGCCCATGTCACCGAAGCGGACGCCCCACGGCACATCGCCGGCTACACCGCCGCTCAAGACCTCACCGAACGACTGCTGCAGATGTCCGGTCCCGTCCCCCAGTTCGGCCTCGGGAAGTCCTATCCGGGCTTCACTCCGCTGGGCCCGTGGCTGGTGACGCCCGACGAGATCCCCGACCCAGGGGCCCTCCGCCTCACCTCCGCCGTCAACGGTGAAGTCGTTCAGGACGGCAACACCCGTGACCTCATCTTCGGGGTACCCGCGCTGATCTCCCACCTCAGTCAGGTCATCACTCTGTGGCCGGGGGACGTCATCCTCACCGGTACCCCAGCAGGCGTCGGCTGGGGCCGTCAACCACCCCGCTACCTCAGCCCGGGAGACACCCTCACCACTCACGTCGAACACATCGGAACCCTCACCCAGCGCTTCACGTGAACCGTCACGACTGTCGGCAGGACGCTCGACCGCCTCGACACCACATCGCTGACCAGGTCGCCGAGGCCGGGTCGGCCGGCAGGCTCGGCGCGACCGGGGTGTCCGGACACGTCCGGCCTCCAGCTTCCCTCGACCGTCGGCTTCAGCCGGATGCCCCTCCGACCGTGCGCTGCACCGATGCACGGAGAAGTCACACCACTTCAGAGACAGGAGACATTTCATGGACTCTCGTGGCACCGAGCGGACGCGGGCCCACACGGCCCGCGTGGACGACCCGCCTTTCTCGCCTCTGCGACTGGGAACATGGCCCACGCCGTTGGAACCGGCTCCCCGACTCGCCACGGCCCTCGGGCTGCGCACGGAGGACCTGTGGATCAAACGCGACGACCTCACCGGCCTCGCCGGAGGCGGCAACAAGATCCGCAAACTCGAATGGACGGTGGCGGGAGCCCTGGCCGGGCACGCGGACACCCTGATCACCACCGGCGCCGCCCAGAGCAACCACGCCCGCCTGACCGCGGCAACCGCAGCCCGCCTCGGCCTGGACGCGGTACTCGTCCTCCCGGGCAAACCGCCGGCCGCGGCGTCCGGCAACCTCCTGCTCGACAGCCTGCTCGGCGCCCGCCTGGTCTGGGCCGGCGACGCCGACGGCGAGGGTCTCCAGACCAGGGCCCGCCAGACCGCCGAGGAACTGCGCGGAGCGGGCGCGGCCCCCGCCGTGATCCCCTTCGGCGGCTCCAGCGTCCTCGGTGCGCGAGGCTACCGGGACGCCGGCAGGGAACTGCTCGAGCAGTGCCCCGGCGTCCGGCACATCGTCGTGGCCCTCGGCTCGGGCGGCACCATGGCCGGGCTGGTGGCCGCCGCCGGAGCCCGGCGCGTCCTCGGAGTGGACACCGGAGCCCGGCCCGAAGCGGTGGCGGCCGTCCACGAGTACGCGGCGGCCCTCGCACCGAGTCCCCTCGCAGTCGAGGAACTGCGGGTGCGTACCGACCAGATCGGCGCCGGCTACGGAACACTCACCCCGCAGACGGCCGACGCCCTGTCGCTGGCCGCCCGGTGCGAAGGCGTGGTCCTGGACCCCGTCTACACAGGCCGGGCCCTCGCCGGGCTGCGTGCCGCCGTCCGCGACGGGGACATCCGCCCCGGTGAGACGACCGTCCTGATGCACACCGGCGGGCTTCCCGGATTCTTCGGCCACTCCAAGATCCAGGCCCTGCTCGGCTGACGGACCGTGGCCGCTGTACCCGCAGCGGCCGGTCCGCACCGACACGGCACCAACCGCTCGACCGGACCCGTCGTGCCCGATTCCGCGGACGATCACACCATCGGAAGCGGCATCCGAAGAGCCTCGGTGAGCCGCTTGCCGCACGTCACGTCGCGTAGCCGAACCGGCGGAGGTTGGTCTTCATGAGGCGGGTGGCGATGGTCTTCTGCAGCGGGTTCATCTCCTGGCGCCAGCGGAGCGTCTTCGCCGTGTTGAAAGGCTGTCGGTACAACTGTGGCGTGAAGTAGGCCCCCTCCAGCACCACACCGACCTCATCCTCCGTGATGTTCTCCGGGTGCATCTGACGCGCCTCGGCTTGCAGTCCCAGGAATTCGAAAAGACGGCGGACCTCCTTGTCGGGATTGGCGACAAGCTCTTCGAACACGACTTGGTGCACCCGCTCGCTCAGGTCCTTCCGGGCCATCAGATCGAAGTAGGCGGTGGCGCAGGCGTTCCAGTGCCGGCTGACACTGAGAAGTGTGTCCCGTTCGGGATTGCGTTCCCCGCGGGCGCGGTAGCGGCGGTTGACGTCCATGTGGGACAGCACCACGTCACGACCGTCCCGGACCACGTTGACGAACACCGCTTCGGGCCACAGGTCGAGCAACGTCCCCGCGGCGAGGATGTTGCTGGGGGTCTTCTCCGACAGGTAGGCGGCTTCCGGGTTGCGATCGAGCACCTGCGTGAAGAAACCCTCGTAGAAGGCTCGGAACGCGTCCGCCAGTTGCCCGGCTGTGTAGTAGAAGGCCTGGCGATCGAGGCGCCAGTCCTCGGACATGCGCCGGTAGAGGTCGACGACGGCGCCGGTGTGGTCGAACTCGGGCCCTCCCGCGATTGCGGAGTGGCTCACCAGGAGCTTTTGAACCAGGGAGGTGCCGGAACGAGCCGACCCTCCGACGAAGACGAAGCGCATGGATGACCTCCAGAAGGCTTTCGACGGGGCGGTGCCGGAGCGGTGTCGGGCTGTCGCGTCACAGGGCGCGCTGCAGTGCGCTGCGACGGCTGCCCGGTCGGGCATTGCGCACCGGGCTGGTTGCTCGCAGGGGTGCGGCGGGGTGAGGGGGCGTGCGGGTCGGGGCGGTGTCGGCCAGGATTGCGTCGTGCAGGTCGCGCAGTGTCCGCGACGGTTCGATCCCCAGGTCCTCGACCAGCAGGCGGTAGCCGCTGCGGTAGGTCGACAGAGCGGCTGAGCGGTCGCCGGATCTGCTGAGGGCCAGCATCAACTGGTAGCGCAGGTGCTCCTGTTGCGGATAGGCAGCCACCATCCGCCGTAGCTCGGGAATGGCTGCACGGTGCCGACCGGTCTCGAGCATCAGCCCGAAGTACTCTTCGCACGCCATCAGGCGCATGTCCTCCAGCATCCCGATCTCGGTGTCCAGAGCGACCGTGCCGGCCAGCAGCTCCAGCGGTTTGCCGCGCCAGAGTTCCAGCGCCTCCCCGAACAGCACGGCCGCTTGGTCGAGGCGGTGGGCCCGCCGGGCGCGCGAGGCGTCGCGGACCAGCCGTCGGAAGACCTCGGCGTCCACCCGCTCGGAGTCGATGTCGAGCTGATAACCGCGGCTGACGGTGTGCAAGCGGCAAACCGAGTCGATCTCGCCGAGTGCGCGCCGGATCCGGCCCACGTACAGCTGAACGTTCTTCACCGCGGACGGGGGCGGGTCGTCCCACAGGACTTCCAGCAAGCTGCTCACGGAAAGAGGCCGGTTCGGGTTGAGCAGGAAATGCGCGAGCAAGACCTTCTGCTTTCTCGGCCCGAGGGGGAGCTCCTTTTTCCGGTGGACGACGCAAAAGGCCCCCAGCAACAGGAACTTCGTTTCGCTTCCGTCGGCCTCTCCGCTTTCACGAGCGGGTTCCGCAGGAGGCATCCGCGTCATCTCGCATCTCCGTCGCCGGTCCGAGCGCAGGAGAAATGCTGCGCTCATTCCACAGTAGCGACAGCGGCGACGAGCTTAAGTCACGAGAATCCGCCTCCTGCCGGCACCGCCGGCCGGACTCTCCTGTGTCGCCGCCCTTTGAGCGCGGCGGCCGCAGCGGCGCGGGAGGTGACCGGTCCGGTGCCGGCGGGCCTGCGCCCGGCCCGCCGGTGCCGCGTGTGATGTCGAATTCAGGCGGCATGAGACGTTTCGTGCCCCGGAGGCGGTTGGTGCAGGGCAACTTGGTGACAGGTGTGCTCACAGGTCCGCGCACCGACCACGGCCGACAATGAAGGCGTACGTTCGCACCCGCCGCCGCCTGCGGGCACCGGTGGTCGCAGTCTGCCTCGGTTCCCGTCCGCCTGGAGACGGCCAGAGAGAAGATGGGGAAGTTGTGAGCAGTCACGTCACGACGGGCGCGTCCGCGCTCAGCACTCGCGAGATAGAGGTGCTGAGGAACCTGGTGCAGGGGAGAACCTACTCGGCGACCGCCAGGAGAATGAACATCAGCCCGCACACGGTCGACACGTATCTGCGCCGCATCCGCCTCAAGACCGGTGTGAACAACCGCGCTCAGCTCCTGCTGCTGGCCCTGTCGGTGGCCGGTAGCGACATCGGCGGGTGACGCCGGGCACGGGGCGGCACGCACGGCCGGTGAGCCGACAGCGCGCGTGCCGCCGACGGCGCTCCCGCCCGTTCACGCGACTCCGGCGAGGCTGCTCACCGCGCGCGAGAGCACACCCCGCCCACCTGAGCGGGCGGCCAGCACATCGGCGGCTTCGCTGAACTCCAGCTGCCGCGGCGGGGCGGGTTGCCGCAGGGCCCGGGCGAGCAGGTCCAGGGCCCGGCGCTCGACCGCTGCGCTCGCCGCGTCGACCGCAGTCGGCGTGAGGGATCCGGCCGGCAGGAACTGCTCCCAGAAACGCGCCGCATGGTGCAGGCACCCCCGTATGTTCACCCCGCGCAAGAAGGGTGCCACCAGCTCGTCGGTGAGCCGGCGGACATACCGGCGTGGACCTCGGCTGCCCGGCCGCACCCCGCTGAGGGCGAGCAGGGAAAGCGTGCGGCACCGGTCGTTGAGCACCCCACCGTTCGCGACACCGACCAGATACAGCGGTGACAGCAGGTCGTGGTACGGCTCCTGCCGTGCGGCCGCCGCCCAGGCCATCCGCTCGAAGGAGAAGCCGCAGTCTATGACCGAGAAATCCGGGGCGGTCGGGCCGTCCACCTCGTAGTACCAGTTGATTTCGCCGAGTTCGATCCCGGCGCTGTTCACGTCGGCCCTGCACCCCCGGTAGGGGCCGTAGGCGCATTCCTCGTCGGTGAGCGCCACGGTGATCTCGCGGGCGTGCAGACCGATGGCCGACAACCCGTCGAGCCACAGGTCGAGGTGTGCCGGCACGCGGTGCAGCAGGTCCCCCTCGTCGGCCTCCAGGGAGGAGAGGTTGACGAAGGACGAGGAGACGCCCTCGTCCCGGCCGGCGCCGGGAAGGTAGCGCCATCGGACGCACGGCTGGGACAGGATCTGCAACCCCTGCGGCCGTGGGGCTCCGTCGTGGACGACAGGGTCGAGGTACTGCAGTGCGGAGACGATCAGGTCGGTGTCACGGGCGACGCCGGTGGGGTCGATGGCGAAGGGCGTCAGGCCCCTGCCCCGGAAGACGGCGTGCATCCGCTGCCACTGGGCGGGAACCGGACGGGCCGGCGGGCGAACGGCGTCCGTCCCGGGGAGGGACGCCGTGCCCGGACACCACGGGCTGCCGCACGCCGCCGCCTTCTTGGCGAAGTACCGGCGTCCGCAGTGGGTACACCGGCTCGGTCGCCAGCCACGTGGGCCCAGGTATCCCGCGAGGGCGCGGTCGAAGGCGGCTGCAGGCGAACGTGTCATGTCAGTGGACCTTCGGACGTTGCTCCTGTACGGAGCGGACGGTGATGACCTCGGTGCCGAGGTAGGGCACGAGGAGTTCGGGGACGCGGACGGAGCCGTCCTCCTGCTGGCAGTTCTCCAGGATGGCCAGGATCAGACGGTCGCAGAACCCGGTGGCGGAGATGGTGTGCGGGAAGCCCTTCTCCTCGCCGATCTTGTAGCGGATGCGTCCTCGGCGGGCCTGGTAGTCGCCCATGTTGGTGTTGGACGTCATCTCGCGGTAGCGCCCCTGGGAGGGCAGCCACGCCTCGGTGTCGTACTTGATCCGGCCGGGCGCGCCGAGGTCCTTGGACCCGGTCAGCACCACCTGGTAGGGAATGCCGAGCTCGGTCATCAGCCATTCCTCGTTGTCGAGGCACAGCTGGTGGTAGTGCTCGCTCTCGTCGGGTCGGCAGTAGACGAACTGTTCGAGCTTGTAGAACTGGTGAACACGCAGGATGCCCGCGGTGTCACGGCCGTAGGAGCCGGCCTCGGTGCGGAAGCACATCGAGTCGCCCAGATAGAGCAGCGGCAGCCGGTCGAGGGTCTCGCCGACGTGCATGCCGAGCAGCGACTGCTCGCTGGTGCCGATCAGCGTCAGGTCCTCGCCGACGGCGAAGTTGTCCTTGCTCTGGAACGGCAGGTATCCCGAGGCGAAGAGCGTCTCCCGGCGGGCCAGATAGGGCGGGGAGACAAGCTCGAACCCTTGCTGACGGGCCCGCTTGGCGAAGAGGTCGGTCAGGGCGTAGCGCATCTGGACGGCCTCGTTCATGAGGAGGTAGAAGCGCGAGCCCGCGACGTTGACGCCGTGGGGGATGTCGATCGTGGCGGTGAGCCGGCCGATCTCTTCGTGCGGGCGGGGCTCGAAGGCGAGGGCGGGCGGTTCGCCGACCGTGCGGATGATCCGGTTGTCCTCCTCCCCGCCGACGGGGACACGCTCGTCGAGCATGTTCGGCAGCCAGGAGAGGACCTCGCGCAGCTCGGCCTCGACCTTCTCCGTCTCGGCCTCGCGCTGGGCCCGTTCCTCCTTCAGGGCGACGGCACGACGGCGGTGTTCGTCCTTGTCGGTGGCGTTCTTCCACTGCTGGCCGAGCACGGTGATGTTGTGCCGTGTCTCGTCGAGCCGTCCGATGGCGGCTCGGCGCTCGCGGTCGAGGCGGACGATGCGCTCGATGTCGATGTCGTAGCCCCGGTCGGCGCAGTTTCGGACGACCTCGTCCTGGTGCTGGAGCACGTAGTTCAGGTCAAGCACGGGATTTCCTCACGTTGTTTCTCTGACCGGGGGCTGAGGCACCATGCGTCGGAGCCAGCAAGGCCTGGTAGGCGGCATACTCCGCATCAGCCACGGTGCTCCAAGAACAGTAACGGCTCGCGAAACGGAGGGCTTCCTCCGACCCCGTCAACTGTGCCTCGGGCACCAGCAGTTCACTCAGGCGTCGTGCCATGGCACGGGCCGATCCGTAGCGCACCGTGCTCACCGCGGGTGTGTCCCCGTACACCAGTCGGGTGAACGGAACGTCGTAACAGACCGCCGGAAGGCCACAACTGAGGGCTTCCAGCAGGCACAGCGAGAAGGTGTCGGCTGAACGCGACGGGTAGCAGAAGGTGCGTGCCGATCCCAGTACCCGGTACTTCTCCTCACCGGTGAGCCAGCCGGCCAGGTGGACGGCGTCACGCAGGCCGAGGCGGTCACGGGCGGCGAGGTAGGAGCGCTCCACCCGCCGGCTCTCGAAGGAACCGATCACCACCATGCGCGCCCCGGGGCGGAGTCTGCGCAGGTGCCGCATCACACGGAGCGTGTCGAACAGGCCCTTGCCCCTGGTGAGTTTGGCCATGAAGGCGACGTCGTAGCGGGCTTCGGCGGGTTGTGCGGCGGTGATCGCGGCAAGGTCCACCGCGTAGCCGGGGATGGCCCGCGCGGCCGGGGCTCCGGGGAAGTAGCCTTCGAGGTAGTGGCCGACGGTCTCGTTGATGATGATCCTGGGCAGGGTGCGCATGAGGCCGACCTGATGGATGTGGGTGAGCAGGTACCGCCAGGCGTGGCCGCGGCGCTCGCCGGGCAGGTGACGCACCAAGTCCCAGGTGAACGAACGGGTGGGGTGCGACACCGCGTCCAGGAACGGCACGGAATGCGGCACGACCGCGAAGGGCACACCGAGTTCGGCGAGGACCGGTGGCAGCGCGTGCATCAGGTCCCAGATCTCGCGGTAGAGGACCACCAGGTGGGGTCGCTCGTCGCGGACCGCTTCTCGGACCCGGTTCAGCAGCGGGAGCAGATCCTTGACTCTCCAGCCGTCGAGGGCGAACGGCACCACGCGGGTGGAAATCCCGCTGTCCGCCAGGACTGGGCCGCAGACGGCGTCAGCCGGCCCGAGGGCGATGAGCGAGATCTCGGCCCTTCGCGCGAGATGCGGAAGCACGTGGGCGAGACGGGTCACGGGTCCCCGGCCGCTCTCCACGTCCACATCGCTGATCAGCATGATTCTCATGGGGTCGCGTGCTCCAGGCGGCCGGCGCGGGCGGCGCCGGCCAGCAGATGGCCGGCGCGGGCGGCCAGGGCCATGATGGTCAGGGTCGGGTTCTGCCATCCGGGGGTGGTGAAGGCAGCACCGTCCGCCACGAGGACGTTCGGGGCCTCCCACAGCCGGTTCGACGCATCGGTCACGGAGTCGGCGGGCGTGGTGCCCATGGCCGCGCCGCCCAGTTCGTGGACGGAGGTGCCGGGCACGGCGGGAGTATCGGCGACCTCGGCGACGTCCAAGCCCGCCGCCGCCGCCATCTCGGCCATCGCAGCCGCCTGTTCGGCCGCCGCCTGCCGCTCCTGTGTGCCGTATCGCAGATGGATGTGGGCCTGCGGTATGCCCCATGCGTCGGGGGCCTCGGCGAGCCGGATGCGGTTGTCGCGGCGCGCGGGGATCTCGCCGCAGGACCACATGCGAAACGGCGCGGTGCCGGACGCCGCGGACGCCGCCCACTCGGCGCTGCGGGCGCTCAGGGGCAGGACCTCGGGGGCCAGGAGGGTGATGCCGTAGCCGAGCCGGTCGGGCTCGTCACCGAAGTGGGGGACGTGATCGACCGGCACGAACCCGGGAGCGGCCGACGGCTGCGGCGCAACGTCGGTTCCCGGCAGCGTGCCGCTGACGGACGGACCGGTGAGATGGTCGCAGAAGTAGCGTCCCAGGAGGTCGTGGCGGTTGCCGAGGCCTTCGGGGTGCTGCGGGGTGCGGGTGTTGAGGAGGATGCGGACCGATTCGATCGCCGAGGCGCACAGGAGGATCGCCCGGGCCCGGCGCCGGTACCAGCGTCCGGTGAGACGGTCGGCGAAGACGACACCCCGTGCCCGTCCGCCCTGGGGATCGAGTTCGAGATGGGAGACGACGGCGTTGGGGCGCAAGGTGGTCCTCCCGGTGTGCAGAGCGGCCGTCAGCACCGCGTCGGCGTCCGCGCGGGCGACGCGCCCGGCAAGGACCTGACGTGCGGGCCACCGGGCGGCGAGGGTGTCCGCCAGCAGCCGCCCGACGAGGCCCGGCCGACGGATGTCGACGCCCTCGGGAGCCGGTGCGGCCGGGGAATGCTCGCCTCCGCCCCACACCCGCAGAAAGGACTCGACCCGTCGGTAGTACGGGGCCAGATCCCGGTATCCGAGGGGCCAGGCCCGGGGCCTGTCTCCGGGGGACGGACGGGCGGCGAACTCACGGTCGGACATCCGCAGACTGACGCCGGCCCACAGGTGGAGCCGGCCTCCGAGCTGCCGGCCCCGGAACCAGTGGAAGGGCGCGTCCTCGTCCGTCTGGTAGGGGTGGTCGATGTCGTCGACGAAGAGGTGGTCCGTCATGGGCTCGTAGGCCGAGCACAGGGACTGCACCGGTTGACGGTGCGCGCCGTGCACGGCCCGGTCCACCCGGTGGTCGCCCGGCAGCAGCGGGCCGGCCTCCAGGACCAGCACGCGCGCGCCCCGTTCAGCGAGCGAGCGGGCGGCCCAGCCGCCTGCGGCGCCGGAACCGACGACGATCGCGTCGTAGTCGGTGTCGCTCATCGCCCGGCCGTCTCGGCCACCGCGGTGATCCCCAGGCGCACACCCGCGTCGCCCAACAGGCGCACCAGTTCGCCGTCGTCGAGGACGACCGGTTCCAGACAGGGGGCTTCCGGCAGGAACGGCTCCGCGAGACGCGCGTGCGGGGGTGCCGACATCAGCCAGCGCACCACCGAGCCCAGCAGGCCGTGGCCCACGATCAAACGGGGACCGGGCACCTCCAGGCAGGCGGACAGGCCGTCCAGCATCCGCCCGACCGCCTGGCACCAGGACTCGGTGGCGCCCGGCGGCGTGGCGTGCGGACCCGCCTCGGCCAGCCACGCGCCGTAGCGGGTCCAGGGGCCCCCTTCGAAGGCGCCGTAGTCGATCTCGTCGAGGCGGCGGTCGCTGTGCATGACGACCCGCCGGTCGCCGAGCAGTGCTCGTGCCGTCTGCCGGGTGCGGGTGAAGCCGCTGGTGACGCAGGTGGCGACGGTGTCCAGCCAGGGAGCGGTCACGGCACGGCAGGAGGCCGTGCCCTGCGCGTCGAGGGGTACGTCCACCTCCAGGGAGCCGTTGACGACATGGTGGGCGCTGTACGTCGTCCGCGCGTGCCGGACGAGGTAGGTCGTGTGCCGGGCAGAGGTCATCGCGGTGTCCCTTCGTTCGTCAGCAGGGGTTCGTACTCGCACAGCGGCTCGTCACCGAGCCCCAGCAGTCGGGCGACCGCTGTGATGCAGCGGCCGGTGGCGCGCCCGTCGCCGAACGGGCTGACCGCGGCCGCCATGCGCGCGTGCCGGCCGGGGTCGTCCCACAGGGCCTCCACGGCGGCGCGGACCTGGTGCGGTTCCGTGCCGACCAGCGTCACCCCGCCCGAGACGGTGGCCTCCTGCCGTTCCGTCACCTCGCGCAGCACCAGTGCCGGGGTGCGCAGGCCGGTGCACTCCTCCTGCACTCCCCCCGAGTCCGTCACCACGATGTGTGCCCGGCGGATCAGGCGCAGGAAGGTCGAGTGCGGCTGGGGGCCCACGGTCACGATGTTGGGTCGGCCGCTCAGTGCGGGCAGTAGTGCCCCGCGGACCCGCGGGTTGGGGTGCACACAGGCGACGATCAGCATGTCGGAGTGCTCGTCGGCGAGTTCGGCGAAGGTGCGGGCGATCCTGTTCATGGCCGTGCCCCACGACTCACGGCGGTGGACGGTCAGAAGCACCATGCGGCGCGGATCGCGGTCGAGGATCTCCAGCGCGGGGTCGGTCCAGGCGCCGGCCGAGCCCAGCTGCATGTGCATGGCGTCCAGCACCGTGTTTCCGGTGACCACCACGGTGGACGGGTCCACGCCCTCGTTCAGGAGGTTGGAACGGGCCTGGGGTGTCGGAGCGAGGTGGAGATTGGTCACGAGGGAGGTGACACGGCGGTTGATCTCCTCCGGGTAGGGGGCCCAGCGGTTGCCCGAGCGCAGGCCCGCTTCGACGTGGACCAGGGGCACCATCCGGTAGAACGCCGCCAGGCTGGCGCCCAGGGTGGTGGTGGTGTCCCCGTGTGTGAGCAGGGCTTGTGGGCGGTGCCGGGCAAGCACCTCGTCGACTCCGGTGAGCACGGCGCCCGTGAGTTCGGCGAGGGTGTGCCGCTCACGTCGTACGCCGAGGGTGATGTCGGCTTCGACGCCGAACTCAGCCAGTGCCTGGTCAACCATGTCGGTGTGCTGTCCTGTGGTCACCACCAGCGCGCGGAACTCCTCGCGTGAGGCGAATCCCTTGATCAGGGGAGCCATCTTGATGGCCTCCGGCCGGGTGCCGAAGACGAGCGCGACGGTCCGCCGCTGCATGTGGGTCACTCCTTCGCGATGGGGCCGTGCGCCCGGGCGTGTTGTTCCGCCGGCCTGTCACACCAGCAGCCGGATCCACTCGGGGGGAAGGGGCAGCCCGCCGGCCACCCGGGCGTGGAAGGTCAGAGCCTGGTGGGCGAACATCGCGCACCAGGTATTGCCGGAACCGGGAGCCGCGGATGCCCGGGACGCCGCCGGCACGGCCGGACCCGTGCCGCCGTCCTCGAACGGCAGTGCGCCCAGGGGTGAGACCATCGCCGTCAGCCGCCGGGCGAGGAGGGGCAGCACCTGCCTGCCCGCGCTGTCCAGCCGGTCCTGGGAGGCCAGCACGGATCCGACGCGCAGCATCTGGGCGATCACATCGCTGCGTACCCGGCTGTCCGGCTGCCGGGTGTACTCGGGCAGGACTCCTTCGGCGACGTGGGCCGCCAGCAGGGCGTAGCACTCCTCCAGCTGTCCCCGGTACCCGTGGTGTCCGGCCGTCTCGGCCTGCAGGAGTCCCTCCAGCGCGTACAGCGCCGGGTGGCTCATCGCGGGCAGCCCTGCCGGGAGGCCGGGTGCATGGCGGTGCAAGGTGGCCGTCGCCGCCGTGGTGAGGGACGGCGTCCCGGTTCCGTGCGCCAGCGCCAGCACTCCCCCGGCGACCTTCAGCAGATGCGGGCCCGCGGTGGTCGACCAGCGCGGTGGCGGTGCGGGAGCCCCGGGGTGGGGCAGGCACGCCAGCCAGCTGCCGTCGTGGTCGCGTAGCCGGTCCAGCAACGCGGCGGTCCTGGTCAACGGCGCCCAGGCGTCCCGCTGCTCGGCTCCGGCGCCGGCTGGGAGCGAGGCGGCGAGTCCCCGGTGGACCATGCCCAGGTCGAAGGCGAACAGGGCGTGGTTGCGCCACTCGTCGGCCGGCTCGGCCGCGCGGGTGAGGTAACGGCGCGTGCGTGGGCCGCGCTCGGCGGCCAGTTCCCGCGCCAGCCAGTCGATCACTTGGGTCCTGACGGCGCCGGCCCGCGCGGCCTGCGGCGCGTCCGTGGCTTCGAGGAAGGACAGCCACGTCAGGTAGTACCCGGCGATCTCCGGATAGACGTAGTCGTGGTCCGGGCCGGACACGCTTCCCCGGACTCCGCCGCAGTGCGGGCCGGTGGTGACGCGGGGGCGGTCCAGCAGCCAGTCCGCCAGGGCCGTCGCCGTGGCGGGTGGCGTCACGGCCCCTGCGGATGCCGTATCGGTGCGCATGGTCAGTAGAGCCGGATCGAGGCGGAAAGCAGGTCGTCGGTGATGGTGGTGACGTCGGACAGCACCGACTTGACGGTGACTTCCACCAGGTTGGCGTCGACGGGACCCTCGTGGGCGACCACGACCTCCCAGGGGTCGTCGAGATCACGTCCGGCCTGCCCGACCACCCAGACCCGGAAGCCGGTGTCGAAGGCGGCGGCGAGTTCGTCCGCGATGCGCTGCGCGGCCACGGTGTAGATCTTGCCGGTGTGGTAGACCGGGTTCTTTCCGCAGACCCCCTCCATGGTGTAGGGGCGGGCGGTGGCGATCAGTCCGTTGGCACGGTTGCCGCGGCCGACCAGTCCCTCGTCTCCGCTCTCGATGGAGGAGCCGGTGGCGGTGAGGTACAGCTCCGGGATGTCGTACTTGTCGCGCGTGTTGGTGAACAGCTCGACGGTGTGGCCGGGCAGCATCCGCGCGGCGAGGTCCAGGACGATGCCGCGGGCGGTATCGATGTTCGCCGCGTACGCGTCGAGGTCCGGGACCTCGTCGGCGATCTGGGGCAGGCACATCGTCAGGTCGAGACTCGTGCCCCTGCGTACGGCGAGCACCTTGATGTCGGTGCCGAGCCACGGCAGATCGTGTTCCTCGTGGAGTTCCTTCTCGACCCGGAGCACGAAGGTCTCCAGCGGGCTCAGCGGTGCGTAGGCGGTGCCGATCGACGTGTCGTTGCAGACCAGGTGCGTCAGTTCGCGCAGGTCGGACAGGTCTCGCGGGGCGAACCAGTGCCGCCGGTAGGACTCCTTCTCGGAGGAGGCGTCGACCTGGCCCGGGCTGCTGCCGCTGCTGAGGTTCCACAGGAAGGTCAGGTCCTGCTCCGGGTCGATCTTCGGCAGCCTGGCTCCGAGGAACTCCCGGGTGGCGCTGACGATGATGTCCTCGACGGGGATGTCCTCGTCACCGAAACGGTTGCTCGTCCGGCCGTTGACCAGGACGCGGATGGGTGAGGTCATGCGGCCGCGGCCGAAGTCCACCTCGCTGCGGCCCCCGAGGAGACCCACCTTGTCGAAGTTGTGGTGCAGGACCGCTCCGAACCGTTCCCGCGTGTAACGGGAATACGCGACGGAGAGCGCTTCCGCCAGCCCGTCGGAAAGCGAGTCCGGGTGGCCCGTCCCTTTCCGCTCGACGACCTCGATATCGGCGACGGGGCCGGCCTCGATGAGGTTGAACCGCATGACTGCTCTCCTAGGGCAAGGCGAATGGGAGGGCGTCCGGGCCAAGTGGCCTCGAACACAGGGCAATTGTTGACAGCGGCCCGAGGAGGGTGTCAAGCGCGAAAGCGAGGTGCGGATTCTTTGTATTCCGCGAATATACCGGCGCCGCGTAGCGTGTTGACCATGATGGATCCAATGGCCGCTGACGTGCGACGACTTCGCCAGTCCGGGCTTCCGCGTCCCGTTCCGCGACGTATGAGCATGCAGATCACGAATCTGTGCAACTCCCGGTGCACCATGTGCTCGATCTGGGAGATATACCGGAAGGAGAAGGGCCTCTACAGCACGGAACTGACCGGCGCGGAATGGCTGCGGGTCGCTGAATCCGCCATCAGCCAAGGGGTCACATCCATTGACGTGACCGGCGGTGAGCCCTTCCTCAAGGAAGGCGTGGTAGAACTCCTGAGCATGGTGCTGCGGCGGACCGGATTCGCCGCGGTCACCACCAACGGGCTGCAGCCGAAGCGCATTCTGGGCATGGTGCGGAAGATTCTCACCGAAGCCCCGGAGGAGTCGCTGTTCGTGGTGAGCGTCTCGCTGGACGGCTTCTCCGACACCTACGGCAGGATCCGCGGGGTCAGGAACGGCTACGACCGCGCCCGCACCCTGCTGCGGGACCTCGCTGAACTGCGTGAGTCGTTCCCGCAGCTGAGCCAGCAGATCAGCTTCACCATCATGGACGACAACGTCGACGAACTGCCGGCTCTCATGGCCGACGCACTGCGCACCGGGCTGGTCAGGGAACCGGACGACTTCGCCTTCCGGCCCGTCGCCTCCGGTCACTACTACGCGAAGAACAACACCCTGGAGGGCAGGCAGAAGCTCATCCGCACGGTGGAGCAGCTGAACCGGGAGTATCGCTTCGAGCGCACGCTGCCCTTCGTCGAGCGCATCCCGCAGAGCGTCAACTCGCCGAAAGAGATGATCGTTCCGTGCTACGCCATGTTCGCGTCGCTGTGGATCGACCCCTACGGCGGCATCGCCCCGTGCGTCACCATGACCGAGGACGTCATCGGCAACGTGCGCGACACCGGTTACGACATCCTGCCCCTGTGGACGGGGAGCCTCGCCCAGCAGGCCAGGGACCGGATCAGGCGCGACGACTGCGCGGTCTGCTGGACGGACTGCCAGGCCATGGAGAGCATCGCCTACGAGAACGCCGGTGCGCGATGACCGTCCGCGATCGCGCTCTGCCTCCTGTCGTCACCCCGGCCAGCCGGCTCGATCCGTACCCGCTGTACCGCATGCTCCGTGACAGCAGCCCGGTGCACTGGGACGAGGAGACCCGATCCTGGTACGTCAGCCGCCGCGACGACATGGTCGAGCTGCTGCGCGATCCCCGACTCGGGGCGCACACCTATCCGGACTGGGTGCACCACCTTCCGCCGCCCGAGCGTCGGGACGTCGTGCCGGTGGAGGATCATCTCGCCCGGTGGCCGGTCTTCTCCGACCGGCCGGCGCAGCACGTGCTGCGGCGGCGTCTGCAGCCCGCCTTGTCCCGTACAGCCGTCGCACCGATGGGCGAGGCCATCGGAGAGATCACCCGGTCGCTGGCACGAGGGTTGGGCGAAGGGCCCGCCGATCTGCTGACCGGGTTCGCCAGGCCCGCGGCGACATGGACGCTGAGCCGTCTGCTCGGTGTCTCTCCCGAGGAGGACGGCCCACGGCTGGTGCGGTGGTCGGACGCCCTGGTGCGGTATCTGGGGAGCACCGGGGTCGATGTACGGCTCGCCGGGGCCGCACGCGTCGCGGTGGAGGAACTGACCGGCTACGTCGTCTCCCGCATGCTGACCGATCCCGTGACCCCGGTCGCCCAGGCTCTCGCCCGGGCCCTCGAGGGCGAGGAAACGGTCGAGCTGGACGACGTCGTGGCGATGGTGGCGCAACTGGTCACCGGCGGTGTCGAACCCACCGCGACGGCGACGTGCGTCATGGCCCTGCGGCATGCGCAGTCCCCGCAGACGGCCACGCCCGGTACCGACACCCGCGCGCAAGCCCCCGTCGGACCGGACGCACCCGCCGACGGCGTGTGGGCGGACGTCCAGGTGGAGGAGGCGCTGCGGTTCGATCCCCCGTTCCATTTCGCGCCCCGGGAGGTGAAGGAGGACTTCCACTACCGCGGGCACTCCTTCGTCACCGGGCAGCGGGTGGTGCTGATCCTGGCCTCCGCCGGACACGACACCGCAGGCGGCGAAGCGACGTCCCGGTGCCCGGTGTCGGGAGCCACGGGAGCATCGGACGGCGCGGGCCGGCCTCCGGTGGCGAAGGCCGAGCGAGCAACGGACCACCTGGCTTTCGGACGCGGCCGCCACTACTGCCTGGGCGCCTCGCCGGCCCGGCTCCATCTGCGCATGGCCTGGCTGGCTCTGGCGGAGGCGCGGGTGCTGGAGCGCGTCGACGCCGCAGCCGTGGAGCGCATCCCCGACTTCGGCATGACGTCGTTCCGCGCCTGTCCTCTGCGACCTGCCCGGGAGATGTCCGACCGGTCGGGCCGTGGACGCCGCTCCGGGCGGTAGCGAGGGTGCTCGGCGCACGCTGTGCCGGCGCCTCCAGCGCGTACGCCGGCCCGGCGTGACGTGAAGCCGCCGGGTTCGTGCCCGCCCACGCCCCTGCGTGAACGGTCCGGGACGTGCCGGGCTCGCCCGGCAGGCGCACCGGGCGAGCAGGTGCGGTGCCCGTACCGGGGCGGGGGTGCGCGAAGAAGCCGGACGCGGATCGACGGAAGCCCGTGCGCTACGGCACGCGACGGTTTCCGGGCCCCAGCAGCCCCGCCTCGAAGCGGCGCCGCGCCTCGGTGACGCGGACTTTCCCGCTGGTCGTCACGGGCAGCGTCCCCGGCGGGACCAGGACGACCTCCGTGACGAAGAGACCGAGCACGTGGGCCAGGCGGTGCCGCGCGTCGCGGGCGGTCCCGGTGCCGTGCTCATCGCCCTGTGCGGCGTGGTCGCGTTCGGCCACCAGGCAGACGTGCACGGGCGGCGCGGCATGCTGACGGCGGGTGTCGACCTGCTGCCGGCCGGCCCGCGGAGGCCGGACGGTCCGGAAGACCGCGATGCGGCCGGGGCGCAGGCCGGGCAGACCGGCCAGAGCGTCCGCGATGTCCGCGGCGTAGTAGTTGCGTCCCTGGTGGACGACCGTGTCGTCCACGCGCCCGAGGACGAACAGGTGCCCTTCGTGGAGGAAACCGCGGTCCCCGGTCCGATGCAGCCGCCGGGTGACACGGGAGTCCGGTCCATCCGCCCAGTAGCCGTCGAAGAGTTGCGGTCCGGCGATCCACACATCGCCGACGTGCCCGTCCGGCAACCGCCGCCCGTCGCTGTCCCGTACGACGACCTCGGTGTCCTCCAGGGGCGTTCCGGAGGACAGCAGGGTGGTGACCTTGCCGCCTTCGGCCTCGTGCGGACCGGTGACCGGCCGGATGTCGTCGGCCTGCAGAGCGCACCTGGCCACAGTCAGGCGCCGGGCCGGGCGGTGCGGAGTGGCCGTGGTGACCGTGAGCGTCGCCTCAGCCATGCCGTAGGAGGGGCACAGGCTGCGGGCCCGGAAACCCGCGGGAGCGAAGTGCGCGGTGAACAGGTCGAGGGTGTCCGCCCGGACGACCTCTCCGGCGTTGCGTGCGACGCGCCAGCGGCTCAGGTCGAGCGAGGCCACCGCGGCGGCGGGGATCTTGCGGACGCAGTGGCCGTAGGCGAAGTCGGGTGCGCTGGAGAGCGTTCCGCGCAGCTCGGACAGCGCGGTCAGCCAGGACAGCGGTGAGCGGGCGAACTCCCGGGGAGCCAGCAGAACCGAGGGGTATCCGCTGTACAGGGGGCGCAGCACCCCGGTGACCAGCCCCATGTCGTGGGAGAGCGGCACCCACGTGACGGCCGCGTCCTCGCTTCGTTCCCGGTAGGCGCGGGCTGCCCGGGCGCACTGCGCGGCCACCGCACGATGGGTGACTGCGGCGCCTTTGGGCCGGCCGGTCGAGCCCGAGGTGTACTGCACGAAGGCCACCGCGTCGGCCGTCGGCGCGGGCGGGCGCCGGAAGGAACGGGTATCGGGCGGTGGGGAAGCGCACAGCTCCTCCCAGGTGTGCACCGTCACCGAAGCGACGTGTCCGGGCCCGGAGGGCCTGGCCGCGTGCAGCACGGCCTGCGTCTGCCGCACCCACGGCTCCGCGGTGACCACCCAGCGGGCACCGCAGTCGGCGGCCATACCCAGCAGCCGGTGCTCCGCGGCCATGCCGGACCCGCCCGGCGGTGGGGCCGGCACGGCGATCAGGCCGGCGGCGAACACGGCGAGCAGGGTCGCGGTGAAGGACACGGAGTTGGGCAGCAGGACGACGACCCGGTCGCCGCGCCGTGCGCCGCGGGCGGTCAGGGCCGCGGCTGTTCGGTCGGCGAGCGCCAGGAGTTCGGCGAACGTGACGGTGCGCACGACGGCACCCTCGTGCCATTCGGTGACGGCGGTGGCCCGGGGGCGAGCGTGGGCGTGCCGTCGCAACCAGTCGTACGCCGTGCCCTGCGGTGTGCGGGCCCCGCCGTTCACGCCGTCGCTTCCCGGGTGGTCGTCCACCATGTGCCGAGCCCTGCCCTCCGGATCTTCCCGCTGGGCGTCCTGGGCAGCGTGCCCTGGGTGACGGGCCTGACCACGGGCCGGGCGAAGCCCAGCAGCTCTGCCGCGCGCACGATCTGCCGTGCAGTGCGCTCCTGTTGCCCCGGCAGGGTTTCCACGTAGCACACCGGAGCGGCGCCGCCGGTGACCGCGACGTCGGCGACACCTGCGAGCAGGCGGACCTGGTACTCGAGGTGCGCGGGGTCCGGGCCGTCCTGGTGCGCGCCCGTCTTGCGGCCGACGACGAACAGGTAGCCGCCGTCGTCGACGAAGCCCAGGTCCCCCGTGCGCAGCAGCTCCGGATCGCCGCTCTCGCGGTCGGCCGTTCGCAGCCTCACACAGATCTCACCGGTCTCGCCGGGTGCGAGGGCGCGCCCTTCCCGTGCGATCTCGATGCGGATGCCGGGCAGGGGCAGGCCGACGGAGCCCGGGTGCTCCAGCCACTCCTGGGTGGTGATCTGGGTGAGGGTGCTTCTGGAAGTGCCGTAGTACTCGTGCAGCACCGGGCCGAACAGGTCGATCGCGGACCGTTTCACGGCGGGCGGGCAGGCGGACCCGCCGTGGAAGAGGATGCTCAGCCGCCGGGCGGGGGGGCGATCCGCCACCACGGCGTCGACGAGCTGGTCGATGCCGAGGAACGCGCTGTCGGCGCCGTGCCGGTCCACCAGGTCGGCGAATCCGTCGGCGGACCACGTCCGTTGCACGACGACGGCGCTGCCGGCCTGGAGGGCGTACAGAGCGGGGCCGAGGGTGCCGAGGTGGTAGGCGGGGTTGCCCATCACGTGCGGTCCGAAGGCGAGGCCCGCCGCATAGCGGTCGTCCACGGCGACACCGCGGTAGGCACGCGGCGGGCGGGCACGCGGCACGGCCTGCGGTTCGCCGGTGGTGCCGGAGGTGACGAAGGCCAGGTGCCCGGCTCGGGCCGCCATCGGCAGAGGGCCTCGCCGGGTCGCTGACGCCAATGCCTCGTCGGTCAGGGAGGGGACCGGCAGTCCCTCCGCGCCGGCAGCAGCCGGGTCCGTGCCGCTGACGTGGAGGACGGCGTTCGCGTCGGACATCAGCCGGGCCGCCGTCCCGGAGCCGAACAGGGAGGGGGCGACGGGCAGCAGGCCGTAGCCGTACCTCAGGGCGGCGAGGGCGAGGGCGAAGAAGCGGGGGCCGGTGGCGAGGTCCGTGGTGAGGACCGCGCCGTCCTCGACTCCGGCCGAGCGCAGCCCACGGCCGAGCGCGTCGGCACGGACGGTCAGCTCGGCGAACGTGCAGTGCTCGCCGTCGGCCAGTACCGCCGTGCGGCCGGGCTGCTCGGCGGCGGTCAGCCAGGGGTCCCACAGGTAGGGCTTCACCGGACCTCCCCCGCGGCCGGGTCCCGGTCGGCGGTCCCGGCCGCCTGCAGCAGGTGGTGCGCGAGATCGCGGAAGCTGCCGGTGTTGAAGATCAGCCGGGAGTCGACCTCGATGTCGAGACGTTCTTCGAGCCGGGTGGCCAGCTCCACGGCCGCCACGGACTCGCCCCCCAGGGCGAAGAAGTCGTCCGCGGCGACGACTCGGTGCCCGAACACCTCCTCGGCGGTGGTCAGGACCAGTGCGAGCAGTGCGTCGGCGTCCGGTGCGCTCGGGGGCGTGAACTTCGTCATGATGACTTCCTCGGTGTGCGGACGTCCGTGGCGCAGGCGACGGTGAGGTCGGCCGCGAGGCATCCCAGGATGGCCTGGGCCAGTTGCCGGCCCACACGATGTCCGTCGAAGAGCAGGTTGATGAACAGCCGGTCGCGGTGTTCGTCGCAGCGCAGCTGCAGTGCCGACGCGTTGGCGAAGGTGACGCGCCGCAGTGGATAGGCGTCGGGCGTTATCCTCAGGTCACCGTCGTGCCGGGTCCCCAGGTGATCCCCTTCGAACCGGCGCAGATTGATGTGGATGTCCCGGCCCAGCCACCCCTCGTCGGGAGCCAGCTCGCGCAGCATCGTGCGCATCTGCCGCCCACCGAGCTGCTGGTAGCGCAGCGCCTCGAGCACCTGTCCGCTCACCTCGGCCCTGACCTCGGAGAGCGGAGCCGTGGCGTGCTCCACCTTGAGCGGGGCGACACCGGCGAACATGCCGACGACGTCCCGCTCGGCGGCGCGCCGGGAGTCCATGGAGGTCCACAGGCTCAGTCGCCTGCGACCGGTGCATTGAGCGACGGCACGGGCGAAGGCCGCTACGACCCACTGCAGGAGGGTGCAGTGCTCGCGTTCGCAGGCCTGCCGCAGCGCAGCCACCTGGGCGGCTCCCAGTTCGGCTCGGACGGCGCCGTCCGCACTGGCCGCCGCGTGGTCGGGGCGGTGCCAGGGGTTGAGTCCGGCGAAACCGGCCCGGTCGTACCAGCTCTCCTGCGCCCGCCGCAGGTGCCGCGGCCCGAAGGCGGTGCGCTGGCGCAGGGCAGCCGCGGCGAACGAGGGGGCCGTGAGGGGAGGCTCCTCGCGCCTGCGCAGCGTTTCGTAGTCGCGCCAGATCTCGTGGGCGAACAGATGGTGGGCACGGCCGTCGAAGACGAGGTTCTGGAAGGTCGCCAGGAAAGCGTGGTGCTCGCTCGTGTACCGCAGCAGGCGCAAGGTGTAGGGGCGGTGGCCCGTGGTCCAGGGTTTCCGGAAGTCACGTGTCAGCACGGCCCCGGCGTAGACGCCGAACTGCTCGGCGGAGACCGCCTTCACGTCCTGGTGGTGCACGATCCGTTCGTCCGGGCCCAAGGGGCGTACCCGCTGCGCGGCCGTCGGGGTGCGCTCGTTCAGCGGCAGGACCTCCATGCGAACGGCGTCGTGACGGGCGACGAAATGGTGCACGGCCTGCTCGAACAGGCTGCGGTCCAGCGGTCCGAGGATCTCGTAGGACAGGCGTACGTTCTTGTGGACGGTGGCCTGCCGGACGTTGGTGTCGTACCACTCCTGTTCGTAGGTGAACGGCACGGCTTGTGCGGGTCGCGAGCCAGGTGGCGTGTGGTTCAGGCCAGGCACAGGAACTCGCCTCCCGCCGCTCTGAGCGAAGCCGGTGAGCCCGATTCCACGATCCGGCCGTCACGTACCACGAACACCTGGTCGGCCCGGTCCAGCACGGTGAGCCGGTGGGCGATGGCGATCACCGTGATGCCGGCCCGCAGCAGCCCGTCGAAGATCTCCTCCTCCAGGGCGGGGTCGAGGGCGCTGGTGGCCTCGTCGAGGATGAGCAGGCCGGGTTTGCGTGCCAGCGCCCGGGCCAGGACGATCCGCTGCCGCTGCCCGCCCGACAGTCCGTGCCCGCCGGGGGTCACCAGAGTCTCGTAGCCCATGGGGAGCGCGGCGATCTCCTCGTGGATGCGGGCGAGCCGGACCGCCTCCACCAGATCGTCGTGGTCGAGGTCGTCGGCGCCGAAGGCGATGTTGTCGCGGATGGAGGCGCCGAAGAGGTGGGCGTTCTGGTTGACGTAGCCGATCTGCCGCCGATAGGCGGAACGGTCCACCGCGGCGAGATCTCGTCCGTCGACGCGGATCGTGCCGGAGCCGGGTTCGTACAGACCGGCCAGCAGCATGCCGAGCGTCGATTTGCCCGAGCCGGACCGGCCCAGTACGGCGACGAACTCCCCGGGCCGCACGTGGAGTCGGGCGTCGGCCAGAGCCGGCCGGGAGGCACCCCGGTACGTGAAGGACACGTCCTCCACGGAGACGGCGGCCGGCTGCCCGCGCGGGGATGGCGGGCTGAGCTCACCCCGGGGTTCGGGCTCGGCTCGCAGGACGTCGTCGAGGCGGGCCAGCGCCGGCCGGACGGCGGCCAGCTGAGCGGCGGTGTCGAAGACACTCTCCAGCGGGGCGAACAACGCGGTGGTCAACGCCATGAAGGCCAGGGTTCCACCGAGCGATCCGTGTCCCGACAGTACGCGCCAGATGCCGATCACCACGACGGCGAGCGGCGCGGCGAACTGCAGGGTGCGGCTGAGTGCCGTGGACACGGACAGCGAACGGCGGGCGTCCTGCCGCTTGTTGATCTCGTGGATCAGGGAGTGTGACCAGCGTTCCGCGGCCGCGCCCTCGGCCCCTGCCGCTTTGAGGGAGGTCATGCTCTCCAGCAGTTGCACCAGTTCGCTCTGGGTACGGGTCTGCCGTTCCAGTACTTCGTGGCTCAGCCGGACCTGGCGCCTCCAGGCCATCACCATGACGCCGATCTGGACGGTGATCAGAGCCACGACGATCGAGGCGAGGACCGGGTCGACGATGAGGACCGCCACCAGGTAGCCCGCGATGAGGCAGCTGTCGAAGACGGCCGACAGCGCGGACAGGCTCAGCACCTGGGTGAGGGTGCTGCTGGTGCGCGCCCGCATGGCCAGGTCACCGGAGTTGTGCAGGGTGAAGAAGTCGTAGGGCAGGGACGTCAGATGGGCCACGACACCCCACGTCATGCGCTTCTCGACCAGTGACTGCCGCCGCGTCAGGACGAAGGCGCGGGTCAGTTGCGCCGTCAGGAACACGAGGGTCACCAGGGTCAGGACCAGGGCGGTGAGCGACAGCATGTGCTGCCGGCCGCCGGTCACGACGTGCCCGACCAGGAAACCGAGCGCTGCCGGAAGGGCGGCTTCCAGGCCCATGAGAACGGCGGACAGCGCACCGATGCGACCGAACTCCCCGGCGCTGGGCAGGAAATGCCGCATGCGGTGCCAGGGGCCGGCCGAGCCGAACCCGCCGGACAGCGGACGCCTGCTCTCGCCGATCGGTGCGGTGAACTCCAGAGCCACACCGGTGAACGCGGTGGAGACCGCGTCGTGACCGAGCCGGCGGCGGCCGAAGGCGGGGTCGACGATATCCGTGAACGCCTCGGTGGCCCGTTCGAGCACGACGAAGTGGTTGAAGTTCCAGAACAGGATGCTTCCCGGCGGCAGGTTCCGCAGCCCTTGCACATCGGTGCGCACTCCCCGCCCCTCGAGACCGTGGGTGCGGGCCAGGTCGAGCAGCGTGCGGGCGGAGGCACCGTTGCGTCCGGAGTTCACCTGGTCACGGACGTCGTCGAGATGCACGTCGTGACCGTGGTGACGAAGCGTCATGACCAGACAGGCCGGTCCACAGTCGCTGACCTGCGTCTGGAAGCAGATCGGGATGTTCCGCCTGCGGCGCAGATCACGCAGGGCCACGCCCAGCGCCCGGACGCGTTCGGCGGGGCTTCGGGCCGGGTGCCCCGTCTGCGGTTCGTGACCGAACACGGGGCCGAGGCCGTCCCGTCCGTGGTGGTGCTCGAGAGCCTGGGTGCGGAAGCGTTGTTCACTCATCGGTCAGCTCTGTCCTTGGGTCCGCGGCAGTGGGCCGGGGAACGGTCCCCGGCCCACTCTCGGTACTGCGGGGGAAGCGTGACGCTTCCATGCCCGGGCGGTCCCTCGGCCGGCGAACCGGCGGTCGGGACCGCCCGGAGCGGCGGCCGTCAGATGCAGTTGGCCGGAACCATGAGCGCACCGCCCACGATGTCGTCGAGCTCCTCGTCGGTGAGGGCGGTGATGTCGACCTGGTTGTTCTCCATGTCATTTCCTTTCTGTCTTTTCCCGAACGCACCGGCAACCGGGACGGAGACCGGCAATCGGACGGGTCCTATCGACATCCGCATTCTGCGGTGTGCCGTTGAAAAGAACGCTAGCCCGCCTTTCCCGCCCCGATCAACAGCTCACACGCAAAACCTGTGCACCGCCAGGAATGATTGCTGACATACCAGGCAAAAATCGCCTACATTTCGGGCATAGCACCCTCGCCTTTCCCTTCTCCATCTCGCCGGCGAGACAGAAGAAAAATAGGCGCCGAAAGGCACGCGAAAACCAGAGGGAGTTTTCGCGTGCCTTTCGGCGCCCACGGGAAGCGCCTGCGCTGGTACGTGCCGTATCGGCTCAGCTCTGGTAAGCCTCAGCCATTTCGGTCAGTGAGATGACGTGCCTCGGTGCGGGCATTCTGGCTCGCTGAGAGCCCCGGGCGAGGTCCACGAGTTGCTCGGGGGTCAGCTCGGCCAGCCGGCCGCGGGCTCGTTCGATCAGTTCGCCCGCCGCGTCGGCGATCGAGCGGTCGTCCAAGGGACGGGGGGCCATCCTGAGCCCCTCGAAGGCCGTGCGCTGGAGCACACGGAAGAGGTCGACCACGCCCACCTCCCGGATCGTCAGGGACAGGTGCGCCGACAGGCCGCCGTCTCCCACGGCCTGGTGCGCGAACCCCCGGGGAATGTAGAGGACTTCACCGGCCTGTACCGTCGCGCGCAGCACCTCGGCCGGTTCGGCCCCCTGACAGGGGCCCGGGTTCCAGTTCCCGTCGGCCGGCCCTTCGTGCACGGACCACTGCTTGCTTCCCTCGACCTGGACGACCAGCACGTCGGCGTCGTCGCGGTGAAGGGGCAGGCCCTGCCGCCCGGCCGGCGTGACGAAGCAGAAGGCCTCGACGGCCAGGCCCAGTTCCCCGGACAGCGCGGCGACCGTCTCGCCGGTGGGCGCGTGCCACTGGTCGACGCATCGCAGGAGCAGTGTGGCCCCGTCCTCCAGCGCCTTGCCGATCTTCGCTTCGTCCGCGAACCCCTCGTGGGAGGAGAAGTGGACGGTGCGTGCCGTCGTGTACGTCTCGCTGCCCAGCGGCTCTTCCGCGCGGGCCATCTCGACATAGGGCGTGCGCAGGAACCCACTGGCCAGCGCCCCGTCGGCGTCGGCCAGTCCGAACGGGCTGGGTGCCCCTCCCGGTGGGCGGAAGACGGCCGGCTCCTTGCGCCAGTACGACGTCATGAAGCGGTCGGGGTCACCGACCCACCGTGCAAGAGTCGGACGGTTCACATGCATCCTCCTGGCCGGGACGGAATTCGTCCCTTCAAGGCTCTCCCGGCCTTCGCCGGGCGAACAGTCACATGTTCTCGGGACCGGTACATCGCCCTGCCGGAACGGACCGGGGGCGGATCGGCGAGGCCGGCGAGTACGTGGACCTCACCGCGCGACCCCGGCGGGCGGGGCCGCCCACCCGTGTGCGCGGCGACGGCTGCGCAGCGGCGAGGTGACGGCGGCGGCCTGCGTCAGCGGCTCACGTCCGCCGCCCGGTCCGCCAGCCGGTGCAGCCATGCCGCCACGTCACCGTCCTCGGCCGCTGCCGCCCGCTGCCATTTGCCCCAGCGTTCCCCGTCCACGTCCAACAGCAAGCGCGTGGAGGATCTCGCACGTGCGGGGCCGCCGGCGTTCACGGCACGCAGACGGTTCCGGAGTTCGGCCTTCGACCAGCCGTGCTCGGTCGCCTGACCAAGCCAGTGGTCCTGGTCCTCGGGTGCCAAGGCCGCCACTTCCTGATGGTGCTGGAAGCTGAGTTCGGCCCTGCGGCGGCCCACGTCGACCTTGCGCGCCACCCAGGCGTAGTTGCGCAGGGTCTGGTAGTCGAGCGCGGTCGCCTCGGCAGCCTGCCGGTAGCGGTCGGGGAAGGCCGCACTGCCGTAGACCAGCCAGTCCCCCGCCCACCAGGCGGCGGAATCCGCAAGGCGGTGCAGACGGCGACCGAGTTGCGACCATGCCGAGAAGGACAGACCGTCGGGGAGAAGCAGCGCGGTGGGACGCGTCTGGCCGATGCCCGCTCCCGCACCGGCGGCCGACGCCACGGTCCCGGACGGCTGGGGTGTGCGGGTATGCCCTGCGTGCATCGGGCGCGGGGGGCTGGCACGTCGGCGAACGGCCGGTTGGGCAGCCATCGGTGGCCGGAGCGGCTGTGCGCCGGGACCAGGGGGCATGAGGCGTGTCCTCGATTCACGGTAGATGCCGGTATGCAGGCCGTCCGCCGGACCGCATGCGGTAGGTGGCACGGGGTCCCGGCCGCATGCCCTGGACCCCGTGGCACGGGAACGAAGATGCCGCCGGCCACCCCGTCGGAGCGGAGTGGGAGCGGGTCACGCGTGTCAGCCGCCCCAACCCGAGTCGTCGTTGCCACCGGCACCGCCACCGCCGTCCGCCGACATGGCCACGTAGCGGGTGCTCCCCGAACCGTCCGCGCCGGACAAGGTGTCCTCCGACGCCTGACCGAGCAGCCCCAGGGCTGCGGCGACCAAGATCGCGGTGACGAGCGCGTGACGCATGACTGACTCCTGTACCTGTGTCGTGCCGAGTGGCGATCTTTTCCTCGGGGCCAGATTGCCGTGCCGTGAGCGGACGCTCCACCGAGGAGGGCCTTCACCAAGTTGCCACGCAGCAAAGCGGCACGGAGAAAAATCGGGCGACATCCCCCAGAAGGGGCATAGGGGGGTCTGAGCTGGAGCGGTGAAGAAAGATGATGCCTCTCGACGACACGGGCGCGAAGTGTGCAGGTCTGCTTTCGGAGGACGCCGTGCGGTCGGCCGCTCATCATTCAGCGCAGCATCCGTGCATTCTTCGGTACCGTGGACACGTGACTGGAAAGAGTCCGGCCATTCCAGGAACATAGGGCGGCTCCCCCACACCGGACGCGACTCCGTCTTCTCTTTTTCGAGCGACGATTCGGCGCTCCGTCATTCATCCACTCTGACGGCAACGATTGGTGCGACGATGTCCGCTCCCGGCAAGGAAGACGAAAACGAGGACGTGTTCTTCCGTGACATGGCCGAATGCGTGTCCACCAACCAGGAGGCGGGCCCGGCCCTTGTCTGGCCGCGCAACGCCGACCGCATGCTCGAGCGACTGAGAACGGAGCATGATCGCACCCTGGAGGGTGGAACCGGGCCGCACGGGCTCACCGGCCGGCGGGAGGAAGAGCCGGCTCGGCCGCTGGCGCGACTGATGGCCTACCGGTTACGGACGCTGCTGGGCGTCTCGGCGGTGCGAGCCGACGTCCGGGACCTGGTTGCCGGGCAGGCCAGCGGCCACCTGCCGGCGGATGCGGACACCCTGTTGGTCATGCTCCGGGGCGCGCTGGAGTGTTCGGTGGGGCCCGCCTCGGCCGACACCCCGGAACGGCACCTGCCGCTGACGCTGCGCATGCGCGTGGGCGAAGTCCTGTACGTGCCCCGCGCCTACCCGTTCTCTCTCACAGCCGGACGGGCAGCCGCGACGGTGCTGCAACTGGGCCTGGTCCGCTCCGCTCCGCGGCCGGCGCTTTGACCGGTCCGGGCAGCCCTGCGGGGACCGGCGGAGCCGACGTCGCGACGCACCCTCACCCAAGGTTTGTTAAAGGTGCAACCATCGGTTGATCTTCAGGGGATCGGTGGGGGGAAGCTGGGGGGTGTTGTTGGGTACGCGTCGGCCGGCAGGCCGACGGCTTCTCAGGGAAGGCCTTTCGTGCAGATCTCTCCGGGTGGTGGCGTCCTGGAGCCGGCAGATGCAACCCACCCGTCGAAAGCCGAAGCCAGCCTGTACGGGTGGGTGGTGGTACATGAGCGGATGGACGTCGACGCCGCCGCCGCGGAGCTGGAGCTGACGCCCGGGGAGGTGGAGGAGGCACTGGAGTCTCTGCTGGCGCGGCGGTTGGTGCACCGGTCGGCTCGAGATCCCTCCCTGCTGCGGGCGGTGGACCCTGACCTGCTGGCCGCCGTGGCGACCAGCCCGATCGAGGAGAGAATCAGGAATCAGAGAAGGCTGCTGGAGGAGGTGCGCGACCGCTTCGCCGGTCTGCGGGAGCACTACATCAACGGCCTGAGCCAGAGGAACGCGCTCATCGAGGTGATTCCACGGGTGGACGAGGTGCGGGTGGCGCTCAACCGCGCCTCCGCGCAGTGCCGGGGAGAACTGTTGACGAGCCAGCCGGGCGGCAGTCGCAATCCGGAAGTGCTGGCCGACGCACTGGCCCGCGACACCGCGCTGCTGCGTCGAGGCGTGCGCATGCGCACGCTCTACCACCACACCGCACGGTTCAACGGGCCGAGCCAGTCCTACGTCGCAGCGGTGTCGGCACTGGGCGCGCAATACCGTACCGCGCACGAACTGTTCGGAAGGCTGATCGTCTACGACCGCGAGGTCGCCTTCATTCCCGAGGCCGCCCACGCCTGGGGAGCCGTACTGATCAGGGAACCCTCGATCGTCCGGTATCTGTGTGACATCTTCGAGCAGACCTGGAGCCTGGCGCAGCCCTTCTCCGATGCCGCGCTCGACGGACTCGAAGCGGTGTCCAAGGACATCGACCGCACGATCGTCAAACTCATGGGCGCCGGCCTCAAGGACGAGACCATCGCCCGCCGGCTCGGCATGTCCCTGCGCAGCGTTCGCCGCCACATCGCGGACATCATGGAGTCCACCGGAGCCGAAAGCCGATTCCAACTCGGAGTCCTCCTCACCCGGCAAGGCATCCTCGACCCCGACACCGCCTGACGCGCCGGCGCCCACCGGCGAACGCTTCCACGAGCTCACCCGCCGTCCGGCCAAGCAGGCGCTGACGCCCTGACCGCCCGGCCCGGGCCGGCGTGCGTGGCCCGCCGACCGAGTCCGGACGTACCCCTTGTCAAGGCGATATTAGGTTAGGCTAACCTTCGCCTTGTGAGATCTGGTGAAGAACCCGTGGGCGGACCGCGTCTGCGCGGGCATCAACTGTCGGCCACCGGCGTGACCGTGTCCTACGACGGCACCGATGTCGTGCACGACGCGGCGCTCGCGCTGCGGCCCGGCGAGGTGACCGTGCTGGTCGGCCCCAACGGCAGCGGCAAGTCGACGCTGCTGCGCACGATCGCCAGGCTGCAGCGGGCCCGCCGGGCGGAACTGACGCTCGACGCGGTCACCGACGGACTCGCTCTGTCCGCCAAGGAGTTCGCCCGGTACGTGGCCCTGCTGACACAGGGCCGGCCCACGCCGAGCGGACTCACCGTGCGCGACCTCGTGGAGTTCGGCCGCTATCCGTACCGGGGCCGCTTCGGCCGTCCGGACCCGGACGCGCAGGCCGCCGTGGAACGGGCGCTCGCGCTGACCGGGGTGAGCGACCTGGCCGAGCGCGGCGCCGACCACCTGTCCGGAGGGCAGTTGCAGCGCGTCTGGCTGGCCAGTTGCCTCGCGCAGGAGACCGGCGTGCTCCTGCTGGACGAGCCCACGACCTATCTCGACCTGCGCTACCAGGTCGAACTGCTCGACCTCGTCCGCGACCTGGCGGACGACCACGGGATCGCCGTGGGCGTCGTCCTGCACGACCTCGACCAGGCGGCGGCCCTCGCCGACCGGATCACGCTCCTCCAGGCGGGCCGGATCGTCGCCGACGGCCCGCCCGAGGACGTCCTCACCCCCGAGCGGCTGACCGCCGTCTACGGCATCCGCATCGACGTCGACACAGATCCGCACACCGGCCGCATACGGACCCGACCGGTCGGCCGGCACCACACCCGCAGCATCCGAAGCGAAAGGCTCGGCACCACCACATGAGACGCCTCCTGCTCACCGCGGCCACCACCACCGCCGCGGCGCTCACCCTCGCCGCCTGCGGCACCACCGAGCCGGCAGCCGACGGCTCGAAGGAGAAGACCTCCGAGGCCATCACCCTCACGGACTCCACGGGCGCGAAGGTCAAGCTCGACGGTCCCGCCAAGAAGGTCGTCGCCACGGAGTGGAACGAGGTCGAGAGTCTCATCACGCTCGGCGTCGACCCGGTGGGCGTCGCCGACGTCAAGGGGTACAAGATCTGGGGCTCCGCCGTCCCGCTGAGGAACGAGCCGAAGGACATCGGCACCCGGGGCGAGCCGAGCATGGACACCATCGCCTCGCTCTCCCCCGACCTGATCGTGGCCAGTTCCGACCTGCCGGACGCCGCCGTGAAGCAGCTGCGGAAGGTCGCCCCGGTCCTGGAGATCAAGTCGGCGGACGCCTCCGACCAGATCGGCCAGATGTTCGAGAACCTCGACCTCATCGCGAAGGCCACCGGCACCACCGACAAGGCCGAGGCGGCCCGCGAGAGCTTCGACGCCAAGGTGGCCGAGGGCAAGAAGACCCTCGCCGACGCCGGGCTCGCCGGCGCCGACGTCGCCTTCGCCGACGGCTATGTGACGTCCAACCAGGTCTCCCTGCGCCCCTACACCGGCGGCTCCCTGATCGGCTCGGTCAACGAGCGGCTCGGGCTGAAGAACGCCTGGAAGGTCAAGGGCGACCCGGTCTACGGCCTCGGCACCACCGACGTCGAGGGCCTGACCGGCCTGCCCGAGGACGTGCAGTTCGCCTACATCGGCAATGACGGCGACAAGTCCAGCAACCCCTTCGCCGGCCAGCTGAAGAAGAACGCCGTCTGGACCTCCCTGCCGTTCGTGAAGGCGGGCGACGTGCACCGGCTGCCCGACGGCATCTGGATGTTCGGCGGTCCCCGGTCGATGGAGGCGTACATCGACGCCCTCGTCGACGCGCTGCAGAAGTAACGCCCGTCATGGCCGTCACCGAAACACCCCCCGCCACCCGTCCGCCTGCGGCCGCGTCCCGGACGGGTGCGGCCGCGGTGACGGCCGGACTCGTCCTCGCGGTCGCCGTCCTCGCCGTCGTCGACATCACCCAGGGCACCGCGGCCGTCGGGCCCTCCCAGGTGTTCAAGGCCCTGACCGGGCAGGCCGATCCCGGCGACGCCTCCGTGGTCGTCGCCTCCCGGCTGCCGCGGATGACCGCCGGCATCCTGGTCGGCGTCGTCCTCGGCATCGCCGGAGCCGTCCTGCAGGCCGTCAGCCGCAACGTGCTCGCCTCGCCCGACACCCTCGCGGTCAACGCCGGTTCCTACCTGGCGCTCGGCCTGGCCGGTGCGTCCGGCGTCTCGCTGCCGCTGCTGGCCTCCTCCGGTGTCGCCTTCGCGGGCGGACTGGTGGCGGCGGCCGTCGTGCTGGCCCTGTCCGGCCTGGGCACGGGCACCGTCCGGCTGGTCCTCGCCGGCACCGCGCTCGCGCTGGGGCTGAACTCGGTCACCGAGGGGCTGCTGCTGCTGTTCCCGCAGGAGACCGAGGGCCTCTACCAGTGGAACCAGGGCAGCATCGGCCAGAACGGCTTCGACGGCGTGCTGCAGATGCTGCCCGTCGCGCTGGCCGGACTCGCCGGGCTGCTGCTCGTCGCCCGCCGGGTCGACGCCCTCGCCCTCGGGGACGACGCGGCGCGCGGACTGGGCGTCCCGGTCACCGCCACCCGGATCACGGTGGTCGTCCTCGCGGCCCTGCTGTCGGCGGCCGCCGTCACCCTCGCCGGGCCGCTGGGCTACGTCGGTCTGTGCGCACCGGCCCTGGTGCGTCCGCTCGCCCGCCGCTTCCGGGGCTTCGTGCGCGCCCGGGCCGCCCTGCCCGTGGCCGGACTGGCCGGTGCCGCGCTGGTGCTCGGATCGGACGTGCTGCTGCGGGCGCTGATCCCCGCGGACACCGCGGTCGCCGTCCCCACCGGCATCGTCACCAGTCTGGTGGGCGCGGTGTTCCTGGTGGTGACGGCGCTGCGGCTGCGCGACACGGCCGGAGCCGAGACCCCGGACCGGCTGCGCATCCCCAGCCGGGCGGTGTTCGCCGTCACCGTCGTCGTGCTCGCCGCCGTGGTGGTCGGCGTGAGCGTGGCCGGTGTGCTGCTGGGCGACAGCAAGCTGCTGCTCGGCGACGTCGCCAACTGGGCGCAGGGGCGCGCGGGTCGGGCCGTGTCCTTCGTGCTCGACACGCGGGTGCCGCGGGTGCTCGCGGCCCTGTGCGCGGGCGCCGCACTGGCCCTGGCCGGCACCCTGGTGCAGGCCGTGACCCGCAACCCGCTGGCGGAACCCGGCGTGCTGGGCGTCTCGGGCGGGGCCGCGCTGGGTGCCGTCCTGCTGGTGACGACCGTGCCGTCCGCGGGGTCCTGGGGGATCGCCGGTGCAGCGTTCGGCGGGGCCGCGCTGGCCTCCACCGTCGTCTTCGGGCTCGCCGCCCGCGGCGGTTACCGGCAGAACCGGCTGGTCCTGGTGGGCATCGGCATGGCGGCCGGTTCCACGGCCCTGATCAGCCTGCTCATCGTGCTCACCGACCCGTTCAACGCCACCAAGGCGCTGACCTGGCTGTCCGGTTCGACGTACGGGCGGACCACGGCGGACGTCGTGCCCGTCGCCCTGGTGCTGGTGCTCGGTCTGGCCGTGGCGGTCGCCCGGCGCACCGAGCTGGACCTGGTCTCCCTGGACGACCACACCCCCCGGCTGCTCGGTCTCGCCCTGCCCCGGGCCCGGCTGGGTTTCCTGGTGGTGGGCGTCCTGCTCGCCGCGACCGCCGTGGCCTCGGCCGGCACCATCGGCTTCGTGGGCCTGGTGGCACCGCACGCGGCCCGCGCCCTGGTGGGCCGGCGGCACGTGCGGGTGGTGCCGGTGGCCGTGCTGCTGGGCGCCGCGCTCGTCGGGACGGCCGATCTGATCGGACGCACCGTCATCGCCCCCGCCCAGCTCGGCGCCGGGCTGATGACCGCGGTCATCGGCACGCCGTACTTCCTGTACCTGCTGGTCCGCGGCCGGAGGGCGACATAGGGCGGCACACGACGCGCAATGTCCGAATCGCTCTGATCACCCCTGTTGTATGGATCCACGCACAACGGGAGTGAGGGAGCATGGCCAAGGACATCACGGACGCGGACCCGCCGCCGTCCGCGAGCCTGAAGCCCGATGCGATCGGGTTCCTCGACGCGCTGGTCATCGGGCTCAACGCCACCTCGCCGGCGTACTCGGTGGCGGCGGTCATCGGGCCGATCGTGGCCCTGGTGGGTCTGTACGCCCCCGGGGTCATGCTCGCCTCGTTCGTGCCCATGCTGCTGATCGCCTCGGCGTTCTACCACCTCAACAAGGTCGACCAGGACTGCGGCACGACGTTCTCGTGGGTCACCCGGGCCATGGGGCCGTGGGCGGGCTGGCTCGGCGGCTGGGCCATCGCGATGACCGGCGTGCTGGTCGTCGGGTCGCTCGCGGACGTCGCCGTGACCTTCTTCCTGCTCGCGGTCGGTCTGGACGGCTGGGCGGACCACGACGTCGTGCGCCAGGTCCTCACGGTGCTGCTGATCCTGGTGATGACGGCCCTGTGCGTGATCGGCACGGAGGTGTCGGCCAGGGTGCAGAACGTGCTGATCCTGGCGCAGGTCGCCTGCCTGCTCGCCTTCGCGGTCGTGGCGCTCCACCGCGTGTACGCCGGGACCGGCACCCTCGACGCGATCCGACCCGAGTTCGAGTGGCTGGATCCGTTCGGCGCGGGCGGTGCGCCGCTGACGGCCGCGCTGCTGCTGGGGGTGTTCATCTACTGGGGCTGGGAGTCGGCGGTCAACCTCACCGAGGAGGTCGAGGACTCCGCCACCGCGCCCGGCAGGGCCGCCGTCTGGTCGACGGTGCTGCTGCTGGTGACCTACGTGGCGGTCGCCTTCGCGGTCGTGGGCTACGCCGGCACCGCCTACCTGGCGGAGAACGCCGCGGAGGAGGAGTTCGTCTTCGCACTGCTCGCCGGGGAGGCGATGGGCGGCTGGGACTGGGTGGTGCTGCTGGCGGTCTCCACCTCAGCGCTCGCCTCCACCCAGACGACGATCATCCCCGCGTCGCGCACGGGACTGTCCATGGCCCGCCGTCACGCGCTGCCCGCGCACTTCGGCCGCGTCCACCCGCGGTTCCGCACGCCCGACGTGAGCACCTGGTGGGTCGCCGGCATCGCCATCGCCTGGTACCTGGTGCTGTACAACCTCAGCGAGAACGCCCTGTTCGACTCCCTCACCGCGCTGTCCCTGCTGATCGCCTTCTACTACGCCCTCACCGGTGTGGCCTGCGCGGTGTACTACCGCCGCCGGCTGACCCGCCGCGTCCGCGACTTCCTGCTGATCGGGCTCGGCCCGCTGGCCGGCGCCGGGCTGCTGGCCTGGCTGCTGGTGGAGTCGGTGTCGGACATGGCCGATCCGGCCAACTCCTACAGCGGCGTCTCGTGGTTCGGGCTGGGTCCGCCCCTCGTCATCGGCATCGGCATCGCGCTGACCGGTGTGGTCCTCATGGCCGTGTGGCGGCTGCGGGCCCCGGCCTTCTGGTCGGAGCGGCCGGGCGTGGTCGACCCGGTCCTCCTCGACGGCAAGGAGTCCTGACGATGTCGGTGGTCCTCGGCTACGACGAGTCCCCGGGCGCGCGGCGCGCGCTGCAGGTCGCGATCGAGGTGGCGAGCGCGTACGACGAACGGCTGGTCATCGTCTACGGGGCCGCGGCCCCCGGCGTGACCGGCGAGGAGTACGGCGCCCACCACGACGCCGTCCGGGAGGCCGGGAACACCGCGCTCGGCCACGCGGTCCGGGTGGCCGAGGAGGCCGGGGCGCGCACGGAGGTCGAACTGGTCGACGAGCGGCCGGCGCAGGCCCTGCTCGACGCCGCCGCCCGGCACGGCGCTCGGGTCATCGTGGTGGGCACCTGGGGGGAGAGCCCGGTGCGCGGCGCGCTCCTCGGCTCGACCCCGCACAAGCTGCTGCACCTGTCGAGCGTCCCGGTGCTGTGCGTACCGGCCGCGACCTGAGCCGGGGCGCCCACCGGCCCGTGCGGTCGTGCCGCGCGACGGTCGGGCCCCGGGCCGGGCGGGTGTCCCCGGGCGGCTGTCCCCCTGTCAGGTTCCTGCGAGCGGGCTGGGCAACGGCAGGTAACGGGCGTCGGCGCCGTCCGCCCCGGTCCAGCGCAGCAGCAGGTTCGTCTTGGCGGGGAGGGTCGGCGAGGCGAGCAGGGCGGGGATCTCCGGCACGTCGTGGCGGGACAGTTCGCGGCGGACGGCGGGCCAGGGGTCGAACCCGGCGTGCCGTTCGGCGAGGGCGGCGGCGATCTCGGTGAGGTGGTTGACGACCAGGCAGTACACCAACCGCTCCCAGCCCGCCTCGCGCGAGACGTCCGGCAGCAGCTTCACGCCCTCGGCGTCCCGGTACAGCGCCTGCACCGGGACGCCGAGGGCGTCGACGGCGACCAGCGTGTTCTGCAGGTGGGCCTCCAGGACGACCCCGTGCCGGGCGAACGCCCACAGGACCGGGGGAACCGCGCACGCCAGGTAGGCCGTCCACCAGCCCTCCGGGTCGGCGGTGCGCTCCAGGGGGCTCCCCTCGAAGCCCTCGGCCAGGCCGGCGGCGAGCAGCGGGGTCGCCCCGGGCAGGAGCCGGCCCGCGAACCCGTCGCGGACCAGGACGGCCAGGGCCTCGAAGGCGAACCCGGCCGTGCGGTACCCGCGGTCGCCGAGCCAGGCCGGGGGCCCGTCGAACGTCTCGAACGCGGCGCACACGGCCGCGTCGGTCCGGCGCAGGGCGAGCAGGTCGTGGCGCCACAGCCGGCGGATGTCGTTGGTGATCCGCACGTCCAGGCTGAACTTGAGGAACACGTCGTGCCCGGGCGCGTACAGCGTGCGGACGGCGGCCGTGGGCCAGCTGCCGGGAGCGGCCGTGCCCAGGTGGACGAGCCGGCCGTCGGCGAACGCGGCGGCGAGTTCCGCTCCGGCCAGGTGGAGCTGCCAGGGGTGGGCCGGCAGCAGCCGGTAGCCGGGCGGGGCCGTGCCGAGCGCGTCGAGCGCCGAGGTGTCGCCCTCCTCGACGACGGTGTCCTCGCGCACGCCCAGCAGGGTCACCGGGAAGGCGGCGTACGCCTCGGGGGCGTAGGGCAGCCAGCCGGCGGCGGGGCCGCCGCCGCGGGCCTTGGGGGCGGGATGGTGGGTGTGGCCGGTCAGGAGCGACTGCTCGGAGCGCCGGTAGGGGTCCGCGGGCGGGGCGGTCCGGGCCCGGGCGGCCAGCAGTGCGGCGACCGCGTCGCGGCTGTCGAGCATCTCGGCGGGCAGTTCGTGGTTGGACAGGCCGGTTCGGCGGCGCAGTTCGTCGGCGACGAGTGCCACCAGCCCGGCGTGGTCGAGGCGGTGCCAGGCGTCCCCGGTGCGCACCTCCGGCGCGGCGGGCCGCCGGGCGCCGCGCACGCGCAGCAGGCGGTCGCCGCCGGGCAGGTGGTACACCCGGTGTTCGCCGTCGCGGCGCACCGGCCGGGCCACTTCGCGCAGCAGGCAGTTCAGCAGCGGCACGGCGGCGTACGCGTCGGCGAGGCCGGCGGTGGCCGGGTCGTCACCGTGGGCCGAGTCGTCGTCGGCGGGCGGGGGCATGAGGTCCACGCGTTCCACTCGTCCCTGTGGTCCTTCCAGCGTTCCGGGCGGAGATGATCAGTATGTCGGTCGTCACCGTCCCGCTGCGACGCCCTATCCGTACCCGAGGAGCCCGCCCGTGCACCGTTCCCCCAGCGCCGAGACCGAGGCAGCCGAGGAGCTGGCCGTCGTGCGGCCCGCTCTGCTGCCGCGGTACGAAGCCGAACTGCCCGGTGCCCGGGCGGCCGTGCTGTCCCGCCTGTGGCGTGGTCTGGCCCATGACCCGCTGCCCTGGGCCGGCCGCCGGGAGACCGGTGGGGGCGGGCTGACCCTGCACCTGGCGGACGGGCGCCGGCTGCACGGGCCCCGGCCGGACCCCTACGCGACCGGTGCGTCCGTCGCGGCGGTCCGGCTCGACGGGACGGACCACGACGACCCGGCGCGGCTGATGGCGGAGCTGGCCGTGCCGCACTCCGCCTCCTTCGCCGCCGAACTCGGCCACAGTGTCGCCTCCATGGCCCTGTCGCGAGCCGGGCAGTCCGGAGCCGGTGAGGAGTGGCCGGAGCACGACTGGGAGTGGGAGCAGCGGATCGTCGACGGGCACCCGTTCCATCCGGCGTGCCGGTCGCGGCCCGGCTTCTCGGTGGCCGAGCAGCTCGCGTACGGGCCCGAGCACCGGCCGGTGGTGGAGCTGGGGATGGTGCCGGTGCGGGCGCGGGAGTGCCTGGTGTCGGGCGTGTGGCCGCAGGAGCTGCGGGACGGGGAGCACCTGGTGCTGCCGGTGCACCCCTGGCAGGCGGCGCACGTGCTGAAGCGGACCTGCGACCAACGGCGCCCCGGGCATCCGCTGATGGCCCTGCGGACGCTGGCGCTGCCCGGCGGGCCGCACGTGAAGACCTCGCTCAGCGCCCGGCTGACGTCCTCCGTGCGGGACATCTCCCTGCCCTCGGTCGCGGCCTCCGCGCTGCTGTCGGACTTCGCCGCGACGCCCGCGGCGCGCACGGAGGGCCTGCTGCACGTCACGCGCACGCTGGGCGCCGCCGCGGCCGGTTCACCCGACTTCGCGGCCGTCCTGCGGGAGTCTCCGCAGACGTACGCGGCACCCGGCGAACGGGTCCTGCCGGTGGCGGCCCTGGCGACCACCGACCTGCCCCGCTCCCCCGCCTGGCTGGCCGGGTTCGCGCGGCTCGCCCTCACCGTCGGCCTGCGGCTGCTCGACCTGGGGGTGGCCCTGGAGGCGCACGGCCAGAACCTGCTGGTCGTGCTGTCCGCCTCGGGGGAGCCGCTGCGGCTGGTCTACCGCGACCTGGCCGACATCCGCGTCAGCCCGGCCCGCCTGACGCGGCACGGCATCGCGGTGCCCGACCTGCCCGCGCGCATGGTCACCGACGACGAACGCACGCTGCGCCGCAAGCTGTTCGGCTCCCTCGTGGCGGGCGCCCTCGCCGGCACGGCGGGCTCGGGCGAGGCTCTGGCCGCGGCGCTGGAGACGGCGGTGCGCGATCTTCCGCCCACCGCGGACCTGGCCGCGCTGCGCTCCGATCCCCTGCCGGCGAAGGCGCTGACGCTGATGCGGCTCTCGCCGCGCACGCCCGGGGACCAGTGGGCGGAACTGCCCAACCCGCTGCGCTGAGTTCCGTTTTGGAGCCCGGCCCGGGTGATCAATAGGATCCGCCGATGATCACAAGTACACGGCTGGCGGCGGGCGTGTGCGTCCTGCTCGCCGCGCTCACGGCCGGGCTCGCCTTCCCGGCCGGGGCGGCCGTCGGCGAACCCACGGGCCAGGACGCCCCCAAGGTGGATCTCGTCCTCGACGTGAGCGGCTCGATGCGGGCGCGCGACATCGACGGCAGGTCGCGGATGGCCGCCGCGAAGCAGGCCTTCGACGAGGTGCTCGACGCCACGCCCGAGGAGGTGGAACTCGGCATCCGCACCCTCGGCGCCGACTACCCGGGCGAGGACCGCAGGACCGGCTGCAAGGACACCGCGCAGCTCTATCCGGTCGGCCCGCTGGACCGCACCGCGGCGAAGGCGGCCGTCGCGACGCTCACGCCGACCGGCTGGACGCCGATCGGCCCGGCGCTGCTGAAGGCGGCCGACGACCTGGACGGCGGCAACGGCTCCAAGCGCATCGTGCTGATCAGCGACGGCGAGGACACCTGCGCCCCGCTCGACCCGTGCGAGGTGGCCCGGGAGATCGCCGCGAAGGGCATCGGCCTGACCATCGACACCCTGGGCCTGGTGCCGACCGCCGAGCTGAGCCGGCAGCTCAGCTGCATCGCGGAGGCCACCGGCGGCACCTACACCTCGGTGGAGCACCAGGACGAACTCACCGACAAGGTGAACGAGTTGGTGGACCGGGCGGCCGATCCGGTGGTGACGCCGGTGCCGGCGGAGGGTGCCGCCGCGTGCGCGCAGGCGCCGGCGCTGAAGTCCGGCCTGTACAGCGACCGTGAGGAGTTCGGGCAGCAGCGCTGGTACCGGGTGGACGTGCGGCCGGGCCAGGAGCTGCGCGCCTCGGTGAGCGTGGCGGCCGACCGGGCCGTGACCCCGGCCTACGGCGTTCTCCTGCGGGCGGTCACCGCCAAGGGCCGCGAGATCGTGCGCGGCGAGGCGGCGGGCAGCGGCCGCACCGACGTCGTCTCGACGGGTCTGCGCTATCCGAAGGCCGGGAGCGACGAGGAGGGGGCCCCCGCCGAGGCGGTCTGCCTTGCGGTCTCCCACTCCTTCTCGGCGGCTTCCGGTGTGAAGACCACACCGGGGCTGCCGCTGGAGCTGACCGTGGACGTCGTGGACGCCCCGGACCCGGCGGGCGACGTGGCCGCCTTCGGTCTGGGTCGCGGCTGGTGGCTGCTCGGCGTCCTCGTCGTCGCCGGCTTCCTCGCCGGTCTCGTGTGGGGCTGGCTGTCGCGCTGGCGGATCGCGGTCTGGAGGAGCAGCTGATGCGAGTCGTGCGTGTGACCGTCGCCGCGCTGCTGACCGCGGGCCTGGCGGCCGCCCCCGCCGCGGCCGGCCCTTCGCCGAGCCCGTCGCCGGACGGTTCCGCGGCACCCTCGCGGGCCGGTACGTCGTTCCGTACGGCGACGGAGATCGACCAGGGGCGGCGGGCCGCGGCGGGCGCCTCCACCGGTGACTACCTGTACTGGTCGTTCCCGGCCGACACCGGACAGCGCCCCACGGTCAGGGCGACGGTGAAGCTCCCGCGGACCCACGCCGCCCAGACCTGGCAGATCGACGTCTACGACGGGCTGCGCCGCCGCCAGGCCTGCCGGTACGGGGCGCAGACGCGCACCGCCGCGGCGGACGCCGCCTCGGTGGAGCTGGCCTGCGCGCTGCGCACGGTCCGGGCCTGGTCCGAGCCGTGGGCCGCCGATCCCCTGCCGGGCACGTACTACCTGCGCCTGACGGCCACCGGTGTCGGCACCGGCGACCTCGGCCTGCCGGTGGACGCCGAGGTGCGGGTGGACTCCGAGGACGCCGGCGGCGCCGCGGCGGTGGACGGTTCGCTGTCCGAGCCGCTGGTGCCGGGGATCGCGACCGCGCCGGAGGAGGAGCGCGCGGACGCGGCGGTGCCGGCCGGCCTCGAACCCGAGGACGGCTGGAGCTCCGGCAGGTGGTCGGACCGGTGGGTGTGGACGGGACTGGGCGGCGTGCTGGCCGCGCTGGCCGGGGTCGGCGGCTACGCGCTGACACGCGGCACGGGGCGGCCGTCCCGGGTCCCGCCGGGCGCCTGACCTCTGCCTGACGCCGCACCAGAAGGCCCGCCCCGTGCGGGCCTTCTGCCGTTGGAGGGCGCGGCGCGGCCGGACAGGACTGCCGGCGCCGCCGTCGGGCGAGGTGGTCCGGGGTCGCGGCTCAGGCGTCCCGGAGCGCCTTGGCGAGGGCGCCCTCGCCGCCCACCTCCACCCGGCCCGCCCGGACGGCCGTGGCCAGGTCCAGCTCCCCTCTGGTCAGCGCCGTGCACGTGGCGGTGTCCAGGGCCAGCCGGGCGTCCGGCTCCACGGGGGCGGGCCCGTCGCCGTAGACCGGCCCCTCCCCGGCACCCGCGTACAGGTGGAACCGGCCTTCCTCCAGACGGACTTCGACCAGGCCCTCGCCGTCCAGCAGGCGCAGCAGAGGCAGGGCGAACCAGTGCGCGCGCACGGCGTCCGTGGGCCTGCGCTCCCCCAGCTCCGCCTCGCCCCACGCGCCGAGCGCCTGCAGCACCGGCAGCAACTCCCGCCCCCGGCGCGTCACTTCGTACACGGATGCGGCGCCGGGCGGGGGCAGTCTGCGCCGGGTCGCGAGGCCGTCGCGCTCCATGTCCCGCAGCCGCGAGGCGAGTACGTCCGTGCTGACGCCGGGCAGGTCCGCATGCAGGTCGGTGTAGCGGCGGGGACCGGCGAGGAGTTCCCGGACGATCAGGAGGGTCCAGCGGTCGCCGACCAGGTCGAGGGCGCGGGCGACGGAGCAGTACTGGTCGTAGCGTCGGCGAGGTGGCATGCGGGCAGTCTAGACAACGTGTTGGACTTTCCAAGCGACTACTTGGTAAAACCAAGCAGCACCAGTCGCCAGAGGGGAAGCAGCGCATGGAGTTCCGCCAGTCGAGCAAGCTGAGCGAGGTCTGCTACGAGATCCGCGGCCCGGTGATCGAGCACGCCGACGCGCTGGAGGAGGCCGGGCACAGCGTGCTGCGGCTGAACACCGGCAACCCGGCGCTCTTCGGCTTCGAGGCGCCGGAGGAGATCGTCCAGGACATGATCCGTATGCTGCCGCGAGCGCACGGCTACACCGACTCGCGCGGCGTCCTGTCCGCCCGCCGCGCGGTCGCCCAGCGGTACCAGACCCTCGGCCTGGAGGTCGGCGTCGACGACGTCTTCCTCGGCAACGGCGTGTCCGAGCTGGTGTCGATGGCCGTCCAGGCGCTGGTCGAGGACGGCGACGAGATCCTGGTCCCCGCCCCCGACTTCCCCCTCTGGACGGCGGTGACCACCCTGGCGGGCGGCAAGGCGGTCCACTACCTCTGCGACGAGCGGGCCGACTGGTACCCCGACCTCGACGACATGGCCTCGAAGATCACCCACCGCACGAAGGCGGTCGTGATCATCAATCCGAACAACCCCACCGGCGCGGTCTACCCGAAGGAGATCGTCGAGGGAATCCTCGACCTCGCCCGCCGCCACGGCCTGATGGTCCTCGCCGACGAGATCTACGACCAGATCCTCTACGACGACGCCGTGCACCACTCGGCCGCCGCGCTCGCCCCCGACCTGGTGGTCCTCACCTTCTGCGGACTCTCCAAGACCTATCGGGTGGCGGGCTTCCGCTCCGGCTGGCTGGTGGTCACCGGTCCCAGGCAGCACGCCAGGGACTACCTGGAGGGCCTGACCATGCTGGCCTCCATGCGGCTGTGCGCCAACGCGCCCGCGCAGTACGCCATCCAGGCCGCGCTCGGCGGCCGGCAGTCCATCGGCGAGCTGACCGCGCCGGGCGGGCGGCTGCGGGAGCAGCGGGACGTGGCCTGGCGCAAGCTCAACGAGATCCCGGGCGTGAGCTGCGTGAAGCCGAAGGGCGCGCTGTACGCCTTCCCCCGGCTGGACCCGGCGGTGTACCCGATCCACGACGACGAGAAGTTCGTGCTGGACCTGCTGCTGCGGGAGAAGATCCAGGTGGTGCAGGGCACCGGCTTCAACTGGCCCACGCCCGACCACTTCCGCATCCTGACCCTGCCGTACGCCGACGACCTGGAGGCGGCGATCGGCCGGATCGGACGGTTCCTCGCCGGGTACCGGCAGTAGGCGCCGGGGGCCGGTGGCAGGGCCCCTCTCGGGGTTCCGCGGCCGGTCGGGAAGGGCGGTTGTCAGTGGCGGGCCGTAGCCTGCGGGCAGGTGGGGCGAGTGCCCCGGGCCCTGCCGACGCCGGAGAGGAGCGCGCCGTGACCCGACCGCCGACCGCCGCGCAGCGGCGGGTCATCGACGCCGCCGACCCGGTCACCGGGCGGCTCAGAGGCACGCCGGCGCAGCTCGCGGCGCTGGTGCAGCGAGGGTTCGCCTTCCGGCACCCCAGACCGCCGCACGACCACTTCCTCACGCCGGAGGGGCACCGGGTCCGCCAGGGCATCACGCAGGCACCCGAGCCCGCCGCCGAGAGCCCCTCCTCCCCGTCCGGCGTGTTCGCGGCCCGCACCGGGGGCGAGGCGGATCCCCCGCCGTCCGGGCCCGCGCGGCGCCGTGAGGTGCACAGCGCCTGGCAGGGGCTGGTGGAGCTGCGCCGGATGACCAACCCGGACGGGTCGGTGGACCGGCCCTGCGGCTGGGAGCGCGCCCATCTGGTGCAGGCGGCGGCCCTGGCCCTGGAGGCGGCCGGGCACCACCCGGCCGGGCCGGACGACGGGGGCTACCGGGTGCGGGACACCCCGCAGCCGGAGGCCGTCGCCGTCCACGAGCCGGACTCCGAGGCGCTGCGAGCCTGCGCGGCCACCCTCGAAGGCGCTGGCTGGCAGGTGAGCGAGCACCGCGAGCCGCGCACCGGCACCCGGTACCTCCTGGCCTCACCGCGCAGGACGTGATGAGCATGTCAGGATCGGTGGATCGTTGCGCAGTGCACGAGAGTCGCGAAGGGGAAGCCGTGAGCCAGCCGTTTTCCGTCCCTGTGACCGTCCGCGGGTACGAGACCGATGTGCAGGGGCACCTCAACCAGGCGGTGTACCTCAACTACGCCGAGCATGCCCGCTGGGCGCTGCTCCAGGCGGCGGGGATCACGCAGACCGCCCTGGTCGGCACCGGTGTGGGCCCGGTCGCGCTGGAGACGACCATCCGCTACCGACGCGAACTGCTCGCGGGCGACGAGGTGGAGGTGACCTGCGCCTTCCGGTGGGGCGGCGGCAAGACGTTCCGGATCGAGCAGGCCGTCGTGAAGGCCGACGGCACGGTCGCCGCCGAGATCACGGCGGTCGGCGGGATCCTGGACCTCGAGCGGCGCAAGCTGGTCGCCGATCCCGCCGCGGTGTTCCGGAAGCTGGCGTCGGATCCGGGCCTGTTGGGACTTTAGAGCCCGTGCCGGCCGGACCGGCCGTGGCGGTCCTGCCCCGGCCGGTGCCGGACCGGCCGGGGCCGGGCTCGCAGAGAGGGTCCCGTGTCCTCAGGACGAAGCGGCCGGGGCGGTGGGGACGCCCGTCAGCTCCTTGCCCGTCTCCATCGGGTGGGTCACGTCCCGGGCGTCGCGGCCTCCCCCGCCCAGGTGGTTGAAGACGAGGTTGAGCAGCACGGCCGCCACACAGCCCGTCGAGATGCCCGAGTCCAGGACGATGCGGGCCGTCTCCGGGAAGGCGTGGTAGAACTCCGGCGCCGTGATCGGGATGATGCCGACCGCCAGGGAGACGGCCACGATCAGGACGTTGTTGTCCTTGTCCAGTCCGGCCCGGACCAGTGTCTGGATGCCGCTGGCGGCGACCGAGCCGAACAGGACCACGCCCGCCCCGCCGAGCACGGGGCGCGGCACGACGGCGATCAGCGAGGCCGCCATCGGGCACAGGCCCATCAGCACCAGGAACCCGCCGCCCGCGGCGACGACGTACCGGCTGCGGATCCGGGTCATGGCGACCAGGCCGATGTTCTGCGCGAAGGCGCTGCACATGAAGCCGTTGAACAGGGGGCTGATCGCCGAGCCGAGGGTGTCGGCGCGCAGGCCGGCCGCGATGGTCTTCTCGTCGACCGGGCGTTCGACGATCTCGCCGAGGGCCAGCATGTCGGCGGTCGACTCGGTCATCGACACCACCATCACCACGCACATCGACAGGATCGCGGCGAGCTGGAACTGCGGTGCGCCGAAGTGGAACGGCGTGGGGAAGCCGACGACGGCCGCGTCCGCGACGGGACCGAAGTCGGTGACGCCGAACGGGATCGCGATGAGGGTGCCGACGACCAGGCCGAGCAGCACGGCGATCTGCTTGACGAAGCCCCGGGTGAACCGACGCAGCAGCAGCACGATCAGCAGGGTCGCACCGGCGAGGCCCAGGTTGGTCGCCGAGCCGTAGCCGTCCGCCGCCGGGTTCGGTCCCTGCGCCCAGCCGAAGGCGACGGGCAGCAGCGAGATGCCGATCAGGGTGATCACGGATCCGGTGACGACCGGGGGGAAGAAGCGGATCGCCTTGCAGAAGACGGGGGCCGCGAGGAAGCCCAGCAGGCCGGCGACGATGACCGCGCCGAAGATGATCGGCAGGGCGTCGGACTTGTCCTCGGTGGAGGCGACGATCGCGGTCATGGGGGCGACACCGGCGAAGGTGACGCCGTTGACGAACGGCAGCCGGGCGCCGATCTTCCAGATGCCGAGGGTCTGCAGGAAGGTGGCGAGGCCCGCGGTGAACAGGCAGGCGCCGGTGAGGAAGGTCAGGTCGGTGGCGGAGAGGCCGATGGCCGCGCCGACGATCAGGGGTGGGGCGACGACTCCGGCGTACATGGCGGCCACGTGCTGCAGGCCGGTCGTCGCCATCTTGAGCGCGGGGAGTTTCTCGTCAACGGGGTGGTCGGCCACAGCGGCGTCCCTCCGGTCGGTTACACGGCTGCGCCGAGCGGCGCCCGTGGGTGTCAAGGAGGTGGTGCGGGTGGTCGTGCGGGACCGGCGGACGGTGGTGACCGTCTCCGGGGGCGCGCGCGTGGGCGCACGCCCCCCGGAGACAGCCGCCGCGGACCCCGCTCGGGTCCACGGCCACCGGCCGGGAGCCGTCCCTCCCGGCCGGAGTATCCGGGTGGTCAGGCCTGCGCGGCGATCCTCGCCAGGCGCCGGGCCTCGTCGCGCGTGGCGCGGGCGATGGCGTCCTCGTCGACGGTCAGCAGGCGCCCGTCCTCGACGATCTGCCGGCCGTCCACGAAGGAGGCGGTGACCGGGGCGGCCGCGCCGAAGACCAGGGCGGTCACCGGGTCGGCGATGGAGGCGTGGGCGAGCGTGTCCATCCTCCACAGCACCAGGTCGGCGAGCTTGCCGGGCTCCAGGGAGCCGGTCTCCGCCGCCCGCCCGAGGACCTGGGCGCCACCGTAGGTGCCCAGGCGCAGCGCCTGGCGGGCGTTGAGCGCGGCTTCCTTGTGGCCGCCGAGGCGGTTGATGAGGAGCGCGTTGCGCAGTTCGGTGTGCAGTTCGCCGGACTCGTTGGAGGCGGTGCCGTCCACGCCGAGGCCGACCGGGACGCCCGCCGCGAGCATGTCGGGGACGCGGGCGATGCCGGCCGCCAGGCGGGCGTTGGACGACGGGCAGTGCGCGACACCGGTCCGGGTGCGGGCGAAGGCGGCGATGTCGGAGTCGTTCATGTGGACGCAGTGCGCCATCCACACGTCCTCGCCGAGCCAGCCGGTGGACTCGAAGTAGTCGGTCGGGCCCATGCCGAACAGCTCGTGGCAGAACTTCTCCTCCTCGACGGTCTCCGAGCCGTGGGTGTGCAGCCGGACGCCGAGGCGGCGGGCCAGCCGGGCGCCGTCGCGCAGCAGTTCGGTGGAGACGGAGAAGGGCGAGCAGGGCGCGACGGCGACCTGGGTCATGGCGTCGAAGGAGGAGTCGTGGTGCCGGCGCACGGTCTCCTCGGTGGCCTCCAGGGCGCCGTCGAGGGTTTCCACGGCGAAGTCCGGGGGCAGGCCGCCGTCCTTCTCGCTGCGGTCCATGGAGCCGCGGGCGAGGGTGAAGCGGACGCCCATCTCGCGGGCGGCGCCGATGATCGCGCCGGCGAGGTCGCCGGAGCCGTGCGGGAACACGTAGTGGTGGTCCATGGCGGTGGTGACGCCGCCGCGGGCCATCATGGCCAGGGAGCCCTGGGCGGCCGCGCGGACCATCGGCTCGTCGATGCGCGCCCAGGTGGGGTAGAGCGCGACGAGCCAGTCGAAGAGGTTGTGGTCGGTGGCCAGTCCGCGGGTGATCCACTGGTAGAAGTGGTGGTGGGTGTTGATCAGTCCGGGGGTCACGAGGTGGCCGGAGGCGTCGATGCGGCGGGCCACGTCCTGAAGGCCCTCGGGGGCCGGGCCCGCGCCGAGGGATTCGATGCGGTTGCCGGCGATGACGACGTGTCCGGAGGCGTACTCGGTGTCGTGTCCGTCGACGGTCGCGATCGCACAGTTCTCGATGACGATGCGCCGGTCTGCTGCCATGGTTCGTCCTTTGCGCTGATGTGGAGAGGGCACGGCAGGACCCCGGAGATTTGAGTGCCGTGGCCGGGGGACGGGTTCCCCCGGCCACGGGTGCCGAAAAAGGGGGACCTCAGAGGTTGGTGAGGTCCTCGGGGATCCGCGCCTCGCGGCCGTCCCGCAGGATCGTCGCCTCGATCAGGCCGTAGGGCCGGTCGGCGGCGTAGTAGACCTCGTTGTCGTTCTTCAGGCCGAACGGCTCCAGGTCGACCAGGAAGTGGTGCTTGTTCGGCAGGGAGAAGCGGACCTCGTCGATCTCGCTGCGGTGGTTGATGATCCGCGCGCCCATCTGGTACAGCGTCTGCTGCAGCGACAGGGAGTACGTCTCGGCGAAGGCCTGGAGCATGTGCTTCTTCACCTGCTCGTAGGACTTCTCCCAGTTGGGCATGCGCTCGTCGTCGTCGGTCCAGTTGAACCGCCAGCGGCCCGACACCTCGGTGGCCAGGATGCGGTCGTAGGCCTCCTTCAGGGTCGTGTACTTGTCCTTGACGTAGCCCCAGAACTCGGAGTTGGTCGAGTTCATCACGACCAGGTCCTTCAGGCCCGAGATCACCTCCCACTTCTCGCCGTCGTAGGTGACCTGGGTGAGCCGGGTCTCCTGGCCCTTGCGGACGAAGGAGTGCTTGACGTCGTCGGCGCCGATGAACTGCGAGGTGGCGTCGGAGGCCTCGATCCGCTCCCAGGCGTACTCCTCGATGCGGATGCGGGCGCGGTGGATCGGCTGCTGGCTGGTGACGAAGTGCCGGGCGAGGTGGATGCCGAACTGCTCGGCGGACTCGATGCCGTGTTCCTTGGCGAAGGCGAACACCGTGTTCTTGGTGGTGTCGGTCGGCAGGACGTTGGCGTTGGAGCCCGAGTAGTGGACCTCGTCCATGTCGCCGGACAGGGCGACGGAGACGTTGAGGTCCTTGATGTGGTGGGTGGCGCCGTCCCGCGTGATCTTGACGACTCGGTTCTCCGCCTTGCCGTACTGGTTCTGTCCCAGGATCACAGGGCGGGCAGGGCGGGAAGTGTCTGAGCGGGCAGGGCGGGAAGTGTCTGCCATCTGTAGCTAGCTCCCTCGGTAAACGGAGTAGCCGAACGGGTTGAGCAGCAGCGGTACGTGGTAGTGCTCGCCCGGCACGACGGCGAACGTGATCGCCACCTCCGGGAAGAACACACCGGCGCCGCTGTCCCGGTTCGCGGGGGCGTCCTGCTGCGCATCGGCTTGCTTGTCGGTGAAGTACGGCTCCACGGCGAAGTCGAGCCGTACGTGGGTCGTTCCCTCCGGCAGGGCCGGCAGGTCCTTGCACCGCCCGTCCGCGTCGGTCGCCGAGCCGCCGAGCGCCTGCCAGTCGGCCGTGCGCCCCGAGCGGGCGGACAGGTAGACGGCGACGCCCTCGGCGGGGCGGCCGGCGCTGGTGTCCAGGATGTGCGTGGACACGGACGCGGTGGCGGAGGTGCTCATGGTGCGGTCAGTCCCCTTCGACGAGTCGGGCCAGACGGATGCGGTTGATCTTCCCCAGTTCGGTGCGGACGATCTCCCGCTCCTGCTCCGGCGTGTTGCCGAGGCGTTCCCTGAGCGCGTCGCGCATCTGCTCGCCGGTGCGTCCGGTGGCGCAGATCAGGAAGACGTGACCGAACCTCTCCTGGTAGGCGAGGTTCAGCTCCAGCATCTCCGCCCTGAGCGCGTCGGAGGCGCCGGCCATGCCGCTCTGTTCCCGCGCCGAGGTGGGGTCACCGGGCTTGGGGCGGCCGATGGGCGGGTGGCCGGCCATGGCCTCGTCGAGGTCGGCGGCCGTGAGCTGCGCCGTGGCGGCGTCGCTCGCGGCGTACAGGTCCTCGGGGGCGAGGAAGGGGCGGGCGGCGAGCAGTCGCCTCGCCCACGCCGTGGACGCGCACGCCTCATGGAGCGCGGTGAGGGCCGCGTGCTCCTCCGATGCGTTGAACCGGGCCAGGCCCGGTGGCGTGGAAGTGGAAGTCACGGGAGCCTCCGTGGCCGGCAACGGCCTTCGTGCTGAACGGGCGTGCCGATAGCTAACGCCCAACCGCGACAGTGCGTCAACAGTTTGTTGAAAATTCGGTGGCGTGAAACCGGGGGCGACGGGCGCCTCCCCGTCAGGCCCCCTTCTCGCGGTTGAGGTAGTTGTAGACGGTGAAGCGGCTGACGCCCAGGGCGCTCGCGACGGTCTCCACGCCGTGCCGCACGGAGAAGGCGCCACGCGCCTCGAGCATCCGGACCACCTCCTGCTTGGCCTTGCGGTCGAGATCGGCCAGCGGCATGCCCTTGCGGCGTTCCATGGCGGCCAGGATGTGATCGAGGGAGTCGGCGAGCTGCGGCAACCGCACGGCGACGGCGTCGCGCCCTTCCCAGGCCAGCACGACGTCGTCGGGGCCGGCCTCGTCGGGCGGGATCATCTCGCCGCCCATGGCGTCGACGAGGGGCTTGACGGCCGCGATGAACGACTCGTCGCCCGTGCCGCTCACGAGCCGTCCCCGTCGATCACGTTGACCTGGAGCGAGACCCGGGTGGCACCGGCCGCCAGGGCCTTGCGGAGCAGGGCGTCCACGGCGCCGAGCACGTCGTCGGCACCGCCCTCCGCGGTGTTGCCGAACGGACCCACGTCCACGGCGTCCAGCTCGGCGGCCTCCACGACCTCGCGGGCCACCACCGCGTGCGCAGGGGCCTCGTCGAGGTCGAAGGGCTCGGTCGTGAACTCCACTCTCAGTCGCACGCGCTCAACCTAACGCGCGCTGCGGACTTTCCGGCAGCCCCTCTTGACAGCCGGAGCACCCCACAGGCAGTCTTCCGTTAAGCAGAAACAGGATTCCGCATTACGGAAACAAGCTGGAAGACAAGGAAGGGAGCGCCGCCCCGATGGGATTCGCAGACCAGCGCTTCAACGTCAACCTGTCGATCCTCTTCACGGAGCTCCCCCTGCTCGAGCGCCCGGCGGCCGCCGCGGCCGCCGGGTTCGGCGCGGTCGAGCTGTGGTGGCCCTGGGTCGACTCGCCCACGCCCCCGCAGACCGAGCTCGACGCCCTGCGGCGCGCGATCGAGGACGCCGGCGTCCGCCTGACCGGCCTGAACTTCTACGCCGGGCAGTTGCCGGGCCCGGACCGCGGCGCCCTGTCCGTCCCCGGCGAGGAGTCGGAGCGGTTCCGGGCCAACATCGACGTGGCCGCCGGTTTCGCCGCCGCGCTGGGCTGCACGGCCCTCAACGCCCTGTACGGCAACCGCGTCGAGGGCGTGGACCCGGCCGAGCAGGACGCGCTGGCGCTGGAGAACCTGGTGCTGGCGGCCCGCGCGGCCGACCGGATCGGCGCGGTGCTGCTGATCGAGGCGCTGAACGAGCCCGAGTCGCCGCGCTACCCGCTGGTCTCCGCGCCGGCCGCCGTCGAGGTCGTCGACCGGGTCGACGAGGCGACGGGGCTGGGCAACGCGCGCTTCCTCATGGACCTCTACCACCTGTCCATGAACGGCGAGGACCTGCCCGCGGTGATCGAGCGGTTCGCCGCGAGGACCGGTCACGTCCAGATCGCCGACAACCCGGGCCGCGGCGCGCCCGGCACCGGCTCGCTCCCCCTCGAGGACCTCCTCGACCAGCTCAAGAAGGCGGGCTACGACGGCTGGGTGGGCCTCGAGTACAAGCCGGGCGACCGCCCGAGCGCCGAGGCCTTCGACTGGCTGCCCCGCTGACCCCCGCACCGAAAGGCACCCCATCATGAGCAGCACTCTCCCCAAGGTCGCCTGGATCGGCCTCGGCATCATGGGCTCGCCCATGTCCGAGAACCTGATCAAGGCGGGCTACCAGGTCACCGGCTACACGCTGGAGCAGGACAAGCTGGACCGCCTGGCCGCCGCCGGCGGCACGGCCGCCTCCTCGATCGCCGAGGCCGTCCGGGACGCCGACGTCGTCATCACGATGGTCCCGGCGTCCCCGCAGGTGGAGGCCATCGCCTACGGCCCGGACGGGATCCTGGACAACGCCCGGTCCGGCGCGCTGCTGATCGACATGTCCTCGATCACGCCGCAGACGTCGGTCGATCTGGCGAAGGCGGCGAAGGACAAGGGCATCCGCGTCCTGGACGCCCCGGTGTCCGGCGGCGAGGCCGGCGCGATCGAGGCCGTGCTGTCCATCATGGTGGGCGGCGAGCAGGCCGACTTCGACGAGGCCGAGCCGATCTTCCAGGCCCTCGGCAAGACCATCGTGCTGTGCGGTCCGCACGGCTCGGGCCAGACCGTGAAGGCGGCCAACCAGCTGATCGTCGCCGTGAACATCCAGGCGTGCGCCGAGGCCGTCGTCTTCCTGGAGAAGTCCGGCGTGGACCTGAAGGCGGCCCTGGACGTCCTGAACGGCGGCCTGGCCGGCTCCACCGTGCTGACCCGCAAGAAGGACAACTTCCTCGCCCGCGACTTCAAGCCGGGCTTCCGGATCGACCTGCACCACAAGGACATGGGCATCGTCACGGACGCCGCCCGCACCGTCGGTGCGGCCCTGCCCGTCGGCGCCGTGGTCGCCCAGCTGGTCGCCTCCCTGCGCGCCCAGGGGGACGGCGGCCTGGACCACTCGGCGCTGCTGCGGGCCGTGGAGCGCCTCTCCGGCGCCCAGGTCTGACCCTCCCCGGCCTCGTCGCGCCGGGGCCCGAGACCCCGGGCGGTGCCGCCCCTGACACCTGTCCTGTCGCGCCCAGAGGGGCGGCGCCGCCCGGAACCAGCCATGCCCAGCGCTTCAACAAACTGTTGACGCTCCGATCACCCCGACCCTAGGCTCCACAAAGCGGAAACACTTTTCCGCTGCCCTCTCGTACGGAAGGTCACGATGTCGCAGCGCGTGCTCACCACCGAGTCCGGCGCCCCCGTCGCCGACAACCAGAACTCCGCCTCCGCCGGCGTCGGCGGCCCGCTCCTTCTCCAGGACCAGCACCTGCTGGAGAAGCTGGCGCGCTTCAACCGCGAGCGCATCCCGGAGCGCGTGGTGCACGCCCGCGGCTCCGGCGCCTACGGCCACTTCGAAGTGACCGACGACGTCACGGACTTCACCCACGCCGACTTCCTCGGCGAGGTGGGCCGGCGCACCGAGGTGTTCCTGCGCTTCTCCACCGTGGCCGACAGCCTCGGCGGTGCCGACGCCGTGCGCGACCCGCGCGGATTCGCGGTCAAGTTCTACACGGCCGAGGGCAACTACGACCTGGTCGGCAACAACACCCCGGTGTTCTTCGTCAAGGACCCGGTCAAGTTCCCCGACTTCATCCACTCGCAGAAGCGCGACCCGTTCACGGGCCGTCAGGAGCCGGACAACGTCTGGGACTTCTGGGCCCACTCCCCCGAGGCCACGCACCAGGTGACCTGGCTGATGGGCGACCGCGGCATCCCGGCCTCGTACCGGCACATGAACGGCTACGGCTCGCACACCTACCAGTGGACCAACGCCCGCGGCGAGGCCTTCTTCGTCAAGTACCACTTCAAGACGAACCAGGGCATCCGCTGCCTGAGCAGTGAGCAGGCCGCCGAGCTCGCCGGCAAGGACCCCAACTCCCACCAGACGGACCTGCTGCAGTCCATCGAGCGGGGCGTGCACCCGTCCTGGACGCTGTACGTGCAGATCATGCCGGCGGCCGAGGCGGCGGAGTACCGCTTCAACCCGTTCGACCTGACCAAGGTCTGGCCGCACGGCGACCATCCGCTGCGGCGCGTGGGCCGGCTGGTCCTCGACCGCAACCCGGACAACGTCTTCGCCGAGGTCGAGCAGGCCGCGTTCTCCCCGAACAACTTCGTGCCGGGCATCGGCCCCTCGCCCGACAAGATGCTCCAGGGCCGCCTGTTCGCCTACGCGGACGCCCAGCGCTACCGCCTGGGTGTCAACCACACGCAGCTGGCCGTCAACGCGCCCCGGGCCACGACCGCCGAGAACTACGGCCGGGACGGTCTCATGGCGTCCAACCCGCAGGGCCGGTACGCCAAGAACTACGAGCCGAACTCCTACGACGGCCCGGCCGAGACCGGCCGCCCGCTCTCGGCACCGCTCGCGGTGCACGGCCACACGGGCACTCACGCGGCGCCCCTGCACACCAAGGACGACGACTTCTTCCAGGCGGGCGAGCTGTACCGGCTGATGTCCGCCGAGGAGAAGTCCCGCCTGGTCGCGAACATCGCCGGGGGCCTGTCCCGGGTGTCCCGCGACGACGTGATCGAGAAGAACCTCGCGCACTTCCACGCCGCCGACCCGGAGTACGGCCGGCGCGTGGAGGAGGCGGTCCGCGCGCTGCGCGAGGACTGAGACTCCCTGACCGTGTCCGACCGCCCGGGGACGACCCGGATGAGGGGTGGTCACCCCGGGCGCGGACACGGTCAGGGCGAGGACCGCGGCGGCGTGCGAGCCAGTGCGGTGGTGAAGGATCCGGTGGCGGCGTCTCGACCTGAGGGAGGCCGCCCCGGGATCCGTCGCACGCGCCGCGGTCCCCATCCGGAGAACCCACCCCTCCCCGAGACCCCGTCCGGCGGCGCGAACGTACTGTCGCGCCCAGCCTCGCGCCGCCGGACGGCCACAGCGCCCGAGGTGCGTGAGCGGCCCGGGCACCGCAGCCTGAAGGCATGGCACCTCCGACCGAACACCCGCACGTCGTGGTCCACGCACCCGCCCTGGACGGCTCCCGCCGGGTCACCCTGGGCGAGGAGCCGCTGGGCGTCGCCACGCACTCCGACGACGTCGCCGAGATCCTGCGGCTGGCGGACCTGTACGTCACGGACGTCGCGGACAGCGACCTGGTCGAGTGGCAGGGCGGCGGACCGGACGACTGGCCCGGACTGTCCGAACACCACGAGGCCTGACCGTCACGAGGCGTGAGCGGCCCGGCGTGGCCCCGCAGACACCCGTACGGCACCGGTCGTACCCGCCGTACGGAACCCTCAAATGAACCTCTGAACCCGGCCCCGGGGGCTTCAACCGCCCCCGGGGCCGGGCACATTCTCGGCACACGGGACCCGTCGGCACGGGGGCGGCGGGTCCCGGCCGGGCCCCTGGCCCGCGCCGGGGGCTGTACGGGGTGGAGCCATGGGCGAGGGGACGGCGGCGCGGCCGGAGCCGCACGGGACCGCACTGCCGGGACGGGGCTCCCGGGCCGCCGTGACCGTCGCCGTGGTGGAGCAGTACCTGGGGGGGCATGGTGGAGGCCGGCCGGGGACGGTGCGCCGGGGGGGGTCGCCGACGTCCGGCCGGCCCCGGCCCCGATGCGCATTCCGCTCGCCGAAGGGGAGCGGGCGCGGGCTCACGGACGACGAGCGCCTGCCGGCGGTCGCGCCGCACGGTGAGGCGGCCCTGCGGGGGCGGCGCAGGCGGCGGGGAGTGAAAGAGACACGGAGGCGGGGGAACGCGGCAGGGGCGGTCCGTCCTGGTGGACGGACCGCCCCTGCGGCTCGGCGTCAGACCTTCAGCGTCCTGATGGACGTCGGCGCGTGGCCGGGTTCGGTGGCGAGTTCCTCGAACTCGACCACGTTGCCGATGTCGTTGGTGGTCGACATGGAGATGTTGGTGACGCGTTCCAGGATCGCCTCGACGACGACCGGGACCCGGTACTCGGCGGCGAGCTTCTTCGCCTGCTCGAAGGCGCTGCCCAGTTCGGCCGGGTCGGTCACCCGGATCGCCTTGCAGCCGAGGCCCTCGGCGACCTTGACGTGGTCGACGCCGTAGACGCCGATCTCCGGCGAGTTGAGGTTCTCGAACTCCAGGTTGACCTGGAAGTCGATCTCGAAGGCCCGCTGCGCCTGGCGGATCAGCCCCAGGTAGGAGTTGTTCACCAGGACGTGGACGTAGGGGATCCGGTGCTGGGCGCCGACCGCCAGTTCCTCGATCATGAACTGGAAGTCGTAGTCGCCGGACAGGGCGACGACGGACGCCTCCGGATCGGCCTTGGCGACGCCGAGGGCGGCCGGGATCGTCCAGCCGAGCGGGCCGGCCTGGCCGCAGTTGATCCAGTGGCGGGGCCGGTAGACGTGCAGCATCTGCGCGCCCGCGATCTGCGAGAGGCCGATGGTGGAGACGTAGCGGGTCTCCGGGCCGAAGGCCTTGTTCATCTCCTCGTAGACGCGCTGCGGCTTGATGGGGATGTCGTCGAAGTGCGTGCGGCGTTGCAGGGTCGCCTTGCGCTCCTGCGCCGAGGCGGCCCAGGCGGAGCGGTCGGGCAGCCGGCCGGCCGCCTTCAGTTCGCGCGCCACCTCGACGAACAGTTCCAGGGCCGCCTTGGCGTCGGAGGCGATGCCGTAGTCGGGGGCGAAGATCTTGCCGATCTGGGTCGGCTCGACGTCGACGTGGACGAACTTCCGTCCGGCGGTGTAGACGTCCAGCTTGCCGGTGTGGCGGTTGGCCCAGCGGTTGCCGATGCCGAGGACGAAATCGGACTCCAGGAAGGTCGCGTTGCCGTAGCGGTGCGAGGTCTGCAGGCCGACCATGCCGGCGTTCAGCTCGTGGTCGTCGGGCAGGATGCCCCAGCCCATCAGCGTGGGCACGACGGGCGTCCCGGTCAACTCGGCGAACTCCACGAGCAGTTCGCAGGCGTCGGCGTTGATGACACCACCGCCGGCGACGATCAGCGGCCGCTCGGCGGCGTTCAGCATGCCGAGGGCCTTCTCGACCTGGGCGCGGGTCGCGGCGGGCTTGTAGACCGCCAGCGGCTCGTACGTCTCCGGGTCGAACTCGATCTCCGTCAGCTGCACGTCGATCGGCAGGTCGATGAGGACCGGGCCCGGGCGGCCGGAGCGCATCAGGTGGAACGCCTGCTGGAAGACGCCCGGGACCTGCGCGGCCTCCAGGACGGTCACGGCCATCTTGGTGACCGGCTTGGCGATCGAGGCGATGTCGACGGCCTGGAAGTCCTCTTTGTGGATCACGGCGGTCGGGGCCTGACCGGTGATGCACAGGATCGGGACGGAGTCGCCGATCGCGGAGTACAGGCCCGTGATCATGTCGGTGCCGGCCGGGCCGGAGGTGCCGATGCAGACGCCGATGTTGCCCGGACGGGTGCGGGTGTAGCCCTCGGCCATGTGGGAGGCACCCTCGACGTGCCGGGCGAGGGTGTGGGCGATGCCTCCGGAGGCCTTGAGCGCCGCGTAGAAGGGGTTGATCGCCGCGCCCGGGACACCGAACGCGTCGGTGACGCCCTCACGCCTGAGGATCTCGACTGCCGCACGGGCAGCGGTCATACGAGCCATGGAACTACTCCTGGTTCGGCTGTCGGATACGCACTCCCGTCGCGCCCCGCCGTGAGCACCTTCCGTATTGCGGAAACTAGTTTCTACTATCTGGAAACAATGTAGGGGGGTGCGGACAAGCCGTCAAGAGACGTCCGGACAACGGGCCGAGCAGCGGACAAGCACGGTCCCGCGGGTGGACGATGGGGGGCATGTCCGAGAGCGTGCCGGTGCGCTGTCCGGCCTGTGGACGCGCCCATCTGTTCGCCGTGCCGTCCTACGCGTGCGCCTGCGGAGCCCCCGTGGCGCCCCCGCTCGATCCGCGCGCCGAACCGGCCGTCGTCACCCACCGTTCCTGGGAGGCGGAGTGGGTGACCGTGCACTGCGCGGCCTGCGGCCGTCCCTCCGCGTGGCCGTGTCCGGAGCTGGGCTGTTCCTGCGGCACGGTGCTGCGGTTCCCGGTGGCGGACGCGCGCGACGCCCGGCGCGACATCCCGCCGCGGCCGGTGCGCCCCGCCTTCCGGCCGGTGGCCATCCGCACCGCCCGGGACGCCGTCACCGCCGCCGCCCTCTATCTGCGCTGGCTCGGCCACCGGGACGTGCGGCGCGCCGACCGGCGCCCGCCCTCCGGCACAGGGCTCGCCGCCCCGGGCGTGCTGGCCTGGGTGGATCCGACCGTCCGCCCGGCGGACACGCGGGACGTGGAGTGCCTGTGGCTCACCGCGATGACGGAGTCCGCGGCCTGCGTCTACTTCTCCCTCGCCGGGTACGGCGACGAGGCCCGCGCCCGCGCCGACGCGCTGGGCGTGCCGCTGTTCGTGCTCGATCCGGCCGGCACGCCGCAGCCGGTCAACCGGCCGGCCGAGGCGTTCGCCGCCTGACCCGCGGGCGCGGGACGGCGCCGGCCCCCACGGCCGGGGAGCCGGCGCCGTCGTGCGCGGTGTTACGGGTTGACGCAGGTGATCGAGCCGACCGGCAGGTTGTTCCCGGTCGAGGTGGCCGTGAAGCCGAACGTGACGGTGCCGTCCGGCGGGATCGTGCGGTTGTGGTCCACGTGCCTGACCGTGACCGTGCCGTCGGTGCCCGTGCTCAGGCTGCCGTTCCAGACCTGGCTGATCCGGGTGCCGGCACCCGGCTGCCAGCGCACGGCCCAGCCGTCACGCGCGGCGGTGTTGTGGTTCATCACCTCGACGGACCCCTGGAAGCCACCGCCCCAGGAGTTGGTCACCTTGTAGATGGCCATGCACCCGGTGTGCGGGTCGGTGGGCGTCGGGGTCGGCGTGGGCGTCGGGTCCGGGGTGCCGCCCGAACCGCGGATGCCGGTCACCTCGCCGTTGCCGCCGTCGAAGACGATGTCGGAGCAGGAGAAGAAGTTCTCCTGGCTGTCCGAGCGCACCCACTGGATGAACATCATGGCGTCACCCGAGCGGCCGGACGGCAGCTTCAGGTCCCAGTAGTAGTGGCCGGAGTCGCTGCCCACCGAGCCGGACTGCGGCGGGTTGGTGACGGTCTGGATCAGCTCCAGGTCGCCCCAGCCCAGCGGCTTGGCGGGTGAGTAGCCGGGCTTGGAGACGTACACCCGGAAGTCGCCCGGGTGCGCCGCCCAGTTGCTGTGCTTGATACGGATGGTCGCCCCGGAGGTGAGGTGCGTGCGGGGCCAGTCGGCGCGGGCGGCGTTGTAGCCGGTGAAGTTGTACGGCGAGCGGTCGCCGGCGCTGCACAGCTTGCCGTCCGGGACGTAACCCGGGCCGCGTCCGCCCGCGTTGGAGTCGAGCACGGCGAACCAGTTGTACAGCGAGCTCGCGCCGCTCTCGGCGAGCGCCGCCTTGCACGCGGGGTTCGTCGGGTCCAGGGAACCGGTGCTGGTCTTGGCGTCCAGCCAGCACAGGTAGGTTCGCGAGCCGGGCGTCATCGTCACGCCGTGCGCCTGCGCGCTGTTCTGGCCGATCAGGGCCAGACCGAGCCCGCTGAGCAGGGTGACCAGGACCGCCAGTAACGACAGGGGGCGTCTGGTGCTTCGAGCCATGTTCTCTCCTGTGGGGATGGTGGGTTCGGTTGTCTCCCCGGGGGTTCGGGGCGGGTCAGGCCGGCGGGGTGCCCCAGGCCAGGGCGCCGTTCAGGTAGGCGGGGATCCTGGGGGCGTCGGTGTAGGAGGCGGCGGTGGTCCGGCTGTGGTCGTCGCTCTCGTCGAACGCGGACCAGTCGGACTTGGCCAGGCGCAGCTGGAGGTCGCCGGTGTCCTTGCCGGCGGCGAGGGTGCCGCTCTTGAAGCCGACCTCCAGATAGGCGTCCGCGCCCGCGACCGGGGTGCTCAGCGGCACCACCCGCAGGGTGAGGTTGGAGCAGCCGACGGCCGCGTGGTCGCAGAAGGCGTTCACGGTGGACGAGCCGCCGTCCCGGGTGAAGTAGTAGCGGGCGGTGACCTTGGTGAGGTCCACGGAGGCGCTGCCGGTGTTGGCGATCCGCAGGCCGGGGCGGATGCCGTTGTCGGTGGCCGAGGCGTCGTTGTTCTTGTAGGTGACCTTGAGGCCGCCGGCCGGGTCGGGGCCGCCGCCGCCCGCCTCCGTGGTGACGCTCAGCGCGGTGGAGGCCGCGGAGACGTTCCCGGCGGCGTCGCGGGCCCGGACGGTGTAGCTGTACGCCGTGGCCGCGGTCAGCCCGCTGTCGGTGAACGTGGTGCCGGTGACCGCCGAGGCGTTGACCTTGGTGCCGTCGCGGTACACGTCGTAACCGGTGACGCCCACGTTGTCGGTGGCCGCCGTCCAGGCGAGGGAGACGCTGGTCGCGGTCTTCGCGGTGGACCTCAGACCGGCCGGCGCGGTGGGAGCGGTGGTGTCGGCCGGGTCGGGCTCACCGCCGCCGTCCGTCGGCACGGCCGGGTACGCGTTGCGCACCAGCATCGAGAACTGGTTGTGGAACCAGTGGCCGGCGAGCGGCGCGTCCGGCATGGCGCCGGTCGGGTTGCCGCCCGCGTTGGGCGCCGTGTAGTCCGGGTTGCACATCGGGTCCGGACGCTTGCCCTCGTCGTTCGGGATGTCCTTGCTGGCCCCGTCCGACTCCCCCGGCGGCTTGATCCACAGGAAGGCGTCGAGGTGCGAGTCCGGGTAGCCGGCGGGCGAGGCCTGCGGGGGCTGTCCGAGGCCGGCGCCGTTGACGTTGCACCACAGGCCGCGGTGGGTCCGCCGGTCCACCTTGGACTGGCTGACGTAGGTGTCCAGGACCGTGCTGGTGGACTCGGCGGTCGGCCGGGCCGCGCCTCCCCAGCCGTTGCGGGAGGTGTCGACGACCATGCCGGTGGAGGCGGGCCAGCCCTGTGCCACCAGCGTGGTGTGCACGGCCTTGGTGAAGTCCGACTCGTCGAAGTTCGGGTTCCACTCGTAGTACTTGCCGGACCGTATCTGGTTGCCGCCGACCGTCTTGTTCGGGTCGGTCAGGAACGGTTCGGCGAGCGGCGTGTAGTTGGAGACGTTGGTGATCAGGCCGTCCACGCTGCGCAGGCCGGCCGTGGTGCCCTTGACGACGTCCGTGTACAGCTGGGTGGTCTGGGAGAGGTTGGTGTCCCAGCCGAGCCAGCCCGAGTGGGCGAAGTCCATGTACGTGTACACGTTCGGGATGGCGTGCAGCTTGTTCAGGGCGTACCGGATGGCGTCGACCTGGATGCCGCTGCTCTTGGCCTGGGCGCACTCGGGGTCGGAGAGGTTGGTGACCAGGTTGGGCAGGCCGTCCGGCTCGATGACCGTGGTGATGCGGATGTCCTGGTACTTCGGGTTGGCGAAGACCTTGGCGATCTCGTCGATGTACTCGCTCTTGTAGCGGGCCAGACCCGCCGCGGTGAGGGGCAGTTCGCCGTTGGAGGCCAGGGCGGAGCAGTCGCGGCCCGGCAGGTCGTACACGACGAACGTGGCGACGAGCGGCCGGCCGGGCTTCTTCTGGGCGAGCGCCAGGTCCAGATGGTCGGCGAGGCTCTTGCGGCCCGCGTTGGCCTCACCGCCGTGGATGGCGGCGATCCGGTCCAGCCAGACGGCCGTCGGATAGGTCTTGACCTTCTCCATCCTGGCCTTGAGCGTCGCGTCGCTGGTCTGGGCGATGGATCCGTCGACCAGGCGCGCGTAGTCCGGGTTGACGTAGAACGAGGCGCCCGCGAACGGGTTGTCGACGTGCGCCTCCGCGGCGGACGCCTCGGGTGCGGTCAGCTGGGCCGCCGCGCCCAGCAGCAGCGTGCTCACCGCGGTGGCCAGGGCCGCCGTCCGCTTGCGGTGCGGCCTGCGCGGGCGGGTGTCCGCGCGTCTGGTCCGGTCTGTCATGTGCTCTCCTCGGTGCGGGGGTGCGGGTTTCGGGTGTGGGGACGTCCGCGGGATCAACCGGTGGGGAGAACCGTGGGTCCGGTCAGGCAGGGGTGCAGCGCGGGGCGGGGGTGCCCGCGGTGCCGTTCGCCGTGTAGCCGAACGAGGTGGTGGCGCCGGCGGCGAGGGTGCCGCCCGAGCCGGTGCCCCGGACCGTGATCCGGCCGTCGGCGACGGTGTGGGTGCCGTTCCAGAGGCTGGTGACGGTCGCGCCGCCCAGGTCCCAGTCGACCGTCCAGCCGGTGATCGGGCCGGTGCCGGTGTTCTTGACGGTGACCTCCGCCTGGTGGCCGCCCGGCCAGGAGTTGACCGGCTTGTGGGTGGCGGTGCAGGCCTTGACCGGGATCGGCTCCGGATCGGGGTCCGGATCGGGGCCGGGGTCGGTGCCGTAGGTCAGGCCGCGGCCGTAGGGGAAGAGCGGGCTCTTGCCGTCGCCGTCGTTGATCGGCTGCTGGGAGGCGCTGCGCATCCAGGTCACGGGCAGCTTGCCGGTCGGCGCGTGGTCGCCGAACAGCACGTCCGCCACCCCGCCGCCCTCGGTGCCGGGCAGCCAGGCCGCCAGCAGGGCCTTCCAGTCCGGCAGTTGCGCGGCGATGTCCAGCGGGCGGCCGGAGACCAGCACGACCACGACCGGCACCCCGCTCGCCTTCAGCCGGGCCAGGGTCTGCAGGTCTTCCTGGTCCAGGCCCATGCCGTCCGGCCGGTCGCCGCGCATCTCGGCGTACGGGGTCTCGCCGACGACGGCCACGGCTGCCGTGTAGCCGCCGTCGATGCCGTTGCCGTAACGGTCGTAGGTGACCCGGGAGGGGTCGGCGACGGCGGCGCGGATGCCCTGGAGGACGGTGGTGCCCTCGGTGACGGGGCCGCTGCGGCCCTGCCAGCCGACGGTCCAGCCGCCGCTCTGGTTGCCGATGTCGTCGGCGGACTTCCCGGCGACGAACAGCCGGCCGGACTTCGGCAGCGGCAGCACGCCGCCGTCGTTCTTCAGCAGCACCTGCGAGGCGCGCACCGCCTGCCGGGCGAGGGTGCGGTGGGCGGCCGAGCCGACCGTGGCGGTGTACGAGCGGTCGGTCGACGGGCGTTCGAAAAGCCCGAGTTGGAACTTCTTCGTCAGGATGCGCCGGTTGGCGTCGTCGATCCGGGCCTGGGAGATCCGGCCCGCGGTGACCTCGCCGCGCACCAGACTCAGGAACTTCTTGTAGTCGTGCGGGACCATCACCATGTCGACGCCCGCGTTGACGGCGGTGGCGATCTCGGCGCCGGTGAAACCGGTCTGCCCGTCGAGCTGGTCGACCGCCGCCCAGTCGGAGACGACGAAGCCGGTGAAGCCCAGTTCGCCCTTGAGGACGTCCGTGACGAGGTACTTGTGGGCGTGCGACCGTACGCCGTTCCAACTGCTGTAGGAGAGCATCACCGAGCCCACGCCGCGCCGGATCGCCTCCTTGAACGGCGGCAGGTGGACCGCGCGCAGCTCGGCCTCCGTGAGCTGGGTGTTGCCCTGGTCGACTCCCCCGGTGGTGCCGCCGTCGCCCAGGTAGTGCTTGGCGGTGGCAAGCACGGAGGCCGGATCGCCGCCCAGGGTGCCGCCCTGCAGGCCGGTGATGAACGACGTCATGGCGGTGGGCAGTTCGGGTGTCTCGCCGAACGACTCGTAGGTGCGCCCCCACCGGTCGTCGCGGGCCACGCACAGGCAGGGGGCGAAGGACCAGTCGATGCCGGTGCCCGCGACCTCCTCGGCGACCGCGCGCCCGACGCGCTGCACCAGGGCCGGGTCCCGGGTGGCACCCAGGCCGATGTTGTGCGGGAAGATCGTGGCGCCGCGCACCGCGTTGTGGCCGTGCACCGCGTCGATGCCGTAGATCATCGGAATGCCGAGCGGCGTGGTCAGCGCCGTGCGCTGGAGGGAGTCGTACGTGTCGGCCCAGGTCTGCGCGTTGTTGGGGCTGACCGTGGAGTCGCCGCCGGAGAGCACCGAGCCGATGCGGTAGGTGGCGAGGTCGGATTGCGGGACCAGGGCGTCCTTCTCGATCTGGGTCATCTGGCCGAGCTTGTCGTCGAGCGTCATCCGGCCCAGCAGGTCCTCGACCCGCTGCGGCACGGGCAGGGCCGGGTCCCGGTACGGCAGCGCGGCGGCGGCCCCCGCGGTGTCCCGCTCGGGCGGGGCGGCGGCGGTGAGCGCGGTCACGCCGAGCGCGGCGGCACACAGGGCGGCGACGAACGCCGGGCGGCGGGCGCCCCGGTGGGCGCGAGGGTGGGCTCGGGCTGCGGGGAGGAGCGGGATCATGGCGGAGCCTTTCCGGATGCGGGCCGGAGGGGCGGGGGCGCGGTGCGGCCCGGGGACGGTGCACGGTGCCGGAGACGGGGAGGCGCGGCGGACGGGACGTACCGGTGGGCCGGTGGGCCGGTGGGCCGGTGGGCCGGTGGGCCGGTGGGCCGGTGGGCCGGTGGGCCGGTGGGCCGGT
>NZ_JAUQWJ010000025.1:0-94425 GCF_036857595.1 Streptomyces sp. AHA2
CGCGGTCCGGCGGCCCGGCGGCCCGGTCACCTGCGGCGGTTCGGCCCCCGCACCGCTTGTGGTGTCCAGGCCGCCTCCGCGATCCGCACCCGGTCACGATCCGGCCGCCCGCACCCGATCGCGATCCAGGGGCCCCGCCGCGGTCCGGCGGCCCGGCGGCCCGGTCACCTGCGGCGGTTCGGCCCCCGCACCGCTTGTGGTGTCCAGGCCGCCTCTCCGATCCGCACCCGGTCACGATCCGGCCGCCCGCACCCGGTCACGATCCAGGGGCCCTGCCACGGTCCGGCGGCCCCGTCACCTGCGGCAGTTCGGCCCCCGCACCGCTTGTGGTGTCCAGGCCGCCTCCGCGATCCGCACCCGGTGACGATCCAAGGGCCCTGCCACGGTCCGGCGGCCCGGTCACCGTCTCGCCGGCCCGGACCCGGACCCGGTCCTGCGGCCCGGTCGGCGGGGATCGCTCACCCGCGCGACGCGGCGCGGGCCGGGCACCCGCGGCCGTCACGCCCGGCCGCCCGCTACGCCGACAGTTCCTGCCGCAGCGCGTCCCGCAGGCGGGCTGCCCGTTCCGCCACGGACTCCGGGCCGAGCGTCACCGCGCGGTCGGCCCAGCGCTGGCCCTCCGCCAGCTCTCCCCGACGCGCGTAGACCAGGGCGAGCCGCAGCGCCGCCCGTCCGTGACCGGCGTCGGCCGCCCGCTGCCACCAGACCGCCGCCTCCGGCTCACTGCCCTCCCGCGCCAGCAGCAGCCCGAGGTTGAACGCCCCGTTGCGGGAGCCGGCCTCGGCCGCCTCCCGGTACCACCGGGCCGCCTCGACGACGTCACCCCGCGCCGCCGCGAGCATGCCGACCCGGACCTGGGCCCGCCGGTGCCCCTGGGAAGCCGCCCGCTCGTACCACTCCTCGCACTCGCTGCGCCGGTGCACCGGCTCCCCCAGCTCGTGCGCCGGCTCCGGCGGCCGCCGCGCGTCCAGCACGGTCGCCAGCCGGTACGCGGCCTCCGCGCTGCCGCCCCCGGCCGCGCACCGCAGATGCCGCTCCGCCTCCTGCTCGTCGCCGGCGCGCAGCCGCGCCATGCCGACCTGGAGCGCCGCCTCGGTGTGCCCGGCGGCAGCGGCCCGCTCGTACCAGCGCAGCGCGGCCTCGTCCTCACCCCGCCCGGCGTGCAGGATGCCCAGGTTGAACGCGGCGTCCACGCTCCCGGCCTCCGCGGCCTTGGAGAACCACGGCTCCGCCCCCGTCTGGTCGCCCCCCTGCAGCAGCAGGATCGCCAGCGCGTTCGCGGCCTCCCGGTGCCCGGCGTAGGCGGCGCGGCGGTACCACTGCTCGGCCTGCGGTGTCCGGCCCTGCTCGGCGCAGAGCAGCCCGAGGTTGTACGCGCCGTTCACGTCACCGGCGTCCATCGCCGCCCGGTACCACCGCTCGGCCGTCTGCGTCTCGCCCCGCTCCGCGTGCAGCGCGCCCAGCGCGTTGGCCGCGTTGCCGTCGCCGTCCTGGGCGGCGCGCAGCCACCACACGGCGGCGTTCTCGGTGTCGCCCGCGTCGCGCAGCAGGAACCCGAGCGCGCACGCGGCCCGCGCCTCGCCGTCCTTGGCGGACGTCAGGTACCAGCGTCCCGCCTCCCTCAGCTCGCCGCGCCGCTCCAGGATCGTCCCGAGGTGCAGCGCCGCCCGGCGGTGGCCACGCGCGGCGGCCTGGCGGTACCACTGCTCCGCCTCGGCGGCGGCCCCGTGGACACCGTTGTCACCGTCGCTCTCCCCTGCCGCCCTGCGGTCCAGTGCTCGCGCCAGCCGGTACGCAGCCTCCCGGTGGCCGCGCTCGGCCGCGACCCGCATCCACCGCTCGGCCCCGGCGTCGCCGCGGTGCTCCAGCAGATCGGCGAGCGCGTACGCGCCCAGTGTGTGGCCCTGTTCGGCGGACTGGCGCAGCCAGTACTCGGCGGCGGGCTCGTCCCCGCGCTCGCGGTGGTGCCGGCCGAGGGCGTGCGCGGCCGCTGCGGACCCCGCGACGGCGGCGATCCGCCACCATCCGGCGGCCTCGTCGGCGTATCCGCGCTGGTGGAGGAGGACTCCCAGGTTGTTGGCCGCGGCCCGGTCGCCCGCGGCGGTGGCGGCACGCAGATGGGGTTCGGCACCGTCGAGATCACCACGGCGCAGCAGCATGGCCCCGAGGACACTCATCGCCTCGACGTCGCCGGCCTCCGCGGCGAGCCGCTGACGCAGCTCTTCGGCCGCCTCGTCGGCGATTTCCCCGGTCTCGTCCGGGGTCTCGGTGTCCTCCCGGCTGGAAGGCTGCACAAAACGCCCTGTCTCGAACAGAGTTGCCTTGTCCCCCATAACGTCCATCGTCGCACCACCTGCAACCTGGGTACACCTGGTATACCGCAGCCAGTGAGGTCACTACAGCGTTTTGTCGACATGCCCACAGAGAGACAAGTCAAACACAGATCGCCCAACTCCCCCCGGCGGCGCGGCCACAACTCCCGCCAGCACATGCGTTCACACATCACGAAGGCCCGGATTCCTCTGTGGAATCCGGGCCTTCGTCGCCGCTTCGTCACTCGGACATCGCGACTGCAGTAGCGGGGACAGGATTTGAACCTGCGACCTCTGGGTTATGAGCCCAGCGAGCTACCGAGCTGCTCCACCCCGCGCCGTTGTGTTCACCACCGTATCACGGCGCGGGGTGGGCCATTTGACCAGGCTGGAGCGCTAACTGCTCGGCTTCGGGCTCGGGCTGCCGCTGGGCTTGCTCTCGCCGCCCCCGGCACCCTGTCCCGCCGCGGCCTGCGCGTCCTCGGCCCTCTTCAGGGCGTCCTCGAGGTCCTCCTGCGCCCGGCCGTACGCTTCCCAGTCGTTGTTCTTCAGGGCCTCCTGGCCGGCGTCGAACGCCTTCTGGGCGTCCTCCAGGGCCTGTTGGACCGTCGGGTTCTTCGACGACGGCGGTGGCGGCGTCGGGTCGTTGTCACCCTCGTCCGGCGGTTCGGGGGTCGCCCCCTCGGCCCCGAAGACCTTGTTGAGCGCCTCGTCGAGCGTGTTCTCGAAGGCGGTCTGGCCTCCGTAGGTCACCAGGACCTTGCGCAACAGCGGGTACTTCAGTCCACCACCGCGTACGTAGACCGGCTCCACGTAGAGCAGTCCTCCGTCGAGCGGGACCGTCAGCAGGTTGCCGTACTCGACTTCGGAGTCGCCGCCTCTCAGGAGCCTGATGGACTCGGCGATGTCCTCTTGGGAGTTGAACTGGCTCTGGACCTGCTTGGGTCCGTTCACCGTGGTGTTGGTCGGCAGTTTCAGAATTCTGATCTTGCCGTAGTCGGTGGTGCCGGCCTCGGCGTCGACCGCCATGAACGCACTCAGGTTGTCCCGGCCGTTGGGCGTGAAGGTCGTCGTCAGCGAGAACGCCTGCGCCTTCTGGTCGGGCATCTTCATGCTCAGGTAGTACGGCGGCACCGCGCTGCCCGACCGGTTCGTCGGGTCGTCCGGCACCTGCCACACCTCGCTGCCGCTGAGGAACGTCGTGGCGTCCCTCACGTGGTAGCGGGTGAGCAGCTCACGCTGGACCTTGAACAGGTCCTGCGGGTAGCGCAGGTGGTCCATCAGCTGCGGGGAGATGTCGCTCTTGGGCTCGACGGTGTCCGGGAAGGCCTTCATCCAGGTCTTCAGGACGGGGTCCTTGGTGTCCCACTGGTAGAGCTTGACCTCGCCGGTGTAGGCGTCGACGGTCGCCTTCACCGAGTTGCGGATGTAGTTGACCTGGTTCTGCTGGGCCACCACCGCGCGGTTGTCGTTGGTGGCGGTCAGCGAGTCGGCCGTGGTGTCGCCGAGCGTCGTGCGCGAGGAGTACGGGTAGCCGTTCGTCGTCGTGTACGCGTCGACGATCCACTGGATGCGCTTGTTCACCACCGCCGGGTAGGCGTCGCCGTCGATGGTCAGCCAGGGGGCGACCGCCTCGACGCGCTCCTTGGGCGTGCGGTTGTACAGGACCCGCGAACCGTCGCCGATGGCACCGGAGTACAGGATCTGCGGCTCGCCGAACGCCACCGCGTACGCGGCCCGGTTGACCGGGCTGGAGAGGTTGACCCCGCTGTCGCCCCGGTAGCTGGTGGTCTTCTCGCCGTTGTCGTCGGAGTAGTCGATCTCCTTCTGGGGACCGCCGACGATCGAGTAGGTGGTGGTCTTCTCGCCGTAGTAGACCCGCTGCTCGTACGTGCCGAGGTCGCCCTTGGAGGGCAGGTCGGACTCGGTGAAGTTCGGCCGGCCCTGGGCGTCGGCGCTGGTGCCCTCGGCGGCGACCACTCCGTAGCCGTGGGTGTAACGGAAGTGGTTGTTGATCCAGTTCTTCTTCGGGATGCCCGCGAGGTTGATCTCGCGCAGACCGAGGACCGTGTCCTGGTCCTTGCCGTTCTTCGGGTAGCGGTCGACGTCCAGGTTGGTCGGGAACGCGTAGTAGTTCCTGATCTGCTGGAGCTGCTGGAAGGTCGGCGAGACGATGTTCGGGTCCAGGATCCGGATGCTCGCCGTGGCGCCGACGTCGTCGCGGAGCGTGGACTTGTCCTCGGTCTTGCTGGTGCCCGAGTAGTCGGTGACCTTCGTGCCGTCGATGCCGTAGGCCTTGCGCGTCGCCTCGAGGTTCTTCTCGACGTACGGCGCTTCCTTGGCCTGCTCGTTCGGCTGGACTTGGAACTTCTGGACGATCGCCGGGTAGAGGCCGCCGATGAGGATGGCGGACAGGACCATCAGGCCGAAGCCGATGACGGGCAGCTGCCAGGTGCGCCGCCACAGGGTGGCGAAGAACAGCAGCGCGCAGATCACGGCGATGCAGAACAGGATCGTCTTGGCCGGCAGGTAGGCGTTGGCGTCGACGTACCTGAGGCCGGTCCAGTTGTCGGTCGCCCGGAAGTCACTGGACTTCACCGCGAGCCCGTAGCGGTCGAGCCAGTAGGCGACCGCCTTCAGCGCCACGAAGATGCCGAGCAGCACCGACAGGTGGCCGGTGGCGGCGGCCGTGGCGCGGGCGCCGGGGCTGGTGACGCGCAGCCCGCCGTACAGGTAGTGGGTGAGCGCGGCGGCGATCAGGGAGAGGATCGCGGCGGCGAAGCCGAAGCCGAGCAGGAACCGGTACCAGGGCAGGTCGAAGGCGTAGAAGGAGACGTCCAGCTTGAACTGGGGGTCCTTCTGCCCGAAGGGGACGCCGTTGACCCACATGAGCCAGGTGCGCCACTGGCCGGACGCCGAGGCGCCGGCGATCAGACCCACCAGGGAGGTGACCCCCAGCAGCAGCCACTTCTTGTAGGGCGCGATGCCCATGCGGTAGCGGTCGAGGTTCTGCTGCTCCATCGACATCGCGCTCAGCGGCGGCCGCAGTCGGTGGGCCAGCCAGATGTTGACGCCGACGGCGAGAGCCATCAGCAGCCCGAAGACGAAGAAGAGCCCGATCTTGGTCCACAGGGTGGTGGTGAAGACCGACGAGTAGTTCACCGACCGGTACCACAGCCAGTCCGTCCAGAACCCCGCGAACATGGTGAACGCCATGCCGAGAACGGCCAGGACGCCCAGGGTCATGAGCAGGGTCCGGACACGCCGGGACGGGCGGCCCACTCTCATCCGCGGCCCTGTCGGGCCTCCGCCGCGGTCCGGCATCTGGAAAGCCAAGGTGCGCACCTCGAAGTCGCTGTCGATTCGTCGGGCCCGCGTCTTCACGGACCGTCAGCGGCCCCCGTGATCGTGGGCCCCCACCTATGCAACTTACTCACCGTTTACTCGGTTCCCGATTTCGGCCAGGAACGAGAGAGGATTGTGACCATGTCCAACACTCCCATGGCTGCGAACCCGCTCACCCGGGCCGTTCTCGAGATCGACGAGTACGTCTCCGGCCTCGGCTGGGACCAGCCGGCCCGCCTCTTCGCCCTCGTCGACACCGCACGGCTCAAGGCCGAACAGCCCTCACTGGCGGATCGGCTCGGTCTCGGCGACGAGCCGGAGAGCGCCGGCCTCACCCCGATCGAGCAGGACGAGGTGCCGACGGGCAAGCCCCTCGACGAGTTCCTCGCCACCATCGCCTGGCCGGACGCGGTCGCCGGCTGCGCTCTCACCGTGGAGCGCCTGATGCTGCCGCCGTCCGCGGAGGCGCAGGTTCCGAAGGATCTGGACGAGGCCGCGCTGACGAAGTGGGTGGCGGACCACCCGGACCGCCAGGAGGTCCGCATGACGGTCGCGGTCCTGCGCGACGGCACCCGCGACTCGGCCCTGCGTCTGCGGGAGAAGGACTCCCCCACCGAGGTCCTGACCGGGTCCGACCTGGTGCCGGGCCTGGCGGAGGCCCTGACGGCGACCTTCGAGGACTAGGGCCTGTCTGACGATTCCCGCCGTCGGCCGGAGGGCGGCCTCGCGGCGTCAGGTGCGTGCTCTCGGCGTGCCGGGCGTAGAGCGTCGTACCGGATGTACTCGGCTCTGCGCCCGGTGCGGCCAGAGTGCGTGCATGGCGTCGCGAGGCAGGAGGGAATCGTCAGAGGGGCCCTAGCGGACGCCGCTGCGCCCGGCCGGGGCGCCGGCGCCGGGAGGGTGCGCGCTCGACCGGCCGCGCATCCCGGCCTGCCGGCCGCAGACCCCGCTACCGAGGGCGCACCCGGGCCCGCCGCCCGTGGGCGCCGGTCTACTCACCGCACTTCGGCAGGTTCGCGGTGTCTCCGCCGCGCAGGTCCTTCAGCGCGCCGAGGGCGTCCTCGATGGTGTCCACCTTGATCAGGGTGAGCCCTTCGGGGGTGTCCTTGGCGGCGGCCGCGCAGTTGTCGGCGGGCGTCAGGAAGTACTGGGCGCCCTTGCTCCGCGCGCCGACGGTCTTCATCTCGATGCCGCCGATCGGCCCGACCTTGCCCTGGTCGTCGATCGTGCCGGTGCCCGCCACGAACGTGCCGCCCGTCAGGCTGCCGGGCGTGAGCTTGTCGTAGATGCCGAGCGCGAACATCAGCCCGGCGCTGGGACCGCCCACGTCCGCCAGCTTGATGTCGATGGTGAAGGGGAACGTGTGGTCGGTGCCCGCGGAGATGCCGACGATGGCGCGCTTCTCGCCGGTGTCGTCGGACGTCGCCGTGGTGATGGTGACGTTCTCCGTCCGGGTGGGCGTCCGCTTCTCCTTCTCCGCGGCGGCCTGTTCCTTGGCCGGCACGATCGTGAAGCGCACGTCCTGTCCGGGCTTGTGCTTGGTGACCAGCTTCGCCACGTCGGCCGGCTCCTTGACCGCCGTGCCGTCGACGGCCTTGATCACGTCCCCGGCGTGCAGCTCGCCCTCGGCCGGTGAGCCCTTGACGACGGTGGAGACGATCACCCAGGACCTCACCGGGACACCGAGTTCCTTCAGCGCCGCGACCTTGGCGCTCTCCTGGGACTGGCTGAACTCCTCGGCGTTCTCCTGCGTTGACTGCTCCTCCGTCTTGCCGTCCGGGTAGAGCGTGTCGTGCGGCACGACCTTGTTGTCGTGCGCGAGCCAGCCGTAGACCGCCTCGACCAGGTTCATGCGGTAGTCGGCGCTGGTGACCCGGACCGTGGTCATGTTCAGGTGACCGCTGGTCGCGTAGGTCTTGCGCCCCGAGATGTGCAGCACCGGCTCGCCGTCGTGGTCGCCCAGCGTGTTCACCGTCGGCCCCGGCGACATCTCCGCGTACGGCACGGGGATGAAGACTCCCGCGCACAGGAGCGCGATCAGCATCAGGGTGGAGGCGAGCATCGTCGCGGTGCGGCGTGGCATGACTCGACAGTACGGGACGGTTCTGTCAGCGCACCGTCAGGGCCGCCCGTCCGGGGCGGCCCTGTGGCTTCAAGCGCTTGTGACCTGCTGTTCTCCGGCCCCGAGCTAGCGGACCGGGGGCTTCTCCATGGCCTCGCGGAAGCGGGCGTACCCGACGAGTTCCGGGCCGTCGTTGCGGACCTTGCGCGTCCGGTTGGCCCAACTTCCCCACAGACCGGCGCCGATCGCAGCCACAAGCGGAATCAGCAACCAGGCGAGCGCCGCCATGCCGACCTCCAACCCCATCGAGCTCCGCGAACTGACTGATCAGCAGATTAACCATCCGCAGTGACAACGCTCACGCCAGGGGTGCGGTTACGCAACCGGAAATCCCGGTTCCCGGGGTCAGCAGGCGCCGACCCACTCCTCGGTGCCGTCGGAGAACCTTTGGTGCTTCCAGATGGGCACCTCGTGCTTGAGGTCGTCGATCAGCCTGCGGCACGCCTCGAAGGCCTCGCCACGGTGCGGGCAGGAGACGGCGACGACCACGGCGAGATCGCCGACCGCCAGGTCGCCGACCCGGTGCACGGCGGCCAGCGCCCGCACCGGGAACTCGGCGGCGACCTTCTCGGCGATGCGCCGCATCTCGGCCTCGGCGCTGGGGTGGCACGAGTAGCCGAGCTCCTCGACGTCGGCACCTCCGTCGTGGTCGCGCACGGTCCCTACGAAGAGGGCGGTGCCCCCGGCCGCGTCGTCCCCGACGGCCCGGAACACCTCGTCCACGGAGAGGGCCGTCTCACGGATGGCGATCAGCCGGATCGGGTCCTGCGCCGCCTGCTCACCGGGGTGCTCGCTCGTGGGTGCCATGCCTCCATCGTGCCCCACGGCACCGACGGCACGGAATAGAGCCATCGACCGGCACGCGCGCGTACGCGTTGGAGCGTCCTACAGGTGCGCCGCTCCACAGGGTGCCCGGCACGGAGGCGCGGCTCAGATGCGCCGCCGCGCCTTGCGGGCGCGGCGCACCACCGCCGCCGCACCCAGCAGCGCCACCGTCGCGCCGGCGGCACCCGCGGCCGTCGCGTCCTTGCGGCCCAGCCGGCGCCCCGCCACCGTGTGCCGGCCGGAGACCTCCTCCAGCAGTTGCGCCAGCACCTCCTCGTTGGTGTACCGCGGCCGCCAGCCAGCGTCGTGCAGCCGGCTCCCGCTCACGACCCAGGGGTACATCGTGTAGGCCAGGTCACCCGCGGGTGACGGGGTGAGTCCGATGCGGTGCAGCCGTGCCGCCGCCCCCAGCGCGACCGCCGAGGGCAGCTCCATCCGCCGGATGCCGCTGAGCTCCTCCACCTCCTCCTGCTCCAGCCATCCGTCGCAGCCGACGGCCAGCTCCCCGTCAACCTTCTCCAGGACGGCGTACTCCAGCGCGCTGCACAGGTCCTCGACGTGGCAGAACTGCCAGGCGGGCCGCGAACCGGCGACGACGAGCAGCCGCGGCGACTCGAAGTACCGGGTCAGTGCCGTGTCGGTGCCACCGACCAGGACGGCGGGCCGCACCACGGTGACGTTCAGCCCGGGGTGCGCGCGGGGCGCCCGGCGCGCCAGCCGCTCGACCTCCAGCAGGTCGCCGACGCCCGTGGCCTCCGCCGTGGCCCGCAGCTCCGCGTCCTCCGACAGCGGCAGCTCGTTGTCCGGCAGGGCCCCGTAGACCATCGCCGACGTGCACAGCACGACCCGGTGCACCCCGGCCGCCGCCGCGGCCGTCAGGACGGTCTGGGTCCCCCGTACGTTGTAGGCCGTCCGGGCGGCCGCGTCGGTCTCCAGGTCGAGGTCCAGCGCCAGGTGGACGACCACGTCGGCGCCGCGCAGCTTGTCCGCGATGGCCGGGTCCCGGACGTCGAGGATGTGCCACTGCGCCGCGGCGCACTCGCCGCGCCGCTCGTCGATGGCCACGACCTGCTTGACCTCGTCGGACGCCGCGAGGCGCTCCGTGAGCAGGGCTCCCACGCCGTACGCGGCGCCGGTGACCGCGACGACGGGTCCGCGCGCCGCGGGGCCGGCGGAACTGGTTGACTGGTTTCGCGCTGCGCGAACCTGCGGATCTGGGGAACTCACCGGGCGTCTCCAGCGGTTGTCTTCAGTACGAGCGCGTGCCACGCGTGCGTACCAGGTGGCATCCATCCTGCCGCAGGCCGTCAGTCGGCGAAGCACCGAGGCCCGATCCGCCCCAGGTGTCTACGCTGGGTGGTGTTGTCGGGCAGCCGTGCCGCCGGAAAGAACCGGCGGCCCTACCAGCCGAGGAATCCCGTGAGTGACACCCCATTCGGATTCGGCCTTCCGCCGGAGGAGCCGGACGACGGCGACGAGGGCAAGAAGAAGGACCAGCAGAGCGGTGGTGGTCAGGGACCGGCCAACCCGTTCGGTTTCGGCGGCCTGCCCGGAGCCGGTGGCTTCGGTGGTGGCCCCGGTGGCCCCGGCGGCCCCGGTGCGGACAATCCGTTCGCAGCCATGTTCGGGTCGCTGAACCCCACCGACCTGGGCGCCGCGTTCCAGCAGCTGGGCCAGATGCTCTCCTACGAGGGCGGCCCGGTGAACTGGGACATGGCCAAGCAGATCGCCCGCCAGACGGTGTCCCAGGGCTCCCCTGACGGCACCAAGGACGCGAGCGTCGGCCCCGCCGAACGCCGCGCCGTCGAGGAGGCCGTCCGCCTGGCCGACCTGTGGCTCGACGACGCCACCTCCCTGCCCTCCGGCGCCGCCTCGGCGGTCGCGTGGAGCCGCGCGGAGTGGGTCGAGGCGACCCTGCCCGCCTGGAAGGAGCTGGTCGACCCGGTCGCCGAGCGCGTCGGCACCGCCATGGGCGATGTCCTGCCGGAGGAGATGCAGGCCATGGCCGGCCCGCTGATCGGCATGATGCGCTCGATGGGCGGCGCGATGTTCGGCACGCAGATCGGGCAGGCCGTCGGCGTGCTCGCCGGCGAGGTCGTCGGCTCGTCCGACATCGGCCTGCCGCTCGGCCCGGCCCGCAAGGCCGCGCTGCTGCCGGTCAACATCGAGACGTTCGGCAAGGACCTGAGCGTCCCCCAGGAGGAGGTCCGGCTCTACCTGGCCCTGCGCGAGGCCGCCCACCAGCGCCTCTTCGCGCACGTGCCGTGGCTGCGCTCGCATCTGTTCGGCGCGGTCGACGGCTACGCCCGCGGCATCAAGGTCGACACGGCCAAGCTGGAGGACGTGGTCGGCCAGTTCGACCCGCAGAACCCCGAGCAGTTGCAGGAGGCTCTCCAGCAGGGCATGTTCCAGCCCGAGGACACTCCGGAGCAGAAGGCCGCCCTGGCCCGGCTGGAGACGGCTCTGGCGCTCGTGGAGGGCTGGGTGGACGCGGTGGTCCACGCCGCCGCGAAGCCCCGCCTGTCCTCCGCCGACGCCCTGCGCGAGACGTTGCGGCGCCGCCGCGCCTCGGGCGGCCCCGCCGAGCAGACGTTCGCCACGCTGATCGGTCTGGAGCTGCGTCCGCGCCGCCTGCGGGACGCCTCCCGCCTGTGGGCCTCGCTCACGGACGCGCGCGGGGTCGACGGCCGGGACGCCCTGTGGCACCACCCGGACATGCTGCCGACGGCGACCGACCTGGGCGACCCGGACGGCTTCGTGCACCGGGAGCAGATCGACTTCTCCGAGCTGGACAAGATGCTCGGCGAGGCGGCCGACAAGCCGGACCTCGACAAGCCCGGGACCGAGGACGGCGGCGAGGACGAGCGCAAGGGCGACGACGCCGGGTGAGTCTGTACGACGACGCGGTCCTCGTGCTGAAGGGGTACGAGGACCAGACGGAGCTGCGCGAGGCCTACCTCGCCCATCTGGCGGAACACCCGGACGGTCTGTGGAAGGCCTGCCACGCCGGTCACCTCACGGCGAGCGGCCTGGTCGTCGATCCGCAGCGCGGCCGGGTGCTGCTGACCCTGCACAAGAAGCTGCGGATGTGGCTGCAGATGGGCGGCCACTGCGAGCCCGGTGACACCTCGCTCGCGGCCGCAGCCCTGCGCGAGGCGACGGAGGAGTCCGGCATCTCGGGGCTCTCCCTGCTGCCCGGCGGCCCCGTGCGCCTGGACCGCCACCCGATCCCGGCCCCGTGCCACTGGCACTTCGACGTCCAGTACGGCGTCCTGGCACCCCCGGACGCCGCGCACGCCGTCAGCGACGAGTCCCTCGACGTGCGCTGGTTCGGCTACGACGAGGTGGCGGACGTGGCCGACGAGTCGGTCGTCCGGCTGCTGGAGGCCACGCGCGCGAGGCTGGCCGTCTGCTGATCACAGCGGGCAAGGGGCGACCGCATCGGCGGCCGCCCCTCGCAACTCCGTCACACGGGAAGCGCAACCCACGAGGGCGCGGCGCGGGAACTGCGTGACCAGCCGCAGACCGGCCCGCAGCCGGGCAGGCCGCGCAGTCCACGACGCGTCGGCTGACCGGCGGCGGAGCGCTCAGCTCCAGGCGTTGCCCTGGTTCTGCCCCCGTGCCCCCTGCTGGCCCATCCCGTACTGCGCGGCGAGGCCCGAGCCCATCTGGGCGTTCTGCGGCGGCAGCAGTTCACTCGGCTGGACCAACGCGAAGCCGGAACCCATGAAGCTGAGCTCCCAGCCCTCGCCGGTGTTGCCGCGCCGCCGCCACACGCCGGAGGAGTGCGTCTGCGCCTGCATCTGCACGCGCAGACTCGTCGACCAGGCGACGATCGCGTCGGCGTCGCAGTTGACGTACTTGTCGGGCGTCACCTGCATCAGCAGCGGCATGCCCGAGGTCATCAGGGCGACCTTGCCCCGGCCGCTGATGTTGAGCTGGTACTTCCCCGAGCCGGCGATGCCGTAGAGGCTGTCGACGGCGATGACCTCGTGGTGCAGCGAGGAGTCCATCGCCAGCACGTAGCTGCTGTCGACGGTCAGGCCCTCCTGGTCCACCTCCATGATGTGCACGTGCTGCTTGAGGTTGGCGAGGTAGACCGTGCCCTGCCCGTGGCAGCGCATCAGGTCCAGCCCCTCCCCGGTCTGCGCACGCGCGCGTGACTGCTGGTTCGTCTGGAACTCGGCGTCGAACTCGACGAGTCCCTGGTAGGCGACCATGGTCCCCTTGCGGGCCAGGACGTCGTCGTGGCCCTCCAGGCTGACGCGCAGCATCTGCTTGTTCTGCAGGCTCCAGCGTTCCTGGGTCTGCTGATCGTTGTAGGCGAAAATCGGGCTCTGCATGGTGTGTTGCTCCCCCTCAGCCCCGGAACCGGAGGCGGTCGGTGCTGTCCTCGCTGGGCTGGACGACGACGATGCCCTGACCGGAGAAGGCCATCTGGTAGGCCTCGCCGCTGCCGCGGCCGATCAGCGACTGGGCCCGGAAGCTGCGCTTGCCCTTCACCTTGAGGTTCGGGGACCAGGCGACGAGCGCGTCGGGGTCCACGTAGGTCTCGTCCTCGCCGCCCCCGCAGTCGACGACGATGGGCTTGCCCCGGGAGGTCAGCGCCACCCAGCCCTGTCCGGAGATACGGGTGTTCCATAGACCCTGGCCGGCGAACTTCGCCAGGCCCTTGACCCGCTCCACGCCCCAGTTCAGGTGGGCGTCGAAGGCCAGCAGGTTGGTGGCGTTGACGGAGATGCCGTCGCCGTTGAGGTTGATGACGACGACGTTCGCCCCGTAGTCGGCCAGGTAGAGCAGGCCGTCGCCGGAGCACTTCATCAGGGGCGCGCCCTCGCCGGTGAGCCAGTCCTTGGCGATCTGGCGCACGGCCGGCGGGTTGGGCTCGTACTGGACGAACCCTTCGTAGGCGACCATCGACCCCACGCGCGCGAGGAGGTCGTTGCCCGTCTGCATGGCGACCTTCAGCATGTGGTTGCCGTGGTTCTCCATGCGGGCGGTGACGGGTGCGGGGGCGTAGCCCGCGAGCGGCTGGTTCATGACGGGCTCTCCCTCAGATCTCGTACGGCTGGACGACGATGAAGTTGCCGGGGGCGCCCCGGAACTGGAGGTTCACGCTCTCGCCGGTGTCGCCCGGGTAGGCGTTGCGGCGCATGCGCACCTGGCTGGAGACGACCACCTGGGAGGCGGCCGACCAGGCGACCACGGCGTTGCAGTCGGCGAACGTCGTGGGCGTGACCGGGAGCACCACGGGCGTGCCGTGCGTCTTGACGACGATCGTGCCGGTGCCGGTGAACTGCATCGTGAACAGCGCGCCGCCGGGGATGCCGTGCCCCTCGATGCGGCGGACCTCGTACTGCAGGCTCTCGTCGAAGGCCAGGACGTTCTCGGCGGAGACGCAGATGCCGTCGCCCTGGAGCTCGATGGGGTGCAGCATCGTCGAGTTCTCGGCGAGGAAGACCTGTCCCTGGCCGGTGCAGCGCATCAGCTGCATCTCCTGGCCGGTGGCGTTGCCGACGATCCGGCCGGAGAAGCCGGCTCCCTTGTAGCTGAAGTCGACCTTGCCCTGGTAGAGCACCATGCTGCCCTGCCGGGCCAGGACGGGCTGTCCGCCGACGCCGAGGTCGACGCGCACCAGCTTCTTGTTCTGCTGCGTCCAGCGGTGGCCGGTGGGCGTCTCCTTGAACTGCTGCAGCGCGGCGGCCACGCCGGGCCCCTGTCCGGCACCGGCCTGCGGGGCGCCCTGCTGGGGGACGCCGTAGGGCGCCTGGCCGTACGGCTGCTGCTGGCCGTAGCCGGGGGGCGGGGTGGGCTGGCCGTAGCCGGGGGGCGGGGCCGGGGCGTGGGGTGCCTGCGGGGCCGGGGGCTGGCCGTAACCGGGCGGCGGGGGCGTCTGGCCCGGGGGCTGGCCGTACGGCGGCGGCTGCTGGCCGGGCTGCCCGTAGGGCGGGGGCGCCGCGGTGGGCGGGGGCACCGGGGAACCGCCGGGCGGGGTGTGCAGGGGCGCGACGATGGTGGGCGCGGCGTGCACCTGGGGCGCGGGCGCCGGCGGCGGGGTGGCACCCGGCGGGGGCGCGAAGCCCTGCGCGGCCGGCTGCGGTGCGGGAGCGGAAGGCACGGCCGGCGCGGGCGCCGGAGCCGGCGGGACGGCCGGGGCGGGAGCCGGCGGGGTGGCCGGGGCGGCGAAGGCGGGAGGGGCGAAGCCGGGGGCGGCACCTGCCTGCGGCTGCTGCGGAGCGGCGGCCGGTGTCTCCTCCTCGGCCACCTCGCCGCCGAAGTTCTTCAGCAGCGCCTCCAGCCCGCCGTCGAAGCCCTGCCCGACGGCGGCGAACCGCCACACGTCCTTGAGGTAGAAGTCGCCCAGCATCACGGCCCGCTCGGTGGAGAACTCCGAGCCGTTGAAGGAGTAGCGGGCCACCTCCTCGCCGCCCGCGACGATCCGGATGTATCCGGAGGCGATCTGCGACATCTGCCCGGCGCCGTCGATCGTCGCCGTGAAGGACAGCTTCCGGATCTGCGGGGGAACCCGGTCGAGCGTGACCCGGAAGGACTCCGTGTCGCCCGCCTGGGCGCCCAGGAGCTGGATGGCCTCCTCGGGCGACTTCGGCTGGTTGAAGAAGACGAAGTACCGGTCGTCGGAGAGCCGTTCGTCGGCGTCGAGGCCGAAGCAGCTGATGTCGAAGCTCAGGCCGGGGCCGGAGATCTGCACGCCTACGTACAGATCCGTGCCCGCGGTGAGGTCACTGATCCTGGCCTTGTGGCCGCGTTGGAATTCCCTGGCCATGCGTAACGACCGTCCCCCATCCAGAACGTGAGTGCGTCGCGCCAGGCTAACGGCAAATCCGGACACCGGTAGATGTCGGTACAGACCCGGTACAGAACCCGCGTCCGGCCGTATCCGCTGCTCGCTCCCGGTGAGCGGTCACTCACCCGTGGGGGTCGCGTCCCGTGCGCCGGGCACGTGGGGCAGGCGCTCGGCGGCGGCCACGCCTTCGAGGTAGCCCCGCGCGCGTTCGGTGCGCGGATAGGCCTTCAGCAGCGCCCAGAAGCGGGGACCGTGCCCGGGGACGAGGAGATGGGCCAGTTCGTGGAGGAGGACGTAGTCGACGACGTACTCGGGCATCCCCTGCAGACGGTGGGACAGGCGGATACTGCCCTCGGCGGGGGTGCAGGACCCCCAGCGGGTGTTCTGGTTGGTCACCCAGCGCACCGTCGCCGGCCGGGCCCGCCCCCCGAAGTACTGCTCCGACAGGCGCCGGGCCCGCTCGGCCAGCTCGGCGTCGCCGAGGGCCCGCTTGCTCTCCTGGGCCGCCAGTTTGGCGAGCATGACGTCGACCCAGCGCTGCTCCTCGGCCTCGGACATCCGGGCGGGGATGAGCACCACGGTGCGGTCGCCCTCGCGGTACGCGGAGACCGTTCTGCGGCGGCGGGTGCTCCGGCGGACCTCGATCGCGCTCGCCCCGGAGCCGCTCGGCGGCTGGCTCGTCGTGCTGCGCTGTGGGTTTCCGGCGCGGTGCAGTGGGTCGGCGGGCACGCCCCGACGGTACCCGCTGGGCCGGGGGAAGTCCCGGCTCCGGGACGCTTCCGTGCCGACACCGCCACCGGCCGCCGGATTTGTACGACGAATCCCCGGGCCTGTGGACAACTTCCGGCAGCGGGTCGCGGTGGACGGGCAACCTGGACCGCGTCGGCGAGCGCTGCGGCGGTCGTGGGCGGCGGTCCACCACCGTGGACCGGAGCAGCGGCGGGCGCCGGTCCGGCCGCAGGAGCGACCGTGAACGAGCTGGGACCGTCTATGACATACGGGGGTTGTCGTGCATCCGGTGGTGAAGCCCGCGCTCAGGCGCGGTTGGCGCGATCTGAAGACCGTGCAGTTCGGGATGGCTCCGGCGCACGCGATGACGCTCGGTCCGCTGGACCAGGCGTCCGGGTATTTCCTCGACCTGCTCAACGGCACGCGGGGCATGGAGCTCCTGCGCGAGGAGGGCCGCCGGATGGACCTCCCCGACGGCCACGTCGACCGGCTCGTGCGCGGCCTCGCCGAAGCCGGGCTGCTCGACGACGCCCGGGGCGGCGGGCCGGACGCCGAGGCGCTGCGGCAGAACAGGGACGTCCTCGACCGTCTGCGCCCGGACCTGGCGACCCTCTCCCTGACGACGTCCCGGCCCGGCGAGGCGATGGGCCGGCTGGCCGCCCGGCGCGCGCAGCGGGTGCAGGTGCGGGGCGCGGGCCGGGTGGGTGTGATGCTTGCCTCACTGCTCGCGGGCGCCGGTGTGGGCGAGGTCGAGGTGCTCGACGGCGGCTGTGTGGAGCCCTGGGACGTCGCCCCCGGCGGGCTGCCCGTGGAATCCGTCGGGGACCGCAGGGACGCAGCGGCTCGCCGTGCCGTGCGGCGGGCCGCTCCTGACCGCCCACCGCGCCGGCCGGCGGCCGGAGCGGCTCCGTCGGCGGCTGATCCGGGCTTGTCGCTGGTGGTTCTCGCTCCCCGCGACGACGTCGCCGTGCACGCGCCGGACCCTGCCTCCGCCGAGCCCTTCATGTCCGCCGGCACACCCCATCTGTTCGCCGGTGTCGTGGAGGGGACGGGTGTCGTCGGACCGTTCGTCCTGCCCGGGGAGACCGGCTGCGCGGAGTGCCTGCACCGCGACCGCACCGACCGTGATCCCACCTGGCCCCGCCTCGTCGCCCAGTGGCGCTCGGGCCGGCAGCGTCAGGTGCGGCCCTGTGACCTGACCCTGGCCACCACCGTGGCCGGACTGGCCGCCGCCCACGCGCTGGCCTTCCTGGACGGCCGGCTCCCGTCCAGCGCCGGGGCACGCTGGGAGGTCTCTATTCCGGAGCTGCACTGGCATGCACGGCCCGTCTACGCGCATGCTGCATGTCCGTGCGGGGCGACGACGAGAGGAAACGAGGAGCACCTTTCCGAGGACGGGGAGCCGCACGAGACAATGGCTGTGCAACGGCCGCCGACGCAGTGCCGTGAGGCAGCGGCGGAGCGGCCGGCTGGGACTTGGAGGGCGCATGTCTGATCTTCCCCGGAAGGCGGTCACCCGGACCGCCAAGCTCGCCGCGCTCCCGCTCGGCATCGCCGGGCGGGCGACCTGGGGGTTCGGCAAGCGGATCGTCGGCGAGTCCGCCGAACTCGTCGGCCGTGAGCTCCAGCAGCGCACCGCCGAGCAGCTGTTCAAGGTGCTCGGTGAGCTCAAGGGCGGGGCGATGAAGTTCGGGCAGGCCCTGTCCGTCTTCGAGTCCGCCCTGCCGGAAGAGGTGGCCGGGCCCTACCGGGCCGCCCTGACCAAGCTCCAGGAAGCCGCACCACCGATGCCGACCCGTACGGTGCACACGGTGCTGCGCGAGCGGCTCGGGGAGGACTGGCAGGAGCTGTTCCTGGAGTTCGAGGACAAGCCGGCCGCGGCCGCCTCGATCGGCCAGGTGCACCGGGCGGTGTGGCACGACGGCCGTGAGGTGGCGGTCAAGGTGCAGTACCCGGGCGCCGGCGAGGCCCTGCTGTCCGACCTGAACCAGCTGAGCCGCTTCTCCCGCCTGCTCGGCCCGCTCATCCCCGGCATGGACATCAAGCCCTTGATCGCCGAGCTGAAGGACCGGGTCTCGGAGGAACTGGACTACGGGCTGGAGGCGCAGGCCCAGCACGCCCACGCCGACGAGTTCGCGGACGACCCGGACGTCGTCGTGCCGCAGGTGGTCCATCAGTCCGAACAGGTCCTCATCACCGAGTGGATCGACGGCATCCCGCTGTCGGAGATCATCTCGGACGGCACCCAGGAGCAGCGCGACCGGGCCGGTCAGCTCCTGGCCCGGTTCCTGTTCTCCGGCCCCGCCCGCACCGGCCTGCTGCACGCCGATCCCCACCCGGGCAACTTCCGCCTCCTGCCCGGCGGCCCCGGCGGCGAGGACGACTGGCGGCTTGGCGTGCTCGACTTCGGCACGGTCGACCGCCTGCCCGGCGGACTGCCCGCCACCATCGGGGAGTGCCTGCGGCTGACCCTCGACGGAGAGGCCGAGACGGTCTACGAGCTGCTGTGCGCGGAAGGGTTCGTCAAGGAGACGATAGAGCTGGAGGCCGACGCGGTCCTCGACTATCTGCTGCCGATCATCGAGCCGGCCCAGGTCGAGGAGTTCACCTTCACCCGCGGCTGGATGCGCAGCCAGGCGGCCCGGGTCGCCGACCCCCGCTCCCCCGCCTACCAGCTCGGCAAGCGGCTCAACCTGCCCCCGTCCTATCTGTTGATCCACCGGGTGACGCTGAGCACCATCGGCGTGCTGTGCCAGCTGGGGTCCACGGTGCGGCTGCGCGAGGAACTCGAGGAGTGGCTCCCGGGATTCCTCCCCGAGGAACCGGAGGACGGCGAGGAGTCGGTCGCCCAGGCATGAGCCGCGGCGCCCGGTCCGGGCCGGGCTTCACCACCAGTCGGAGTCCAGCCGCCCCTCGATCGACCCGAGGTTCTCCCGCGAGCAGGTGTCGCAGTAGGAGCGGCCGACGCCGCGCTCCACCGAGAACGTCCAGGTCGGTGGCGGGCCTTCCGCTCGGGCGTCCGCCGCCGCACCACAGCGGGCGCACACCGGCCGCGGGGGCTCTGCGGACGCGCTGTCGCCGTCGTCGGCTCCGGCAGGACTTGTCGAACTCGCCACGCGGCGACCATACGCCGCGACACCGGCCGCGAACACCGGGGCGACGAGGCCCGGCCGGCTGCCGGCACACCGCGGGGGCCGGTCCGTCGGTACGGACCGGCCCCCGCGAGAAGAGCCCGGCCTCCGGCTCGGGAGGCCCGTGCGTCAGATCCGGCCGGTCACTGCATGACCGCCATGGCGAGCGCCCGGCGGGCGCGCCGCGAGGCGCGCTCCGCCCTGCGCTGCATCCGGCGGGCGGTCACCAGGCGCACGGCCCGGCGTTCCTGCTCCGCCTCCTGCAAGCGCTCGTGCATATGCGCACGAGCCAGGGCTTCTGGGATGAGTTGCATCTCTCGGGTCCTGTTCTGACGCGAGTCCTTCGCGCCGGTGGTGGTGAAATCGCGGGTCGCGGAGCCTGCGGGCTCGTCGGTGGACGGCTTCATCGGGGCCTGCTTCTGGGGGTCGTGCGTGAGGGGACGGTCGATCGTTCCTGGGGTGTTCATGCTGTGACCGGGTTCTTGCGCGGGCGGCCACGCGGCCGCTTCCGGGCGACGACGACACCCTGGACGAACAGCTCGCCACCCCAGACGCCCCAAGGCTCACGCCGCTCCTTGGCGCCGGCGAGGCAGGCCTCGACCAGCGGGCAGGTACGGCAGAGGGACTTGGCGTACTCGACGTCCGCGGGCGACTCGGCGAAGAAGACCTCCGGGTCGTAGGAGCGGCACGGGACGGGTACGCCGAGGTTCTCGATGGCGTCGTCGAGCGCGGTGAGCGCGGTGAGCGGGGTCAAGGCGGAGTCCTCCGTGGAGCCGGGCTTGGGGATCGTGTCGGAAGGCGGTACGGACGGTGCGTGCGCTTCGAGTTGCACGGTTCGTCTTCCTCGTCTGGTCGTTCCGGCCTGTTGGCCGGGGCGGCTGGTACCGGGTTCTTTTCTTGTCCCGAGGCTCCTTCGGCCTGTCGCCCCTGGTCGGGGACAAACAGAAGGGCCGCGGATCCCGGATGGGGTTCCGCGGCCCTGAAGGCGCCGGCCTGATCGCCGATCAGGCTGGATCACTCCAGGGTTCTGGCCCACGGAAGGCCCACATCTGGTGGTGCTGCGTCGTCTGCTTCCGGAATCCGGCACCGGTCGCCGTAAAGGCATAGGCCTGCGCCTGCGCCACTACTGCTGCTTCCAGTGCCTTGGTCGGTCGCTCATTGCGCTCGCGGACAGGAAGGGCCGCGGGAGCAACGGAGGAGGCAGCCGGAAGGACGGCACGAATGCCGGACAGACCGGTGCCCAGGTTCGAGACGCCGAGCATGCACGTGGAGACGGCCGAGCGATCGGTCATTTTCACGATGCTGAAGAAGCTGGTGTTGATGCTGATCACTGGACTCGCCTCCTCTCGGCGTCTCGGGGGACTGGACGGACCAGTCCTGCGGATATGCAAGTACAACACGGAATCAGGGCCTTCGAGAAGGCCGCTGCTCTCGTGCCTAAGAACCTATGGGGATCGCCCGGGCATGCGCAAACTATTTTTTCGACGAGTTCGTGTCAGTCCTCATCGGTGTCCGAAGCGCCGTACTGGCCTGCGCAGATGGCCAGCACCTCGGCCCCGTAGCGGTTGAGCTTGCGCTGCCCGACGCCCGGGATGCGGGCCAGCTCGTGGGCGTCGTCCGGGGCGGCCTCCGCGATCGCCATCAGGGTGCGGTCGGTGAAGACGCAAAAGGCGGGCTGACCACTGGTGCGTGCCTGGTCCGCGCGCCATTCGCGCAGCCGCTCGTAGAGACCCTCGTTCATGTCGGAGGGGCAGCCGTCGCAGCGCATCAGCTTCATCTCGCCGGCGTCGGTCAGGGTACGGCCGCAGACCCGGCAGCGCGCGGGGACGCGACGCGTGCGTCTCGGGGTGGAGCCCCTGGTTCCGGGGATGCCGCGCTCGATTCCGCCCGCTCCGCCCGCGGCGGAGCGTCCGGTGGTGGCCGTGGAACCGGGGCGCAGCCCCTCGAGGAAGCGGCTCGGGCGGCGGCTGGGACGGCCGCCGGGTGAGCGGGAGAGCGACCAGGAGAGGTGGAGGCGCTCGCGTGCGCGGGTGACGCCGACGTAGAGCAGGCGGCGCTCCTCCTCGATCTGCTCGTCGGTCTTCGCGTAGGTGATCGGCATCATGCCTTCGGCCACGCCGACGAGGAACACCACGTCCCACTCCAGGCCCTTGGCGGAGTGCAGGGAGGCCAGGGTGACGCCTTGCACCGTGGGGGCGTGCTGGGCGTTGGCACGTTCGTCGAGCTCGGCGACGAGGTCCGCGAGGGTGGCGCCGGGCCGGGCGGCGGCGAAGTCGTGGGCGAGGTTCACCAGGGCGGCCAGCGACTCCCAGCGTTCGCGCATGGCGCCGGAGCCGGCCGGTGGCTGCGGGGTCCAGCCCTCACCCGACAGCACCGCGCGCACCTGGGAGGGCAGGTCGACGACGTCGTCCAGCAGGGAGTCGTTACCGCCGAAGCGGGCCGCGCCGCGCAGGGCGACGCCCGCCTTGCGCACCTCCGGGCGGTCGAAGAACCGCTCGGCACCGCGCAACTGGTAGGGCACCCCGGCGTCGGCGAGAGCCTGCTCGTAGGTCTCGGACTGCGCGTTCGTGCGGAAGAGGACGGCGATCTCGGCGGCCGGGACACCGGAGTCGACGAGCTCGCGGATGCGACGGGCGGCGCCTTCGGCTTCGGCCGGCTCGTCGGTGTACTCGGTGTAGACGGGCTCGGGACCGGGACCGCGCTGGGAGACGAGCTCCAGGCGGTGGTCGGCGGCGCGGCCCCGGGCCTGGGCGAGCAGGCCGTTGGCGAGGTGGACGACCTGGGGCGTGGAGCGGTAGTCGCGGACCAGTTTGACGACCGTCGCCCCGGGGTGGCGGGTGCGGAAGTCCAGCAGGTGATCGGGGGTCGCCCCGGTGAAGGAGTAGATGGTCTGGCTGGCGTCGCCGACCACGCAGAGGTCGTCCCGGTCGCCCAGCCACAGTTCGAGCAGGCGCTGCTGCAGGGGGCTGACGTCCTGGTACTCGTCGACGACGAAGTGCTGGTACTGGGCGCGGACCTGCTCGGCGATGTCGTGCCGGTCCTGCAGGACGGCCACGGTCAGCAGCAGGACGTCCTCGAAGTCGATGACGGAGCGCTCGCGTTTGACGTCCTCGTAGGCGGCGTAGAGCTGAGCGATCTCGGCCGGGTCGCGGGGCGTCTCACGGCCGGCCTTGGCCGCGGCGGGGGCGTAGTCGGCGGGGACGGTCTGGGTGACCTTCGACCATTCGATCTCGGCGGTGACGTCCCGCAGCTCACCGCGGTCGAGCCGGATGCGGCAGGCGGCGGCCGCGTCGGCGACGAGCTGGATCTTGCGATCGACGAGTCGCGGCATGGAGCCACCGACGGCTTTCGGCCAGAAGTACTGGAGCTGGCGCAGGGCCGCCGAGTGGAAGGTGCGGGCCTGGACGCCCTCGGCGCCGAGCTGGCGCAGCCGGCCGCGCATCTCCCCCGCGGCGCGGTTGGTGAAGGTGACGGCGAGCACGCTGGCGGGGTGGAGGATGCCGGCGCGCACGCCGTAGGCGATGCGGTGGGTGATCGCCCGGGTCTTGCCCGTACCGGCGCCCGCCAGGACGCACACCGGACCGTGCAGGGCGGTGGCCACCTCGCGCTGCTCGGGGTCGAGCCCTTCGAGCACCGCGTCGGCCGAGTCCGGTACCCGCGGGAAGAGGGGGGAGTGCGTTGCTGCTGTCACACGGCCATGCTGCCAGGTCACCGGAGACGGCTGTGCCGGTTGTCCACAGGCACGCACCGATAGTCGTACTGATGCGACAGGCGTCACTCCGGCCGGTGCGGTGGGCGTCACAGCCGATGACAGTCGCGGAGCCGTTGGGAAGCGGGTGGAGCGGGGCAGCGGGAATGGTGGACGTTTCACATACGTTGCCTCCACTGCGAACCCGTCCCCGAGTCACCGAAGGAGCGCGAGCGACATGCCGGGCACTGTGACGATGTACAGCACCACGTGGTGCGGCTACTGCCGCCGGCTGAAGAGCCAGATGGACCGCGAGGGCATCGCGTACGACGAGATCAACATCGAGCAGGACCCGGAGTCCGCCGCGTTCGTGGAGAAGGCGAACGGCGGAAACCAGACGGTGCCCACCGTTCTGTTCCCCGACGGCTCCACGCTGACCAACCCTTCGCTGGCCCAGGTGAAGCAGAAGATCGGCGCGTAACCGCGCGGTCGTACGCGAAAGGCGGCTTCCGAGAAGCTCGGGGGCCGCCTTTCGTGTACTTCGTCCCAGGGCTCCGTCAGGCGGCCGTCCTCGTCGGGAGCGGCTTGCCGTACCAGAGCTCGATCAGGCGGGCCGCGATCGAGATGCCGTAGGGCGGGAGCACCTCGCCCGACTCGAAGGCGGCGCGCAGTTCGTCGCGGGAGAACCAGCGGGCCTCGTGGATCTCGTCGCCGTCGACGTCGATCTCCGTCGAGGTGGCGCGGGCCAGGAAGCCCAGCATGAGGCTGGACGGGAAGGGCCAGGGCTGGCTGGCGACGTACTCGACCGGGCCGACGGTGATGCCGACCTCCTCCTGGACCTCGCGGCGCACCGACTGCTCGATCGATTCGCCGGGCTCGACGAAACCGGCGAGCGTCGAGAAGCGCCCCTCGGGCCAGTGCACCTGGCGGCCGAGCAGGATGCGGTCGTCCTCGTCGGTCACCGCCATGATCACGGCCGGGTCGGTCCGCGGGTAGTGCTCGGCACCGCAGGCCGGGCACCGGCGGATGTGGCCGGCCGCGGCGATGACGGTGCGCTCGCCGCAGCGGGAGCAGAAGCGGTGGGTGCGCTGCCAGTTCTCCAGGCCCACGGCGTGCACCATCAGGCCGATGTCCCGGGCCGACAGCAGCAGGCCCGCCTCGCGCAGACCCGCCGGGCGCGCCGACTGGTCCATGCGTCCGGGCAGGGCGTCCTTCTGCAGGGCGAAGTAGCTGACGCCGTCGTCGTCGATGCCGAGGAAGTAGCGGTGCGCCTCGGTGAGCGGGGCCTCGAAGGAGGGGGTCATGACGAGTTCGGTGCGTCCGTCCGCCGTCTCGTCGATGAGGACCTGGCCGCCGGAGACCACGAAGCAGCGGGTGGAGGGATGGCTCCACGCCGCCGCGAGCCAGGCCTCGTCGAGCCGGTGGTGGGCGGCCCGGTCGATGCCGCTCGGGGCGGTGAGCGAGATGGGACGGTCGGCGTTGTGGTCGGTCCAGGTGGTCACGGGTGCTTCCAACTCCCCCGGTGGAACGGTTGGTTCGGCGGACTGATCGACGGGCTGTACGGCGGGAGACGAAGTGGTCCGGCCGGCTCCGGCAGTGCGGGGCGGCCCTTCCAGTGTGCCCCGCGCGCGTGGCCGGCCGGACGCGCGGAAGACTCAGGGGGCGTGGCCCCAGTGCTCGGCGAGGTCGCCCCACAGGTACGCGGTGGCCTCGACGCCCTTGAGCAGCAGGTCCAGCTCGACCTTCTCGTTCGGGGCGTGCCAGCCGTCGGACGGGACGGAGATACCCAGGAACAGCACCGGGGCGCCCAGGACGTCCTGCAGGTCGGCGGCCGGGCCGGAGCCGCCCTCACGGGTGAAGCGGACCGGCTTGCCGAAGGCCCGGCCCATGGCGCGCACGACCGACTGCAGCGCCGGGTGGTCCAGCGGCGTCAGGCACGGGCGCGTGGCCCCGCTGAACGTGATCTCGCAGCGGACGCCGTCGGGCACCTGCTGTCCGGCCCAGGCGCGGACGGCCTTCTCGACGTGGCCGGGCTCCTGGCCCGCCACCAGACGGAAGGACAGCTTCACCCTGGCGGAGGACGGGATGATCGTCTTGCTGCCGGGGCCCTGATAACCGCCCCCGATGCCGTTCACCTCCGCGGTGGGGCGGGCCCACACGCGCTCCAGGGTGCTGTAGCCGACCTCCCCGTGTGCCGCGTACGACTTGGCTCCGCGCAGCCACCGCTCCTCGTCGAAGGGGAGTTCCGCGAAGAGGTCGCGCTCTCGGTCGGTCAGTTCGACCACGCCGTCGTAGAAGCCCGGGATCGCCACGCGCCCGTGCTCGTCGTGCAGGGCGGCGACCAGGCGGGCGGCGGCCGTCGCCGGGTTGGGCACGGCGCCGCCGAAGGAGCCGGAGTGGATGTCCTGGTCGGGGCCGTGCAGCGATATCTCGCACTCGGCCAGGCCGCGCATGCCCGTGCACACCGTGGGGGTGTCCTCGGACCACATGCCGGTGTCGGAGACGATGACCGCGTCGGCGGCGAGCCGCTCCGCGTGCTGTTCGACCAGCGCCCGGAAGTGCGGCGAGCCGGACTCCTCCTCGCCCTCGATCAGCAACTTCAGGTGCACGGCCGGGGCGGTGCGGCCCGTGGCGGCGAGATGGGCGCGCACACCGAGGGTGTGGAAGAACACCTGCCCCTTGTCGTCGGCGGCCCCGCGCGCGTAGAGGCGGTTGCCGCGCACGACCGGCTCGAACGGCTCGCTGTCCCAGCCGTCCTCCCGGGCGGCGGGCTGCACGTCGTGGTGGCCGTAGACCAGCACCGTGGGCGCCTGCGGGTCGTCGCAGGGCCACTCGGCGTAGACGGCGGGCGCGCCCTGGGTGGGCCAGACCTCGGCCGTCGGGAAGCCGGTCTCCTTGAGCTTGGCGGCGAGCCAGTCGGCGCTGCGTCGTACGTCGGGCGCGTGGCCGGGCTGGGCCGACACCGACGGGATGCGCAGCCACTCGGCGAGGTCGTCGAGGAAGGCGTCGCGATGCTGCTCGATGTACGTACGGACGACGCTGTCCGGGGTCTGGCTCATGGTCACGAGCCTATCGGCCCGCGCCGACGTCGTCGGAGTGCGGTTCCTCACCGAGCCGCCCTCCCTCGGGCTCTTCCGTGAGCAGCCGCTCCAGGGCGGCCCGGCCGGGCAGGTGCCGCGGGCGTACGACCTCCCCGCCGCGCACGTACAGGAACGCTGCCGTGACCCTCTCCGGGGGCACGCCCTGCTGCTCGGCCCAGGCGAGGCGGTAGACGGCCAGCTGGAGCGGGTCGGCGGTGCGGGACCGGCTGGTCTTCCAGTCGACGATCTCGTACGTCGCGTCCTCACCGTCGCCCTGCTTGTAGACGGCGTCGATGCGGCCCCGGACGACCCGGCCGGCGATCGCCAGCTGGAAAGGGGCCTCGACCCGGTACGGCGTGCGGCGTGCGTACTCGGTGCGTTCGAAGGCCTCCTTGAGCGCTTCCAGGTCTCGTTCGTCGGCGATCTCGGCGTCGGTGCCGGGCAGTTCCTCCGGCTCCAGCATCGGCAGCGTGAGTTCCTCGAAACGGGCCTCGACCCAGGCGTGGAAGCGGGTGCCGCGGCGGGCGGCGGGCTGGGGCGGGCGCGGCATGGGGCGGGCCAGCTCCTGGGCGAAGCCGTCCGGGTCGGCGGCCAGGTGCATCAGCTGGGACGCCGTGAGCGACGCCGGCAGGGGGACCTCGGTGATGCTGTCGCGGGCGCGCAGCAGCTCCCCCGTGAGGGCGTCGAGGTCGCGGTCCCAGGAGGCGACGGTGCGGGCCTCCTCGGGGGTGAGACGCGGGTCGCCCCGGAAGGGCGCGGGCTCGGCCGGGGCGGCCTGGTGGGGGACGGTGGGACGGCGGTGCCTGGTCCCGGCGTCGCCGGCGCCCGGCTCGGCCGGCAGGGCGCGGTCGTCGAACGCACCGGACTCGTCGAACGCACCCGACTCGTCGAACGCACCGGACTCGTCGAAGGGGTCCGGCTCGTCGTACGAGGGCTCACCGTAGGAGGGCTCCTCGTAGGGGGGCTCTTCGTACGAGGCCTGGGCGTGAGGGGGCTCGTCGTACGGCGGCTCGTCGTCCTCGGGCGGTGGGGGCCACTCCGGGTCGTCGACGAGACCCGGGGCGTGCACCGCGGCGGGCTGGATGTCCTCCCGGGACGCGAGGTCCTCCAGGTGGGCCAGGACGGTCTCGGCAGCCGCGCGGCGGCGGGCCAGGGCCGCGTCGTCCAGGGGCAGGGGCCACACCTGGTCGGCGGCGGCCTGGTGCAGGGCCGGGTTCTCCTCGTCCTCGGCGGGTTCCTCCGCCCAGGCCTCGATCTCGCCGTGGCCCGCTTCGCAGTGCTCGTAGAGGGCCTGGAGGAACGCCGACGGTCCGCGGCGCTTCTTCTGGGTCGGGCCCCACCAGTGGCCGGAGCCCAGCAGGAGGGAGCGGGGGCGGGTGAAGGTGACGTAACCGAGGCGGAGTTCCTCGGTGTGCTGGTGGTCCTTCATCGCCTCGTGGAAGGCCTTCATGCCCCGGGCGTCCCAGGAGGTGACGTCGGGCAGGGTGTCGGCGTCACCGCGCAGCTCGTGCGGCAGGACCTTGCCCTGGGAGGTCCACTTCTCGCGGCCCTGGCTGCTGGGGAAGGTGCCGGTGACCAGACCCGGGACGACCACGACGTCCCACTCCAGGCCCTTGGACTTGTGCGCGGTGAGCACCTTGACGGTGTTCTCCCCGCCGGGCAGCGCGTTGTCGAGGCCCTTCTCGTACTGGGCGGCGGTGCGCAGGAAGCCGAGGAAGGCGAGCAGGGTCGCCTCGTTGTCGCCGGCGGCGAAGGAGGCGGCGACGTCGAGGAAGTTCGACAGGGTCTCGCGGCGGCGGGCGGCCAGGGCGTGCGGGGACGCCGACAGCTCGACCTCCAGGCCGGTGACGGCGAGTACGCGGTGCAGGACGTCCATCAGCGGGTCGGACAGGGAGCGGCGCAGCTCGCGCAGTTCGGTGGCCAGCCGGGCGAAGCGCACGCGCGCGTCGGGCGAGAAGGGGAGCCCGTCGTCGTCCCCGCGGCCGTCGAGCGGTGTCTCCAGGAACGTGTCGAGGGCGTCCGCGAGGGAGATCACCTCCGACGGGTCGGTGCCCTCGACCGCCTCGGCGAGCCGGCGGTCCGGGTCGTCGTCGCCCTCCACGCGCGCGTGGGCCACGAGCAGCCGGGCGCGCCGCCCCAGCAGGGCGAGGTCGCGGGGGCCGATGCGCCAGCGGGGGCCGGTCAGCAGGCGGACCAGGGAGGCGTTGGCGCCGGGGTCCTGCAGGACCTCGCAGACGGCCACGAGGTCGGCGATCTCCGGCAGGTGCAGCAGCCCGGACAGGCCCACGACCTCCACCGGGACGTCCCGCGCGACCAGGGCGCCCTGGATCTCGGCGAAGTCGGTGGCCGTGCGGCACAGGACGGCGATCTCGCCGGGCGGAGTGCCCGTCCGCACGAGATGGGCGACGGAGTCGGCGGCCCAGTCCAGTTCCTCGGCGTGGGTGCGCAGCAGGGCGCACCGCACCATGCCGTCGCGCTCGGCGCCCGGGGCCGGGCGGAGTGCCTCCACGCCCGCGTGCAGGGCGCGCAGGGGTTCCGCGAGACCGTTGGCGAGGTCGAGCAGGCGGCCGCCGCTGCGGCGGTTCTCGCTGAGCGCCTGCCGGGTCGCGGGGCGGCCGTCGGCGCGGGCGAAGTGCTCGGGGAAGTCGTCGAGGTTGGCCACGGAGGCGCCGCGCCAGCCGTAGATCGCCTGGCAGGGGTCGCCGACGGCGGTGACCGGGTGGCCGGTGCCCTCCCCGAACAGGCCCGCCAGCAGGACGCGCTGGGCGACGGAGGTGTCCTGGTACTCGTCGAGCAGGACCACCCGGAACTCCTCGCGCAGCAGGCGTCCCACCTCCGGGGTCTTCGCGAGACGGGCCGACAGGGCGATCTGGTCGCCGAAGTCGAGCAGGTCCCGCTCACGCTTGGCGGCCCGGTAGCGGGTGACCAGCTCGGCGAGTTCCCGGCGGGCGGCGGCCGCTTCGGGCACCTTGCGCAGGTCGGCGTTGCTGAGCTTGGCGCCGTGCAGGGCCAGCAGCAGCTCCGCGTCGTAGGCGCGCAGTGCCTCCGGGCGTACGAGGTGCTCGGCGAGCTCGGCGTCCAGCGCGAGCAGGTCGCCCACGAGGTCCGGGAAGGACCGGGTCAGGGCCGGGTAGGGCCCGGGTGACTCGCGCAGCACGCGCGCGGCGAGCTGGAACCGGGTGGCGTCGGCGAGCAGGCGGGAGGTCGGCTCCAGGCCGATGCGCAGGCCGTGGTCGGTCAGCAGCCGGCCCGCGAAGGCGTGGTAGGTGGAGATCACCGGCTCGCCGGGCGGGTTGTCCGGGTCGATGGCGTCGGGGTCGGTGACGCCGGCCTTGACCAGCGCCTTGCGGACGCGCTCGGCGAGTTCGGCGGCGGCCTTGTTCGTGAAGGTGAGGCCGAGCACCTGCTCGGGGGCGACCTGGCCGGTGCCGACCAGCCACACCACGCGCGCCGCCATCACCGTCGTCTTGCCCGAGCCGGCTCCGGCCACGATCACCTGCGGGGCGGGCGGCGCGGTGATGCAGGCCGTCTGCTCCGGGGTGAAGGGGATGCCGAGGAGCTCTTTGAGCTGTTCGGGGTCGGTGATACGGGCGGGCACGTCGAAGAGGCTAGCGGCGGCCACTGACAGCGGTGACCGGATCGGCCCGCGGGACGGCGGAAACGCAGGTCGGCACGGGTGGTGCGATGGGTCACTCCACCACGTGGCGCCCTTCCTGACGGGCACTGCAGGAGGCCCGGAACGCGCAGTTCGTGCAGTGCTGCCCCGCGGTCGGCGTGAAACGTTCGTCGAGGACCTTCCCGGCGGCCGTGGCCAGCAGATCGCCGACCCACTCGCCCTCGAGCGGCTGCTGCGCCTGCACCTTGGGCAGGGTCTCGCCGCCGTCGCGCTTGGCCGCCCCCTGGCGGAGGTGGACCAGTTCTGCTCCGCCCGGCTCGGGGCGCACCCCGTCGAAGACCTCGTCGACGGCGCCCTCGCGGACGGCCAGCTGGTAGACGGCCAGCTGCGGGTGGTGCTCGACCTCCCTGGAGGTGGGCGCCTGCTTGCCGGTCTTGAAGTCGACCACGTAGGCGCGGCCGTCGCCGTCCGCCTCGACGCGGTCCATCTGGCCGCGGATGCGCACCTGGTAGTCGCCCGCCTCGATGGTGACGTCGAAGTCGTGCTCGCTGGCCACCGGGGTGCGCCCGGTGCGGTCCATGACGTGCCACTGGAGGAAGCGTTCGAGCGCCACGCGCGCGTTGGCCTTCTCCTGCTCCGACTTCCAGGGCGCGTCGAAGGCCAGGGCGTTCCACACGGAGTCGAGGCGTTCCATGAGGACCGACAGGTCGGCCGGGGTGCGCCCGGAGGCGACCTCGTCGGCGAGGACGTGCACCACGTTGCCGAACCCCTGCGCGGCGGTCGCGGGCGCGTCGGCCTTCACCTCCCGGCCCAGGAACCACTGCAGGGCGCAGGTGTTGGCCAGCTGGTCGAGGGCGCTGCCCGACAGGACGACGGGCTGGTCGCGGTCGCGCAACGGCACCTTGGACTCGGTCGGCTCGAACATGCCCCACCACCGGTAGGGGTGGGCGGACGGCACCAGGGGCCGGCCGTCCTCGTCGGAGAGGGCGGCGAGCCGGGCCAGGCGGCGGGCTGCGGCTTCCCTGAGGGCGTCGGAGACGCGCGGGTCGACCGTGGTGGCGCGCAGCTCGGCGACGAGTGCGGGGACGGACAGCGGGCGGCGGGGGCGCCCGGTGACGTCCTTGGGTTCGACGCCGAGTTCGGTGAGGAACCGGGACGGCTGGTCACCGTCGTCCGCGGGGGCTTTGACGGCGGTGACGACGAGCCGTTCACGCGCGCGCGTGGCGGCCACGTAGAACAGGCGGCGCTCCTCGGCGAGCAGCGCACCCGGGGTGAGGGGTTCGGCGAGTCCGTCGCGGCCGATGCGGTCGGCCTCCAGCAGGGAGCCGCGGCGGCGCAGGTCCGGCCACAGGCCCTCCTGGACGCCCGCGACGACGACGAGGCGCCACTCCAGGCCCTTGGAGCGGTGAGCGGTCATCAGACGCACGGCGTCCGGGCGCACGGCCCTCCGCGTGAGGGTGTCGGCGGCGATGTCCTCGGCGTCGATCTCCTCCAGGAAGTTCAGCGCGCCCCGGCCGCCGGTGCGCTCCTCGGCCCGGGCCGCGGTGGCGAACAGCGCGCAGACGGCGTCCAGATCGCGGTCGGCGTTGCGTCCCGCCGCGCCGCCCCTGCGGGCGGTCCGCTCCAGCCGGGCGGGCCACGGTGTGCCCTCCCACAGGTCCCACAGCGCCTCTTCGGCCGTGCCGCCGCCGGCCAGCCGCTCCCGGGCCTTGCGCAGCAGCGCGCCGAGACGCTGAGCACCACGCGCGTACGTGGGGTCGTGCACGGCCAGCCGCTCGGGCTCCGCCAGCGCCTGCGCGAGCAGCACGTCGGAGGGCGGCGGCAGGGGGTTGCCGGCGGCCCGTTCCTCCTCGCGCAGGGCGCGGCCGAGCCTGCGCAGGTCTGCGGCGTCCATGCCGGCGAGGGGGGAGGTGAGCAGGGTGAGGGCGGTCTCGGTGTCGAGCCAGCAGGGGCCGGCGTGGCCGACGGGGTTGTCACCGGGGCCGGAGCCGGAGTCGATGACGGGGCTGTCACCGGGCCCAGAGCCGAGGCCGGAGTCGATGGCGGGGCTGTCGTCGAGGCCGGAGTCGGGAGCGGTGCCGTCACCGGGGCCGGATGCGCGGGAGGAGCTGTCGCTGGTGCCGGAGGTGGGGCCGGTGCCGTCGCCGGGACCGGAGCCGAGGGTGGGACCGGAGTCGAGGGTGGGGCTCTCACGGGAGTCGGAGGCAGTTGCGTCGGCCGCGGGCCGGCGCTCGTCGTCCGCCGTCCCGGCGAGCCCCGCCTCGGCACCGGCCACCGCCCGCAGCGCCGTCAGCAGCGGGGCCACGGCCGGTTCGTGCCGCAGGGGCACGTCGTCACCGTCGACGTCCACCGGGACGCCCCCCGCCGTGAGGGCGCGGCGGATCGTCGGGATGGTGCGGGAGCCGGCGCGCACCAGGACGGCCATGTCGCTCCAGCGGACGCCGTCCTCCAGGTGGGCTCTGCGCAGGATGTCGGCGATGTTGTCCAGTTCCGTCCCGGACGTCGGGTAGGTGTACGCCTCGACGCGGCCGCCGTCCCGCACGGGGGCCAGTTCACGGTGGGCGCGGACCTTCTCGGCGGGCAGCCGGGTCAGCGGCATGCGCTGGGTGAGCAGCCGGGTCGCGGCCAGCAGGGCGGCACCGGAGCGGCGGGACGTGCGCAGCACCGCCACGGGGGCGGGACGGCCGTCCGCGCGCGGGAAGGCGTGCGGGAACTCCAGGATGCCGTTGACGTCCGCCCCGCGGAAGGCGTAGATCGACTGGTCGGGGTCGCCGAACGCGACGAGGGTGCGGCCGCCGCCGGCCAGCGCGCTCAGGAGCCGCACCTGAGCGGGGTCGGTGTCCTGGTACTCGTCGACGTACACGGCGTCGTACCGGGCGGCGAGCCAGGAGGCGACCTCGGGGCGGCGGGCGAGGAGCACCGCGCGGTGCACCAGTTCGGCGTAGTCGATCACGCCCTGCAGGTCGAGCACGTCCAGGTACTCGGCGAGGAAGGCCGCCGCGGCGCGCCAGTCGGGGCGGCCCGTGCGGCGCGCGAAGGCGTCCAGGGCGTCGGGGCCGAGGCCCAGTTCGCGGCTGCGGGCGAGGACCGCGCGGACCTCGTCGGCGAATCCCCGGGTGGTGAGGCAGGCGCGCAGTTCGTCCGGCCAGCGCACGTGCGCCAGCCCGAGCCGCTCCAGGTCCACCTGCCCCGCGAGCAGCTCCCGGACGGAGACGTCCTGCTCGGGGCCGGAGAGCAGGCGCATCGGCTCGACGAACAGGTCGTCGTCCTGGTGGGCGCGGACCAGCGCGTAGCAGAAGGAGTGGAAGGTGGTCGCCCGGGGCGCGCGGGCCGCGCCGGTCCGCAGGGCCATGCGGTCGCGCAGTTCGACGGCGGCCCGGCGGCTGAACGTCAGCACCAGGATGCGCTCGGGGTCCGCCCCGCGGGCGATCCGCTCGGTCACCGACTCCACGAGCGTGGTCGTCTTGCCGGTGCCCGGACCTGCGAGGACCAGCAGCGGACCGGCCCGGTGGTCAACCACGGAGCGCTGCGCCGCGTCCATCACAGGGGGATCCACCCGGACGGGAGGGGTACGTACCAGTCGGTAAGCGCCACGGCTCCCCCGCCGCACCCGGGGGTGCGTCAGGCCGCTGGTGGAGGAAGAGGAGCTCACGTGGTTCGCCGGTCCTGGTGGAAGTGCTGGTTGGCGGGCCACCGCGCGTGGCGGGCGGTGACCGCGGGATGACGGGGACGGGTGCGGCCGACGCTACGCCGCCGAGTGAGGCGGAGGCAGGGCTTCCCCTTCTTCCCTCCGGTCACTCGGGACACGCTCGGCACTCGAGTCCCTCGCCTCACGAACGTACGTCATGCCACCGACGTGCCACATGTCCCCCGTCCGGATCATGCGTCACACGAGGTGGCTCACGATGGCGGAAGCTGTCAGGTGTGACCCTCCGCGCGATCGCCGCCGTCCCACCGCGCGCGTCTCATGTCGATGCGCGGCAGGTGACCCTCGGCGGCCCGGCCGGCCTGCTTCAGGGGCGTGCCCTCCTCCCGGTAGTGCCCGAGGGCGCGCTGCTCGTGCCCCGGGAGCAGGACGCCGTCCGCGCGGACGACCCGCCACCACGGCACAGCTCCCCCGTAGAGCGCCATCACCCGGCCGACCTGCCGTGGGCCGCCCTCCTCCAGCCACTCGGCGACGTCGCCGTAGGTGAGGACGCGACCCGGCGGGATCAGTTCCGCTACGTCGAGGACCCGCTCGGCGTACGCGGGCAGCGCTTGCGCGCCCCCGTCGTCGTACCGGCCCCCCTCGGGGTTCTGCTCGCTCATCCGCCCCATCCTGCCCCACCCCACCGACAACGGGCCGCGGGTGCGCACAGGCTTGCGAGTCGCCCGGCACAGGCGCGTCGGGCAGACTGTCCGCCCCCGCATGTGCACCCTGATGCCCGTGCGCATCGGTGTGGCATGCCACCATCGTGCGGGCGGTGACCGGTGATACGAGACCAAGAAGAGACGATGAAGCAGCAGGGTGCACAGGACACGGAGGGCACCTCTGACGCTTCGTCGCGCCCGGGACCCGCGGACGACGGCCGCAAGGCGGCCCCGAAGCGGAGCCGGCCGGCCGCCGAGGAGCCGGACGTCGCCCACATCGACCAGGTCGAGGGCGACGAACCGCTGCTCCCCGCGCGCGTGCACCGGCCGTCCGACCTCATGCGGCTCCTCGTGGGCGTGCTCGCCGTCGCGGTGCTCATCGGCGTCGCCGCGTTCGCGCACGGCACCACCTCGGGCCTCGAACAGGACATCAACAAGGGCACCGGGCAGGCGCCCGACCTGCTCATCAAGATCGCGGGGTTGGCCTCCAGCATCGCGATCCTGCTGGTGCCGGTCGCCTTCGCCATCGAACGGCTGATCAAACGGGACGGCCTGAGGATCGCCGACGGCGTCCTCGCGGCCGTCCTCGCCCATGGTGTGACGCTGGCCACCGACCTGTGGGTCGCGCGGGCGGCCCCCGGCTCCATCCAGGAGGCGCTCACCCAGCCCTCCCCGGGCGACGTCCACGCGCTGACCGACCCCGTGCACGGCTACCTCGCGCCGGTCATCGCGTACATGACCGCGGTCGGCATGTCACGCAGGCCGAGGTGGCGTGCGGTGCTGTGGGTCGTGCTGCTCCTCGACGCCTTCTCGATGCTCGTCACCGGGTACACGACCCCGTTCTCGATCATCCTCACGGTGCTGATCGGCTGGACGGTGGCCTACGGCACGCTCTACGCGGTCGGCTCGCCCAACGTCCGGCCCACCGGGCGGACCCTGATGGCAGGTCTGCGGACGGTCGGCTTCCGGCCGGTCAGCGCCTCCCGTGAGGACGCCTCGGACAACCTGGACACCGGCGACCGGGGTCGCCGCTACTTCGTCACCCTGGAGGACGGCCCACCCCTGGACGTCACCGTGGTCGACCGGGAGCAGCAGGCTCAGGGGTTCTTCTACCGCGCCTGGCGCAATCTGACCCTGCGCGGTTTCGCCACCCGCAGCAGCCTGCAGTCGCTGCGCCAGGCACTGGAGCAGGAGGCGCTGCTCGCCTACGCGGCCATCGCGGCCGGCGCCAACGCGCCCAAGCTGATCGCCACCTCCGAGCTGGGCCCCGACGCGGTGATGCTCGTCTACGAGCACAGCGGTGGCCGCAGCCTCGACTCGCTGGCCGACGAGGAGATCACCGACGACCTGCTGCGCGACACCTGGCACCAGGTCAAGGCCCTGCAGTCCCGCCGGATCGCGCACCGCAGGCTGGTGGGTGACGCCATCCTGGTGGATCGTTCCGGCACGGTGATCCTCACCGACCTGCGCGTCGGGGAGATCGCGGCCGGAGATCTGCTGCTGCGGATGGACATCTCGCAGCTCCTGGTGACCCTCGGCCTGCGCGTCGGGGGCGAGCGTGCGGTCGCCTCGGCGGTGGGCGTGCTCGGCCCGGACGCGGTGGCGGACTGCCTGCCGATGCTCCAGCCCATCGCGCTCAGCCGCTCCACGCGCGCGACGTTGCGCCGACTAGCCCGCGAGCGGGCGCAGCGTGAGCGCGAGGCGGTCCTTGAGGCGTCCCGGCAGGCCAAGCAGGCCCGTCTCGAGGAGTCCGCCGGCGAGGCGCCGGCGGCCCCGGAGAAGCCCGGCAAGAAGGCCGTACGCGCCGAGCAGCGGGCCGAGAAACGAGCCATCGACGAGGCCCTGGAGGAAGCGCGCGAGGAGGACCTGCTCACCCAGATCCGCCACGAGGTGCTGCGCATCAGGCCGCAGGCCCCGGTCGAACCGGCCCGGCTGGAGCGGGTGCGGCCGCGCACGCTGATCAGCTTCATCGCCGGCGCGATCGGCGCGTACTTCCTGCTCACGCAGCTCACCCACATCGAGTTCGGGCCGCTCATCGCGAACGCCGAGTGGGGCTGGGTGGCCGCTGCCGTGCTGTTCTCCATGGCCAGCTATGTCGCGGCCGCGATGGCCCTGCTGGGCTTCGTGCCCGAGCGGGTGCCGTTCCTGCGGACCGTGGCGGCCCAGGTCGCGGGCTCGTTCGTCAAGATCGTCGCACCGGCGGCGGTGGGCGGCGTCGCCCTGAACACGCGCTTCCTGCAGCGCGCGGGAGTGCGCCCGGGGCTCGCGGTGGCGAGTGTGGGCGCCTCGCAGCTGTTCGGGCTGGGCTGTCACATCCTGATGCTGCTGTCCTTCGGCTACCTCACCGGCACCGAGAAGACGCCGTCGCTGTCGCCGTCCCGCACGGTCATCGCCGGTCTGCTGACGGTGGCGGTGCTGGTGCTCGTGGTGACCTCGGTGCCGTTCCTGCGCAAGTTCGTCGTCACGCGCGTGCGGTCGCTGTTCGCCGGTGTCGTGCCGCGCATGCTGGACGTACTGCAGCGGCCGCAGAAGCTGGTCACGGGCATCGGCGGCATGCTGCTGCTGACCGCCTGCTTCGTGATGTGCCTGGACGCCTCCATCCGCGCGTTCGGCGACGAGACCACCTCGATCAGCATCGCCAGCGTCGCCGTCGTCTTCCTCGCGGGCAACGCCCTGGGGTCCGCGGCGCCGACGCCGGGCGGTGTGGGCGCGGTCGAGGCGACCCTCACGGTGGGTCTCATCGCCGTGGGGCTGCCCAAGGAGGTCGCGGCACCGGCGGTGCTGCTGTTCCGCCTGCTGACGCTGTGGCTGCCCGTCCTGCCGGGCTGGCTGGCCTTCAACCACCTGACCCGTAAGCAGGCGCTCTAGGGGTATTGGTCACGGGCGTCGTCGACGCCGGCCGGCCCTCCTGGCCACGGCATGGCCACAGCAACTGGCCGCAGCAGGGCCCGACGGTGCCTGCTCCCTCGTACGGCACGCGTCCCGCGCGGACCCGTGCGGGCCACCGCAGGATGGAACCATGCCGACCCGCCTCCGCCTGCGCGCCACCGCCCTGACCGCCTCCGCCGCGTTGCTGTCCGCCGTCCTGGCGGGCTGTGCGGGCGACGACGCCAAGGACGAGGACCTCACCCGGCAGACCCTTGACTGGAAGGCCTGCCCGGCCCCGGACGATGCCCAGGGCGGTGGTCCCGCGCCCTCCCCGCTGCCGGACGACGGCGAGTGGGAGTGCGCCACCATGAAGGCGCCGCTGGACTGGGACGACCCCGAGGGGGACGCGATCGGCCTGGAACTGATCCGGGTCCGCACCACGGGCGACGACAACGCCCGCGTCGGCTCGCTCATCTTCAACTTCGGCGGCCCCGGCGGCTCGGGCGTCACCTCGCTGCCCGCCTTCGCGGAGGGCTACGCGAAGCTGCGCACCCGCTACGACCTGGTCAGCTTCGACCCTCGCGGCGTCGGCCGCAGCGCGCCCGTGATCTGCGAGAACGACCAGCAGCTCGACGCCTACTTCCAGCAGGACGCCACACCCGACGACGCCGCGGAGCGCACCGCGCTGCTGGCGAACACCAAGGAGTTCAACGCGGCCTGCGAGGACAACTCGCGGAAGATGCTGCCGAACGTGCGCACGACCGACGCGGCCCGCGACCTGGACCTGATGCGCCAGGTACTCGGCGACGACAAGCTGCACTACTTCGGCATCTCCTACGGCACCGAACTCGGCGGCGTGTACGCCCACCTGTTCCCCGAGCGCGTCGGCCGGGCCGTGTTCGACGCCGTCGTCGACCCTTCGGAAACCGCCGAACAGGGCTCACTCGGGCAGGCCGAGGGCTTCCAGCTGGCGCTCGACAACTTCGCCGAGGACTGCGTGTCCAAGACCGAGGAATGCCCCGTCGGCGACAGCGCACAGGACGTGAAGGACCGCATCGCCGAGCTGCTGGCGGACCTCGACCGCAGACCGATCCCGGGCATCTTCCCGCGCGAGCTGACCCAGACGGCCGCGACCAGCGGCATCGCACAGGCGCTGTACTCGAAGGACTTCTGGGAGTACCTCACCGAGGGTCTGGAGCAGGCCTACGACGGCAACGGCCAGATCCTCATGCTGCTGTCCGACTCGATGAACGGACGCAGCGAGAACGGCGAGTACAGCAACATCGCCGCCGCCAACGCGGCCATCAACTGCGCCGACGACAAGGCTCGGTACGACACCGCCTACGTGGAGCGGAAGCTGCCCGAGTTCCGTGCCGCCTCGGAGCTGTTCGGCGACTACCTGGCCTGGGGCATGATCAGCTGCACCGACTGGGCGGTGCCGGGCGCGGCCGATCATCCGGACGTGAGCGCTCCGGGCTCGGCCCCCATCCTGGTCATCGGGAACACCGGCGACCCGGCCACCCCGTACGAGGGAGCACGGGCGATGGTGGAGGCGCTGGGCGAAGGGGTCGGGATCGAGCTGACGTACCGGGGACAGGGGCACGGGGCCTACGACAGCGGGAACAAGTGCGTCCAGGGCGCCGTGAACGGCTACCTGCTGGACGGGAAGGTGCCGCCGGCCGGCACCGTCTGCACCTGACACCGCAGAGGCACCGACCGCTACGGCTGAACCCGACACCGCAGGAGATCCGGTCGGCCCCGTCGGCGTCGGCTACCACAGCGGTTCCTGCAAAACCACAGGTCAGACGGTTATCCACAGGCCAAGCCGGCGGCAGCGTGTTCTGCCTACCATGGCCTGACCGCCATCCGCGGCACGAAGCGGACGGCCTGTGAGGGGGGATGGGCGATGACGCGTTTCGTACGGTGGGCCGCTGTGGGGGCTGCCTCGGCGCTGCTGGCCACGGGCTGCAGCGGCGGCGACACGTCCGACGACGGCAGGGGCGGGCTTTCCTGGGGCCGCTGCAAGGCCACCGCGGACGGGCCCGCGCCGAGCAGCGAATGGCAGTGCGCCACGCTGAAGGTGCCGCTGGACTGGTCGAAACCGGACGGCGAGACGATCGGCCTGGGGCTGATCCGCGCCAAGGCGCGCGGCGGGGACCGCGTGGGCTCGCTGCTGTTCAACTTCGGCGGTCCGGGCGCCTCGGGCGTGTCCATGATGCCGTCCTACGCACCGACGGTCTCCCGGCTGCGTGAGCGTTACGACCTGGTGAGCTGGGACCCGCGCGGCGTGGGCGCCAGTGAGGGGGTGCGCTGCCGCGCCGACAAGGAGATCCAGGCAGCCGAGTCGGTGGACGTCACACCCGACACGCCGGCCGAGGAGAAGGCGTACCTCGCCGACGCCGCCGACTTCGCCAAGGGCTGCCGGAAGGACGCCGGCAAGCTGCTGGCGCACGTCTCCACCGCCGACTCGGCGCGCGACATGGACCGCATCCGCGAGGCTCTCGGCGACGCCAGGATGCACTACTTCGGTATCTCGTACGGCACGGAACTGGGCGGCACGTACGCCCACCTCTTCCCGGAGAACGTGGGGCGCATGACCCTGGACGCGGTCGTCGACCCCGGCGCCGACACGGTGGGTCATGCCGAGAACCAGGCCCGGGGCTTCCAGCGCGCGCTGGACAACTACGTCGCGTCCACCGGCCAGGACCCGGAGGAAGGCTCGCGCGAGATCGCGGCCCTGCTGCGCCGGATGGACGAGCAGCCCCTCCCGACGGGCTCGCCCGGGCGGAAGCTGACCCAGGCCCTCGCCGTCACGGGCATCGTCCTGCCCCTGTACAGCAAGGACAGCTGGCCGACCCTGACCCGTGCCCTCGACGCCGCGAAGAAGGGCGACGGGTCGGAACTGCTCGCCCTGGCCGACGGCTACAACGAGCGTGACCCCTCGGGGCGTTACGGCACGACGACCCACTCCCAGCGGGTCATATCGTGCGCGGACGACAGGCAGCGGCCGACCGCTGCCGAGACGAGGAAGCTGCTGCCCCGGTTCGAGAGGATCTCCCCGGTCTTCGGCACGTTCCTCGCCTGGGACACGGCCGGCTGGTGCCACGACTGGCCGGTGCCCGGGCAGCACGACACCCCGGAGGTCAGCGCCCCCGGAGCCGAACCGGTTCTGGTGGTGGGCAACACGGGCGACCCGGCGACGCCCTACGAGGGCGCCCGGAGGATGGCCGACGAGCTGGGCGAAGGAGTCGGCGTGATGCTCACCTGGCGGGGCGAGGGCCACGGGGCGTACGGCAGCGGCAGCGACTGCGTGGACTCCGCGGTGGACGCGTACCTGCTGGAGGGCTCGGTGCCGAAGGACGGCAAGGTCTGCTCATGACGACGGCGGGGGCCCCGGGCACTCGTGGTGCGCGAGACCCCCGCCGCCGGGAGCGATCGTCACGGTCCGGCGCGGTACGCCGGACCGTGAGGCCGGTGTCAGTAGACCGGCTTGCTCGGCTCGATCTGATTGACCCAGCCGATCACGCCGCCGCCGACGTGGACGGCGTCCGAGAAGCCCGCGGACTTCAGGACCGCGAGGACTTCCGCACTGCGGACACCCGTCTTGCAGTGCAGGACGATCTTCTTGTCCTGCGGCAGGCTCTCCAGGGCGGTTCCCATGAGGAACTCGTTCTTGGGGATCAGCCGGGCGCCCGGGATGGAGACGATCTCGTACTCGTTCGGCTCGCGGACATCGATGATGTCGATGCTCTCGCCGTCGTCGATCCACTCCTTGAGCTGCTTGGGAGTGATCGTGGAGTCGGCGGCCGCCGCCTGGGCCTCCTCGGACACGACGCCGCAGAAGGCCTCGTAGTCGATGAGTTCGGTGACGGTCGGGTTCTCGCCGCAGACCGCGCAGTCGGGGTCCTTGCGGACCTTGACCTGGCGGTACTGCATCTCCAGGGCGTCGTAGATCATCAGGCGGCCGACGAGCGGCTCGCCGATGCCGGCGAGGAGCTTGATGGCCTCGTTGACCTGGATGGAACCGATGGACGCGCACAGCACGCCCAGGACGCCGCCCTCGGCGCAGGAGGGGACCATGCCGGGGGGCGGGGGCTCCGGGTAGAGGCAGCGGTAGCAGGGACCGTGCTCGGACCAGAAGACGGAGGCCTGACCGTCGAAGCGGTAGATCGAACCCCACACGTACGGCTTGTTCAGCAGCACGCAGGCGTCGTTGACCAGGTAGCGGGTCGCGAAGTTGTCCGTGCCGTCGACGATCAGGTCGTACTGGCTGAAGATGTCCATCACGTTGTCGGCCTCGAGCCGCTCCTCGTGAAGGACCACGTTCACGTACGGGTTGATGCCCTTGACGCTGTCGCGGGCGGACTCGGCCTTCGAGCGGCCGATGTCGGCCTGGCTGTGGATGATCTGACGCTGCAGGTTCGACTCGTCGACCTCGTCGAACTCCACGATGCCCAGGGTGCCGACGCCCGCTGCGGCCAGGTACATCAGCGCCGGCGAGCCCAGGCCGCCGGCGCCGACACACAGCACCTTGGCGTTCTTCAGCCGCTTCTGCCCGTCCATGCCCACGTCGGGGATGATCAGGTGGCGGGAGTACCTGCGAACCTCGTCTACGGTGAGCTCGGCAGCCGGCTCGACCAGGGGTGGCAACGACACGGGGACTCCGTTGGTCGGTCAATCACTACGGTTGTTCTCCCCGTAACACTGCCATGCCCTTTTTCATTCCGAGACACCCGTCCCGACCAGCGAGACGATGTCGTCCCAGTAGCCGGGCATCGCCTCCCAGGGATCGGCCCGGCCACCGCGGTCGGTGTGGTCGGTGTGGTCGGTGTGGTCGGTCAGCCAGATCGTCGCGGCTCTCCGCCGGCGGGCGATGCGCAGCGCCTCCTCCAGATGGGGCCGGGGCACGCCGTGCACGAAGTGGCAGAAGCGCTCGGGTTCGTACTCGGCGGTCCAGTCGGCCACCTGGCACCAGCGGTAGTCGCTCCACGGGCCGGAGAAGGTGACGAGCTGGTCGGCGAGGTCGGCGTATCCCGGGTGCGGGTGGATGCCGTGACCGAGGACGATGTGCGCCTCGTCACGGATCACTCGGAGAGTTGCGACCGTGCGGCGCACCTCGGGCAGCCCGACGTGGTCGGCCGGGCAGCGGTCCAGGAGGAAGCCGTCCACCTGGTACCAGTCGACGAACCGGTGGGCGTCCGAGATCAGTTCCGCGAAGTTCCGGGTGCCGTGGCGGGTGTCGAGGTGCCCGAGGACGCGGACACCCGCGTTGCGCAGGCGGCCGGCGGCCTCCAGGCAGTGCGGGTCGGGGCGGGCGCCGGGCCCGTCGGCCACGTTGAGGACCACCCAGTGCAGGGGTGTGCCGGGCCTGGTCAGCTCGCCCCATTCGGTGCGGGCGAGGAGGGGGTGCGCGTAGCCGGGGACCCCGACGCCGTGGCGCAGTTCCGTGCCGGAGGCGCGGGGCCGGATCCTGGTCAGATGCGGCATGCCGCCTCCATCCAGATGTCGGCCAGGGACTCCTCCAGACCGATCCGGGGCCGCCAGCCGAGCCGGTCGCGGGCGGTGCGGACATCGGCCTGCTGCCAGCTGCCGCAGCCGTCCGGGTACGGGTACGCGACCGGAGCCGCGTGGTCGGAGTCGGGCCGGGGGTGCCCGATGGCGGGGCGCAGGGCACCGGGCGGGCCGTCGAGTTCATGGAGGGCGCCGCCGTATCCGGCCACACGGGCGAGGACCGCGGCGGCGTCACGCAGCCGTACGGCGCGTCCGGAGCCGATGTTGATGACGCCCTGCGCGGCGGAGAGGGAGGCGGCGTGCACGGCGCGGGCCACGTCGCGGACGTCGACGAAGTCGCGCTGGGCGCCGAGGCCGCCGAGTTTCAGTTCACCGTCGCCGGACTGCATGGCCCGGCGCATGGCCTCGGCGAGGCGGCCCAGCGGGGAGCCGGCGGGAGTGCCGGGACCGGCCGGGGAGAAGACGCGCAGGACGACGGCGTCCAGTCCTGAACCGAGGACGAGTTCCGTGGCGGCGAGTTTGCTGACACCGTACGGGCCGCCGGGCCGGGGTACGGCGTCCTCCGCGGTGGAGGAGCCGGGCTGGCTGGGTCCGTACTCGGCGCTGCAGCCGATCTGCACCAGGCGGGCACCGCAGCCGCTGCGCCGCAGGGCCTCGCAGACGGTGGCGACTGCGACGGTGTTGTGCCGGGTGAGTTCGCGGGCACCGCCGCGGGTGGCACCGGCGCAGTTGACGACGACTCCGGGGTGGACAGCGTCGAGAAAGCGGGTGAGTGCGCCGGGGCTGCCCGAGGCGAGGTCGAAGCGGACGTCGGCGTCGTCACCGCGGCCGAGGGCGGTGAGCTGCACGGCCGGGTCGGCGAGCAGGCGGTCGGCGACGAAGCGGCCGATGTAGCCGTTGGCTCCGATCAGCAGGACTCTCATCGCGCGGCTCCCGATGCGGCCGGGGCTCCTGGCTGGGTGGTCATGCGGGTTCTCCTTCAGGGCGGGGCGGAACGGGTGGGGGGTGGTGTCCGAGGCAGTGGGGGGAGGCCTGCGAGGCAGTGCGGGTGGCTGCGGGAGGCGGCCGGGAGGTGGTGGCCGTGTCCGGCCGGCCGCTCACCCGGGAGCCGTCACCGGGGCGCTTCCGGCGGCGCGTGGGCCGAGGCCCGGGTCAGCTTGCGGATGGTGTGGAGCAGGAGGGCCGAGGCCGCCGCACCGCACGCCAGCGCCGGGACGCTGCCGGCTCCCCAGTTGGTGACCAGGGCCTCGACGGGCGTGGCGACGAGACCGCATCCGGGCAGGCGGGAGACGAACACCGCGGCGACGGCGGCCGCCTCGGCCAGGGCGGTGGCCGTGAGGACGAGGGCGGGGGCGTAGGTGAATCCGTGGACGGTGAGGAGGCGGGCCAGGTAGAGCAGGGCGCCCAGGGTGATCACCTCGGCATGGGCCGGGGGCTCGTCCAGGAGGGTCGTGCTGAGGACGGCCAGGACCGTCAGGGCGGCCAGAAACAGGGTGAACGTGCCGAGCAGCAGCGGCCGCACGGAAACGGCGAAGTCCTCCAGGCCGCGGCTCGCGGCGAGTTTGCGCCGGGCGCGCGCGGTGAGGAGGTGGGCGCTCCACGCCGCCGGTGCGCACGCCATGGCGAGTGCCAGGGCCGGGGCGGCGGTGAGGGGCCAGTGTCCGTCCGCGGCGCCCGTCGGGGGGAGGTCCGGGCCTCCCGTGAGGGCGCTGCGGAGCAGGCCGTCGCCCAGCAGGGCGTAACCGAGGAGCCACAGCGTCCAGACGGCCGTCCTGCCCCGGGCCGCACCGGGCCGGGGGCCGGGTCCGCCTCCCTCGGTGGTGCTCAGGGGGCCGCGACGCAGGGCCGAGCGGAGGGCCAGGGCCACGGCGAGGACCCCGGCGACCGCCGCGCACAGGCGTGCCCGGCCCTCGGTGAGGTCCAGGGCGGCCACGGCGACGGCACACAGCGCGCCGGGCAGGAGCGTCAGCACGACCCAGTCGGCACGCACGCGGGGAGCGGCGGCCGGGATGGGCGGGGGCGCGTCGTTCTCCCGGGAGACGCGTGCGTACATCTCCTCCGCGAGGGAGAAGACGTCCCGGTGCCGGAAGCGGGCGGCGGTGCGGTCGGTGATGCCGTGCGCTTCCAGACCGGCGGCGATCTCGAGCGGGTCCACCGCGCGTTCACAGAGCTCGCGGTGGCGGTGCATGAGCGCCTTCACGGGGTCGGCCGCGCCTCGACGCGGGGCGGCTGCCGGGGCAGCGGCCTGACCGCGCGTCACGGCAGCGGATGCACCAGGCGCGGTGACAGCCGCGCCGGCACCGCGCGTCACGCCGGCGGCGGCGCCCGGCGCCGCTGCCTGCGGGGTGCCCCCTTGTCCGGCCGCAGTGGCCATCGCCCCCGCCGCTGCCGTCAGCGCGGGCGCGGACTCCGCGTGCTTCGGCACCGGCGCCCCCGGTTCCGCACGCTCGGACGCCCAGGACTCCCGTCCCGCGCGTTCCGACACCTGCGGCTCCCGTTCCGCACGCCGGGACACCGCTCGCTCCGGGTCCGGCGCTCGCTCCGGGTCCGGCGCTCGCTCCGGGTCCGGCGCTCGCTGCGGGTCCGGCGCTCGCTCCGAGTCGGCGTTCCATGGCCCGGGGCTGGTCGGGGTGCCGGGCCGGTCCAGTGCGCCCAGGTCCTTCATCGCGCTCCCTCCGGGGCGGGCACGGGCGTGGCCCGGACGGGGCTGCCTGTGGCCCAGCCGGGGCCGTTACGCGCGGCCAGGCGGGGCGACGGGGAGGACCACCGCACCGGGACCCGCGCCTCGGCGGGCACCGCGAAGGGCAGCGGCTCGCCCGTGCCGTCGAGGACCCGGCGGACGGGCGCGCGGGAGACGATCTCCAGGTAGAGGCCGTGGAAGGCCGCGATGTTCTGCTCGGCCGTGAACAGTTCGAGCGCCCGGGCGCGAGCGGCGGCACCGAGGCGCTGACGGCGCTCGGGGTCGCGCAGCAGCGCCACGCACGCATCGGCGAGCGCCCGGGGGTTGCGCGGCGGGACGACCAGCCCGGTGCCGCCGATGATCTCCACGACCGCGCCGACGTCGGTGGAGACCGTCGCGCGCCCGCACAGCATGGATTCCACGAGACCGGCCGGGAAGCCCTCCACGACGCTGGACAGGACGGTCACGGCGCCGGAGGCGTAGGCCTCGGCGGGGGACGGCAGTTCCGGGCCGCCGATCTCCTCGAAGGAGACCGGGTTGTCGCCGGCGGCGTGCGGCCCCGCGGCCTCGTCCGGGAACAGCTGGGCGGCCAGCGTCCGGCAGTGGCCGAGGTAGGCGGCGCCCTCGTCACCGGCGGCCGCACCGACGAGGCGCAGGCGCGTCCGCGGTTGCTGCCTGCGGATCTCCGCGAACGCGTGCAGCAGGGAGACCAGGTCCTTCGCGGGCTCGACGCGGCCGACCCAGACGAGCGTGTGGGGGTCCGCGTACTCGGGCGACTCCCCCACCTCCGCGAACGGCCGGGCGTCCATGCCCGGGTAGACCGTGCGGAGCTTGTCCCGGCCGGCGCCGCAGCGTTCCTGCCAGCGCCGGGTGTGGGTGTTGCCCGCGGTGACGACCTCGGCCCGCCGGTAGGCCTCCGCGGTGAGCAGGCCGTGGAAGGCGGCGAGCAGGGAGCGTACGGCGGGCGGGGCGTCCGGGGTGGTGAGGTAGTGCGTGCGCAGGCGCACGCCGTACTCCGTCACCATCAGGGGCACGCCGGTGAAGTGGTGGGCCAGCAGGCCGGGCAGGGCGGCCGTGCCGCCGGACGCGGCGTGGCACACGTCGACCGCGCCGAGGCCGTCGTCCTCGTACCAGTCGAGGGAGAGGGGGCGCAGGGCGCTTTCCAGGTGGGCGGTCACGGCGAGGAGGTCGGGCACACGGGCCTCGCGGGCCGCCCGGTGTGCGCCGTGCGCACGGCAGGCGCGCTCCAGCGTGCGCACGGCGGCCTCCGAGCGGAGCGCTCCGGCCAGACCGCCCTCCTCGCGGGCGAGTTCGGCGAGTGTGTACAGAGCGTTGGCGAAACGGTCCGCCTCTGGGGCGGACCTCTCCCCGGGAGCCCCGGAGGGTGCGGCCGCCGAGCCGCCGGACACACCCGTGCCCGTGCCCCTGCCCATGCCCGTGCCCGTCGTGCACATGACGGCCGCCAGTTCGGCGAAGCACTCGGTGAAGCGCCGCCGGGCGCGGCGTCCCAGCACGGGCTCGTCGTCCTCGGCCGACCAGGGTGAAGCGGTGCGCACCCGGCGGACGTTGGGCGGCAGCGGGACCCAGCCCTCGTCCTCCTGGTGCCGGCTGCGGCTGAGCGCGTAGACGTCGAACTCGTGCTGGGCGAGCCCGTGTACGAGCCGGTCGCACCAGAGCCTGGCGTCACCGCTCACGTACGGATAGCCACCCTCCGTCAGCAGTCCGATGCGCACGAGTGCACCCCCGATCTCCCGTATGGGGAGCCGCCGTTGCCCGGCGGCTCGCAGCGGGACGAACGTATGCGGACAAGGCGGGGGTGCGACGGACGGTTGTCCGTCGCACCACCAAAAGGGGTGAACGGTCGTAACTTTCCCGTGCGGGTCGCGTTCCGTCGCGCTAGGAGATCAACCGGGCACGTATCGTCACGCTCCGGCCGACTCCTGTCGTCCCGGGAGCGTTGACACCCGCTCCGCGTCTGTCCTCTCGTGCCTCACGGGCGGCGCTCAGGCCACCACCGGCTCCCGCCGCTCCGCCCGGCGCCGGGCCGCCGCCTCGGGGTCGAGGGCCGGCACGGCCGCCAGCAGCTGCCGGGTGTACGGGTCCCGCGGCGAGACGTACACCTCGTCGGCCGGACCCTCCTCGACGACCCTGCCCCGCCGCATCACCGCGACCCGGTCGCTGACCTGGCGTACCACGGCCAGGTCGTGCGCCACGAAGACCAGCGCGAGCCCGAGCTCCCGCTGGAGCTCCCCCAGCAGGGACACCATGTGGGCCTGTGTGGTCACGTCGAGCGCGGAGACCGGCTCGTCGCAGACGATGACCCGCGGCTCGGCCGCCAGGGCCCGGGCGATGCCGATGCGCTGGCGCTGGCCGCCGCTGAACTCGTGCGGGTAGCGGTCCTGATGGGCCGCCTCGAGCCCGACGCGTTCCAGCAGTTGACCCACGCGCTCCCGGACGCGTTGCCCGTCGCGCTCGCCACGCGCCCGCAGCGGGTCGGCGACGGACTCGCCCACGCTGCGCCGCGGGTTGAGCGAGGACACGGGATCCTGGAAGACCATCTGCACGGCCGGATTCACCCCGGTGTGCGGGCGGCCGTCGAACGTGATCGACCCGGCCGTCGGTTCCAGCAGCCCGACGAGCATGCGGCCCAGGGTCGTCTTCCCGCTGCCGCTCTCGCCCACGATGCCGAGGGTCTCCCCCCGGCGCAGGGTCAGCGACACGTCGTCGACGGCGGTGACCGCCCGCTTGCCCCGCCCGAAGTCGCGCCGCAGGCCGCTCGCCTCCAGCACGACCTCCCCGGGGGCCGCCGGCTGTGCCCGCGGCGCGTCCAGCCGGGGTACGGCGGCCAGCAACTCACGCGTGTAGGGCCGCTCGGGAGCGCCCAGGACGGTGGCGACGGGGCCGTGCTCGACCGCCCGTCCGTGCCGCATCACCAGCACCTCGTCCACGCTCTCGGCGGCGACGCCCACGTCGTGCGTGACGAGCAGCAGCCCCATGCCGGTCTCGGTGCGCAGGTCGTGCAGCAGGTCGAGGACCTGGGCCTGCACGGTGACGTCGAGGGCGGTGGTCGGCTCGTCGGCGATCAGCAGGGCGGGCTCGCAGGCGAGCGCCATGGCGATGAGGACGCGCTGGCGCATGCCGCCGCTGAACTCGTGGGGCCGGGAGCGCGAGCGGCGTGCCGCGTCCGGGATGCCCACCCGGTCCAGGACCTCCACCGCACGCGCGCGTGCCGCCCGGCGGGACACGCGCGCGTGCACCCGGTGCACCTCGGCGATCTGGTTGCCGATCGCGTAGTACGGGTCGAGGGAGGACAGCGGGTCCTGGAACACCATGGCGGCCTTGCCGCCGCGCAGCCGCCGCAGCTCCTCCTCGGAAGCGGCCTGCACGTCGGTACCGGCCACCCGGACCTCCCCGCGCACCCGGGCTCCGGTGCCGCGGTGCAGGCCGAGCAGGGCGGACGCCACCGTCGACTTGCCGGACCCGGACTCGCCGACCAGGGCCAGGGCGGCGCCCTGCTCCAGCCGGAAGGACAGCCCGTCGACGGCCCGCAACCCGCCGAAGTCGACGTGGAGGCCGGTCACCTCGACCAGGCTCATGTCAGCACCACCCGTCGGTCGGCCACCGCGTACAGCACGTCCGCGACGGCGTTGGCGAGGACCACGAAGAAGCCGGTGACCAGGACCATGCCGACGACCACCGGGAGGTCGACGACCTTGACCGCCTCGACCATCTCCCGGCCCACGCCGGGCAGGCCGAACAGCGTCTCGGTGAGGACCGCGCCGCCGAAGAGGACACCGATGTTGTTGGCGTTCACGGCGATGAGCGGGGCCACGGCGCCGCGCAGCGCGTGCCGCCGGATCACGGCCCGTTCCCCGACGCCGTAGGCGCGGAAGGTGCGCACGTGGTCCTCGGCAAGGGTCTCCAGCATCGCGGCCCGGGTCAGCCGGGCGTACGTCGCGGACTCGACGAGCGCCAGCGACAGCCAGGGCAGCAGCAGGTTCCAGGCCCACTGCTCGGGGTCGTCGGTGAAGGCGACGTACTGCGGGAACGGCAGCAGCTCGAGCTGGCCGCAGACGACGATCATCAGCACGAGGCCGATGACGAACACCGGCGTGGACATGCCCGCGAGGGTCAGCGTGGTCAGCAGCCGTTCGGTGAGCCGCCCGCGCCGCCGCACCGACAGCACGCCGGTGCCGACGCCGATGATCAGCCACAGCACCATGGCGCCGAGCGCGAGGGAGGCCGTGACCGGCAGCTTGGCCAGGATCAGCGCGGTGACCTGCTGGTCGCTCCGGTACGACAGCCCGAGGCAGGGCGCGGAGCAGTGCTGCACCGCGGTGCCGGTGGAGTAGTCCTGGCCGGCGACGAGGCCCTGCAGGAAGTGCCGGTAGCGCTCGTACAGCGGGTCGTTCAGGTGGAGCTGCTCCGCGACCTGCTGTACCTGGGCGGGTGAGCAGCGGGGCCCGCAGGTGATCTGGGCGACGTTGCCGGGCGTGACGTAGAAGACGACGTAGATGATCACCGAGAGGGCGAACAGGGTGACCAGGGCGCCGACGGCTCGGCGCAGCACGAACCCTCCGAAACCGGTCACGGGGCGGCCTCCTTCCTGCGGCCCGTTCCGACGCGCAGCCGTGAGGAGGCGCGGGGGTCGAGGGCGGTGCGCACGCCGTCGCCGAGCACGGTGAGGGCGAGGACGGTGACGAACAGGGCGCCCGCGGGCAGCAGCAGGTACTGCGGCGCGGCCTGGTACCAGACGTCGGCCGAGGTGAGCATCTGCCCCCAGGACGGGGTCGGCGGTTTCACGCCCACGCCGAGGAAGGACAGGGCCGCCTCGACGGTGATGTTGGCCGGGACGAGGATGGCCGCGAAAGTGATCACGGGCGCGGCGAGTCCCGGCAGCAGCTCGCGCCGGGCGATGCGGACGGTGCCCCAGCCGCTGAGCCGGGCGGCGGCGACGTAGTCGAGTCCCTTGAGGGTGAGGGTCTGGGCGCGCACCATCTTGGCGAGCGTGCCCCAGCCGGAGACCAGTCCGACGACCAGCGCCACCAGCACGGGGCGCGGGAAGCTCGTGGGCACGACGGCGAGCAGGGCGAGGGCGACGACCATCAGCGGCATGGCGACGAAGATGTCGGCGACCCGGGTCAGGACGAGGTCCACCCAGCGGTTGCCGAGCCCGGCCGCGACGCCGATGACGACGCCGAGCACGAGCTGCACGACCGTCGCGGCGAGCGCGACACCCAGCGACACCCGCGCGCCGTACACCAGCCGCGCGAACAGGTCCCGGCCGGTCTGCGGTTCGACGCCGAGCCAGTGGTCGGCGCCCGCTCCGCCGAACGGGCCGACGGGCACGCCGCCGCGGGCGGAGTCGACCAGGGCGGGGTGGTAGGTGGTCGGGTCCTGGCCCTCGATCGCGGTGAGCAGGGGTGCGGCGAGCGCGACGAGGACGAGAGCCGCGACGACGGCCGCCGCGACGAGGGCGGCGCGCTGCGAACGCAGCCGCCGCCAGAACTGACGGGCCCCCGAGGCGGCCGGGACGGTGGTGTCCGTCCGGGCCGCCTCGACGGTGACGAGTGCCTCGCTCACGGCGTCACTTCACCGCGACCTGCGAGACGTCCAGCACACCGGTCCAGTCGCTGATCACGACGTTCTTGACGTCCTCGCCGTACAGGCGCTTGTAGACGGGGTGGAACAGCGGGACGGTCAGGGCCTTCTCGCCGATCCTCTTGTCCAGCGCACCCCACCGCTTCGCGGCCTCGTCGAGGTCGGTCAGCTTGTTGATCGCGTCGATCTCGGCGTTGACGGACTTGTCGTTCAGCAGGCCCGTGTTGAAGTTCGCGCCGTCCTCGACGATCTGCCGGCCGTCGAAGATCGGGGCGAGGAAGGGACCGCCGGAGGGCCAGTCGGCGCCCCAGTGGGCGAGGAAGAAGCCCGGCTCGGTCTTCACGTCGTGGATCTTGTCGGAGTAGTCGTTCTCCTCCAGGCCCTGCAGCTTGACCGTGATGCCGGCCTTCTTGAGCGCGTCCTGGACGGCGGTCGCGATCTCCGGGCTGGTCTCGAAGTCCTTGGCGTTGGAGTGCGTCAGCGTGATGGTCAGGCCGTTCGGGTGCCCGGCCTCCTTCAGGAGCTGCTTCGCCTTCGCCGGGTCACCGGCCTTGCCGGCCGGGAAGAGGTCGTAGGGCGTGTGGCCGAAGGACTTCTGGTTCGGCAGGAAGGTCGTGGCGGGCTCGGCCAGGGCGGACCCGCCGGCCGCGTTGACCACGGAGGACCGGTCGATGGCGTACGAGATCGCCTGGCGCACCTTGACGTCGTCGAACGGCTTGATCCTCGGGTTGAACGCGAGGTAGTTGGTGTAGCCGAAGTGCCCGGTGCCGACGCGCGCGGCGAGGTCCTTGTCGCCGGTGACCTTGGCGAGTTCGGCCGGCCCCAGGTTGGTGTCCGTGGTGACGGCGGCGGCGTCCGCTCCCCGGGACGCGGACAGCCGCTGGTTGATCACGGACGAGTCGAGCCCGGACCGTACGTCGATCCTGTCCGGGTAGGCCTTGCGCTCGGCGTCGGTCGCGGCGGACCAGTGGGGGTTGCGTTCGAGGATCAGCCGCTCGCCGTCGTTCTCGTTGCGCACGACCTTGTACGGCCCGGAGGAGACCGGGTGCTCCTCGTACGCGGTGCCCTTGTCCTTGTTCTTCGGCACGGGCGCGAACTGCGTCTGCGTGGCCAGGTAGGGGAACTCGCCCTCGGGCTTGTTCAGGTGGAAGACGATGGTCCGCTCGTCCGGCGTCTCGATCGCGTCCAGGCCCTTCCCGCCCTTGTAGGGACCCTGGTAGTCGGCGGCACCGGTCAGCCAGTCCCGCAGGTAGGGGGCGCCGCCGGACAGCTCGGGGGCGAAGGAGCGCTCGATGCCGTACTTGATGTCGGCGGAGGTGATCGGCGTGCCGTCCTCGTACGTCAGGCCCTTCTTCAGGGTGTACGTCCACACGGTCGCGTCCTCGTTGGGGCGCCCGGTGTCCGTGGCCAGGTCCGGGACGACCTTCGCGCCGGCGGCGCCGTCCTCGCGGTTGCGGGTGGTGAGGGTGCGGAAGACCAGGGACGGGACGTTGCCGCCGCCGGAGGTGTAGAGGCGGGCGGGGTCGAAGTCCTGCTGCGGGTCGGCGTTCAGGACCGTGAGGGTGCCGCCCTTGTGGGGCGTGGAGTCGCCGCCGGCTGCCTTGGCATCGTTGTCCTCCGGCCCGCAGGCGGCGGCACCCGCTGCCAGGACCAGGCTGACGGATGCCGCGGCCACGCGGCGCGCTGTGACGGACGGTTGGCGCATCGGATGACGACCTCTCGGAAGGGCGTCCCGCGGGTTCCGGAACGGTCGATCCCGGATGGCGAGACGGAGTGACGAAGGGTGAGACGGAAGAAGACAGACGTCTGCCCGGCGCCGGGTCGTCGAAGAAGGCGTGACGGGGTCACGCGGAAGAGGGTGCTGATTCGCGACGCGCGCCTGGAGCGGGCGTCAGCAACAGTGAATGTCGGCCACGCAGAGCGGGGTCACGCCGATGAGCGCCAGCTCGATGGCGGCGCGAACGGAGACGTGACGGGGCGACATGCCCAGAAATATGTACGAACTCTCTGCACATGTCAACGCGATCCGCGCCACACGCCCCACCCGGTGGGTCAACTGCCCGGATACGGCCAGGCGTTGGCGCGGCAGCTGATGCCGTCGTGCTCCAGGAACTTGGTCTGCTGCTGCATGACCGGGGCGAGGTCGCCGTCCTTGTCGCAGGTCACGTGGCCGTATCCGAGACGGTGACCGACCTCGTGGTTGATCAGCATCTGCCGGTAGGCGTGGATCCTGCCGTCCCCGTAGGTCTCCGAGCCCTGGGCCCAGCGGTAGGCGTTGATCATCACGCGCTCGGTGGCGGCCGAGTCGCAGGAGACATTGTCCACGGTGGTGTCCAGGCCCGACTTCGCGCACCACTCGGCGGTGGTGCCGGGGCTGGCGAGCGTGATGACGAAGTCGGGCTCGCCGGAGTGGATGCGCTCGAAGGTGCGGGCACCGCCGTGGGCCCAGCTGCGCCGGTCGTTGAGCGTCTTCTGCACGGCCTCGGCGAACAGCTCGCCGTCCAGCCCGAGTCCCCGCTCCACGTCCACGCGGTAGGTGTACTTCTGCCCGGAGCCGGGTGCCTCGGCGATGCCGGGGACGGCGTCGAACTTCCCCGAGCCCGTGTGGGTCGCGCCGAGCGGGTAGATCCGGCCCATCTTCTCGTCGTAGGTCAGCGGGGGCGCCGCGGGCAGCGGGGCGGGTGCCCTGCCTTCGGCGCGCGAGGCGGAGTCACGCAGGTCACGGGCCTGGTCGGCGGCGGACTGCGACTGCACGTCGGTGCGGCCCTGGTCGTCGGCGACCTGACCGGCGACGACGACGGCGAGCACGGTGGTCACGGCGGCGGCCGCGATGCCGGTGAAGGTGCGGCCCTTGCCGCCCTTGCCGGACGCGGGCGTGCCGACGGGCCGGCCGGCATCGCCGGAACCGGCCGGGGTGCCGGCGGACCGGTCCGGGGCGGAACCGCCGGCGTCCGCGGCGTGCGCGGAGGCGGGCGTACGGGGCGCGAAGACGTCGTCCTCCTCGTCGAAGGCGTCGAGATACTCCTGCCGCGGCGCGGGCACGGACGCCCGGCGCTGCCGAGGTATCGGAGCACCGACTCCGGCGGGTCCCCCGCCGGCCCTTCTCAACTCGCCCCAGCCGCCCCCGGCTTCCCGCTGCTCGGGGTGACCGCCCCGCACCTGCGGAAACCCGCGCGCGGGCGTCCCGTCCCCCAGCCGCGGCACCTGTGCGTGGGCCCCACCGCCCGGACCCGGCACTCCACGGACAGGAGTACCTTCCGGCAGCCGAGGCACACCCTGAGCGGGCGTCCCGTCGGGCATGCGCGGCATCCCACGAGCCGGTGTGCCGTCCGGCGGGCGCGGCACACCGTGTGCCGGGGTGCCGTCAGGGAAGTGGTCGTCGGCGTGAAGCGGGGCACCGAAGGTCGGCGCCGCCGGTGCCGGGCGCGGTCCCGGGACCCTGCGGGGGCCGGGCGGCGGCCAGCCGCCCTGCGCGGCTCCGGACGGCACGGTGAGGCCCTCGGGGCTCGCGCCGGGGCCCTGCGCCGGCCTCTGCACCGAAGCGGCGGCCCTGCTCTGCGCGGTGTCGCCCTTGGCGACCGGCCCGCGGCGGCTGTGGCGTCCCACGTCGCGCCTCAGCCCCCCATGCTCTCGTCGGTGCTCTCCGGCTCCGGCCCGTCCTGCGCGGCACTCTCGGCCCGCCGCGTCCGCTCGGTGCCCAACTCTCCCGCATCGGCGAGGAGTTCGCGAAATGCCGTGGCCACCGTCTCCGGGTACTCCATCATCGCCACATGACCCGCGTCCGGCAACGTCACCAGCCGGGAGTCACGGAAGGCGCGGGCGGCCCGCTGCGCCATGCGGAAGCCGACGAGCTGGTCGCGGCCGCCGTAGACGAGCAGGGTCGGCGCGAGGACCCGCTCGGCCTGGCGCCACAGTCCGTGCTGGCCACCCAGGGTGTAGGCGTTGACGATCCCGCGCGCGGAACGCGCCATCGCGTCCCAGAAGTACGGCAGCTTCAGCCGCCGCTCCATCTCCTGCACCGCGTTGCGGAATCCTTCCGGCGTCACGCGCCCGGGGTCGCCGTAGCAGAGCGCCATGACGCCGCGGACCCGCTGCTCGGGTGTCCAGGCCCGGGTGAGCCGGGTGAAGAGCGGGGCCACGCCGGGCACCGCCAGGAGCCCGGTGGGCACGGCGGAGCGCTGGACGCGGATTTCCGGCAAGGCGGGTGACACAAGGGTGAGCGTACGGACCAGATCGGGACGAACCGCGGCGACACGGGTGGCGATGGCGCCCCCGAGCGAGTTTCCGAACAGGTGCGCGGGGCCGCGGCCGGAGGCGTCGAGGTAGCGGATGACCGCGCGCGCGTGCCCGGTGACGGAGTAGTCGCCGTCGTCCGGCGGCGGGGAGTCGCCGAAGCCCGGCAGATCCAGGGCCTCGCTGTCGACCGCGTCCTCCAGCAGCGGCATCAGCGCCGACCAGTTCTGCGACGAACCTCCGAGCCCGTGCACGTACAGGGCGGGCGGCAGGCCCTCGCGCGCCGCGGGCCTCGACCGCACGGTGAGGGTGACCCCGGGCAGCTCCACCGAGCGCAGCCGCTCGCCCTCCGCGACCCGGACGGTGCCCACCTTCGGCAGCACGTTGGCAGGCGGCACGAACGGCAGCTCGGTCGAAGACATGCGGCAATGTTACGAGACGATCACGCGGCGACCCGTGTGTTCGCCGTCACAGGATCGAGCCGGATGGAGGGTCGCACCGGAGGCACTCGGGAGCACCATGGAAAGCAGTCGACGGGACGCACAACGGGTCACGTCCCGGACGCGGATCGCATAGCGTCCGGATCGGGTGTCTCCTAGGCTCGTGGAGAGGGCACCCGCTTGTGGCCCCTGCATTCCCAGGGACGTTCGTAGGAAGGGAGCCCAGCATGGCCGTTGACCCCACCGATCCGGAGACGTTCGAGGCCGAGGAGGCGTCGCAGGCGCCGGAGTTCGACGTCGAGGCCCCCGAGGTCGACGCGGCCGAGCAGCACGCGGACATCGCGCCGGACCGCGACGACCCGCTGACCGTCGTCGACCCGGAGCGTGCCAACGAGGCCGACATGGCGGAACAGGCGCGGATCGTCTCGCTCGACGAGGACGACTACCGGTGACGCACGCCGCCGACGGGCGACGGAACGCACCACCCCGCAGGAAAGGGGCCGCATTTTGCCCGCTCTGACCCTGTTTGAAACCTTGCCGACCGATTTCGTAACCGTCCGGTCCGTGAAATTCTGCGCTCTCACCGCGCACACCACGGTTACCGAAAAGTACGATGGCGACGCGGCCAGATCCGCACGTGGACGACTATGGGAGGCGGCGTGACAGCCATCGAGCAGACAGAGGCGGTTCGCCCGCGGGGCACACGCCTGCCGCGCCGTGCCCGACGCAACCAGCTCCTGGGCGCCGCCCAGGAGGTCTTCGTGGCCCAGGGCTACCACGCCGCCGCGATGGACGACATCGCGGAGCGGGCCGGTGTCAGCAAGCCGGTGCTCTACCAGCACTTCCCGGGCAAGCTCGACCTCTACCTCGCCCTGCTGGACCAGCACTGCGAGTCGCTCATCCAGTCCGTGCGCCACGCGCTCGCCTCGACGACCGACAACAAGCAGCGCGTCCGCGCCACGATGGACGCCTACTTCGCGTACGTCGAGGACGACGGCGGCGCCTTCCGTCTGGTCTTCGAGTCGGACCTGACCAACGAGCCCGCCGTGCGCGAGCGCGTCGACAAGGTCACCAACGAGTGCGCCGAGGCGATCTGCGACGTGATCGCCGAGGACACCGGTCTGTCGCGCGCGGAGTCCATGCTCCTCGCCTCCGGCATGGGCGGCCTCGCCCAGGTGGTGGCCCGCTCCTGGCTGCACAGCGACCGCAGCGTGCCCCGCGACCAGGCGGTGCAGCTGCTCACCTCGCTGGCGTGGCGGGGCATCGCGGGCTTCCCGCTGCACGGGACGGATCAGCAGCACCACTGACGGGCGCCTTGTTCCCGCCCGGTGTTCGCTCGTGGCGTTCTCGGGCGGAGCATGTACGTCCCCTCACCGGGCTAATGTGTGCTGCGTACGGCGCGGAAGGTCGCGCACATCACTGACCGTCGGAGGGACATAGCCGTGGAGGTCAAGATCGGCGTGCAGCACGCGCCCCGCGAGATCGTTCTGGAGAGCGGTCAGAGTGCCGAGGAGGTCGAGCGGGCCGTGGCCGAGGCTCTGGCCGGGAAGTCGGCGCTGCTGAGCCTCGTGGACGAGCACGGCCGCAAGGTCCTGGTCCCGGCCGACCGTCTCGCCTACGTGGAGATCGGCGAGCCGGCTCCGCGCAAGGTGGGCTTCGGCGCGCTGTAGGCGCTTGCACGAAACGGGGCGGGACGGCCGGCGGCCGTCCCGCCCCGTTCGCGTCCCCGCCTCCGCATTCCCACCTCGGGATTCCCGTGTTCCTCCACGAATGGAGCACAGGTGACCCACAGGGGGGATTGGATTCCGCAGGTCAGGGGTAAGACGGGCTACGACCGATTCGGGCAGGCCGGCCATGTGGGAGGGACCCCCGACATGCTCCTGGAAACGCTGAGTTCCGCGATCCTCGGCCTGGCTCTGGCCTGGACGGCCGCGCACCGCCTGCCGCACCGCTTCCCGGCCCGCCACCTGGTCCTGTCGACCGGAGTCATGGGGGCCCTGTTCGGGGCGTTCGTCATGCACAGCGCGCTGGACGCGGGGCATCTGCTGGTGGTGCTGCTCGGCGCGGTGATCGTCTCGGTCGCCTCGCTGTCGCTGCTGCTCCGCCCCGCGGGACGGCTGCGCCGCCGATCGGCCACCGCTTGAACCGTCCAGCGGTCACCGGTCACCGGCTGAACCACCCGACGGTCACCGCCCGAACCACCCCCTGACCGGCCGCCGGTCCCGGCGCCCGAGGCGACGGGACCGCCCTGAGGCCGGTCCCGCCCGGGACTCGGTGATCGTCGGCTAGGCGGCCAGACCCAGGGCGGCCATTCGCTTGGTGTGCGCCTCGGTGATCCGGGAGAACATCTTGCCGACCTCCGCGAGGTCGAAGCCGTCCGCGACTCCGCCCACCAGCATGGTCGACAGCGCGTCGCGGTCCGCGACCACCCGCTGCGACTGCGACAGCGCCTCGCCCATCAGCCGCCGCGCCCACAGCGCCAGCCGGCCGCCCACCCTCGGGTCGGCGTCGATCGCGGCCCGCACCTTCTCCACGGCGAAGCCGCCGTGCCCGGTGTCGTCCAGCACGGCCAGCACCAGGTCGCGGGAGTCGGAATCCAGCCGGGCGGCGACCTCACGGTAGAAGTCGCTGGCGATGGAGTCCCCGACGTAGGCCTTGACCAGGCCCTCCAGCCAGTCCGAGGGAGCCGTCTGCTTGTGGAAGCCGTCGTACGCGGCGACGAACGGTTCCATCGCCCGCGTCGGCTCCTCCCCGATCTCGGCGAGCCGGTCCCGCAGCCGCTCGAAGTGGTGGAACTCGGCCGACGCCATCTTGGCCAGCTCCGCCTTGTCCGCCAGCGTCGGCGCCAGCTTGGCGTCCTCCGCCAGCCGCTCGAACGCCGCCAGCTCCCCGTACGCGAGCGCGCCCAGCAGGTCCACGACCGCGGCCCGGTACTGCGGGTCGGCGGAGGCCGTCGCCCAGTCCCGGGCGGCGACCGGGGTGGTCGCGGAGGCGGCGGTGTCCGAGGCGTTCTCAGGCTTGTCAGAGCTCGTCATGCAGCGCACAATAGCCCGCCCGCCGGGGGGTGTAAGGCCCTGGTCAATCACTGTGACGACGACTACGTGACCAAATCGGCCATCGCGTGTGCGCGAATCCGGGGTATGGTGGTAATGCGCCTGCTGGTACGTCGACGTACCTCGACAGGCCGCACGTATGAGGATGCCCGGTCGGTGGCCCGATCGGCTCCGACCCGACAGACCTCCAGCCCGTACGGCACTGTGCGTACGGAAGCCGGAGGGACACCCTCAGCGGCATGAGCGCTCGAGCGTCGGCGCGGTCCCGTGCTCCACGGCCCGCCCGTAGGCAGCCGACGTCCCCGGCACGGTCCGACACGACCCCCGCGCTCGCCTCGCGCCGCCCACACAGAAGAGGCAGCACCCTGACTACGACGTTCCGAGAGCTCGGAATCCTTCCCGAGACCGCCGAGGCCCTGGAGGCCGTCGGCATCACCACCGCCTTCCCCATCCAGGAGATGACGCTCCCCGTGGCCCTGTCGGGCTCGGACGTCATCGGACAGGCCAAGACCGGCACCGGCAAGACGCTGGGCTTCGGCCTCCCGCTCCTCGAGCGCGTCACCGTCCCCGCCGACGTCGAGGCCGGACGCGCCAGGCCCGAGGACCTCACCGACGCCCCGCAGGCGCTCGTCGTCGTCCCCACGCGCGAGCTGTGCACGCAGGTCACCAACGACCTGCTGACCGCCGGCAAGGTGCGCAACGTGCGCGTCCTCGCGATCTACGGCGGCCGGGCCTACGAGCCCCAGGTCGAGGCCCTCAAGAAGGGCGTCGACGTGGTCGTCGGCACCCCGGGCCGGCTGCTCGACCTCGCCGGGCAGAAGAAGCTGAACCTGAAGCACGTCCGGTGCCTGGTCCTCGACGAGGCGGACGAGATGCTCGACCTGGGCTTCCTGCCCGACGTCGAGAAGATCATCAACATGCTGCCGGTGCGCCGTCAGACGATGCTGTTCTCGGCCACCATGCCGGGCGCGGTCATCGGACTGGCCCGCCGCTACATGTCGCAGCCCACGCACATCAGCGCCACCGCGCCGGACGACGCGGGCGCGACGGTCGCGAACACCAAGCAGTTCGTCTACCGCGCGCACAACATGGACAAGCCCGAGATGGTCGCGCGCATCCTCCAGGCCGAGGGCCGCGGGCTGGCCATGGTCTTCTGCCGTACCAAGCGCACGGCGGCCGACCTCGCCGACCAGCTCAAGCAGCGCGGGTTCGCCTCCGGCGCGGTCCACGGCGACCTGGGCCAGGGCGCCCGCGAGCAGGCGCTGCGCGCGTTCCGCAACGGCAAGGTGGACGTGCTCGTCTGCACCGACGTCGCCGCCCGCGGCATCGACGTCGAGGGCGTCACGCACGTCATCAACTACCAGTCGCCGGAAGAGGAGAAGACGTACCTGCACCGCATCGGCCGTACGGGCCGCGCGGGCGCGAAGGGTACGGCGATCACGCTCGTCGACTGGGACGACATCCCGCGCTGGCAGCTGATCGACAAGGCGCTGGACCTGGGCTTCAACGACCCGCCGGAGACGTACTCCACGTCCCCGCACCTCTTCTCCGACCTCGGCATCCCCGAGGGGACGAGGGGCGTCCTGCCCCGCTCGGAGCGCACGCGCGCCGGGTTGGACGCCGAGGAACTGGAGGACCTGGGCGAGACGGGCGGTCGCGGGCCGCGCGGGCGCGGTGGCCGGGACGGCCGCAGTGGCCGGGACGAGTCGCGTTCCGACGGCCGCGGCGGCCGGGACGAGTCGCGTTCCACCGACCGCGAGCGCTCCGAGCGCACGCCGCGGCGCCGTCGCCGCACGCGCGGCGGTACCCCGCTGGAGGGCACTCCGGCGTCCGCGGGCACCAGCGCCCCGGAGACCATCGCCACCGGCGGTGCGGCCGAGGCGGAGGCCGCCACGGCGCCGCGCACCCCGCGCCGCCGTCGCCGCACGCGCGGCGGTGCCGCGGCCGGAGCCGCTCCGGTCACGGCCGTCCAGGCACCGGTGAGCGAGCAGGCGGAAGCGGCCGTGGCGACGGCCGAGGGCGCGAGCCCGGAGGCCGCGACGGCCGCGGAGACGGACGCCGAGCCGCGCCGGCGCCGCACGCGCCGCTCCGAGGCGACCGCGGGCGTGACGCCGGACGCGGCGCAGACCGTGCAGACTCCGCCGGTCGCGGAGGCAGCGCCGGTCGCCGAACCGGTGACCGAGCCGGTGACCGAGCCGGTGACCGCCGAGCCCGAGGCCCCCGCCCGGGCGCCGCGTCGCCGCACGCGCAAGACGGCCGCGGCGGCGCAGGACGCCGTCGACACGGCCGAGGGCGTCACCGAGCCCGCGCCGACGGAGACGAAGCCGCGCCGTACACGGAAGGCCGCCGCCGCACCCGCCGAGGCCGCTGCCGTGGCGGACACGGAGGAAGCCGCCGCGGCCAAGCCGCGCCGTACCCGCAAGACCACGGCCGCCAAGGCCGAGGCGGCGGTCGACACGGCGGAGGCCACCGAGGCCAAGCCCCGCCGCACCCGCAAGACGGCCGCCGCAACGCAGGACGCCACCGACACGGCCGAGGCCGCCGAGGCCAAGCCGCGCCGCCGCACCCGCAAGGCAGCCGAAACCGCCGAGACCGCGACCGCCGGGATCCCGGCCCAGACGGTCCAGGAGCCCGACGCCGCCGCGGCCAAGCCGCGCCGTACCCGCAAGACCACGGCCGCCAAGGCCGAGGCGGCGGTCGACACGGCGGAGGCCGCCGAGGCCAAGCCCCGCCGCACCCGCAAGACGGCCGCCGCAACGCAGGACGCCACCGACACGGCCGAGGCCGCCGAGGCCAAGCCGCGCCGCCGCACCCGCAAGGCAGCCGAAACCGCCGAGACCGCCGAGACCGCGACCGCCGGGATCCCGGCCCAGACGGTCCAGGAGCCCGACGCCACCGAGGCCAAGCCGCGCCGCACCCGCAAGACCACGGCCGCCAAGGCCGCCGCGCCGGAGGAGACGGCCGAGGCGAAGCCGAAGACGCGCCGGACCCGCAAGGCCACGGCCACCGCGGAGCCCACGGAGGGCTGACCCCTTCCCGGACGGCCCGGCCCCCACGCACCCGGGGGCCGGGCCGTCGGCGTTTGCCCCACCGGACGGTCCGGAGCACCGCCGCGCGGCGACGGACGCTGTGGAGCCCCGGGAAGACCGCCCACGACGACACGCGGCCACCTCACCCGGCTGCCGGCCTCCACGCGCCGACTCGGACCACCGCAGCCGACGGCCGCTCGTCCTCGGAGCCCGAGGTGACAAGCCGTCAGCGCGTGCCCGGCGGCCTCGGGAGACCGGGCACCCACCCGTTACCCTCACCCCGTGACCAGCCACCCCGCCTTCCCTCCGCCGCCGGGCGCCCGCGCCTACCGCCTGCACACGGACCGCGGTGAGTTCGCCGTCGTCGACTCGTCTCCGGCGCAGGGCAGGGACGTCGAAGGGGTCGTCCTGATGCTGCCCGGGTTCACCGGGAGCAAGGAGGACTTCCGCCTGCTGCACGAGCCGCTCGCCGAGCGCGGGTACCGGCTCGTCGCCGTGGACGGCCGTGGCCAGCACGAGTCGGACGGGCCCGCGTACGACGAGACCGCCTACGCCCAGCGGGAGCTGGCCCGGGACGTGCACGCGCAGGCCGCGGCGCTCGGTGTGCCGGTGCACCTCGTCGGGCACTCGCTCGGCGGGCAGATCGCCCGTGCCGCCGTACTGCTCGACCACTCCCCCTTCCTGTCGTTCACCCTGATGTCGTCCGGCCCGGCGGAGATCTCCGTCTCCCAGCAGCAGCGCGTGAAGCTGCTGCGCGACGCACTGGCCGTGATGTCGATGGAGGAGGTGTGGGAGGCCATCCGGGCGATGGGCCCGCCGGAGGACGTGGGCGGGCCGGCCCGCGGGTTCGGCGACGAGGAGCAGATGCGCCGCCGCTGGCTGGGCAACAAGCCCGCCCAACTGCTGGCGACGGGACGGCAGTTGTGCAGCGAGCCGGACCGGGTGGCCGAACTCGCCGCCGTGCCGCTGCCGATGCACGTGCTGTCCGGCGCGTACGACGACACCTGGCCGGTGCCGGTCCTGGACGACATGGCCGTCCGTCTGGGCGCGCACCGCACGGTCGTCGAGGGCGCCGAGCACTCCCCCAACGCCGACCGCCCCCTGCCGACGGCCCGCGCCCTGGCCGACTTCTGGGACGGTACGCGGCGGGGGTGAGGTCCCGGCTTCAGCCGGGACCTAGTACAGCGTCCGCAGATGCTCCCAGAAGCCGTCGCGCAGGGCGCGGCGCAGGTCCGCCTGGCCGCGGAGGGAGTACTGGAGGAGGCCCTCCGCCTCCACGAGCAGGTCCTGGTCCACCGAACCGGGCAGGTAGGGGTGGCCGGGCAGCAGTTCCACCAGGGTGTCCCGCCCGCGGGCCGCGAGCCATTTCGCCGCGATCTGCGCGCCCACGAACCGCACGTCGTCCCGGGTGGGCCGGCCCGCGGCTGGCTCGTAGGCCGCGGCCGTGCGGCGGGAGACGTACGGCTTGAAGAAATCGAGGTCGAGGGTGCGCTGGCTGTCGACCTCCCACAGCAGGGGCTCCGCCTGGTTGCGGCCCTCCGGCGCCTCGATGCCCCAGAGGTGGACCCGGGCGCCGTAGCCCTGGGCGGCCTCGACGGCGGAGACCAGGTCCTCGTCGCCGCCGAGGAGGGCCGCGTCGCTGATGGCGCGGTGCCGGGCGAGGGACTCCAGGTCGGTGCGGATGAGGGAGTCGACGCCCTTCTGCTGGTTGTTGGCGTTCAGGTTGCCCAGCCGCACCTTGACGTCCGGCAGCTCGGCGATGACCTGCTGCTCGGCGGTGTGGATGCGGCGGCGGGCGCCGTCGTACCAGTAGACGCGCAGCAGCCTGCTGTCGGCGAAGATCGTGCGCGCCTTGTCGATGAGCGCGTCGATGAGTCCTTCGGCGTCGAGGTCGAAGGCGCGCCGGTCCTCCGTGCCGGAGACCAGGCGTCCCGCGGCCGCGTAGAGGTACCCGGCATCGACGAAGATCGCGTGCGTGGAGGGCGTCTTCGCCACCTCGGCGAGCATGCGCTGCAGCAGCTCGTTGGTGCGGTCGATGCGGGCACTGAGGGCCGCCAGGTCGTCGTTCATCTCTGCCATTGTCCGGGCGGTCACGCAGTGGACACAACCGGTCCCGGTCGGTCCCGTAACGACACTCTTACGGCTCAGTAATTAGCCGTTCGAAAATTTTCTTTAGCGTAGGGAATGTTTGACGCACCCTCCCCCGTTGACTCATACGGAACACCGAGCACCGCAGCCTGGTGGGCCACCACTCAAGTAGTTCTCCTCAGGAGGATGACCAGACGAAGGGAGAAGCCCTTGCGCTTCGAAATCATGCGACTCGACGACGTCGACGGCACACCCGTGGACTCGACCGTTGTGGACGCCGCCTCCGTCAACCACATCGTGCAGCAGGCCGCCGCCATCGGGCAGCGCCTGTGGATACGCCCGGCCGAGACCACGGCCTCATAACGCGCTCAGCGCATCCAGAGCTTCGCGGCCCCCGCCCGGCACCGGCCGAGCGGGGGCCGCGCTGTTCGCGGCAGGCGCCGGGCGGGGACGCGCGGGGCGCCTCAGCTGCCCTGGATCACCTGGGTGACACCGTTGATGATCTGCTGCACGGCGATGGCGGAGAGCATCATGCCCGCCAGCCGCGTCACGAGGACCACACCGCCGTCCTTGATGATCCGGATGATCACCAGCGAGTAGCGCATGACCAGCCACAGCACGACGTGGATGGCCAGGATCGCCGTCCACACCGACACCTGCGTGGCGACGCTGTCGGCCTTCTGCACGGCGAGGATGACCGACACGATCGCGCCCGGCCCGGCCAGCAGCGGCATGCCGAGCGGCACCAGGGCGACGTTGACGTCCTTGGTCTGCTGCGGCTCGTCGGTCTTGCCGGTGAGCAGGTCGAGCGCGATCAGCAGGAGCAGCAGCCCGCCCGCGATCATCAGGGCGGGCACCGAGACGTGCAGGTAGTTCAGGATCTGGTGCCCGAGCAGCCCGAACACCGTGATCACCCCGCCGGCGACGCAGACGGCCTGGAAGGCCATCCGCTTCTGCACCTTGCCGGGCCGCCCCGCGGTGAGCGCGAGGAAGATCGGGGTGATGCCCGGCGGGTCCATGATGACGAACAGGGTGAGGAAGAGGGAGCCGAAGACGGCGAGGTCGAACATGTGCGTGGTGGCCTTGCGAGTGAGCGGAGGGCGGGGCCGGGCGGCGGGCCGCGAGCGATGCGGCCGCCGGTGCCACCGCCGGGGGCAGGCGTCCCTGCGGCACGGCGGTGGGGAACACCGGACCGACCGCACGGACGTGGGTGAGAGCGTGACGAGGGCACGGCGGATGACGCCGAGCGCCCGTCGGGGATCAGTGCGAGGAAGACCTCAGACGGTTCCACCGGCGCCGGGCACCGGAAAGGCCCCGAACGCCCGGCGGGTGATCTCCCCGTAGACCTCGGGGTCCGTCGTGTACTCGCCGAGCACACAGGTCTTCCGGCTGCCGTGGTAGTCCGAGGACCCCGTCACCAGGAGCCCCAGCTCCTTGGCGAGGCCGCGCAGGCGTGCCCGCGTGTCGGCGTCGTGGTCCATGTGGTCGACCTCGATGCCGTCCAGTCCGGCCTCGGCCATCTTGGCGATGGCGGCGTCCGGCACGGTGCGGCCGCGCTTGCTCGCGCCCGGGTGGGCGAAGACCGCGACCCCGCCGGCGCCCTTGACGAGCCGGATCGCCTCGATGGGGTCCGTCTCGTGCTTCTCCACGAAGGCCCGGCCGCCGTCCGCCAGCCAGTCCTCGGTGAAGGCGTCGTTGACGGTGGGCACGACACCCAGCTCGACGAGCGCGCTGGCCACGTGCGGCCGCCCGACCGATCCGCCGGCCGCGATCCGCTCCACCTGCTCCCAGGTCACGGGCACGCCCAGCTCCTGGAGCCTGGCGATCATTCCCCGGGCGCGCGGGACCCGGTCGTCGCGCACGAGCTCGCGCTCGGCGAGCAGCGCGGGCTCCTCGGGGTCGAAGAGGTACGCCAGCATGTGCATGCTGATGCCGTCGATGCGGCAGGACAGCTCGGCCCCGGTGACCAGTGTCAGCCCCTCCGGCAGGGCGGCGACGGCCTCGGCGTGGCCGCGCGTGGTGTCGTGGTCGGTGAGCGCGACGACGTCCAGACCGGTGACGGCGGCCTTGCGCACCAGTTCGGCCGGCGTGTCCGTACCGTCGGAGGCCGTGGAGTGGGTGTGCAGATCGATACGCACGACGCTGACTCCAAACGGGGGACGACGGACACGGACGCTTCAGGATAACCGTCTTTCCACACCGCCCTGTCACACCCACCAGGGGTGTGCGCCCCCTACAAGCCCACGCCGGCGTGCGGTGCGGCGCGGCCGCTACGGCTGGAGCAACCGCGGCGACAGCGCCCCGCACGGCACGAGTTCCACCTCGGCGCCCGCCTCGCGCAGGTCCGCCAGCACCAGCTCGTCGTACATCAGCAGACCCGACTGTTCCGGCCACACCACGGCCCACAGCCACATCCCGAGGGCCTCACCGGCGAACACGGCCCGGTCATCGGGTGCCCCGCTGACGTGCCACAACGGCGTGGGCCGCCCCGCGGCCAGGACCTTCGCCTGCGCGGGCTTGCCGACGTCCATGAGCGGCCCGGGGTCGGGTCCGGCCACGCCGGCGTACCGCGCCCCGAGTCCGACGCCGAGCTCCTCGGCGACCAGGATCAGCTCGCCCATCCCGCCGAGCGGCCCGGGCCCGGTGCACGCCACCGCGGTGGCCCGGCCGCCCGTGCGGTCGTCGCCCGCGCAGGCCACTCCGGTGAACAGCCACCCGACGGGCAGCGGCCACGGCATCCACACCGGCACCTGCGTGCGGTGCACCACGACGTCGAGGGCGTCCACGCTCGGCGGTATCACGGGCTGCACCGGATGGACGGTGCCGTGCGCATCGCACTGCCACGAATCGGAGAAGAGGCCGGGAGCCCTGACCCGGCCACCGCACTTCGGGCAACTGGGTTCGCCCCTCATAGGGCCCCACGGTCCTACCCCTGTCCCTCCGCGTCAAGGACGATCACCCAACCGGACGGAACCCCTTCACCCCGAAACAAGGTGTAGTTTGCATTAATTAGACTGTCTAACTTAGTGTGTGTATATGCCAACCATCTTCGTCTCGGGAAAGGGAGCACGCATGGACCCCTTCGACGCCGGAGCGGGCGGTCTCCTCAAGCAGCCCAGGTCCGTGTGGGCGACCGCCGGGGCGTCGGTCGTCGCCTTCATGGGCATCGGACTCGTCGACCCGATCCTGCCGTCCATCGCCCAGGGCCTGGACGCCACGGCGGGCCAGGTCTCCCTGCTCTTCACCTCCTACTTCCTGATCACCGCCGTGGCGATGCTGGTGACCGGCTTCGTCTCCAGCCGGATCGGCGGGCGCAGGACCCTGCTGCTCGGCCTGGCGTTCGTGGTGGTGTTCGCCGGGCTCGCCGGGACCTCCGGCTCGGTGGGCGAGCTGGTCGGCTTCCGGGCGGGCTGGGGCCTCGGCAACGCGCTGTTCGTCTCGACGGCCCTCGCGGTCATCGTCGGCGCGGCGGCCGGCGGCAGCGCCGCGGCGATCCTGCTGTACGAGTCGGCCCTCGGCCTCGGCATGGCCTGCGGACCGCTGCTGGGCGCCCTGCTCGGCGACGCCAGCTGGCGCTACCCGTTCTTCGGCACGGCGTTCCTGATGGCCGTCGGCTTCCTGTGCATCACGGTGTTCCTCGAGGAACAGCCCAAGCCCGCCCGGAAGATCTCGGTACTGGACCCGCTCAAGGCGCTCGGCCACGGCGGCCTGGCCTCGGCGGCGGTCTCGGCGTTCTTCTACAACTACACGTTCTTCACCGTGCTGGCCTTCACGCCGTTCGTGCTGGACATGAGCCCCTACCGGTCGGGCGCGGTGTTCTTCGCCTGGGGTGCGCTGCTCGCCGTGTTCTCGGTGATCGTGGCGCCCCGGCTGCAGAAGCGGTTCGGCTCGCTGAGGGTGCTGGGCGGCTCGCTGGCGCTGCTCGCCGTCGACGTCCTCGTGCTCGGCTACGGCTCCCACACCACCGCCGTCGTGTGCACCGTCCTGTCCGGCGCCTTCATCGGCGTGAACAACACCGTCTACACCGAACTGGCCCTCGGCGTCTCGGACGCGCCCCGGCCGGTGGCGAGCGCGGGCTACAACTTCGTCCGCTGGTTCGCGGCCGCCGCCGCGCCCTACTTCGCACCGAAGATCGAGGAGTGGACCGACCCGCACGTGCCGTTCGTGGTGGCGGCCGTCACCGCGGTCCTCGGTGCCGGCGTGGTCGTCGTACGGCGCAAGGCCCTGACGCACGAGGCCGAGGAACTCCGGCCCCGGCACGCGACCGAGGACGGGGTCACCGTCATCGCCGGCTGAGGCCAACTGCGGCCCCCGGGTCCGAAGTTGGTGACCTTGCTCACTCCAGCGGCACGGACTTCCGGGACGGGTCCCGCAGGTCCGTGCCGTGGTTCAGCCAGCGCTCCCGCAGCGCCTGCGCCCCGTGCACCCGCTTCCAGGCGGCCTCGTTCGGCGTCATCGGCAGCAGCGGCAGGAACCGGACCGGGTCGAGGGGCTCGTCCAGCTCGAGGTCCTCGACCAGGCCGCCCGGTTCGGCGACCAGGACCGAGGTGAAGGGCGCCCCGGGCCACAGCGGGTCCCCGACGTCCAGGGACGCGCCGGGGGCCACCACCAACCCCTCCACCTGCGGCGAGGCGGCCAGCACGGCGAGCGGGCGCAGCACCTTGTCGGTGTCGGCGCGCCCGGAGCGCACGGACAGGACCAGTTCGGCCCGCGGGCCCCGGACCGGGTCGGCGACGACCGCGGTGGGGTCCGTCATGGGGTGGGCCGACATGCCGAGCGTGGCGTAGCGGACGATGTCGCCCTCCTGGAAGCGGAGCACCTCGATGCGGTCCGTACCGAGGAAGGTGACCGCCGCGCGTGCGTCCGGTTCGCCCAGCGCGGTGCGCAACCGGGCCTCGACCAGAGGAAGAACATCTGCCATGCCGCGAGCATAGAACTCGTCAGTAGCGGGCAAAGCAGCGCCTTGACAGTTGTGTCGGCTGCTACTCTTGCCCGGTGGTTCGGGGCAGCACGCAGAAGCGTCGCGGTCAGGCCCCGACGCCGAAGGAACTCCCTCACGAGGGACCGGCCGGAGGAGGTGGGGCTGCAATGGATCGAAGTCGACCGTGCAGTAGCACCACGCTCTCCCGCCGCTGATGTAGCTGCTCCGTCTTCTGGCCGGCTGCCACCTCTCGCACTCGCCTCACGCGGAAGAGCGCTTCGTTTCGCTTTGCCTGATCTGCCTCAGTAGCTGAATCAGTGACGAACTCGCCACCGCGACGGTGCGGTGCTCCCCGCTTTGTGGACGTGCCAAACATCCGCAGTCACCACGTCTTCATTCCGGGTGGTTCCAGCCGTCGCCGGCGCCGTTCGTCGCCCGCCCGCGAAGGAGCCCGCCATGTCGATGATCCGCGACCTGCGCGCCGTTGTCCGTCCCTCCCGTGTGTCGCTGCGCAAGGACGGCGGGACGTACGACACCACCCGCAGCCCCGCGGCGACCACCGCCGTCGTCGACTGCGCCGTCTACCGCGACGGCCGCCGCATCGAGACCGGGACTCCGCTCAGCCCGCACGAGGCGGTCCGCCTGGTGCGCCGCGACGGCGGCTTCGTGTGGATCGGCCTGCACGAGCCGACGGAGGCCGAGTTCTCCGGCATCGCCCGGGAGTTCGGGCTGCACCCGCTGGCCGTGGAGGACGCCGTACAGGCCCACCAGCGGCCCAAGCTGGAGCGCTACGACGACTCGCTGTTCACGGTGTTCAAGACCATCCACTACGTGGAGCACGACCAACTCGACGCCAACAGCGAGGTCGTCGAGTCCGGCGAGGTCATGTGCTTCACCGGCCGGGACTTCTTCATCACCGTCCGGCACGGCGGCCAGGGCTCCCTGCGGGCCCTGCGCCACCGCCTCCAGGACGACCCCGAACTGCTCGCCAAGGGCCCCTCGGCCGTGCTGCACGCCATCGCCGACCACGTCGTCGACGGGTACATCGCCGTCGCCGACGCCGTGCAGGACGACATCGACGAGGTCGAGACCGACGTGTTCTCCCCGGGGCGCAAGGGCGCGCCGCGCGGGTCGGACGCCGGCCGGATCTACCAACTCAAGCGCGAGGTGCTGGAGTTCAAGCGGGCCGTGTCGCCGCTGCTGCGGCCCATGCAGCTGCTCAGCGAGCGGCCGATGCGGCTGATCGACCCGGACATCCAGAAGTACTTCCGGGACGTCGCCGACCACCTGGCCCGCGTCCAGGAGCAGGTCCTCGGCTTCGACGAACTGCTCAACTCCATCCTCCAGGCCAACCTGGCGCAGGCGTCCGTCGCGCAGAACGAGGACATGCGCAAGATCACCTCGTGGGCCGCGATCATCGCCGTGCCGACGATGGTGTGCGGGGTGTACGGCATGAACTTCGACCACATGCCGGAGCTGCACTGGCGCTACGGCTACCCGGTGATCCTGGGCTTCACCGTGATGGTGTGTCTCGGCATCCACCGCACCCTGAAGCGCAACGGCTGGCTGTGAGCGGCCTGGATAGGCTGGTGCCCATGACAAGCGAGCTGCTCGGCCAGGCCCTCGTCGAGGAGGCCACCAAGAAGTCCGGCCTCGTCTGGGTCCAGGGCCCCCACGGCCCGGCGCGCGCCCTGTGGCACGTGTGGCACGAGGGCGCCGCGTGTCTGGTCGGCGACGGGCCCGGCGAGCAGCCGCTGCCCGGGCTGGCCGACGGCGCCGAGGCCCGGGTGACGGTCCGCAGCAAGGACAAGGGGGGCCGGCTGGTCTCCTGGACGGCCCGGATCACCCAGCTGGAACCGGGCAGCGAGGCGTGGGACGCGGCCGTCGCGGAGCTGAAGGGCAAGCGGCTGAACGCGCCCGACGGCGAGGCCATGACCGAGCGCTGGGCCCGCGAGTGCCGGGTGCTGCGGCTGGAGCCGACCGGCGGGAGGGAACCGCTGCCCGATGGCTCCCTGTCCGCGGCGCCCCTGCCCTCCCCGGCGACCACCCGCCGGCCGGTCCCCGCGGGCCTGCCCCGGCTGCTGCTGAAGAGGAAGCGCAAACGGGCCTGACGCGGCCTACGACGCCGGCAGCTGCTTGCCGTAGTCGACCGTCTCGCTCTTGTCCGGCTCCTTCAGTGCGAAGTCCTGCCCCCAGGCGGAGAACGTCAGGGTGCCGGCCCCGCCGGCCCGCTCCAGGCGCAGCGGGTACGGCCTGCCCTCCAGCGAGACCTCCAGGGTGCCGCCGGAGCCCTTGTCGCCGGTGACCCGGATGGTGCGGACGCCCGCCTGCTCGTCGTGGCCGTCCGTGGCGAGCGTGCCGTGCAGCGTCAGCAGACCGTCGAGGAGGACCGCCTTGTCCGTGAACCCCGTGAACTTCCTGTACGAAGGGTCGCCCTGGGGCACCTTCACGAACTTCCCGCTCAGCTTCGAGGCCGCCGCCGCGTCCGACGCGCCCGACTCGCCCTGGCCGCTGCCGTGACTCCAGAACTCCGCGTCCGCCATGACGAAGAGCTGCTCGCCGACGCGCAGCAGCCTGAAGGTCGCGCCCTTGGTGGTCACCGAACCGGTGCCGCCGTCGTCCTTCAGCCGCATGTCGAGGGCGTACGTCCGGCCGCCGCTGACGACGTTGCCGTGCACCCGCACCGCCCCGGCGGACTCGGCCGCCGCACGGGTCTTGGCCTGGATCTTGGCCGCCGGGAGCCGGCCGACGCCGTTGGTGCCCTCGTTCGGGTCCTCGGCGCAGCCCGTGAGCACCGTCCCCGTCACGAGCAGCGCGCACGTCGCGCTCGCGAGTGCGGCACTGCGGTTGCGGCCGTGGCGAATCGGAGTCACAGGTGGGGCTGCCTCTCTGACGGGAGACCTGAACGGCGTACCGCAGGGTACCGGGGACGTGCGAGCAGGTCGGAGCCGGTCCGTCCGGACCGTCCGCCGACGCAACGCCGATCGGGACGGGCTAGCCTGAAGCCCACCCGAGCGGGCAATTCGGAAGAGACAGGCACCAGCACAGCCCCACACGCAGGCATCACGAACCACCCCGCACGAAAAGGAGCCGCGGCCATGGCAGCGGGCGCCCCCCGGATCTTCGTATCGCACCTCTCCGGCATCGCCGTGTTCGATCCCGCCGGTGACCAGGTGGGGCGGGTGCGCGATCTGGTCGTCATGCTGCGGGTGGGCCAGCGGCCGCCGAGGCTGCTCGGCCTCGTCGTCGAACTCGCCACCCGCCGCCGCATCTTCCTGCCGATGACCCGGGTCACCGCCATCCAGTCCGGCCAGGTGATCACCACCGGCGTGCTCAACGTGCGGCGCTTCGAGCAGCGGCCCACCGAGCGGCTGGTGTTCGGGGAGCTGCTGGACCGGCGCGTGACGCTGACCGAGACGGGTGAGGAGGTCACCGTCCTTGACCTGTCGGTGCACCAGCTGCCGGCCCGCCGGGACTGGGAGATCGACCGGGTCTTCGTCCGCAAAGGCAAGCGCGGCGGGGCCTTCCGGCGGGCCAGGGGCGAGGCGCTGACCGTCGAGTGGTCGGCCGTCACCGGCTTCTCGCTGGAGGAGCAGGGGCAGGGCGCGGAGAACCTGCTGGCCACGCTGGAGCAGCTGCGCCCCGCCGACCTGGCCAACGTGCTGCACCACCTCTCCCCCAAGCGCCGGGCCGAGGTGGCCGCCGCCCTGGACGACGACCGGCTGGCCGACGTACTGGAGGAGCTGCCGGAGGACGACCAGATCGAGATCCTCGGCAAGCTGAAGGAGGAGCGGGCCGCCGACGTCCTGGAGGCCATGGACCCGGACGACGCGGCCGACCTGCTGGGCGAGCTGCCGACGGACGAGCAGGAGCGGCTGCTGAGTCTGATGCAGCCGGGCGACGCGGCCGACATGCGGCGGCTGATGTCCTACGAGGACCGCACGGCGGGCGGTCTGATGACCACCGAGCCGATCGTGCTGCGTCCGGACGCCACCGTCGCCGACGCCCTGGCCCGCGTCCGCAACCCCGACCTGTCGCCGGCCCTGGCCGCGCAGATCTACGTGTGCCGGCCGCCGGACGAGACCCCGACCGGCAAGTACCTGGGCACGGTCCACTTCCAGCGCCTGCTGCGCGAGCCACCGCCGTCCCTGGTCAGTTCCATCGTGGACACCGACCTGCAGCCGCTCGACCCGCAGGCGGACCTGCACGCCATCGCCGAATTCTTCGCCACCTACGACATGGTCGCCGCCCCCGTGGTGGACGAGGCGGGGTCGCTGCTGGGCGCGGTGACGGTGGACGACGTGCTCGACCACATGCTCCCGGAGGACTGGCGCGAGCAGGAGTTCCACCTGGACGAGGAGGTGACGACCGATGGCTCCTGAGCGCGACACCGCACGCGACCGCGCCCCCGCGGGCGCCACCGCCGCCTCCCGGCCGCGGACCCGTCTGGACCAGCCGCTGCCCCGCAGGCGCCGCTTCCTGCCGGAGTACGACCCGGAGGCCTTCGGGCGGCTGTCGGAGCGGATCGCGCGCTTCCTGGGCACCGGGCGGTTCATCGTCTGGATGACGGTCGTCATCATCCTGTGGGTGGTGTGGAACGTCTTCGCGCCCGGGCAGCTGCGCTTCGACGAGTACCCGTTCATCTTCCTGACGCTGATGCTGTCCCTCCAGGCCTCCTACGCCGCCCCGCTGATCCTGCTCGCGCAGAACCGGCAGGACGACCGCGACCGGGTCAACCTGGAGCAGGACCGCAAGCAGAACGAGCGGTCCATCGCCGACACCGAGTACCTCACGCGCGAGATCGCCGCCCTGCGCATCGGCCTGGGCGAGGTCGCCACCCGCGACTGGATCCGCTCCGAGCTGCAGGACATGGTCAAGGAGCTGGAGGAGCGGCAGAACGGCCACCGCCGCGACCCCGTCGTATTCCCGGCGGAACGGCCACGGGGACGTGACGCAGACGACCGCTGAGACGCTTTCCTACGCCCCGGTACGGCGCCGTACCATCGTCCCTATGGCTATGGAAGACGCGGTGCGCGAGGCACTGGCGACGGTGAACGACCCCGAGATCCACAAGCCCATCACCGAGCTCGGGATGGTCAAGTCGGTGGAGATCGGCGCTGACGGCGCGGTCGCGGTCACCGTGTACCTCACGGTCTCGGGCTGTCCGATGCGGGACACCATCACGCAGCGCGTGACCGACGCGGTCTCCGCCGTCGAGGGCGTCACCCGGGTCGACGTCACGCTGGACGTGATGAGCGACGAGCAGCGCCGCGAGCTGGCCTCCGCCCTGCGCGGCGGGCAGACCGAGCGCGAGGTGCCCTTCGCCAAGCCGGGCAGCCTGACCCGCGTCTACGCGGTCGCCTCGGGCAAGGGCGGCGTCGGCAAGTCCTCGGTGACGGTCAACCTGGCCGCGGCGATGGCGGCCGACGGGCTGAAGGTCGGTGTCGTGGACGCCGACATCTACGGCCACTCCGTACCGCGCATGCTGGGCGCCGACGGCCGGCCCACCCAGGTCGAGAACATGATCATGCCGCCGTCGGCGAACGGCGTGAAGGTCATCTCCATCGGCATGTTCACGCCCGGCAACGCCCCGGTCGTCTGGCGCGGCCCGATGCTCCACCGCGCCCTGCAGCAGTTCCTGGCCGACGTGTACTGGGGCGACCTGGACGTCCTGCTGCTGGACCTGCCGCCCGGCACCGGTGACATCGCGATCTCCGTCGCCCAGCTGGTCCCGAACGCGGAGATCCTGGTCGTGACGACCCCGCAGCAGGCGGCCGCCGAGGTCGCCGAGCGCGCGGGCTCCATCGCCGTGCAGACCCACCAGAAGATCGTCGGCGTGGTCGAGAACATGTCGGGGCTGCCCTGCCCGCACTGCGGCGAGATGGTCGACGTCTTCGGCACGGGCGGCGGCCAGGTCGTCGCCGACGGCCTGACCCGCACGACCGGCGCGAACGTCCCGGTCCTCGGCAGCATCCCGATCGACGTCCGCCTGCGCGAGGGCGGCGACGAGGGCAAGCCGGTCGTGCTGACGGACCCGGACTCCCCGGCGGGCTCGGCCCTGCGCGCGATCGCGGGCAAGCTGGGCGGCCGACAGCGCGGCCTGTCGGGCCTGTCGCTCGGTATCACTCCGAGGAACAAGTTCTAGTTCGACTCGTCCTCGGGGGCAGCCCCCGAGGGGCGCGGGGAACTGCGCGACAAGCCACGACGTACCCGCAGTCGCCCACAGGCCGGAGCCCGACGGCGAAGGGGCGCCGGCCTTCCGGCGCCCCCCCCGGGGGACTCACGCGTACGCGGCGATGTCCTTCACCACGGCGAAGCCGAGCCCGTACGCGCTCATGCCCCTGCCGTACGCCCCGACGTGCACCCCGGCCGCGGTGGACCCGGCGAGCACCCAGCCGAACTCGGACTCCCGGTAGTGGAACGCCGTCGGCACTCCGTCCACGGGCAGTGACAGCGTCGACCAGTCGGGCCCGTCGAGGTCGTCGGCCAGCACCCACGCCGTCTCGGTCTGCTGCTCCAGCCAGTCGTCCCGCAGGGCGTGGTCCATCTGCCCGGGCCAGGTGAAGGACAGCAGCCCCACCCCCGCGAGCCAGGCCGCGGACGACACCGACGTGGCCTCCAGCAGCCCCGTGCCGTCGGCGGTGCGCCGCTGCGGGTTGGCCGCCACGGTCACCACGACCGCGAACTTCTCCTTGGACTCCTGGTCGCCCCCGGCGGCGTGCTCGTTGCGCACCGTGGGCTCGTCTCCGTGTCCGATGGACCCGTGTTCCACGGCTCCGTCGGCCGTGGTCCCGACCTGCATCAGCCAGCGCGGTCCCGTGAAGGCCTCGTCGAGGCCGTACCACGGGAAGGGCGCACGCAGGTAGCCGTCGACCGTGCGCCGTGCGAAGGGGACCTGTTGTCCGCCCTCCGCGGCCGGCGCCTGCGCGACTGCCCGACTCGTCGTCTCCATGTGCCCGGACGCCTCCTCGCTCTCGTCGGGCCGGTGGGCCCGCCCCCCTCGGGTGGCGCTGCTGGTCCGTGTGCGGCCACCCGTCAACTGGGCAGCATAGCCACACCGCCGCGAGCAGCAGGGAAAGCGCCCGGCGCGTGGGCCGCACGGGCGCCCGGATCAGGCCGTACTCGCCCCGACCGGAGTATGAGACGCGTCACTCGCGCCCGGCGCACTCCCCCGGGCCGGTCCGCTCAGGTGGCGTCCGCGTCGAAGGGCGGACGGTCGTCCCGGCCCGGGGTCTCGGGCTTCTTCGTCATGTCGATCCGGCCGCCGGAGGAACCGGACGACGAGGAGGAGGCGTCGGACTCGCGGCCGTGGACGGCGTCGGTGACCTCGGCCATCTCCTTCTTCAGGTCGAAGCCGTTGCGGATCTCCTTGAGCCCGAGGTCCTCGTTGTCCAGCTGCTTGCGGATGAACGTCTTGGGGTTGAGGTCCTCGAACTCGAAGTCCTTGAACTCCGGGCCCAGTTCCTCCCGGATGTCGTTCTTGGCGCTCTCCGAGAACTCACGGATCTTCCGGATCGTGCGCGTCACGTCCTGGATGACCTTGGGGAGCTTGTCCGGACCGAAGACGAGCACGGCAAGGACGATGAGCGTCACCAGCTCGAGTGGTCCTATGTCATTGAACACCTGAAGCTCCTAGCGATGTCCTCGGTCCTCGGCCCTCGTGGTCGGTGCGGGTCCTGCCGTGGTCCGGGCCGGATCCACGGTACCCGGCCATCCCGTCCGACCGGTACCGTCCCGGGATCTCCGGACGTTCGCGGTGGGAGCGCTTTCCCGATTGTTCGCCTCGTCGGCCCCTCCCGGGAGCCGACGAGTCGGCTGCGCGCATCCGGCGCGTCATTCATCCCTCAGCCGCCGGACGATCCGAGCACCAGGGAGACCGTCCGCTCCTTGCCGCCCCGTTCCAGGGTGAGTTCCAGCCGGTCACCGGGGCGGTGCGCCCGGGTCTTGACGATCAGCTCCTCCCCGGAGTGGACGCGCTGGCCGTCGACCTCGGTGATGACGTCTCCCGCCTTGATGCCGGCCTCGGCCCCCGGGCCGCCCTCGGTGACGGGCGCACCGCCCTCGCCGCCCTCGGTGGCGACCCGGGCGCCGTCGCCCGAGTAGTCCATGTCGAGGGTGATGCCGATGACCGGGTGGGTCGCCCTGCCGGTGTTGATCAGCTCCTCGGCGACCCGCTTGCCCTGGTTGATCGGTATGGCGAAGCCCAGGCCTATCGAGCCGGACCGTCCGCTGTCCGGGCCGGAGCCGCTCCCCGCCGAGCGGATGGCCGAGTTGATGCCGATCACCCGGGCCTGGGCGTCGAGGAGGGGCCCGCCGGAGTTGCCGGGGTTGATGGGCGCGTCGGTCTGCAGCGCGTCGACGTACGACACGTCGCTGCCGTCGCCCTTCTCGCCGCCGGCCGTGATGGGCCGCTGTGTGGCGCTGATGATGCCGGAGGTGACCGTGCCGGCCAGGTCGAAGGGCGCGCCGATGGCCACGACCGGGTCGCCGACCCGCACGTTGTCCGAGTTGCCCAGGGGCAGGGGGGTCAGGCCGCGCACGCCCTTCACCTTCACGACGGCCAGGTCGTAGCCGCTGTCCCGGCCGACCACCTCGCCGCGGGCGGTCTGCCCGCCGTCGAAGGTGACGGTGATGTCTCCGCCCGATCCGGCGGGCTGGACGACGTGGTTGTTGGTGAGGATGTGGCCGCGGGTGTCGAGGACGAACCCGGTGCCGGTGCCCTGCTCGCCCGAGCCGCTCACGTGCAGGGTGACCACGCTGGGCAGGGCCCGGCCGGCGATCCCGGCGACACTGCCGGCGTCCCGCCCCGCGGGCTCCTTCCCGGCCTGCGGCAGCTCGACGGCGCCGACACCTCCGTTGCGCTCCAGGTACGTGCCCACGGCACCGCCGATGCCGCCCGACACCAGCGCGATCACCACACCGGCGACAACGAGCGACGTCCGGCCCTTCCTGCGCCGCTGACCGGTGCTGAGCACGGCGGCGCCGTTCTGCTGCAGCGGTCCGTGGCTGCCGCCGGGCGCCGCCCACGGGTCGTAACGCTGCCAGGGGTCGAAGCCGTTGCCGGGGGCGGTCTGCCCGGCCGGGTCCCCGGCGGGGGCCGGGGCCGGCGGTGGGCCAGGCGCCGCGGGGCCGTTCGGCGACGCCTGGGCCGGCACCGGAGCGGCGGCCGACGGGGCCCGGACGGTGGGCTCGGCCTGCGCAGGCACCGGGGCGGGAACACCGGCCGACGGCAGCGGCGGCGCGCTGTGTGGTGCCGCCGCCGGCCCGCCCGGGGGCGGCACCGGCGCGGCTCCGTGGGACGCCGGTACGGGCGTGCCCGGCGCGACCGGATGGCCCGGGGTGGCCACGGCCTGGGTCGATGCGGCCGCGGGGTGCTGCACGGGCGGCGCGGGCGCCCAGGGCCCCGGTTCTCCGTAGGGCGGGGTGCTGTAGGGGTCCGGGTCGTGCAGCGGCTTCAGACCGCTCCCGGCGGGCACGGCAGTGGACGGCGAGGACACGTCCGCTGCGGCCGGGGTGGCGTCCGCGTGCAGGGCGGCGTCCTCGGCGGGGGCGGCCGACGCGTCCGCCTCCTCGGCCTGCCCGTCAGCCGACGCACGAGGTCCGGCCACGGGAGTCTCGGGGCTTCGCAGTTCGTAGTCGCCGTCGCCCTGACCGGTCCGCTCGCCCGGGGTGAGCCGGTCGGTTCGGTCGTCGACGACGCTCCGGCCTGCTGCGGGGCGTGCCAGTTCGAAGTCCCCGTCCGGCTCGGCGGACGCCGCCCCGGTGGTGCCCGCCGGGGCCGGCTGCGGTGCCCGGCCGGGGTCGTCCCCGCCCGTCGCCTGCCGCGGGCCGCTCCCCTCCGGCTCACCCGCGTCGTCCTGCGCCCGTGGCCTGCCCCACCACTTCGCCTTCGTGGGCTTCCCCTCGTCCATGCTCTCCCCACAGCCGCGGCACGGCCCGTCGCGGTGGCCGCAGTTCGTCGAATCGGCGCCCCGGCCCCTGCCTCGGCCGCGGGCGGCAACCCCCGGATTCAATCAGGTCCCCGGCCCACCGCGCAGGGACCGGTCAGTGGGCCGTGCGTGACGAGGGCGTCGAGGACGGGGCGGCGGTGGGATCCGTCAGCGGCACCGCGAGCAGGGGCGCGGTGATCTCGGGGACCGCGGACCACGAGGTCAGAGCGGCCGGTGTGGCCGCCTGCAGAGGACGTATCAGCGGGGACACGACCGCGGCGCCGGCCATGACCGGGGCGGCCAGCGCGTGCACCGCCTGGTGCGGGGCGGCGGGCGCGGGTACTCCGGGCAGCAGCGGTGCGGACACCTCGGTCGGGGCGACCGGGGGGTGGCCCAGCACGTTCTGCGTGAGCAGCGGGACGGCGGCGCGGCGACGCTGGGACTCGGGGGCCGTCGCCGCTCCCGTGCCCTGCGTGCGCATCGGCGTCACGTTGCTCCCCGTGCCCGAGCCGCTGCGGGCCTCGGTGTCGGTCGGGGTGCCGGCGGTGACACCGCCCAGCGCGATCGCGGCCAGGGACACCGCCCCGGCGGCCACGAAGGCGAACCGCAGCCGCGAGGAGGACCGGTCCGGGTCGGGCCGCCCCATGTCGTGGATACGGAAGCCCCGGCTCCCCGAGGGGAGACCGCTCCGGTCGGACGGCAGGGCGGGCACGTGGTCGCGGGAGGGGGCGTAGCCGAAGTCGAACCGGTCGCCGCGCTTCACGCCGAAGGCACCGGACGAGCCGAACCGTCCGGACACGCCGGGCGGCCCTCCCCCGCCCGGCGGTATGGCATCACCGTCCGGGCCGCCGCCCGCGGGTAGTCCCTGCAGGCGGGCCAGGAAGCTCTCGGAGGGGGGCGGCGGGGCCGCCTCCGCGAAGACGTTCTTCAGCCGGCGCTGGGCGTCCACCTCCGCCTTGCACTTCGGGCAGGTGGCCACGTGCGCCAGTACGCGCTCGCGCGCGTCATGACCGAGCTCCCCGTCCACCAGGGCGGAGAGTCGGTCTCCCAGGTGCTGCTCTGCGAGGTGTCCCTCGGAAGCCTCCGGTCGTGTTCCGCTCACGCGCTCGCGCCCCCTCCTCCCAGGGCGGGGACACGGGGCACGAAGGAGCGGCGCTCGGCACGCGCCTCCGGCGAGCGGTGCGCGAGGGCCTTGCGCAGCTGGGAGCGGCCACGGTGGATGCGCGAACGGACGGTGCCGAGCTTCACCCCGAGGGTCGCGGCGATCTCCTCGTACGACAGCCCCTCGATGTCGCACAGCACGACGGCGGCACGGAACTCGGGGGCCAGGGTGTCGAGGGCCTGCTGGACGTCCGCGTCGAAGTGCGCGTCGTTGAAGACCTGCTGGGGCGTGGGTTCCTTGCTGGCGAGCCGCTCGGCCGCGTCCTCGCCGAGCGCGTCGAAGCGGATGCGCTGCTTGCGGCGGACCATGTCCAGGAACAGGTTCGTGGTGATGCGGTGCAGCCAGCCCTCGAAGGTGCCGGGCGTGTAGGTGGACAGGGAGCGGAAGACGCGGACGAAGACCTCCTGCGTGAGGTCCTCCGCGTCGTGCTGGTTACCGGTCAGGCGGTAGGCGAGCCGGTAGACGCGGCCGCTGTGCGTGCTGACGATCTCCTCCCAGGTGGGCGGAGTCCACGCCTGCCCGTCCGCGTCGCTGGTGAAGGTCGCGGTCTGGGTGAAGCCGGCGTGGCTCTGGTCAGCAACGGTGTCGTTCACAGATGTCGGCCTGCCCGCCGATCCGAGGAAGCGCCTGAGCACTCCCGCACGATCGCCGGCCGCAGCCGCACCTCCCCTGTCAGCTCTGGTGGTGTCCAGTGGAGCCCCTACCATAGCCACCTCGCCCGTTAGGACCGGATAAGCGGTTTTACGAGAAATTGATGTGGGCTGATACGCCTCGTACTGCTGCGTCGGGACTTGCTCGCCGTCCTGATCCACCGTCCGCCCCCCCCGTCACGGCCCACGCCTGTCGCTCATCCCCTTAAACGACCGGTCCCATCTGCGGGTTCCCGCGCCCAACGGATACAGTCACGCCCAGGCATTCGCGGGGACAGGAGAGGGTCATTACCGGCAACCGGCAGACGAGCTGGGCGTTCGCCGACGCCTATGTCGCCGAGGACGAAGCGCTGCACTGGGCCCGGGACCGGGCCCGTGAGGCAGGGCTGCGCTCGGTGACGCCCGGCACGGGCGCCGCGCTGCGCTTGCTGGCCGCCTCCGTCGACGCGAAGGCCGTCGCGGAGATCGGGACGGGGTGCGGGGTCTCCGGGATCCACCTCCTGCACGGTATGCGGCCGGACGGCGTCCTGACGACCGTCGATCCGGAGCCGGAGCACCAGCAGTTCGCGCGCCAGGCCTTCCGCGCCTGCGGCTTCGCCAGCAACCGGGCGCGCTTCATCCCGGGCCGCGCCCTGGACGTGCTGCCCCGCCTGGCGGACGCCGGCTACGACCTGGTCTTCTGCGACGGCGACCGCCTCGAGGTCATGGACTACCTCGCCGAATCGTTGCGGCTGCTGCGCCCCGGCGGACTGGTCGTCTTCGAGGGCGCGTTCGCCAACGGACGGACCGTGGACTCCGGTCCGCAGCCCACCGAGGTGCTGCGGCTGCGGGAGCTGCTGCGCGCGGTGCGCGAGAGCCAGGAGCTGGTGCCGTCGCTGCTGCCGGTGGGCGACGGTCTGCTGTGCGCGGTGAAGCGCTAGCGGACCACGCGCGCGCGTGGCGGCCGGGTCAGGAACACGGACGGGCCCGCTCGCATGGCGGCGGGCCAGGACGGCGGACAGCCCGCCCGCTCGGTTGCCGGGGCAGGGCCCGGGGACGTCGGCGCAGGTCACGGGGGGGAAACAGCTACCCCGGCACCTCATGTGATGCCGGGGCAGCTGAAAGGGTATGGTCGCTTGCGCGTCAGCCGACGACCTTCTTGAGGGCGTCGCCGAGGGCGTCGGCCTCGTCCGGGGTCAGCTCGACGACGAGCCGACCGCCGCCTTCGAGCGGAACGCGCATGACGATGCCCCGCCCCTCCTTGGTCACCTCGAGCGGGCCATCACCCGTCCGCGGCTTCATGGCCGCCATGCTCGTTCCCCTTCCTGAAACCCAGCTCATCGTCAAAGCCGACGGCCCTGAGAAAGGGCACACGTGCGGCCCTTGTGGCAGGACACGCGACACCGGCATCGAACACATTGCTTCCCAGCCATTATCCCGCATCCCAGGACCCGATGACCAACATCGGTCGGCATCGCTTGGGCAACGCACGCGAGCAAAACCACTCAATTCGGCGATGAGGCTGCGATACTCCGCCACCGCACGCACATCCGCCGAACAGATCCGGACGAGAATTCTTTGACGCAGGTCACACGACCGGTCCGGTCTTCCGCCCGCGCTACCCGTCATGCTGTCCTGCAGACCCGGGACGTACCGGCCGGTACGTGCCTGATCCGCGACCGGAGGGGATACGCCATGGCCGACACCGTGCTCTACGAGGTGAGCGACGGGCTCGCGACGATCACGCTGAACCGCCCGGAGGCGATGAACGCGCTGAACGTGGCGGCCAAGGTCGCCCTGCGGGAGGCGGTCGAGTCCGCGGCGGGCGACGCCGCCGTGCGGGCGGTGCTGCTGACCGCTGCCGGTGACCGGGCGTTCTGCGTGGGTCAGGACCTGAAGGAGCACATCGGCCTGCTGGCCCGGGACCGGGAGACCGGCTCGGGGCAGACCATGAGCACGGTGCGGGAGCACTACAACCCGATCGTGCGGGCCCTGGCCGGGGCGAAGAAGCCGGTCGTCGCGGCGGTGAACGGGGTCGCGGCCGGGGCGGGCTTCGGCTTCGCGCTCGCGGCGGACTACCGGATCGTGGCGGACACGGCCTCGTTCAACACCTCGTTCGCCGGGGTCGCGCTGACCGCCGACTCGGGCGTCTCCTGGACGCTGCCGCGGGTGATCGGCCCCGGCCGCGCCACCGACCTGCTGCTCTTCCCACGCAGCATCAGCGCGCAGGAGGCGTACGAGCTCGGTGTCGCCAACCGGCTGGTGCCGGCCGGGGAGCTGCGCGCGGAGGCCGAGAAGGTGGCGCGGACGCTGGCCGAGGGGCCGACGGTGGCGTACGCGGCGCTGAAGGAGTCGGTGGCCCACGGGCTGACGCACTCGCTGGAGGAGACGCTGGAGAAGGAGGACGAGCTGCAGACCCGAGCGGGCTCCTCCGAGGACCACGCCATCGCCGTGCAGGCCTTCGTCAACAAGGAGAAGCCCAAGTACCTGGGCCGGTAGCACCCACGGGGGCGGGCACGCCCCCCGCCGGACCCTCCTCCAGGGCCTGTCCGACAATTCCCGCCGCCGCCCGGAGGGCGGCCTCGCTGCGTGCATGGCGTCGCGAGGCAGGAGGGAATCGTCGGACAGGCCCTAGCGGGCTCTCCTCGCCACGCACGCCTCCAGGTGGTCGTCGACCAGGCCGCACGCCTGCATCAGCGCGTACGCCGTCGTGGGGCCGACGAACCGCAGGCCCCGCTTCTTCAGCGCCTTGGACAGGGCCGTCGACTCGGGCGTGACCGGCGGGACGTCGGAGAGGGCCCTGGGGGCCGGGCGGGTGGCGGGGTCGGGGGCGTGCGACCAGATCAGCTCGTCCAGCTCGCCCGGGGACCACTCGGCCAGCACCCGGGCGTTGGCCATCGTCGCGTCGATCTTGGCGCGGTTGCGGATGATGCCGGCGTCGGCCATAAGGCGCTCGCGGTCCTCGTCCGTGAAGGCGGCCACCGAGGCGATCTCGAAACCGGCGAAGGCGGCGCGGAAGCCCGGGCGGCGGCGCAGGATGGTGATCCAGGACAGCCCGGACTGGAACGCCTCCAGGCTCAGCCGCTCGAACAGCGCGTCGTCGCCGTGGACCGGGCGGCCCCACTCCTCGTCGTGGTAGGCCACGTACTCGGGGGCGGACAGGGCCCAGGGGCAGCGCAGCGCACCGTCCGGGCCGGCGAGGGCGGCACCCGTGCTCACGAGCGGTCCTCCTGGCCGGGGGCCTGCTTGTCCATGGGGACACGGTGCTCGTCGGCGCCGTGCACCGGCCCGTGGGGCGCGGCCGAACGAGCCCCCGCCAGGGCCGACTCCAGGTCGGCGATGCGCGCGTCGCGCTCGGCCAGCTCCGCGCCCAGACGGCTCAGGGCGTCGTCCACGTCGGCCATCCGGTAGCCGCGGGCGGCCAGCGGGAAGCGCAGGCTCTCCACGTCGGCGCGCTCGACCGGGCGGTCCGCGGGCAGCGGGTCGCGCAGCCGCTCGGGCGCGGCCTCCGGCAACGGGCCGTTCTCGCCGCCGCCCACCACGGCGAGGGTCACGGCGGCGACCAAGACGGCGAGCGCGACGACCAGGAACAGGAACATAACCATCGCGGGCCCCCACGGTCGCATGGAACTTGAGTCTTCTCGGACGGACGGTGTCAGGGTCCGATCGTGCCATGCGAGTGTGACGGTTAGGGTCGCAGGCGGCGGAAGAGGGGCACCTACCAGGAAAGGTCACAGGGGATGCTCAGGCTGGGCGGGCGGGAATTCGGACCCCACGAGCCGGTGGTCATGGCGATCGTCAACCGGACCCCGGACTCCTTCTACGACCGGGGCGCCACTTTCCGCGACGAGCCGGCCCTCGCCCGCGTGGAGCAGGCCGTGGCCGACGGTGCCGCGATCATCGACATCGGCGGGGTCAAGGCCGGGCCGGGCGACGAGGTCACGGCCGAGGAGGAGGCCCGGCGCACGGTCGGGTTCGTGGCGGAGGTGCGCCGCCGGTTCCCGGACGTGATCATCAGCGTGGACACCTGGCGGGCGGAGGTCGGCCGGGCGGTGTGCGAGGCCGGGGCGGACGTGCTGAACGACGCGTGGGGCGGTGTCGACCCGGGCCTGGCGGAGGTCGCCGCCGAGTACGGGGCGGGGCTGGTGTGCACGCACGCCGGGGGCGCCGAGCCGCGCACCCGGCCGCACCGGGTCGAGTACGGCGACGTCATGGCCGACATCCTCGACGTCACGGTCGGACTGGCGGAGCGGGCGGTGTCGCTGGGCGTGCCGCGGGAGTCGGTCATGATCGACCCCGGGCACGACTTCGGGAAGAACACGCGGCACAGCCTGGAGGCGACGCGGCGGCTGGACGAGATGGTCGCCACGGGGTGGCCGGTGCTGGTGTCGCTGTCCAACAAGGACTTCGTCGGGGAGACGCTGGACCGGCCCGTGAAGGAGCGGGTGGTGGGGACGCTGGCGACCACGGCCGTGTCCGCGTGGCTGGGCGCGCAGGTGTACCGGGTGCACGAGGTGGCGGAGACGCGGCAGGTGCTGGAGATGGTCTCGGCGATCGCGGGGCATCGGGGTCCTGCCGTCGCCCGGCGGGGGCTGGCCTAGGGCCTGTCTGACGATTCCCTCCTGCCTCGCGACGCCATGCACGCACTCTCGCCGCGCCGGGCGCAGAGCCGAGTACATCCCGTACGACGCTCCACGCCCGGCACGCCGACAGCACGCACCTGACGCCGCGAGGCCGCCCTCCGGGCGACGGCGGGAATCGTCGGACAGGCCCTGGCCCGGGTACCAGGGGGCTTCGCCCCCTGGCCGCCCGGCCTTCGCCCACCCACCCGAACCGGTCGGGCGGGAGCCCGGCTCGCCTTACCTGCCCGCTTCCTTCGACACCAGGGCCACCGCCTCGTCCACGTCGTCGGTCACGTGGAACAGCAGCAGGTCCTTGTCGGCCGCCTTGCCCTGGGCGATCACCGTGTCGCGCAGCCAGTCCACCAGGCCGCCCCAGTAGTCCGTGCCGAAGAGGACGATGGGGAAGCGGGTGACCTTCTGGGTCTGGACCAGGGTGAGGGCCTCGAAGAGCTCGTCGAGGGTGCCGAGGCCGCCGGGCAGGACCACGAAGCCCTGCGCGTACTTGACGAACATCATCTTCCGCACGAAGAAGTAGCGGAAGTTGAGCCCGATGTCGACGTACGGGTTCAGCCCCTGCTCGAACGGCAGCTCGATGCCGAGGCCGACCGAGACGCCCTTCGCCTCGCAGGCGCCCTTGTTCGCGGCCTCCATGGCGCCCGGCCCGCCGCCGGTGATCACCGCGAATCCCGCCTCCACCAGGCCGCGGCCCAGCTGGACGCCGGCCTCGTACTCCGGGGAGTCCGCCGGGGTCCGGGCCGAACCGAACACGCTGATCGCGGGTGGCAGTTCGGCCAGCGTGCCGAAGCCCTCGATGAACTCCGACTGGATGCGCAGCACCCGCCAGGGGTCGGTGTGCACCCAGTCGGAGGGGGCGCGCTCGTCGAGCAGCCGCTGGTCCGTCGTCGCCGGCTGCACCTGGTCCCGCCTGCGGAGGACCGGGCCCAGGCGCTGTTCCTCCGGCGGCTGCTTCTTCCCCTCGGGGTTGCCGGTCGCCATGTGCGCTCCCTCCGTCGTGCCTGTCTTTCCACCTCAGCGTAGATCTACGCGGGTTACGAACGAGGGACGTGAGCATGTCCGCGATGGAGCGGCGTAAACACGGCGGGGGTGACCGCCGCGTCAGGCGGTGAGCCAGTTCCGCAGCCGCTCCTCGCCCGCCAGGATCTTGGCGACCTCCACGCGCTCGTCCCGCTTGTGGGCCAAGTGGGGGTTGCCGGGGCCGTAGTTGACCGCCGGGACGCCCAGCGCCGAGAAGCGGGAGACGTCGGTCCAGCCGTACTTCGGCATCGGGGTGCCGCCGACCGCCTCGATGAACGCCTTGGCCGCCGGGTGGGACAGTCCGGGCATCGCGGCCGGGCTGTGGTCGACGACCTCGAACCCGCTGAGCGCGCAGTCCGCGAAGACCTCCCGGACGTGCGCGACGGCCTCCTCGGGCGTGCGGTCGGGGGCGTAGCGGAAGTTGACGGTGACCACGCACTCGTCGGGGATGACGTTGCCGGCCACTCCCCCGGCGATGCCGACCGCGTTCAGGCCCTCGCGGTACTCCAGGCCGTCGATGACCGGCCACCGCGGCTCGTAGGCCGCCAGGCGGGCGAGGATCGGGGCCGCCGCGTGGATCGCGTTGGAGCCCATCCAGCCGCGCGCCGAGTGGGCCCGCTCGCCGGCGGTCCTCAGCAGGACCCGGAGGGTGCCCTGGCAGCCGCCCTCCACCTGGCCGTCGGACGGCTCCAGCAGAATCGCGAAATCGCCCGCCAGCCAGTCGGGGTGGGCCTCGGCGACGTGCTTGAGGCCGTTGAGCTCGGCGGCGACCTCCTCGTTGTCGTAGAAGACGAAGGTCAGGTCGCGGTTGGGGGCCGGGACGGTGGCCGCGATGCGCAGCTGGACCGCCACGCCGGACTTCATGTCACAGGTGCCGCAGCCCCACAGGACGCCGTCCTCGTCGAGCCGGGAGGGCACGTTGTCCGCGATCGGGACGGTGTCGATGTGCCCGGCCAGGACGACCCGTTCGGCGCGGCCCAGGTTCGTCCTGGCCACGACGTTGTTGCCGTACCGGTCGACCGTCAGGTGGGGCAGCGCGCGCAGGGCGGTCTCGACGGCGTCCGCGAGGGGCTTCTCGGTGCCGCTCTCGGAGCGGAAGTCGACGAGCCGGGCGGTGAGCTCCGCGGCGTCCAGCGTGAGGTCAAGCGAGGTGTCGGCCATGCCGTCGACCCTAACGCGCCAGGTCCCGCGGCCGCTGTCCGCACCGGGCTCCTGTCACTCCGTACTCTCCAGTACCTTGTACCGCGTGCCAGAGCAGTCTTCTCCCAAGCGTCGTGGCCGCCTCTTCCGATGCGGGTCCGCCTTCGTGGCCCTGCTCGCGGTCGCCGGTTACCTCGTCGTGCAGTACGTCACCGGGGGATCGGGCGGGCCGGGCTGCAAGGTCGTCTCGGGCAAGGGCGACGGGGCCTCGTACGAGTTCACGCCCGAGCAGGCGGTCAACGCCGCGACGATCACCGCCGTGGGCACCGCGCGGGGCCTGCCGGAGCGGGCGGTGACCATCGCGCTGGCCACCGCCCTGCAGGAGTCGGCCCTGCGCAACATCGACTACGGCGACCGCGACTCCCTCGGCCTGTTCCAGCAGCGGCCCTCGCAGGGCTGGGGCACGCCGCGCGAGATCATGGACCCGACGTACTCGGCGGGCGAGTTCTACGACCACCTGGTCAAGGTGCCCGGCTACACGCGCCTGCCGCTGACCGTCGCCGCGCAGCGGGTGCAGCGCAGCGGCTTCCCGCAGGCCTACGCCAAGCACGAACCGGACGCCGCGCTGCTGGCCGCGGCCCTGACCGGGCAGTCCGCGGCCACGCTGACCTGCGAGGGCCGCCCGGGCGCGACGCGCGCCTCGGGCGCGGACGGGGTGCGGGCCGCGCTGGTGCGGGACTTCGGCCGGGACGTGCTGGCACCGGCCGCCGCACAGGTGGACGCCTCCCCGACGGCCGCGTCGACGCCCTCGCCGGGTACTGCGGGCGCGACCGCGCCCGCCCCCGGCGCCCCGGCCGACGTGGCGCCCTCCCGCAGCGCCTCGGCCGCGCCGGAGCCCTCTGCGAGTGTCTCGGCCGGCGACGGCGGCCGGACCGTCACCCTCCCGGTGACCCCGGGCACGCCGGGTGCCGGGCGCGCGGCGGACCAGCGGGGCTGGCAGCTGGCGCACTGGGCGGTGGCCAACGCCTCGGAGCTGCACATCGCACGGGTCGCCTACGGGGGCCGGGAGTGGGTCGCGGGGAACACGGCCAGCGAGTGGCGCGAGGCCCCCGCGGCGGGCACTGCGGGCGCCGAACGGGACGCGGAGGCGGTCCGCATCGTCACGATGCGCTGACTCGGGCAGGGGTGCGGGGCCTCACTCCGGAGAGTTGCCCTACCGGTGGTCCGGGGCCCGGGTGGGCAGGTTTTCGCACGCTCACCCCACGTACCCCGAAATCCCTTGGGAACAAAGGGCGGGAAGGTTTCCGCGGGCGTTTCCGCAGGGGCCTCTTTGACCGTTTTTATCCGCAGCCGATAATGCGACGCATTACCAACTCTTTACGTCGGGTCGCCGCAACCTTCGCGGGCTTCGAGCGGTAGTCACTGCGTCCGAGCCGGGGCGATCGACAGCCGGTCGATCAACTACCGGACCCCATCGGACAGTTCACGAACTCACTGTTTTCACCCGTCGAAGGAGCACCATGTCCCTCCCCCTGACCCGCCGGATCGCCCGTGCCGCGCTGCTCGTCGCTGCGGGAGCGGCTGCCGGGGTCGGTGCGGCCGGCTCCGCCAGCGCGGCCCCCGAGCTGCCCGCCACCCCCAACCTCGGTGGCCTGACCGCCCTGGACGGGGCGAACGTCGCCAACACCGTCGACGGTGCGGCGCAGAACGTCACCGAGTCCGCGGGCGAGACCGGCGGCAAGACCGTCAAGAAGGCGGTGCCGGCCGCGGGCAGGACCGGCGGCAAGGCGGTCAAGCAGACCACGCCCGTGGCGCAGAAGGCGGCCGGTGACGCGGCCGGCACGGCCGGTCAGCTCGTCGGCGACACCGCGGGTTCGGCCGAGGGCGGTCTGCCGACCGACTCCCTGGCCAAGGGCGGCGTGCCGTCGGCCGACTCGCTGCCGGTGAAGAGCCTGCCGCTCGGCTGACGGGCCGGTGTCCTGACAGGGCGAAGGGGTCCGGGGAGCGCTCCCCGGACCCCTTCGCCCTGTCCGCGTGGCCCGGCGTGCGGTCACAGCCGCCGTACGGCGGCCGCCACCCTCTCGTCCGTCGCCGTGAACGCCACCCGGACGAACTGCGCGCCCGCGGGGCCGTAGAAGTCGCCCGGGGCCACCAGGATGCCGAGGTCCGCGAGGTGGGCGACGGTGTCCCAGCAGGACTCGCCGCGCGTCGCCCACAGGTACAGGCTCGCCTCGCTGTGCTCGATGCGGAAACCGTGCCCGAGCAGCGCCTCGCGCAGCAGGGCGCGGCGGGCGGCGTAGCGCTCGCGCTGGACGTGGACGTGCTCGTCGTCGCCGAGGGCCGCGACGACCGCCGCCTGGGTCGGCGCGGACGTCATCATCCCGCCGTGCTTGCGGATCTCCAGCAGCGGGCCGAGGACCGCCGGGTCGCCCGCCAGGAAGGCGGCGCGGTAGCCAGCCAGGTTCGAGCGCTTGGACAGGGAGTGCACGGCGACGATGCCCTCGTACGAGCCGCCGTTGACGTCCGGGTGCAGGACGGAGACCGGGTCGGCCTCCCAGCCCAGTTCCAGGTAGCACTCGTCGGAGACGAGCAGGACGCCGTGCTCGCGGGCCCAGGCGACGGTCCGGGTCAGCTCCTCCTTGGACAGCACCTTGCCCGTCGGGTTCGACGGGGAGTTGAGCCACAGGAGCTTCAGGCCCTCGGGGTCCGGCGCGGTCGGGTCGTCGTAGGCCTCGTACGCGGCGCGGGCCAGCCGGGCGCCGACCTCGTAGGTCGGGTAGGCCAGCCGCGGGAAGGCCACGCGGTCGCCGGGGCCGAGACCGAGCTGGGTCGGGAGCCAGGCGACGAGTTCCTTGGAGCCGACGATCGGCAGCACGTGGCGGTGGGTGACCTCCCGGGCGCCGAGGCGGCGCTCGACCCAGCCGGTGATCGCGTCGCGCAGCTCGGGCGTGCCCCAGACGGTCGGGTAGCCCGGCGAGTCCGCCGCGGCCACCAGGGCCTTCTGGATCAACTCGGGAACCGGGTCGACCGGGGTGCCGACGGACAGGTCCACGATGCCGTCCGGGTGGGCGGCGGCCGTCGCCTTGTAGGGCGCCAGCTTGTCCCAGGGGAAGGCGGGGAGGCGGTCGGAGACTGCGGACACGGGTTCTGGCTCACTTTCTGGTCCGTACGAGCCGGGTGACGGCGAACGCCTCGGCCCCGTACGGCGATCAACGGGTGATCGGGCCGTACGGGACCGAGGCGGCGCTGGCGCGGACCGCTCTTACTGGTTCTGCGGCGGCAGCGCGGCGACGAACGGGTGGTCCCGCTCGATCAGCCCCAGCTTGCTGGCCCCGCCGGGCGAGCCGAGATCGTCGAAGAACTCGACGTTCGCCTTGTAGTAGTCCTTCCACTCCTCGGGAGTGTCGTCCTCGTAGAAGATGGCCTCCACCGGGCACACCGGCTCGCAGGCCCCACAGTCGACGCATTCGTCCGGGTGGATGTACAAGGACCGCTGGCCCTCGTAGATGCAGTCGACCGGGCACTCCTCGATGCACGCCTTGTCCTTGACGTCGACACAAGGCTGCGCGATGACGTAGGTCACGCTGTCGTTCCTCCTCGATAGGGCGCTGGCGGGCCTCCTCAGGCTCCGCCGCCTGGCGCGCGGGAGCGCGGCGTCGTCGATGCCCGCCCCTAGTATCTCCGTTCCTGGGCATGATCCGAACAGGAGGGGTGAACTGACCTGTGGAAATCTCTGCCGCCGGGCGACTCGAGGTCCGTGTCACGCCTGCTGACGTGGGCAAACGGGTCTCCGTGCGGAGCTTGATCGAACCTCCGGTTTCGCTGGAGAAGTTCACCGACACGGTCGGTGTTCTCACATCATGGGACAACGGTGTGCTGCTGATCACACGCAGGAGTGGCGAGCGTGTCCGCATAGCGGAGTCCGCACTGGTCGCGGGCAAGGTCGTGCCCGCCGCCCCGGCGCGTCGCCGTGGCCCGGCCGCCTCCTACGAGGAACTGGCCCGGGTCGCCGCGCGGGCCTGGCCGCCCGTGGAGAGCGAGCGGCTCGGGGACTGGGAGCTGCGCGCCGCGTCCGGGTTCACCCGCCGCGCCAACTCGGTGCTGCCGCTGGGCGAGCCGGGCCTGCCGCTCGACGAGGCCCTCGACGCCGTGCGCCGCTGGTACGGCGAGCGCGGCCTGCCCGCCTACGTGCAGACCGCGACCGGCGCGGAGGGCGCTCAGGAGCTGCTCTGCGCCGCGCTGGAGGAGCGGGGCTGGGTGCGGGAGGTGACCGCCGAGCTGTGGGTGGGGCCGCTGGCGCCGGTCGCCGACCTGGAGCAGTCGCCGCAGGTCGTGCTGTCCCGTGACGCCGGCGAGGACTGGCTGGCCCGCTACCGGCGCAAGGGTGTGGGCGAGGCGGCCCTGCGGGTGCTGCGCGCGGGCCCGTCCGTGTGGTTCGCGACCGTGCCCGGGCCGTCGGAGCCGGCCGCCATCGGACGGTGCGTGGTGGACGGGCGCTGGGCCGGGTTCGCCGCCGTCGAGGTCGACCCGGCGCTGCGGCGCCGGGGCCTCGGGACGGCCGTGATGGCCACGCTGGCCCGCCGGGCGCTCGACGAGGGCGCGTCGGCCGCCTGGCTCCAGGTCGAGACCGGCAACGCGGCGGCGCGGGCGCTGTACGCCGGGATGGGCTTCGCCGCGCACCACGCCTACCATCACTACCGGGCGCCGGACAGCACCGGCGGGCCGGCCGGTGACGGAACGTCGTGAGAGGGCCCGAACCAGCCATGCGTCCCCCCTTCCCCCCGCCCCCGGAACGCTCCGCCGAGCTGCGCCGGCGGTTCGCCGAAGAGGCCCGGTCCGAGCGGCCCGACCTGTCCACGCTGTGCCTGCTGGTGGGCGCGGAGGCGGACGGCGACCTCGACGAGGCGGGCCTGGACGCCGCCCAGGTGGAACTGGACCGGCTCGCCGGGCTGCTGCCCTACCGGCCCGGCGGACCGCGTGCCTGGGCGCTCGCGCTGCGCGACCTGCTCGGTGAGCGGCTCGGCTTCCACGGCACGCCGGCCGACTACCGGCGGCTGGAGTCCTCCCTGCTGCACGCGGTGCTCACCCGGCGCCGGGGGCTGCCGATCCTGTTGTCCGTGGTGTGGATCGAGGTGGCCCGGCGCGCCGGGGCGCCCGTGTACGGGATCGCCCTGCCGGGGCACTTCGTGGTCGGTTTCGGGCCCGACGAGGGGCAGGTGCTCGCCGACCCCTTCGACGGGGGGCGGGTGCTGAGCGGCGGGGACGCGGAGCTGCTGGTGGCCGGGGCCACGGGTACGGGTCTGGAGCCGGCGATGCTGCGGCCCGCGGATCCGCTGGACGTGGTGCTGCGGATCCTGAACAACGTGCGGGCGTGGGCCGCGGCCCGTCCCGAGCGGTCGGACGTGGCGTTGTGGGCGGTCGAGCTGTCCCTGCTGCTGCCCTCTCATCCGGCGCGGTTGCGGTACGAGCGGGCGCAGGTCCTGGTGCGGCGCGGGGACTTCCTGGCCGGGGCCCTGGAGCTGGAGGCCTATGCGGAGGTCGTCTCGGCGGTGGACGACAGGGCCGCGGAACAAGTGCGGGGGGAGGCTTCGGCGGCCAGGGCGATGTTGAACTGAGCCGTCTCGCCGTGGGGCCCATGCTGCCCGGCGCACGCGGGTGCGGCGCTCCTCGGCGCGCAGTCCCCCGGGCCGCTGACGGGGCGCTTGTCCGACCGGCCCTTTGCTCCTGCTCCCGGAGGACCGCCTCCGCGCGGTTGCGCACCGCCGGGATGACGGACGCGAGCCCCCCGCCCTCGATGGGCGGGGGGCTCGCGTCGCGGCGGGCGCCGGGGGTCAGTTCGGCTTGGTGTCGATGACCCCGACGCGCTCCGCGGGCGTCTTGCCGCGCAGGGCCTCGCGCAGGGCCGCGACGACGTCCTGCGGTATGACGTCGCGCTTGCCGCTCGCGCCCTCGACCTGCACGCCGTCGAAGGTCTGCCCGTAGGCCTCCTGGAGCGCCTTGAGGTCGTAGGTGTCCACGAGCTTGCCGTCGACGGCCTTGAAGCTGAGGATCTTCGGCAGGGAGACCGGGCCGAAGTCGATGCTGTGGGCCGCGTCGGTGCGGACGGTGACCAGGTCGGACATCGCGGGCTGCGCGATCTCCTTCAGCACCCGGTCGACCTCGGCGTCGGAGACCGTCGGCTGCCGGGTGGTGGTCGGCAGGGTGACGGCGCCCGCCGCGCCGGTCTCCACCTGGGTGCGGTACGCCTGCTCCACCGCCGCCGTCGACTTGGCGAGGTCGACGCCCTTGCCGGGCTTGCCGTAGACGGGGACGGCCTTGCCGCCCTCGAACTTGATCGTGCCGTCGGTCGAACCGCCCGAGCCGCCCGCGGCGTTGCGCAGGGAAGCGTGCAGCTTCTCCTCGTCGACCGGCATGACCGGGGTGACGATCCGGTGGTTCCCGAAGAGGGAGCCGATCACGGAGACCGGGTTGTAGTCGCTCTTCGCCGCCGCGTCGACCGTGGCGTCCATGTCGAACTGGAGGCCGGCGTTGTCCGGGTCGAGGGAGACGGTCCTGCCGTCCACCGAGAGCTTCAGCGGCTTGCCCGCCTGCTCCTCGAAGGCCGCGTCGAGCTTCTTCACGGCACCGTCGCGCGTGGTGCCGCCGATGTCGACGCCGAGCACGGTGGTGCCCTTGGGCACGTCGGTGCGGTTCATCAGCAGGCCCGCGCCGTAGAGGCCGCCGGCGGCCACGACCAGGCCGGCCGCGAGCAGGACGAGCTTGTTGCGGCCCTTCTTCCTCGGTGCCTTCGACGAGTTCGCCGCGGGCGGCGAGGCCGGCCCCGGCTTCGGGACCGACTGCGGCGCCGGGCCGTCGCCGGGCGTGCCCGGGCCGAACGGCGAGCCGGTGCCGGGGGTCACGACGGGCATGCCGCTGGTGACGGTGTGGCCGGAGACGTTGTCGTGCCGGGGGTAGCCCTGGCCGTCCGACGGCTCGGGGACCTGCTTCTGCGGGGTGAGGACGGCGGTGTCGTCGCTCAGCCCGCCGCCGGGGTCCGCGGCGCCCGGGGCGGTGGGGCCGCCGGCGGCCGCGGGGCCGGTGGGGGCGCCGGGACCGCCGCCTGTGGCCCGCGGGCCCGCGGGAGCGCCCGGGCCACCCGGACGACCCGAGTCGTGGAAGGCGCCGGGGGTGCCCGGGCCACCGGGGGCGCCGGGGCGGCCGGGATCGCTGAAGTTCTCGGGCCCGCCGGGCCTGCCCGGCTCGCCGAAGGCCGGACCACCGGGGCCGCCGGTCGCGTGGAAGCCACCGGCGCCGTCCGGCGCGTCGCTGAACCCGCCGGGCACACCGGAGCCGCCGGCCCGGGCCGGGCCGCCCTGCGGGTCGAAGGCGTGGGGGCCACCGGGGCCCTCGGGAAGGTGGTAGGAGCCGGTGTCCTCGGGATTGCCCTGCCCGGCGAAGCCGCCGTGCGCGCCGAAGGCGTCGGGGCCCTCGGGAAGGCCGTA
>NZ_JAUQWJ010000026.1:0-85340 GCF_036857595.1 Streptomyces sp. AHA2
ACGCTGTTGAGTTCTCAAGGAACGGTCGCTTCCTTTGTACTCACCCTCTCGGGCTTTCCTCCGGGCGCTTCCCTTCGCTGTTCCAAACTCTATCAGTGTTTTTCCGGCCCTCCGACCACCGTCCTGCAGGCATGCAGAAGATGATCAAAGTTCGGATCTGATCAGTTTGGTTGCTGCCGGGCCGATGCGCGTACTCGCGTCGGTCAGCCCCAAGCAGGAGTTCGACTGTACACGCGGCCGCGGAGCGCATGCAAATCCCTTTGGGGTATGGTCTAGACCACTTCGGAGTGCCCGCGCGGAACGGGCACTTCAGGTGACATACGCTGCTGAACAGTGTGCCGTCCGGTACCTACAGGGACGGCCATACCGATCTCCACCCCTGGGAGGCTTCCCATGACCACCGTGACGTCCCCGCTCGCCGGACGCGCCATCGGACTGGCAGCCGTGCCGGATCCCGTCTTCTCCGGGGCCATGGTCGGCCCGGGTACCGCCATCGACCCCGTGCGTGAGCCCTCCGAGGCGATCTCCCCCGTGGACGGCGTCATCGTTTCCCTGCATCCGCACGCCTTCGTGGTCGTCGACGAGAGCGGGCACGGTGTGCTCACCCACCTCGGCATCGACACCGTGCAGCTCAACGGTGAGGGGTTCGAGCTGCTCGTGAACAAGGGCGACACGGTCCGGCGCGGGCAGCCCGTCGTGCGGTGGGACCCGGCGGCGGTCGAGGCCGCAGGCAAGTCCCCCGTCTGTCCGGTCGTGGCGCTGGAGGCCACGGCCGAAGCCCTCTCCGATCTTCGCGACGACGGCGATGTGAAGGCCGGCGACAGCCTCTTCCTCTGGAAGTGACCCGGTGCCGTCCGGGGACGGCGAGTACGACAACCAACGCGGGGGCGGGAGCCGCCGCACTAGCGGAGACGGGTGAGATGGAGACAACGCTGCGAGGCGTCGGTGTCAGCCACGGTGTGGCGATCGGCGAGGTTCGGCACATGGGGACGGCGGTGCTCGAACCGCCCGCGAAGCAGATCCCGGCCGAGGAGGCGGAGCGGGAACAGGGGCGCGCCCGCATGGCCGTGGAAGCGGTGGCGGCCGACCTGATGGCGCGGGGAAATCTGGCCGGGGGCGAGGCCCAGGCCGTGCTCGAGGCGCAGGCCATGATGGCGCAGGACCCCGAGTTGATGGCCGACGTGGAGCGGCGGATCGCCGTGGGCAGCACGGCCGAACGCGGGGTGTACGACGCGTTCGCCTCGTACCGGGAGCTGCTGGCCGGAGCCGGTGAGTACCTCGCCGGTCGTGTGGCCGACCTGGACGACGTGCGCAACCGCATCGTCGCCCGGTTGCTCGGGGTGCCGATGCCGGGTGTCCCGGACAGTGACGAGCCGTACGTGCTGGTGGCGCGTGACCTCGCGCCCGCCGACACCGCGCTGCTCGACCCGACTCTGGTGCTGGGCTTCGTCACCGAGGAGGGCGGTCCGACCAGTCACAGCGCGATCCTGGCCCGGGCGCTCGGTGTGCCCGCCGTGGTCGCGCTGCCCGGTGCCGGTGAACTGGCCGAGGGCACGATGATCGCGGTGGACGGCAGCAGCGGCGAGATCTTCGTCAACCCGAGCGATGAGAAGAAGGCGCAGCTCGAGGCGGCCGCCGCCGAGCGGAAGGCCGCGCTGGCGGCGTCGACCGGCCCGGGTGCGACGGCGGACGGCCACAAGGTGCCGCTGCTGGCGAACGTCGGAGGTCCCTCGGACGTCGAGGCCGCCGTCGAGGCCGGTGCCGAGGGCGTGGGGCTGTTCCGTACCGAGTTCCTGTTCCTGGACGACAGCGAGCAGGCGCCGGCCGAGGAGAAGCAGGTCGTCGCGTACCGGCAGGTGCTGGAGGCGTTCCCCGAGGGGCGTGTCGTGGTGCGCGTGCTGGACGCGGGTGCGGACAAGCCGCTGGACTTCCTGACGCCGGCGGACGAGCCGAACCCGGCGCTCGGGGTGCGCGGGCTGCGGACGCTGCTCGACCACCCGGAGGTGCTGCGCACGCAGCTGACCGCGCTCGCCAAGGCCGCGGAGGGCCTGCCGGTCCACCTGGAGGTCATGGCCCCGATGGTGGCGGACCGTGCCGACGCCCGGGCCTTCGCGCAGGCATGCCGGGAGGCGGGACTCCGGGCGAAGTTCGGTGCGATGGTCGAGATCCCGTCGGCCGCGCTGCGCGCCCGTTCGATCCTGCAGGAGGTCGAGTTCCTGTCCCTGGGGACGAACGACCTCGCGCAGTACACCTTCGCCGCCGACCGTCAGGTGGGTGCGGTCTCCCGTCTGCAGGACCCGTGGCAGCCGGCGCTGCTCGACCTGGTGGCGCTGTCCGCCGAGGCTGCCAAGGCCGAGGGCAAGAGCTGCGGCGTCTGCGGTGAGGCCGCCTCGGACCCGCTGCTCGCGTGTGTGCTGACCGGTCTGGGCGTCACCTCTCTGTCGATGGGCGCGGCGTCGATCCCCTACGTGCGGGCGACGCTGGCGAAGTACACGCTGGCGCAGTGCGAGCGGGCCGCCGCCGCGGCTCGGGCGACGGACAGCGCGGAGGATGCGCGCAACGCGGCCCAGGCGGTGCTGTCCGGCGAGTAGGACCGGGGACGGTCCGTGCGACCGGCCGGACGGGGGCGCTCCGCCATAAGCGGGGCGCCCCCGTCCGCGTTCAGTGCTGATGTCCGTGGGCGGGCCTGTCGTCGCCCAGGTCGGGTGGGGCGCAGTAGTCGACACCGGACTCCGGGGGGATGAGGTCTCCGGTGTCGACGTCGGTGCAGTAGGCGTCGAAGACCTCGCCGGCGGTGAGCGGCCGGAGTCCGTGGTCGCGCAGGCGCCAGCCGTAGACGCGGTCGGGCCGGTCCGGGGCGCTGGTGCGGACGACGAGCCCGCCGGGGCTTTCGGTGGCCAGTCCGAGGGCGAGGACGGTGGTGAACTCGAGTGCCTCCGTCTCGTCGAGTGCGAGGGAGTCGCCGTCCTGGGTGGTGTGCAGGGCGGCGACGAGGGTTTCGGGCCGTCCGGTGACACTGCAGACGAGGTGGCGGTCGCCCGCCGGGGCCGTGTCCAGGATGCGGGCGAGCAGGTCGGAGGCGCGGGTGAAAGCGGCACGTCCGATGTCCTCGCCGCAGGCGGTGCAGGCGCCGAGGCGGGCCAGGAGGGTCGTCGCGTACTCCCAGGTGGCCTGCCTCACCCCCTCGTCGACGAGCGAGGTGAGGAGGTCGGCCAGTGGCTGGCCCTCGTAGGGAACGGTGGGGCCGGTGACCGCGAGTCGAGCGGTGAAGCGGGTGCGGCTCGACGGATGGTCGGGGTCCAGGCCCTTGCGGGTGCAGAACTCCGCGTATTCCTCGGGGTCGAAGAGGGCCACGGTGGTGTGGCTGCCCTGGAGGGCGCGGGTCCTGAGCAGGCCCTCGACCTGTTGCAGGTAGACCGCGTGGTCGTCGAAGGTGAAGGTGCGGTAGCGCCGCATGGCACGGAAGTCGTGTTCGTCGGTGAGCAGGCCGATCGTGCCGGCGATCTCGCGGCGCAGGACGCGCCGCATGGTCCGGATGTCGGTGTGCGCCATGGTTCCCCCTGTTGCCTGTCGATCAATGCTCACTCACAGTAACCGGCGGCACTGACAACGGGGGCGGTGGTGCGGGCGCGGGCGAGGGCAGCCGCTGGTGCGACGCGGTGGCGCCGGCGGGAGTCTTCGCGGACGCCCCGCACGGTGAGTGACCGGGGCGTCCGCGAAGGCCGAAGGCGTCGGGCGCGCTCAGCCGCGCTTGCGGGCGATGTCCTCGTAGAAGCTCAGGAGGTCGAGGTTGTCGATGGAGCCCGGGTTGACGGCCTTCTCCAGCGGGGTGCCCTGCAGGAGGCGCTTGACGGGGACCTCGATGCGTTTGCCGGTGAGGGTGTGCGGGACGCCCGGCACCTCGATGATCTCGTCGGGGACGTGGCGCGGGGACAGTTGCTCGCGGATGGTCTGCTTGATGCGGTTCAGCAGGGCCTCGTCGAGGACGGCCCCGGGCGTCAGGTGGACGAACAGGGGCATCCAGTAGCCGCCGTCGGGCTGTTCGATGCCGATGACCAGGGATTCCTTGATCTCGGGCAGCCGTTCCACGGCTTCGTAGATGTCGGCCGAGCCCATGCGGACGCCCTGGCGGTTGAGCGTGGAGTCGGAACGGCCGTGGATGACGACGGAGCCGCGTGAGGTGACGGTGATCCAGTCGCCGTGGCGCCACACGCCGGGGTAGGTGTCGAAGTAGCTGTCGTGGTAGCGGCTGCCGTCGGGGTCGTTCCAGAAGTGGATGGGCATCGACGGCATGGGGTTGGTGACCACCAGCTCGCCGACCTCGTCGGTGAGGGGGTTGCCGCCGGGGTCCCAGGACTGCAGGTCGGTGCCGAGGCAGGGGGCCTGGAGCTCCCCCACGTACACCGGGAGGGTGGGGACGGCTCCGGCGAAGCAGGAGCAGACGTCGGTGCCGCCGCTGACGGAGGCGATCCACAGGTCGGCGCGGACCTCGTCGTGCAGCCAGCGGAAGCCGTCGGGCGGCAGCGGCGAGCCGGTGGTGGCGACGCACTGGACGCTGGAGAGGTCGAAGTCGCGGGAGGGGTGGACGCCGGCCTTGCGGCAGGCCATGACGTAGGCGGCGGAGGTGCCGTAGAGGGTGGCGCGGGTGCGTTCGGCGATGCGCCACTGGGCGCCGGTGTCCGGATGGCCGGGGCTGCCGTCGTACAGGACGATCGTGGTGCCGGTGAGCAGGCCGGAGACGAGGAAGTTCCACATCATCCAGCCCGTCGACGTGTACCAGAAGAAGCGGTCCCCGGGGCCGAGGTCGCAGTGCAGGCCGAGCTGTTTGAGGTGCTCGACGAGGATGCCGCCCTGGGACTGGACGATGGCCTTGGGCAGGCCTGTCGTCCCGGAGGAGTAGAGCACCCACAGGGGGTGGTCGAAGGGGACCGGCTCGAAGACCGGCTCGGTGTCGGCCGAGGTGAGGGCCGACCAGTCGAGGGCGCCCTCGGGTGCCTCGGTGCCCAGGAGCGGGATGTGGACGACGGCCCGCAGAGTGGGCAGTTCGCCGCGCAGTTCGGCGACGGTCTCGCGCCGGTCGTGCTCCTTGCCGCCGTAGCGGTAGCCGTCGACGGTGAACAGGACGACGGGTTCGACCTGCTGGAAGCGGTCGAGGACGCTGCGGGCGCCGAAGTCGGGCGCGCAGGAGGTCCAGACGCCGCCGACGGCCGCCGTGGCCAGCAGGGCGACGACGGCCTCAGGGATGTTGGGGAGGTAGCCGCTGACGCGGTCCCCGGGGCGCACCCCGAGGGCACGCAGTTCGGCGGCGAGGGAGCCGACCTGGCGGCGCAGCTCCGCCCAGGTCACGGGGCGTGGTTCGTGGGTCTCGTCGACGTACAGCAGGGCCGGTTCGTAGGCGCGGGTGTCGGCGGCGCGCAGGGCGTGTTCGGCGTAGTTGACGGTCGCTCCGGGGAACCACCGGGCGCCGGGCATGGTGCGGTCGTCCAGCACGCGCGCGTAGGAGGTCGAGAAACGGACGTCGAACCACTCGGTGACGGCTTTCCAGAAGGTGTCCAGTTCGTCCACGGACCAGCGTTGCAGTGCCGCGTAACCGCCTTCGGCGGGGGCTCCGTGGTGTTCGGCGGCCCAGGTCTGGAACTGGGTGATCCGTGCCCGGGCGATGCGCTCGGGGTCGGGCTGCCAGAGCGGCTGGGGACTTGCGGTCGACATGGTCGGCTCCCGGACTGTGCGCGTCGTGTGCGTCCTCCGCGCACGGGCTGGGGTGTGCGCGTGAGCGGCTGGCACGGACAATGCCACGTGATCGACTTCGACACCAGGGTGCGCCCCACATAGTCCGTGTCGTGAAGATGTGGTCTTGGCACGGGTGAACGGCAGTTGAACGACACGCCCGCGCGGGGCCGTCAGTGGCAGGCTGAGCAGCATGAACGGTCGTGACCTGGTGCGTTCGGTGAGAGCGGTGGCTTCGGTGGGGGCGGCGCAGGGTGTGCGTACCGTACGGGCAGCGTGGCGCAGGCAGCGGGCCGACGCCACCGGGCTGCCGCCGCGGGGGCCGGAGCGGGCCCGGGTGCCCGGGACCGTGCGGGACGCGGAGCCGGGGCCCGGGGGCGGTGTCGTCCGGTTCGGCCGGTCGGAGCTGCGGATCCTGGTGGCGGTCAACGGGGCGGTCTTCCTCGGCTGGGACGGGGCGGGGCCCGAGCCGTCGTACGCATTGGCCGGCCGGTGCCCGGAGCCGGATCCGCGGGCGGTGCTGGAGCCGGACACGGACGGCGGCTGGCGGGTGGTGGCCGAGCGGGTGACGGTCGTGGTCTCGCGGCACGGGGCGGTGGAGGTGCAGACGCCCGGTGGGGTGCTGCTGCGCCGTGATCTGCCGCCGCGCTGGTGGGAACCGGTCGGCGGGGGTCCGGCGCGCTGGGCGCAGCGGTCGGAGGTGCCCGCCGACGCCCGGTTCTTCGGGCTGGGCGGGCGCGCGGTGGGCCCCCGGCTGCCGGACGGGACGTACCGGCTGTGGAACACCGATCCGGGCCGGTCGTTCGCGCCGGGCGACGACCCGCTGTACCTGACGATGCCGGTGCAGCTGGTGGTGGCCGACGGCGGGACGCATCTGGTGTTCCACGACAACTCCTGGGACGGCACGGTCACCCTGCGGCAGGGCGAGGAGGGCGCGGGTTCCGGGCACGACCGGGCCGGGACGAGCGAGTGGCGCGTGGACGGCGGCCCGTCGCGGTACTGGGTCATGGCGGGCACCCCCGCGCGCGTGCTGTTCGCCTGGGCGTCGCTCACCGGGGCGCCCGCGCTGCCGCCGGCGTGGGCGCTGGGCCACCATCACGCGCGGTGGGAGTTCGGCAGCGAGGAGGAGGTGCGGCGGGTCGTCGCGGGCTATCTGGAGCGCGGGCTGCCGCTGGACGCCGTGCACCTGGACATCGATCATCTGGACGCCCGCCAGGTGTTCACCGTCGACCAGGACCGCTTCCCGAAGTTGCCCGTGCTGGCCGAGGAACTGCGGCGGGACGGTGTCCGGCTGGTGTCGGTCGTCGATCCGGCCGTGCGGGCGCTGCCCGGCAACGACGTGTACGACGCGGGCACGGCCGGGGACGTGTTCGTGCGGGACGCGGCCGGTGAGGTGGTGGAGGGGGTCGCGCGGCCCGGAGAGGCGGTGTTCCCGGACTTCACCGACGCGCGCGTGCGTGAGTGGTGGGGCGGCCAGTACGCGGAGCGGCTCGCGCAGGGGTTCTCGGGCTTCTGGCACGACATGAACGAGCCGACCTCGTTCACCGCCTTCGGGGAGGCGACCCTGCCGCGGTCGGCGCGGCACTTCCTGGAGGGCCGGGGCGGCGACCATCGTGAGGCGCACAACGTGTACGCCCTGTGCATGGCCAGAGCGGGCTTCGAGGGGCTGCAGAGGCTGGCGCCCGACGAGCGGCCGTTCCTGTTCTCCCGGTCCGGCTGGGCCGGGATGCAGCGCTACGGCGGTACGTGGTCGGGGGGCGTGGCCACGGGCTGGCCCGGGCTGCGGGCGTCGCTGTCGCTGGTGATGGGGCTCGGGCTGTGCGGTGTTCCGTACTCGGGGCCTGACATCGGGGGTTTCGGCGGGGAGCCGTCACCGGAGCTGTATCTGCGGTGGTTCCAGCTGGGCGCCCGCTTGCCGCTGTTCCGCACTCGCGCGAGCCCGGGGACGGGGCGGCGGGAGCCGTGGGAGTTCGGCCCCGAGGTGCTGGAGCACGCGCGCGTGGCGCTGCTGGAGCGACGCCGGCTGCTGCCGTACTTCGTGACGCTGGCGCATCTGGCCCGGCGTACGGGTGCGCCTTACGTGCGGCCCCTGTGGTGGCACGCGCCGGAGGAGCGGGCTCTGCGGGACTGCGGGGACGCCTTTTTGCTGGGCGACGCTCTGCTGGTGGCTCCGGTGCTGGACCCGGGCACGGACCGGCGCGCCGTGCGGCTGCCGCGCGGACGCTGGTACGACGTGGTGACCGAGGAGGCGTACGAGGGCCCGGGGCAGGTGCTCGTCGACGCGCCGCTGTCCCGGATCCCGGTGCTCGCGCGCGCGGGTGCCGTGCTGCCGGTGCGCGGGGAGGACGGCGGGCTGGAGCTGGAGGTGTGGGCGCCCGCCCGGGGCAGGACCGGCGGCGGGCTGGTCGTGCCGGACGGGGGCGAGGGGCGGGACGAGCCGGAGATCCGGCGCTACACCGTACGGTGGGCCGGCCCACGCGTGGTCGTGGAGCGGGAGGGCGGGGGTGAACCGCCCTTCCCGGTGCGTCTGCGCGGGGCCGGGGGCGGGTGAGGTCAGTAGCGGCCTTCGAACCAGGCCCGTACCGCCACCGTGTGCAGGGGGAAGGCCAGTTCCTGGGGCCTGCGCAGGAGGTGCCAGCCCTCCGTCTCGTCCGTCGCGGTGGAGGCCGGCAGTCCTTCCACCGGGCGCTCGGGCAGGAGACCGAACAGCAGCAGGTGCCCGTCGGGTGAGCTCATCGCGTCGACGAGCCGTACGTCGCGGACGGCCGCGTCGATGCCCGTCTCCTCCCCGAGCTCGCGGACGACGGCGTGCCGCCAGTCCTCCCGGTGGTCGACGAAGCCCCCGGGCAGGGCGATGCCCCCGCGCGCGGGGGCGACGGTGCGTGTGATGACGACCAGGGCGGTGCCCTGGGTGTCGTACACGGGTTGCAGGGCCACCGCCACGGGGAGCGGATTGCGGTAGGCGACGGCACCGCACGCGGTGCAGGTGCGGGGCCATCCGGAGACGCCCTCTCCGTAGGGCGCGCCGCAGCTCGAACAGTGGGAGTCCGGCGCGGAGTTGGGAACGGAGGCTTGAGTTTCGGACACGCGGCGGACTGTAGCCGATCACGGAGAGGGCGTTGCGGGCGGGCGGCTCGACGGTGCTTCAGCGGCCCCCGGACAGGGACTTCCCGGACACGGGGAAGTCGAAGTAGGTGTCCGGGTACGGCTCGGGCTTGAAGGTGTAGTGCCACCACTCCTCGGCGAGGTTCACGAAGCCGAGGCGCTCCAGGGTGGACTTCAGCAGCAGCCGGTTGGCGCGCTGTGGGCCCTGGACCCGGGGGTCGAGGGTGTGCGAGAGGGTGTCGAAGCAGTCGAAGCCGGTGCCCATGTCGACGGAGTTGTCGGGGAAGCGCTCGCCCTGCGGCGCGTGGCACGGGACGAGGGGTTCGCCGGGGCGGTAGGGCCGGGTCGGCTTCGCGGGCAGCCGGACCAGGGTGACGTCGACGGTCGATCCGCGGCTGTGGCCTGATTTCTCCGCGATGTAGCCGTCGGCGAACAGCCGGCTCTTGTCGACGTTCGGGTAGAACTCGCCCTTCATGGCCTCGTCGTCGAGGTCCTCGGCCCAGCGGACGAAGTGGTCGACCGCGCGCTGGGGCCGGTAGCAGTCGTAGACCTTGAGGGTGTGGCCCTGGCGCAGCAGCCGGCGCTGGGCCTTGTGCAGGGCCTCGGCGGCGGGGCGAGTGAGAATGCACAGAGGCCGGCGGTAGCCGTCGACGCGCTCGCCCACGAAGTTGTGCGCGGTGACGTAGCGCATCTCCTGGAGGATGGTCGGATCAACGCTGCGGAGCGCGACGAAGTCCTTCGGCGCCCGCGGTTCGGGCCGGGCCTGGGCGGGGGCGGGGGCGGTGGCGGCGGTGGCCGTGAGCAGGGCCGCGACGGCGGTGATCAGGGCGCGTGTCACGGTGGTGAGTCGTGTCATGGCCTTGCGTGTACCAGGAACCGGCTGGCGGTGGGAAGCGCCGGCGCCCGGACGGCCGGCGAAGGCCGGGTGCCTGCGGCCTACCGCGTGCACGGGGAGGGCGGGCAGGACCGCCGGCGGCTCCCTGGCCGCGGTCCGCCGACGGCCGGCCTCGTTCGTGCCCCCTGCCTCGTGCGGTTGAGAAACCTCCTGGTCAGGTGGATCCTGTACCTGAGCAAGCGACGAGTCGGTGGGGCCGGGAGCCGCCAGCGGCGGCGCTCAGCCGTGGCCGGACACCGCGACAGAGCCGCTCGGTTCGACCAGGGCCGTGCGGACCCGCAGAAGACGCGACAGCACGAGCCGCGAACAGATCTGAACAACGACCCGACCGGGCACCGCCGAGGCCGACGACCGGCCGCTCGGCCCGGCAGGCGCCCGGCGGCCGTCGGCCGGCCGTCATCGTTGCGGTCGGCGACCTTGACGCCCTTCGGGCGCCGGTGAACACTTCCGGTGTCAGCCGACATCGCCGTCCAAAGGCGGCGTAATCCGGCACGGTGGCGCGTGGTGCGCCAGCGCCAAGGCCCCTTCCCCCACGGGCGGTTCGGCTGCGACGGCACGCTCGTCACGGATGCCGGGCGGGGCGCGGGACCTCCCTGCCTCCGGCGGAAGTAGCCATGGGATACGCACCCTGCACGTGAGGCCCGGGGCGGTCCGTCCCGGGTCACGGCCTAGGAGCCGCCATGAGTAACGGAGACATCTTCTTCGGCGAGTTGATCGGTACGGCGATCCTCATCCTGTTCGGCGCCGGCGTGTGTGCCGCCGTCACTCTCAGGTTCTCGAAGGCCCGGGCCTCCGGGTGGATCGTGATCGCGTTCGGCTGGGGTTTCGCCGTGCTGGCCGGCGCGTACACCGCCGCCCCGCTCTCCGGTGGGCACCTGAACCCCGCCGTCACCCTGGGCCTCGCCGTGGACACCGGGGTGTGGGACAAGGTCTGGATCTACGTCCTGGGACAGATGGCCGGGGCCATGCTCGGAGCCGTCCTGGCCTACCTGGTGTACTTCGCGCAGTTCCGGGCGAACACGCGCAAGGGCGGCACCACCGAGGGAACGGTCGACGAACCGGTCCCGACGCTCGGCATCTTCTCCACGATCCCCGAGATCCGTAACCCGGTGGCCAACCTGATCACCGAGATCCTCGCGACGATCGCCCTGGTGCTGCCGCTGCTCGCCCTGGTGGGCAGCAACCGGCACGTCGAGGGCATCGGCATCGGGCAGATCGCCGGTCAGTCCGAGGGCATCTACGGGTCCGGCATCGCGATCATGCTGGTCGCCTTCCTGGTCGTCGGCATCGGCCTCTCCCTGGGCGGTCCCACCGGGTACGCCATCAACCCGGCGCGTGACCTCGGCCCCCGCATCATCCACTCCATCCTGCCGATCCCGAACAAGGGCACGTCCGACTGGGGCTACTCGTGGATCCCGGTCGTCGGCCCGCTGATCGGTGGACTGCTGGGTGGCGTCATCTACAACGCAGCCTTCTGAACCAGCCCGAGAGGTAGCCATGACGGACAACGCCGCGAAGTACGTCGCAGCCATCGACCAGGGCACCACGTCGAGCCGCTGCATCGTCTTCAACGAGGACGGCGCCATCGTCGCCGTGGACCAGCGCGAGCACCGGCAGATCTTCCCCAAACCGGGCTGGGTGGAGCACGACGCCACCGAGATCTGGTCCAAGACCCAGGCGGTCGTGGCCGGGGCGCTGGCCAAGGCCGGGCTGCGGGCCGACCATTTGAGCGCCATGGGCATCACCAACCAGCGCGAGACGACGCTCCTGTGGGACCGCACCACGGGCAAGCCGGTGCACAACGCCATCGTCTGGCAGGACACCCGGACGGCGGCGCTGTGCAAGCAGCTGGGCGGCTCCGACGGGCAAGACCGTTTCCGCGAGCAGACGGGGCTGCCTCTGGCGACCTACTTCTCCGGGCCCAAGGCGGCCTGGCTGCTGGACAACGTGCCCGACCTGCGGGCGCGGGCCGAGCGCGGGGAGATCGCCTTCGGCACGATGGACTCCTGGCTGATCTGGAACCTCACCGGCGGCACGGACGGCGGCCGGCACGTGACCGACGTGACCAACGCCGGGCGCACCATGCTGATGAACCTGGAGACCCTGCAGTGGGACTCCTCGATCCTCTCGGCGATGAACATCCCGGAGGCGATGCTGCCGGAGATCCGCTCCTCCGCCGAGGTGTACGGCACGGCCGTCGGCCAGCTGTCCGGCGTGCCCGTGGCCTCCGCGCTGGGCGACCAGCAGGCCGCGGTGTTCGGCCAGGCCTGCTACGACGTGGGCACGGCGAAGAACACCTACGGCACGGGCAGCTTCCTGCTGCTGAACACGGGCAACCGCCCGGTGACGTCGAAGAGCGGCCTGCTGACGACCATGGGCTACAAGATCGGCGGTGAGGCACCGGTGTACTGCCTCGAGGGCTCGATCGCCATCACGGGCGCGCTGGTGCAGTGGTTCCGCGACCAGCTCGGCATCATCCGCACCGCCGACGAGATCGAGCCCCTGGCGGCCAGTGTGGAGGACAACGGCGGGGCGTACATCGTCCCGGCGTTCTCCGGGTTGTTCGCGCCGTACTGGCGTTCCGACGCGCGGGGCGTGGTCACCGGGCTGACCCGGTACGTGACCAAGGCGCACCTGGCGCGGGCGGTGCTGGAGGCGACGAGCTGGCAGACGCGCGAGGTCGTGGACGCCATGTACCAGGACTCCGGGGTGCGGATCACCACCCTGAAGGTCGACGGCGGCATGACGAAGAACAACCTGCTGATGCAGCACCAGGCGGACGTGCTGGACGTCCCGGTGGTGCGGCCCAAGGTCTCCGAGACGACCTGTCTGGGCGCGGCCTACGCGGCCGGCCTGGCCACGGGCGTGTGGAACGACCTGGACGAGCTGAAGGCGCACTGGCAGAAGGACGTCGAGTGGACGCCGTCCATGGAGGCGTCCGTACGCGACCGCGAGTACCACAACTGGCGCAAGGCCGTGGAGAAGAGCTTCGGCTGGGAGGAGGGCGAGGACGACTGACCGGTCCGGCGGCGCACGCGCGCGGGGGCCGGCCGGTGGACGGCTCCGGGCTCCGGCTCCTGCCTCGCGGCGAGCCGGAGCCCGTCAGGTGGTGACGGCCCGGCGGTGCTCGGCGGCCCGGGCCATCGCGTGCTGGACGACGCCGATGAGCGTCTCCTTGACCGATTCCCGGTCGCGGGCGTCGCACATCACCAGCGGCACGCCGTCGTCGAGGTCGAGGGCCCGGCGGACGTCCTCGACCGGGTAACGGGGGGCGCCCTCGAAGCAGTTGACGCCGACCAGGAAGGGGATCGAGCGCCGTTCGAAGTAGTCGACCGCGGCGAAGCAGTCCTCCAGGCGGCGCGTGTCGGCCAGGACGACGGCACCGAGCGCGCCCTCGGAGAGCTCGTCCCACATGAACCAGAACCGCTCCTGACCGGGCGTGCCGAAGAGGTACAGCACGAGGTCCTCACGGAGGGTGATGCGGCCGAAGTCCATGGCCACCGTCGTGGTGTGCTTGCCCTCCACGCCGCTGACGTCGTCCACGGGGCGCCCGGCCTCGGTCAGCAGTTCCTCGGTGCGCAGCGGTCTGATCTCGCTCACCGCGCCGACGAGCGTGGTCTTGCCCACGCCGAATCCGCCGGCCACCAGGATCTTGAGCGTGACGGGCTCGACCGGGGGCTTGCCGCGCTCAGAACGCCCGAAGATCATCGGTCTTCTCTCCAGCTCGATGGGGGTCGGGCGGCGGGCCGTGGCGACCGCCGCCCGGGGTGTGGGCGGCGGTGGGCCGCCGCCTGCTCACAGGGCCCGCAGGCCGTTGATCACGTCGCGCAGGATGCTCTCGTCCGGCAGTTCCGCCGGCGGCACGGGACGGTTCACGTGGACGAACTCGGCGTCCACGAGGTCTCCGACGAGAACCCGTACGACCCCGATCGGCAGGTCCAGTTCCGCTGCGAGTTCGGCGACCGACTGGGGGTCCTCACGGCACAGTTCGACGATGTCCACGTGCTCCGGGGAGAGCATGTGGTCGGCTTCGGGGTCGTCCGCGTGCGGCTCCGCGACCACGACCGCGATCAGGTCCAGGCGGTGCTGGCCCTGGCTGCTGGTGCGGCCGCGGGTCATGGCGTACGGGCGGACGACCGGTCCGGCCTCGTCGTCGAACCAGTGCTTTCTTCCCTGACCGTCAGCGCTCATGTCATCCCACTACCCGCCTGCGGGCAGATCGTTGCGTGGAGCGGCACCCAGATGCACACCCACGCGCTTGACGAGGAGCGTCATCTCGTAGGCGACCTGGCCGACGTCCGAGTCGGCGTCCGAGAGGACGGCCAGGCAGCTGCCGTCTCCGGCGGCGGTCACGAAGAGGAAGGCGTCGTCCAGTTCGACGACCGTCTGGCGGACGTTGCCGGCCTCGAAGTGACGTCCCACGCCCTTGGCGAGGCTGTGGAACCCGGAGGCCACGGCCGCCAGGTGCTCGCTGTCCTCCCGGGTCAGGTCCTTGGAGACCCCGGTCGGCAATCCGTCACCGGACAGCACGAGTGCCTTGCGGATGCTCGCGACGCGGTCCACGAGGTCGTCGAGGAGCCAGTTGAGCTCGCCCTTGTCGGTCGCGGTGTGGCCGGTCGGCTTCGGTGCGGTCATCGACCGTCCCCCTCTGTCGTTCCCTGTGGTGCTGTGCCGCTGTGGGCGGCGTCGCCCGCGGCGTTCTCCTCACGGCCGCGCTGCCAGCCGCGCTGGAGCGAGGCCATACGGCTTCGTACTTCCTCGGCGTCCCGCTCGGCGGGCTCGGCCTCGTCCTCCGCGCGGGGCTCGGCGGTCCGCTTGAGCTGCGGGGCGAGGCTGGCCTGCCGGACGCGGCGGGGCAGGGGCGCGGTGCCACCGGCGTCGCCCGTGCCGGTGGTGTCACGCCTGCCCGAGGCGTCACCGGTCCCGGTCGTGTCACGCGTGCCGGGGGTGTGACCCGTGCCGGGGGCGTCGGCCTTCCCGTGGGCGCCCGGGCCGTCTGCCCTCGCGGCGGGGGCGGCGGTCTCCGGGCGGCGGACGCGCCTGGGCAGGGCGGACGGTTCGGTGCGGTCGCCGGGGAGCGGGGCCGGTGACGCGGTGGGTTCCTCGCCGTGGGCCGCCGTGCCGATGCCGCGGCGTGCGGGGTCCGCGCCCCGGCGTCGGGCCGGCAGGGGCGGCGGTGCGTCCGGCTGGGCCTCGCCGCGCAGGCCCGCGGGCGACGGGTCGTCGGTGCGGCGACGACCCGGAAGCGCGGAGGCGGCCCCGGAGTCCGTCCGGCCCGCCCCGAGGTCCTTCCGGCCCGGGTCGGTCTCCTCGTCGGGCCTGGGCCGCCGGGGGCGCTGGTCGGTGACCGGGCGGCCGTGCGAGCTGACCAGCTTGGGGGTGCGGCGGCGGGACAACGGGACGGGGCCGCCGAGTTCGTCGTCGGGGTCCGTGCGCTCCCGCGCCGCGCGGGCGTCCGCGGCCTGCCGGCTTGCGTCGGTGGCCCGGATGGCGAGGTCGTCCTCGGCGCGGACGAGGGAATGGCGCCGGGGCCGGAAGAGGCCTCCCTGCTCGCCGTCCTCGTCGTCCAGGGCGCCGGGGAAGGCGTCGAGGTCGACGGGCGCCTCCAGCTCGATCGGCCCGTCCAGCAGGGAGGCGGGCAGGCCCGGCCGTGGCGCGGACGCCGGGGACAGCGCCGTGCGCCGTGTGTCCTGCGGCTCGCTGTCCGGGGCGAGCCGGGGCCGGTCGAGCCGGAACCCGACGCCGTTGGTGTCCGGCACGTCGTCCGTCAGCAGCGCGTCGGGGATGAACACGACAGCGGTCGTACCGCCGTACGGGGAGGGCTGCAGGGAGACGCGGACGTTCTGGCGCTGGGCGAGGCGGCTGACCACGAACAGGCCGAGGCGGTCGGTGTCGGAGAGTTCGAACTCGGGTGTCTCGGCGAGCCGGAGGTTGGCGTCCAGGAGCGCCTCGGCGGCCATGCCGAGACCGCGGTCGTGGATCTCCAGGGTGAAGCCGTTGGCCACGCGTTCGCCGACGACCTGCACGGCGGTGTGCGGCGGGGAGAACACCGTGGCGTTCTCCAGCAGTTCGGCCACCAGGTGCGTGAGGTCGGCGACGGCCGGGCCGGTGACGGCGGTCCGCGGCAGTCGGCGGACCTCGATGCGCTCGTAGTCCTCGACCTCGGCGACGGCGGCCCGGACGACGTCCATGAGCTGGACGGGCTTGCGCCACTGGCGGGAGGGCGCGGCGCCGGAGAGGATCACGAGGCCCTCGGCGTGCCGCCGCATGCGGGTGGTCAGGTGGTCCAGGCGGAACAGGTCGGCGAGTTCCTCGGTGTCCTCGGTGCGGCGCTCCATCGCGTCGAGCAGGGTGAGCTGCTTGTGCAGCAGGACCTGGCTGCGGCGGGCGAGGTTGACGAACACCTCGGAGACGCCGGCGCGCAGTTCGGCCTGCTTGACGGCGGCCTCGACCGCGGCGCGCTGCAGGGTGTTGAGGGCCTGGCCGACCTCGCCCATCTCGTTCTTGTCGTACTCCAGACGCGGCACTTCCGTCTCTACGTCGACCTGTTCGCCCGCGGACAGGCGGCGCATCACGCTGGGCAGGCGCACGCCGGAGGCCTCGTGCGCCTCCAGCCGGAGCTGTCGCAGATCGCGGATGAGGGAGCGGCCGACGCGCACCGACAGGAACAGGGAGAGCAACAGGGCGATCAGGCCGAGCGCGCCCGCGATGACGGCCTTGGCGATGACACCCACGGCCACCGGGTGCACGCGGTCCTGATAGCGGTCGTTGGCCTGGTCGTTGAGGGTGGCGAGCTCGTCCAGCACGTTGCCCGCCGCGCTGTCCCAGCTCTTGGCGGTGACGCCGCGGGGCGTGCCGGCGCCGGAGTCGAGGGCGGCTTCCTCGGCGACGCGCAGCGGGGCGGAGGAGGCGTTCTTCCAGAAGCGTTCGTAGCGGTCGCGTTCGGCGACGGGCAGCAGCTGGAGGTTGACGTCGTACATGAGGGTGCGCTGGGCGACGAGGTCGGCGATGTCGCGCCCCTCCGAGCGGGAGATCCTGCCGACGATGAGGGCGGAGCCGAGCAGGGCGTCCTCGCGGGCGAGCAGTTCGCGGGCACGGGCGAGGTTGACCAGGGCGCGGTACTGCTTGTCCAGTTCGATGTTGTCGACGACGTGCAGGTTGGTCAGCAGGACGTAGCAGGGGTCGACCAGCCGGTTGTAGAGGTCGAGCGCCTGGGAACGGTTGACGGTTCCGTCCTCGACGCTGCGGCGCAGCGACTCGATGCCCTCGAAGGCGTCCAGCACCGCGGCCAGCCTCTCGCGGGTGTCCTCGCCCATCGCGTCGCGCACGTCCGGGTCGCGGGCGTTGCCGCGGATGCCGGCGACGGCCTCGTCGGTGGCGGTGCGGCTGCGCCGCAGCGCGGCGAGCCCGTCGGAGGCACGGGGGTCGGCGAGGTGGACCAGGGTCTGGCGGCGTTCTTCCTGCAGGACACGGACGGTGTCCTCGATCGGGTACCCGATCTTCTCCACGACGGTCGACACGTGGAACAGGTCGCTCGCCTCACGTCCCGTGAGGATCGTGGCGAAGGCCCAGATCGCGGTCAGGGACACCAGCGGCACGAGAAGCAGCGCCACGATCTTCCGGCGGATGGACTTCCCGCGAAAGCGCATGGCCTCCCCCAGCTCGGCCCCCGGGGCTACCCGGGGTACACGTGTGCGTCAACAAACGGCGCGAGCCTACTACCGACGCGCGGGGAACTCGAAGACCGGTCCGGAGGCCGAAGTTCCACGCCGGGCGCGCTGCATGGGGAGTTGTCCGGGCATTGCGGGAGTTGTCTCCCCGAAAGCGGGGGTGGCCGGGGGGTCCATCCCCTCGCTCGGCCACGGTGGTTGGCCGGAATTTTTCGACGCCGGGAATCTTCGGGGCGGGTCGTTCGTCCTTCTCTGTGGGAAATGGGGGCGGAATCGGCCACAGGAGCCGCATCCCGCACCCGGGCGGCGTAATACAGCGCAAGCCGGGCAGCCACTGGGGAGTACGCGTCTTCGGATGCGGGTGAGGGGTCTGCCGGCGGTGGGGAGTGACACGGTGATGGGCACGGCGGAACGGCGCGAGGCGTCCGAGGTCGCAGGGGCGCAGGTGACGGGGCATCGGGACCCCGGGCTGCTCGATCGCGACGATCCGGTCGGAGCGGCGACGGCGACACCCGGCACAGGTTCCGGTGCCGACGGCAGGGGCGGGGAAGGACGTGAGCGGCGCTCCTTGAGGCCGCTGTGGGTCGAGGAGCCGGCGCGGCGGCGCAGGCTGCCGGATCCGGTCCGCACAGCGGCCGTCCGGGCGGTGCTGCTCATAGCCGTGACGCTGCTTCAGGCCATGGTGGCGTTCCTGTGCACGATGGCCGGCTCCTGGCTTGCGTTCCCCATGGTCATCAGCACCGTGGTCAGCACGATCGTGGCCACCTGGGGAGCGCTCGACGTGTGGGTGACGCGCCAGGTCTGGAGCCAGCGCCACGGCGTGGTCTCCGAACCCAGCAGCACGGCACGGGCGCTGCGGCGGGAGCGGCGCCGGGCCCGGCGCCAGGCGCGCGTCGCCGAGCGGGCGCAGGGGCGGATACGCCGGCGTGGTGCGGCCGGGCAGTTGTCGCACTCGTGAACTGAGGCGCGCCCGAGGCCCGCTGCGGCCGGCGCGCCTCCCTGCGGGAAGGCCGCGCCGCGACTGCGCGGCCGACGCCTACGGCCGGTCGCGCAGTTCCGCCGGGACCCTCTACGACGTCGCCGGCGCCGGGCGCTTGTACATCCTGGTCGCGGTGATCTCGCTGTGGACCGCCTCGCCCGCCCGGGGCTGCTGCGGCAGTCCCGGGCGGAGGTGCTCCTCGACGCTGATGTACTTCAGGCCCGCCCTGAGGTCGGCGTCGTTGCGCATCCGGATCACCAGGGGGAACTCCGCCAGCGCGGTCGTGTCGAACAGGCCCGTGGTGTAGAGCAGTTGCACGCCGAGGGCGTCCGACACCGCCCGCTGCAGCTCCAGCAGGTAGGTGGCGTTGGCGCGGCCGATGGGGTTGTCGAGGAACAGGGTGCCCGCGTGCCGGTGCTTGTCGCGGCCGCGGTCGTTCGAGCGCAGCGCGGCCATCGTGCAGTACAGGGCGATGGCGGCGGTGAGCAGCTGGCCGCCGGAGAAGACGTCGCCCATCTGCCCGACGGGGACGCGCTCGGCGCGCAGCACCGCGTCCGGCTTGAGGATCTCGACGGCGACGCCCTTGGGCTGCAGGGCGGCGGCGACGCCCCGCAGCAGCAGGGACATGCCGTCGCGCCGCAGGTCGGAGTTCTTCTTCACGGCGGCACGCGTCGCCTCGTCGATGACCTCGCCCAGCCGCTCGGTGAGAGTGGCCTGGTCGGGCTCCTCGAAGCGGATGCGCAGGAACTCCTGCCCCGACCACTCGCCGAGCCCTTCCGGCAGCCGGGAGAGCCGCTGGGCCGAGCGCAGGGTGGCCAGGGCCGACTCGACCAGTCCGCGCAGCCGGTCCACGATCGAGTCGCGGTTGCGCTCCAGTTGTTCCAGCTCGTCGGTGAGGACCCGCAGCCGGGGTGCGAAGGCGTCCGCCCACTTCCGGGCGTGCTCGGGCAGCGCGGCGGCGGGCAGTTCGCGGATCTGCTGGCGGGCCGGGGTGCGGACCTGCTCATAGCGCGTGGAGTTGGCGTGCCGGACGAGGACGTCACCGGCCTCGCGGACCGCGGCCTCGGCGGCGGACAGGTCGGCGGCGCAGCCGCGCAGCGAGCGGCGGGTCTCGGCGGCGGACTGCCGGGCCTCCTCGAGGCTGCCCGGGTACGGCTCGGTCTCCTCCTGCTCCTCCTCGGTGCCGTGCTCGCGCAGCAGGTCGCGGAGCATGGCGGCGATCTCGTCGAAGCCGCTCGCCGCGTCCTCGGCGGCGCGGTGGGCGTCGAGGAGTTCGGCGTGCGCCTCGCGGGCCTGGTTCAGCGCCTCGGTGCGGGAGGCGAGTTCGGCCGTGGCGGTGCGCAACAGGGTCTGCGCGTGCTCGGCGTCGCGCGGCCGGAGTTCCTCGGGCAGGTCGGTGTGGGCCTCGCCGTCCTCGGGAGCGAGCCGTTCGGCCTCGCCGCGCAGCCGGCCGAGCTGCTCGCTCGCGGTGGACATCCGGGTCTCCAGGAGCTGCACCAGCTCCTCGGCACGGGCGGCGGCGGCCTGACGGCTGGGGCCGTCGGAGCCGTCGGGTGACTGGAGGAGCTGCTCCGCGCGCGTGCGGACCTTGTTGCTGAGCCGGTCCAGCTCGGCGCGGGCGGCGCTCTCGTCGCTCTCGGCGCGGGCCTGCTCGGCCCGCAGATCGGCTCCGACGCCGACCTTCTCGTACACCTGGGAGGCGGCCCGGTAGGCCTCGCGCAGCGCGGGCAGGGAGGCTTGCGGGGTGTGCGCGTCGTCCTCGGGCACGTCGTCCGGGGCGCCGGCGATCTCGGCACGCTCGGCGCGCAGGGCCCGGGCGGTGCGGCGGGCGTCGTCGGCGGCACGCTGGGCGCCGCGCCGGTCCTCGTCGGCGGCCCTCGCCCGTTCCAGGCAGGCCTGGGCGCCGGTCTCCGACTCGGCCGCCTCGTCGGCCAGTTCCCGCAGTTTCACCTGCCAGCCGGCGCGCTCGCGGAGCCGGAAGGCGAGACCGGCGAGGGCGTCGGCGGAGCGGCGGGCCTTCTGCGCGGCCTCCTGCCGTTCGTCCCGGACCCGCGCGGCCTCGGCGGCGGCCTCGTCGGCCTCGGCCCGCACCGTGCGCGCCTCGGCCAGCTCGGCCTCCGCCTCCTCGGCGAACGCGCGGGCGTCGTGCGCCGCCCGGGCCAGTTCCGCCAGCCGGCCGGCCGGGCAGCCGGTGCGCCAGGAGGCGAGCCGGGCGGCCAGTTCGCGGTCCTTGCCGAGCCGGGCGGCGAGCGTGCGGATCTCCTCGTCGCGCTCGGCCGCGCGGGCGCGCAGCGCCTGCCGTTCCTCGTCGGCGGCGTGCTCGTCGTGCATGGCGGGGTTCGGCGGGACGAGGAACACGCCACCGTCGCCGGTGTCCGGGGCGGGCGTCGGGGCGAGCAGGGCGGCGGCCGTGCCGACCGCGACGGCGGACCTCGGCAGCAGCGCCGCGTCGCTCAGGGCCTCCCGGGCGCGGGCGTGGGATCCGGGGTCGGTGATGATCACGCCGTCGACGAGTTCGGGCCGGGCGGCCAGGACGCGTGCGTGGTCGGCCGGATCGACGGCCTGGGCGAGGTAGCGCCAGCCGGGCAGCGCGGGGATGCCGTGCTCCCCGAGGAACTCGACCGTGGCGAGCACGTCCGGGCCGGGCGGCAGCAGCCCGCCGTCACCGAGGGCGCCGAGGATGCGGGCGTCGTCGGCGGCGGCCGTCCGCAGGTCGAACAGCTGCCGTTCGGCGAAGGAGACGGCGTCGTCGAGCAGTGCGCGCAGGTCGTCGGCGGAACGGTCGAGTTCCTCGGCGGTCAGGCCCTGCTCGCCCGCGGGGGCGGGCGGGGCGGGCTCCTGGTCGGTGCCGTGGCGGGGCTGGGGGATGCCGGGGCGGACCTCGGGGGCCAGACCGAGCAGTTCGGCGAGCCGCTCCTCCCCGGCCAGTGCCGCGGCGGTGCGGCGCTCGGCGTCGTAGGACCGCTCCGCCGCGGTGGCGGCGTCGGCCGCGCGGGCCGCGGTCAGTTCCGCGCGGGACTCGCCGGCGGCGGCCTCGCGGGCGTGCTCGGCGGCCCGCCGGGCGGCCTCACGGGCCGAGTCCCAGGCGGCGACGGCGGTCTTCTCGGCGTCGCTGGCGGCGAGGGCCGCGCGGGCGGGATCGGCGTCGGGTGCGCTGTCGTCGAGCCAGCCGGCCCGGACCGCTTCCGCGGTCTCCTGCTCGACCTCGGCGAGGCGCTGTCTGAGGTGCCCGATCTCGCTGCGGGCCCGCTGGGCCTGGGTGGCGGCGGCGGTGGAGTCGCGGTAGGCCGCGTCGCTGACCTCCTGGAGGGCCGCGGAGCGCTCCTCCTCCTCGTTGGCGAGGCTCTCGGCGCTCTCCGCGGCCGCGTGCAGAGCCCGTACGAGGTCGACGGCCGCCTTGGCGCGAGCGGCGAGTGCCGGGGCGGCGTCCCGCTCGGCCTCCCGGATCGCGGCGGACACGCGGGCGACGCGGTCGGAGGCCGCGCGGTGGCGCAGGACGGCCTCGGCGGCCTGCCACGCCGCGTACAGGGTGCGGGCGTCGGCGAGCTCGCGTTTCTGCGCGGCGGCGGACTTCTCGGCGGCGGCGAGCGCCAGCGAGGCGTGCCGGTAGGCGAGTTCGGCGGAGACGAGGGCGCTGCGCTCACGGGCGGCCTCGGCGTGCGTGACGGCGTAGGCGGCGGCCGTGACGCGCTGCGCCAGGTCGGCGGCGCGGGTCCGCTCCCGCACGCCGCGGGCGGACAGCCTGCGGGCCAGGGTCCGGGTGCGGCGCTCGGCTCCGGCGTGGACGTCACGCGCGCGGGCGCGGGCGTCGGCGGCCTCGACGATCCGCCCGAGCAGGTCCACCGACCCGGCGGTGAAGTCGCGTTCGGCCATCAGCTCCGAGCGCCGGCCCAGCTTGTTGCCGAAACCGCTCACCAGGTCGGCGAGCCCGTCGGTGTCGCGGGTGTCGGTGACCGCGCGCAGCAGCAGGTCGGTGAAGTCGGCGTCCTTCTTCACCGCGAAGAGGCCGGCGGCCTCGCCCTCGTCGGCGTTCATCTCGCGCTGGTAGCGGAAGAGTTCGGGGTCGAGGCCGAGGTCGCCCAGGTGCTCGATCCAGCGGTCGTGGATCTCCTCCCAGTGCACCTCCAGGTGCGGGTAGGTCTTGCCGGCCTCGGTGAGGGCGTCGCGGAAACCCTTCATCGTGCGGCGCCGTCCGCGTGCGCCCGACTGACCCTCGACGGGGGCGCGTACCGCGGTGGACTCGGCGACGGGCAGGTTGTCCAGGCTCAGTCCGGGCCCGGGCCGGAAGGAGTACCAGGCCTCGGCGAACTTGCGCGGGTCGTTGGAGACCTGCCGTCCGCGCCACTCGCTGACCTTGCCGACGACCACGCACTCGCCGGTCAGCACGTGCTGCCACTCCAGCGCGACGTGGCCGCAGTCGTCGGCGAGCAGGAACTTGCGCAGCACGCCGGAGCTGGCGCCGCCCAGGGTGTTGCGGTGTCCCGGCAGCATCACGGAGAAGATCAGCTTGAGCAGCACCGACTTGCCGCCGCCGTTCTCCAGGAACAGCACGCCCGCGGGGGCCGGCCGGCGCGGCGGGCCGACGGGCTCGTCCTCGAAGAACTCCGCCTGCGTGGGCGCGGGGTCGGGCACGATGTCGCCCACGCCGCGCAGGTCGAGCACGGTGTCGGCGTACCGTGCGCCGGCGGGCCCGATGGAGTAGAGGCGGACCCGGGACAGCTCGTACATGGCGGACTCTCGTAAGTCTTCGTGGGGTGGGGGATGAGCGGGGGGCGGTCAGGAGGAGTGGAAGGGCAGTCCGGCGTCGGCGACCAGCTCCAGGTCGTCGCCCTCCTCGGGGGGCAGCAGTGTCGGGGTGCCGTCGGTGACGGGGACGACGCCCAGCTCCAGCAGCTCGGCCAGGGCGGCGCTGCCGGCCAGGTCGCGGACCTGGAGCTGGTAGCGGGCGGTGGTGCGGTAGGTGCCGCCGTTGTCGTCGCCGGTGCGCTGCAGGAAGCCCGAGTCGGTGAGGAACGCGACGGCCTTGGCGACGATGCCGGTGGTGGAACCGGCGAGCCGGCGGGCGTCCTTGGTGGCGCCGGTCGCGCTGCGCCGCACCCAGATGCGCCAGGCGGCCTCCAGGCCGGGCGCGTCGGTGACCGGGTCGGTGTTCTCGCCCTGCTCGGCGGCGCGTTCCTCGAGCCGGTGGCAGGCCTGGCGCACGAAGGCGTCGACGCCGTTGACCGTGACGCGGCCGATGTAGCCGTCGTCGGCGAGGTCCTCGGGGCGCGGGAACGCCATGGCGGCGACGGCGAGATGGGCCAGTCCGTGCAGGAACCGGTCGCCGCCGTCGGCGGAGGTGCGACGCGCGTAGTCGCCCATGCGGACGGCGAACACGGAGTCCTCGGCGGCGGTCACGGCCATGCCGGCGCGCGGGGAGACCTCCAGCACGATGAGCCCCAGCCCGGTCGCCACGGCGTCGGCGAGCCGGGCGAACGGCGGGTCCTCCCGGTAGCGCCGCAGCAGGTCCGCGTACTCCTGGTCGCGGGCGGGCTGGAGCTTGGGCTGCAGTCCGAAGGACACGAGCCGGGCCGCGTCGGCGGCATCGGCGGGGATGACGGCGGCGGTGGCCGCGGGGGCCGGGCCTTCCGGCTCACTCCACTCGACGTGCTCGCTCACGGCTTGAACTCCTCGATCCTCGATACGTACGTGCGGGCGCCGTTCCCGGGCACCGTGCGATGACGAGCAGCCCGGGCGCCCTGGCAGGGCCGGGTTGCCCGCGAAACCGGGCCTTCCTGGGAAGGCCGCGCGCCCCGAGAGGCCCTGGTGCCCCGGGAAGCCGGGGTGTTCCGGGAACGCCGCGCACCCGGGGAGATCCGGGGGCCGTGCCGGCCCCGCGAACCCCCAGGCTCCTGCGAGCCCCGCGAACCCCCAGGCTCCTGCGAGCCCCGCGAACCCTCAGGCTCCTGCGAGCCGTGCGGACCCTGTGAAGCCCGCGGCTCCTGGGAGCCGTGCGGGCCCGCAAGGGCCCGAGGGGCCCGGCACCTCCGGGAGGCTCTTGCGGTCCCGGGGCCGGCCGCGGTGGGCCCGCGGCGGTTCGTCGGCCCGGGCATCAGGCGGCCTCCGTCCGGTCCGCCGCCATCCCCACCGCGTCCAGCAGCGCGGTGCCGACGATCAGGTCCGCGCCCCCGAACTCCTCGTCCTCCAGCTCGGTCCCGTCGTCCACGGCGAACAGCAGCTTCTGCTCGCCCTGCCGGTAGGCCGTGCCGACCGGCGGACTGGCCGCGTGCACGGCCAGCAGCGCGACCAGGTAGGGCAGGTCGGGGTCGAGGCGGCGGGCCTCGGCCAGCAGCCCCGACAGCCGGCGCGGCGCGTCGGCCGGCAGGTCGAGCAGCTCCTGGGCCGCCGCCATCTGCTCCTCGCTGAACCGGCTGTCGTCCGGGGTGGCGATGAGGTCCGGCTCGGGCATCTCGGCCCCGAGGTGCTCCCGCTCGACCGGCGGCGTGAGCAATATGTCGACGAGGTCGGTGATCCGGACGGACACGGGTGTGCGCAGCCCCGTGCCCCGCCCGAAGAAGGCGTCCGTGACCCGCACGGCCTGCTCCAGCGGCAGGGGCAGGACCGGCGAGACGAGATGGCCGTAGAGGTCTATCCCGGAGCTGGTCATGGGCGTGGCGAAGGCCTGCCGGTCCTGCTCGGCGCGGAACAGCGGCCCGGCCTCCAGCAGCCGCGACTGCAACTGGGTGTGGCGCCGGATGCAGTCCTTGACGATGTCGACCAGCTCGGCGGCGCGGCGCTTGTTCTCCGGGTCCTCCGACTCGTCCCGCGCCTTGCGGATGTTGGTGAGGATCGCGTTCTCGTGCCGGTAGCGGTCGGCCACGTGCTCGAGGGCCTCGGCGATCATGTCGGGCACGGCGGTGAGCCAGTCGACCGCGCGGACGTTGCGCCGGGTGGCGTCCAGGGCGCGGCGCAGCGTCTCGGAGTACTGCACGGTCCGGTAGCGGGCCTGTTCGGCCGCGAGCTGGGCGTCGGCGAGCCGGCCGCGGCTGATCAGCACCTCCAGCTTGACCTCGGCGGCGATCTGGGCACTCGTGACGTCGGTGTCGAGGGCGCCGACCAGGACGTTGACCGCCTCGTCCGTGGTCCGCAGGTAGACCTGGCCGCCGGGGCCGGGGACCTCCTCGATCAGCTTGAAGTCGTAGTCGCGCCGCACGTACGTGCCGTCCGCGCCGAACGTGCCGTACACGGCGCGGAACCCGCGGTCGACGCTGCCGACGTTGATCAGGTTCTCCAGGACCCAGCGGGCCACCCGTTCGTGCTCGGCGGCGGGGCGCTGCGGGGCCTGGGCGGCGATGCGCGGGACGAGGCGGGTGACGATCTGGTCGTGGTCGGCGCCGGTGTCGAAGTCCATGTTCAGGGTGACGAGGTCGATGGCCGCGAGAGCGACCTCCGCCATGCCGTACACCGTGTACTCACCCGCGAGGTTGGCCTTGCGCGCGTCCAGGTCGTGCAGGGGCGCGGTGCAGGCGAGCGCGCGCAGGCGCCGCGCCAGGCCCTCGTCGGCGGCCGGCCCCGGAGCGGGACGCGGCCCCGCGCTGAGCTGGGGCGGAACGCTGTCCGTCGATGCAGGCGAAGTCACGGTGCACAGACTAGGTCCTGGGTCTGACATCGTCCCAAACGACGCGGTACGCCTCCCCGGCGGGCCGGCGGCGGGGCCTCAGCCGTCGTCGCCGACCCGCCGCCGGTAGACCTCGACGACGCGCCGGAGGGAGTCGTCGAGGTAGCCCGCGAGGAGACGTTCGGCCTGTGCGCGGTCTCCGTCCTGAAGCGCCTGGAGGATGGCGACATTTCGTGCGATGTACGGTTCATGCAGCCGCTGGGGTTCGTCCACGACGTGGAAGGCCAGGCGCAGTTCGGCGAAGACGCTGCGCATCAGCTCGGCCGTGCGCTCGCTTCCCGACAGGGCGACCAGTTCCCGGTGGAAGTGGATGTTGGCCGTGCCCACGGCTTTCCAGTCGCCGTCCCGGGCGGCGGCCTGCCCGTCCTCGACCGCGCTCGCGAGCCCGTCGAGAGGGTGGGGCGGCTCGCCGAGACCGCGTACGACCGCGCACTCGACGAGCCGGCGGGTGCGGTAGATGTCCTCGACGTCCTCCACGGTCAGGACCCGGACGAAGACCCCCCGGTTCAGCTCGTGGACGAGCAGGCGTTCGTGGGTGAGCAGCCGGAACGCCTCGCGCAGCGTGTTGCGGGAGACGCCGAGCGCGCCGCCGATGCTGTCCTCCGACAGCCGGGTGCCGGGCGGGAAGTACCCCTCGGCGATGCGGCTCCTGAGGATGTCCGAGACCCGTTCCGCAGTGCTGGTGCGCCCCAGGAGAGCCCGGTCGTCGGCGAGGTCCTTCAGCTGCTCTGCCATGCCCGAATTCAATCGCACATCCCGGGAACAACCAACATGGGTATTGAGGGATCGTTGAACAATCCTCTACGGTGCTGGACATGGCGCCGCGCCCCCACCCCGGTGCCGACCGCTTCGCACGGCACGGCTCACTTCCGTAGCACCCTCCGTCCTCACTCTGCGAGGTGCCCATGAGCACGACCCCTCCACCGCAGGCACTGCCCGGCGACACCCGCGACCGGGCCGCCGGACCCGGCCCGGACGCCGGGGCGCTGGGCTGGCTGCGCGCCCTGGGCCCGCGGGGCCGCCGCGCCTTCGCCGGCGCCTTCGGCGGCTATGCCCTGGACTCGTACGACTACTTCACGCTGCCGCTGAGCATGGTCGCGCTCGCCGCGTACTTCGGCCTGGACAGCGGCCAGACGGGTCTGTTCACCACGGTCACCCTGGTGGTCTCGGCGATCGGCGGCGCCCTCGCGGGAGTTCTCGCCGACCGCGTCGGCCGGGTCAAGGCGCTGATGATCACGGTGATCACCTACGCGGTGTTCACCGTCGCCTGCGGATTCGCGCCCAACTACGAGACGCTGCTGGTCTTCCGCGCCCTGCAGGGCCTCGGTTTCGGCGGTGAGTGGGCGGTCGGCGCGATCCTGGTGGCCGAGTACGCGAGCGCGAGGCACCGGGGCCGCACGCTGGGCGCGATCCAGAGCTCCTGGGCGGTGGGCTGGGGCCTGGCCGTGATCGTCTACACCGTGGTGTTCTCCGTGGCCGGTGACGACCTGGCCTGGCGGATCATGTTCTGGACCGGGGCGATGCCGGCCCTGCTGGTGATCTGGCTGCGGCGCAGCGTCCACGACGCCCCCGAGGCGGCCGCCGCGCGTGAACAGAGCGCGCAGAAGGGGTCGTTCACCGCCATCTTCAAGCCGGGCCTGCTGCGCGTGACGCTGTTCGCCGGGCTGCTGTCGACCGGTGTGCAGGGCGGCTACTACACGCTGGCCACCTGGGTGCCGACCTACCTCAAGTCCGAACGCGACCTGTCGGTCGTCGGCACCGGCGGCTACCTGACGTTCCTGATCTCGGGCGCCTTCATCGGCTACCTGACCGGCGGTTACCTCACCGACAAGCTGGGCAGGCGGCGCAACATCTGGCTCTTCGCCCTGCTGTCCGCGCTGTGCATCCTGGCCTACGCGAACATCCCCAGCGGCGCCAACACCCTGCTCCTGGTGCTGGGTTTCCCGCTCGGATTCTGCATGTCGGCGATCTTCAGCGGCTTCGGCTCCTACCTGAGCGAGCTGTACCCGACCGCGGTGCGCGGGACCGGGCAGGGCTTCACGTACAACACCGGGCGCGCGGTGGGTGCCGTGTTCCCGACCACCGTGGGGTTCCTGGCCGACAGCTGGGGCGTGGGCGGCGCGCTGGTCTTCGGCGCGATCGGCTACGGCATCGCCGCACTGGCCCTGCTGGGGCTGCCCGAGACGCGCGGGAAGGAGCTGACGTGAACCGCACCGGTACCGAGGACCGCCCGCTGCTCCTCGTCGACGAGCAGGCGCGCGCGTGGAGCCCGGCGGCGGCCCGGGCCCGCTTCCGGGAGGGCCTGACCGGGCCCACGGCCGGGGTGGCGGCGGGCCACACCCAGGTCAACCTGATCTCCGTGCCCGCGGACTGGGCCTACGAGATGCTGCTGTTCTGCCAGCGCAACCCCAAGCCCTGCCCCGTCCTCGACGTCACCGACGCCGGCTCCTGGACCACCGTGCTCGCCGAGGGTGCCGATCTGCGCACGGACCTGCCGCGCTACCGGGTGTGGCGGGACGGCCAACTGGTGGACGAGCCGACCGACGTGCGCACCCACTGGCGGGACGACCTGGTGTCGTTCCTCATCGGGTGCAGCTTCACCTTCGAGTGGGCGCTGGGCGAGGCCGGCGTGCCGATCCGCCACGTCGAGCAGGGCCGCAACGTCCCGATGTACGTGACGAGCCGGCAGTGCCGTCCCGCGGGGCGGCTGCACGGCCCGATGGTGGTGTCGATGCGGCCGGTGCCGCCGCGGCACCTGGCGGCGGCGATCCGGGAGAGCAGCCTCCTGCCGGCCGTGCACGGCAGTCCCGTGCACTGCGGCGACCCCTCGGGGCTCGGCATCGGCGACCTGGGCCGCCCCGACTTCGGCGACCCGGTGGACGCCGAGCCGGACGACATCCCGGTGTTCTGGGCCTGCGGGGTGACGCCGCAGGCGGCCGTGATGGCCTCCCGCCCGCCGTTCGCGCTCACCCACGCCCCGGGGCAGATGTTCGTCACCGACGCCCGTGACGAGCAGTACCGCGTGCTCTGACAGGAGACACTGAAACCATGGCCTGCATCGATCTGAACGCCGATCTCGGCGAGGGCTTCGGCCGCTGGCGGCTCACCGACGACGAGGGGCTGCTGTCCGTCGTCACCAGCGCCAACGTAGCGTGCGGTTTCCACGCCGGGGACCCGGCCACGATGCGCCGGGTGTGCGAGCTGGCGGCCGCGCGCGGTGTGCGGATCGGCGCCCAGGTCTCCTACCGGGACCTGGCCGGGTTCGGGCGGCGCGCGATGGACGTGCCGCCCGCCGAACTGGCCGCGGAGGTCGCCTACCAGATCGGCGCCCTGGAGGTGTTCGCCCGCGCGGCGGGCGCCCGCGTCGCCTACGTCAAACCGCACGGCGCGCTCTACAACCGGGTCGTGCGCGACGAGGAGCAGGCCGCGGCCGTCGTCGAGGGCGTGCTCCTCGCGGACGCCGCCCTGCCGGTCCTGGGTCTGCCCGGCTCGCGCCTGCTGGAGCTGGCCGCGAAGGCGGGACTGCCGGCCGTCACCGAGGCGTTCGCCGACCGCGCGTACACCGACGCGGGCACGCTGGTGCCGCGCACCGAGGAGGGCGCCGTGGTCAGCGACCCGGAGGCGGTCGTCGGGCGGTCGGTGGAGCTGGCCCGCACCGGCAGCGTCGTCGCCCGCTCGGGCACGCGCATCGAGGTACGCGCGCGTTCCCTGTGCCTGCACGGCGACACACCCGGCGCGGTGGACCTGGCCCACCGGGTGCGCCGGCGGCTGGAGGCGACGGGGGTCGTCGTGGAGGCCTTCGCATGAACGTGCTGCCCGCCGGTGAGGACGCCCTGCTCGTCGAGGTCTCCTCGGTCGACGAGGCGCAGGCCCTGCACGCGGAGCTGCTGCGCCGCCGCGCCGAGGGCTCGCTGTCGGCCCGCGAGATCGTGCCGGCGGCCCGTACGGTCCTCCTGGACGGCCTCGACTCACCCGCCCGGCTGGCCGCCGAACTGACCGCCGCCGAACTGCCGCCTCCTCCCCCGCCCTCGCGCGAGGTGGTCCGCATCCCGGTGCGCTACGACGGCCCGGACCTGGCCGACGTCGCCGCGCTCTGGGGCGTGCCGGCGGCGGAGGTCGCCCGGATCCACGCCGGAACGGAGTTCCTGGTCGCCTTCTGCGGCTTCGCCCCCGGCTTCGGCTACCTCACCGGCCTGCCGTCCCGCTACGACGTGCCGCGCCGCTCCACCCCGCGCACGGCCGTCCCCGCCGGCTCGGTGGCGCTGGCGGGACCCTACACGGGCGTGTACCCGCGTTCCTCGCCGGGCGGCTGGCAGCTGATCGGCACCACGGACGCCGTGCTGTTCGACCACGCGCGCGTGCCGGCCGCGCTGCTGTCGCCGGGCACCCGTGTGCGGTTCGTCCCCGAGGCGGGATCATGACCGACCGGGCGCTCGCCGTCGTACGGGCCGGGGCCCTCACCACCGTGCAGGACCTCGGCCGGCCCGGCCACGCCCACCTCGGCGTCCCGCGCTCCGGCGCCCTGGACCGGCCCGCGGCGGACCTCGTCAACCGGCTGACCGGGAATCCGTCCGGGGCGGCCGTGCTGGAGACGACCCTCGACGGCTGCGCGCTGCGGCCCCGTTCGGACGTCACCGTGGCCGTGGCCGGTGCGCCCTGCCGCGTCACGGTGGACGGCCGGCCCGCGGCCTGGGGCGCGCCGCTGCGCGTGCCGGCCGGCGCGCTGCTGGACATCGGCCCGGCCCTGACCGGCGTACGGACCTACGTCGGCGTCTGCGGGGGCGTCGCGGTCGAGCGCGTGCTCGGCAGCCGCTCCACCGACCTGCTGTCGGGTCTCGGCCCGCCCCCGCTCACCGACGGCACGGTCCTGCCCCTGGGGCGGCCGACGGGGGTCCACGCGCGCGTGGACGTGGCCCCGCAGCCGGCGCCGCCGGCCGAGCTGGTCCTCGGAGTGACCCTGGGACCGCGCGACGACTGGTTCACCCCGCACGCCGTCCGCACCTTCGTCTCCCGCCCCTACCGGGTGTCCTCCGCGAGCAACCGCATCGGGCTGCGGACGGAGGGGCCCGCCCTGGAGCGGGCCCGGGCCGGGGAACTGCCCAGCGAGGGGATGGTGCTGGGCGCCGTCCAGGTCCCGCCGGACGGCAGGCCGGTGGTGTTCCTGGCCGACCACCCGACCACGGGTGGCTACCCGGTGATCGCCGTGGTCCGCGCATCCGACCTCCCGGCAGCCGCCCAGGCGTCCCCCGGCACTCCGGTCCGCTTCGTGGCGGTACGCCGCCGCTGAGTCCGGTGGCACGGGCCTGACGACGCCCGTCCGACGGATCGGGCCCTTCCGTCAGACAGGTCCCGGGTGTTCCACCGGTGAGAGGGCGGCGAGGGCCGCCGAGACCGCCGCCGAGGCCCGCAGGTCGAGACGGGCGCTCGTCCCGCGGGCGCGGTGCCCCAGCTCGTCGGCGGCGAGGGCCAGGAGCTGGGGCAGCAGATCGGTGCACCGGCGCGCCACCCAGCCGGTGCCGGCCGTGGCCAGCCACCACAGACGCGCGGGGACGGTGGGGCCGGGCGACTCGGGCTCGGGCGAGGGAGCGGGCCCGCTCGCCAGACCCCGCTCCGCGAGCAGCGCGTGGAAACGCAGGGCCAGTTGCCGGTGCCCGCGCTCCCCCGGATGCAGCCGGTCCGCGCTCCACATCGCCCGGTCGGTGATCCACTCGCCCCCACAGACGTGCAGGTGCAGGGCGCCGTACCGCTCCGACAGCGCGTGCACCACCGCGTTCACGGCCCGCTGCCGCCGCGCCAGTGGACGGGCGAGGGCCGGCGGCAGGCCCAGCATCCGGCCCGGGTCGGGCAGGCAGGCGGTGAGCAGGACGGCCCCCCGAGCGGTCAGGGACGCGTACACCTGGTCGAGCCGGGCCGCCACGGCCTGGATGTCGAAGCTGTGGCGGAGTGTGTCGTTGACCCCGACGATCACGGACGCGAGGTCGGGGCGGCACTCCAGCGCGGCCGGCAACTGCCGTTCCAGCACGTCCCGGCTCTGGGCGCCGCTCACCGCGAGGTTGGTGAACCGGACGGGTGGCCCGGCGGCTCCGCCTGCGGTGAGCCCGGTTGCGAGCAGGGCTGCCCAGCCTCGCCAGCCGCCGCCGACCGGATCACCCACGCCCTCGGTGAGCGAGTCGCCCAGGGCCACGAACGCCCGGTGCCCGCTGCGCTGCGCCACGCCCTCGCACCGCGAGCCTTCGCACAGCGCGACCCCTTGCTGCAGCCCTTCGTCCCGCGGACACCCCCGGAGCCCGGCGGCCCGGCGGGCGCCCGCCCGCCGCAAGCACCCCGAATGCCCCGAGGTCCCGGCCTGCGGGCGGTCCCCGCCGACCGGCGTCACGGCCCCCGGCGGTCTCATACCGGCTCCCCCGGCACGAGCGGCCGGGACGCCACGGCCCCCGGCCCGGCCGCCCCGGCGGGTCCGGCCGACCCGGTCGGTCCGGCAGGCCCAGCCGGTCCGGTCACCCCGGCCGCCCCGGCCGACCCGGTCAGCCCGGCGGGACGGGCCACCCCAGGGGACCCGGTCGACGTCATCGGCGTCGGCACGGGGGTCGACGGCCGGGCCGGGACGGCCGCGTCGTGCGCCGCCAGGAAAGCGTCCACCGCCGCGTCCCACCCGAAGCACTCCGCACGCGCGCGTGCGGCCTCCCGCCGGTCCGCTTCCGGCCGGTCCAGCAGCCGGTCCACCCCGTCCGCGAAGGCCTCCCCGTGGTCGGCGGCGACCGCACCGGCGGACCCGACGACCTCCGGCAGCGCGGACGAGGCGCTCGCCACCACGGGTGTGCCGCAGGCCATCGACTCCAGGGCGGCGAGCCCGAAGGTCTCGGCGGGGCCAGGGGCCAGGACGAGGTCGGCGGACGCCTGGAGCGCGCCGAGCACCCCGTGGTCGGCGACGTGGCCGAGGAAGGCGACCGGCAGGGCACCGGCTCGCGCCCGCTGTTCGAGCCGGGCGCGCAGCGGACCGTCCCCTGCGACCACCAGCACGGCCCTGCGCCCTCGCCTCAGCAGGGCCTCCAGGGCGTCCAGAGCCGTACCGGGACGCTTCTCGACGGACAGACGCGAGCACATGAGCAGGAAGGTCCGGTCCGCACGCGCGTACCGCGCCCGCAGCTCGGGGTCCCGCAGGCCGGGGTGCCGCGCCACCAGGTCGACGCCCAGCGGGGCCCGGACCACGTTGCGCGCCCCGACGCGCACGAACTCCCGTTCGGCGAACTCGGTCGTGCACACCACGCGCGCGTACGTGTGGGCCGTGCGGATGTTGAGGGCGTCGGCGGCCTTGCGTGCCGCCGGTGCGGGCAGGCCCCAGGTGCGCAGGACGCCGTCGGCGGTCTCGTGGGAGACCATGACGGCCGGGACCCGGGCGCGCCGCGCCCACTTGCCGGTCCAGCGCAGGGTCGTGCGGTCGGACACCTCCAGCCGGTCCGGTGCGAGTTCCTCCAGCAGCCGGGCCACCTGCTGCTTCCCGGTGAGGACGCGGTAGCCGCCGGTGCCGGGCAGCAGCGGTCCGGGGAGGGTGATCACCCGGCCCTGTCCGGTCTCCCGGTCGCTCGCCCGCTCGCCGGGGATCACGAGGACGGGTTCGTGTCCCGCCGCCCGGTATCCCTTGCCGAGTTCGCGCAGGGCGGTGCGCAGGCCCCCGGAGGAGGGCGCGACGAAGTTGGCGAGCCGGACGATGCGCAGCGGCCGGCTGCCCGTGCCGCTCCGGTTCATGCCGCCACCGCCGTCCGGCGCCCCGCGAGCACCTGCGCGTAGTACCCGATCAGCCGGTCGCCGACGGCCGCCCAGGTGCGGCCCTCGACCGTGGCCCGTCCGGCGGCGCCGAAGGCCGCCCGCACCCCGGCGTCGGCGGCCAGGGCGCGTACCGCGTCCCGGACGGCGTCGGGGTCGTGCGGCGGCACGAGCAGTCCGGTGCGCCCGTGGGCGACGAGGTCCAGCGGTCCGCCCGCGGCCGGTGCGACGACCGGCAGGCCGCTGGCCATGGCCTCCTGGACCGTCTGGCAGAAGGTCTCGAAGGGACCCGTGTGCGCGAAGACGTCGAGGGAGGCGAAGATCCGGGCGAGGTCGTCCCCGGTGCGCCGGCCCAGGAAGACCGCGCCGGGCAGCGCCTCCTCCAGGCCGGGGCGGCTGGGGCCGTCGCCGACGACCACGACGCGCACGCCGTCCAGCCGGCAGGCACCGGCGAGGAGTTCGACGTGCTTCTCGGGGGCGAGGCGGCCGACGTAGCCGACGATCAGTTCGCCGTTCGGGGCGAGTGAGCGGCGCAGGGCCTCGTCGCGCCGGCCGGGCCGGAACCGTGCGGTGTCGACGCCGCGCGGCCACAGCCTGACCCGCGGGACGCCGTGTGTCTCCAGGTCGCGCAGGGCGGCGCCGGACGGGGCCAGGGTGAGGTCCGCGGCGCCGTGCACCGAGCGGATGCGCCGCCACGCGGCGGCCTCGCCGGCCCCCATGTAGGTGCGGGCGTATCCGGCCAGGTCGGTCTGGTAGACGGCGACGGCCGGGACGCCGAGACGGGCTGCGGCCGCCATGCCGCGCACGCCGAGGACGAAGGGACTGGCCAGGTGGACCACGTCGGGGCGGTGCCCGGCGAGGGTGGCGGCGAGCCGCCGGCTGGGGAGGGCGACCCGGACCTGCGGGTAGCCGGGCAGCGGGAGGGAGGGGACGTGGACGACGGGGCACGGCGTGGACGCGTCGGGCCTGCTGCCGGGCGCGGGAGCCGGGGCCACGACGACGGGGGCGTGACCGCGGTCGGCGAGGTGCCGGGCGGTCTGGAGCGCGCAGTGGGCCACGCCGTTCACATCGGGAGGGAAGGACTCGGTGACGATGACGACACGCATACCGGTGTTGTCGCCGTGCCGGACGTGGTCACGTCAACGTCGATCTGTCAGGGCGAGGAACGGCCCATGAGCGTTGCGCTGTGCACCCGCGCGGGTCGGGCCGCGTCCACGACCTCCTGCCCCGCGCGTCACCGGACGTTCATCCGCGCGGCCTGACACGGCTGCGGCGTCGTCCGGAAGGGCCTGTCCGAGAGGGCCTACACGGCGGTCTCCCCGGGACCGATCCGGCTGCGTACGGCCGTCTGCACCTCGGCCTCCTCGGCCGGGTCGGCGGCGAGCCGGCGCAGGCGCTCCACGACACGGGTGTCGCCGGTCTCGGCGTGCCGGGCGGCGAGTTCGCGGGTGGTCTCCTCGCAGTCCCACAGGCACTCGACGGCGAAGCCGGTGCCGAAGGCGGGGTCGGTGGCGGCGAGGGCCCGGGCGGCCCGGCCGCGCAGGTGGGAGGAGGCGGTCTCGCGGTAGATGTGCCGCAGCACGGGTGCGGCACAGACGATGCCGAGCCGTCCGGTGCCGTCGACGAGGGTCCAGAGGGTGGGGGCGTCGGGGCCTTCGCCCCGCACGGCCTCGCGCAGAGCGGCGAGGACCGGCTCGCGGTCCCGGGCTCCGCCCCGGCAGGCGAGGACGCGCCCGGCGGCGGCGCCCAGCGCGTCGGGCCGCCGGGCCCAGCCGCGCGCCCGGTCGACGGCGGCGAGCGAGCGCATGCGCTCGAAGGCGTCGACGGCGGCGTCGACGACCAGCGGCGTCCCGGAGGACACGGCCGCCTCGATCAGGTCGAGGGCCTCGGGGTCGCCCGCGTCGGCGAGGTAGCGCAGAGCCGTGCAGCGGGCCCCGTCGCCGCCGGCCTCGGCCGCGCGGACGATCTCGTCACGGTCCTCGGGACCCGCGACGGCGCTCAGACAGCGGGCGGCCGGCACATGGAGTGCCGCGCCCCGGTCGATGCCCTGCTGGGCCCACTCGAAGACCGCCTGCACGCTCCACCCGGGGCGTGGGCCCGCCGGCCGCATCTGCCGCTGCCATCGGTCGAAGCTGCCGGCCTCGTGGGCGGCACGCACGCGTGCGGAGACGGACTCGCGGGGATCCTCGGCCCACAGCCGCCAGGGGCGGGGCTCGAAGGCGTCCCTGACGGTGGCGGCCAGCTCGGCCTCGCCCTCCGGGTCGGTGGAGAAGCGCGCGAGGACGGGTGCGGCGAGGGCGCGCAGGCCCGCGTCGTCGTCCCTGAGGGCCAGTTCGTCCAGCGCCCAGGCCCAGTTGGAGCCGTGGGCGGCGTACCTGCGCAGCAGGTGGAGCGCGTCGCGCCTGCCGTAGGAGGCGAGGTGGCCGAGGACGGCGAGGGCGAGCCCGGTGCGGGACTCCTCGGTGTCCACCACGTCCTCGGCGTCGAACAGGTGCGCCTCGATCTCGTCCAGTTCGCCGTCGAGGTCGAGGAAGAGGCGGGCGTAGTAGAGGGAGCGGTTCTCCACCTGCCAGTCGTGGCGGGGATCGTTCAGCACGCAGTGGTTCAGTGCCGCGAGCGCCTCGGGGCGCGGGGCGGTGAGCGCGTGCAGTGTGCCGTCGCCGCGGCCCCGCTGGAGCAGGCCGAGCAGCGTACCGCTGGGCGCTATGACCGGATCGAACATGGGAAACAGCCTCACATCAAGCGTCGACGCAACCGGGGACGTGTACTACCTGGCCGCGCGACAACACGTCGGAGTGCCCGCCGTTTCCTGCTTGCTGTAGACCATCTTCCTCTGCCTCTCGTCGGTGGCCCTTGCGGGCCGCTCACGGCCCGCGCGGTGCGGCAACACCTGCCCAGCCGTCACGTCCGTGAATCACGTCGTCATGATGACCCGGCACTTCCGTCCGCCGCGACCGAAATTTCGGCGGCCCCGTACCGCCTCCCCCGTTTTCCGTGTCGTTCCAGGTCAGACCGGTCGTCTCACAGCTCGCCGAACAGTTCGAGCAGTTCCGTCCGGCCGAACATGCGCGCGGTGTCCACAGCCGAGGGGGTGCCCGCGGAAGGGTCGGCTCCGGCCTCGAGGAGAGCCTTGACGACGTCCGTCTCCCCCTTGAAGGCCGCTCCCGCGAGCGGGGTCTGGCCTCGGTCGTTCACCCGGTCCGCGTCCGCGCCGCGATCGAGCAGGGCGCGCACGGCGTCGGAGTGGCCGTGGTAGGCGGCGAGCATGACGAGCGAGTCGCCGCGGTCGTTGGTGAGGTTGGCCGGAACGCCCGCGTCGACGTACGCCACGAGTTCCTCGGTCCGTCCCCGCCGGGCCAGATCGAAGATCTTGGTCGCCAGCTCCACGACCTCGGGGTCGGGGACTTCGGTCATCGGCCGGACCACCTCTCCACTACGCGTCACGTCGGGTGCGTACGCCTGCGCGTGCCGCAGCCGTACGAGTGAATCGCCAGGGTACTGGCTCGCGCGGCACATGACCCGAAGTGCCCGAGGTAAAGATCACCGCAGACGCGGACCGGCGCAACAGGCCGGCCCGCCCACGCCCGAGGACCGCTCCACCGACCGGGGGAAATCGTCCGATTTTCACCCAGTTGCACCTTTTATCGTATGGATACATGCTGTGAGCCTGGAAGTACTCATGGTGACTGTCCCCGCGAACCAGGAGAACTCACATGATCCTCTCGATCTCAGGCGTGGTCCTGCTCGGCATCGTCGTCTTCATCTTCTTCCGCAAGGACGGGCTGAAGGCGTCCCACGCCGTGGTGGCCATGCTCTTCGGCTTCTACCTCGCCAGCACGGCCATCGCGCCGAGCATCAAGGCGGGCGGCGAGAGCCTGGCGAGCCTCCTCGGCGGAATCAAGTTCTGACGACCCCGCTCTCCGTACGCATCCCGCCCGTACGCACCCACTGGAGGCAGTAGTGGCCCGGCGCCCCCTCCCCCGCATTCTGAGCAACGGCAGCGCGCAGCTCGCCCGGAGCCGGGAGCTGGCCCGGACGGCCGCCGACAGCGCCACGGACGTCCTCCATCCGCTGATCACGATCGCGCGCGGTCTGCGCCGGCTGGCCGGGGCCGGGCGGCGCAGGTGGACGCAGACGCCCAAGGAGAGACGGGGAGCGCTGCTGTTCCTCGTCGCCTCGGTCGTCCTGGTCGTGGCCCTGGTGCCGTACGGACCGCTGCTGGCCGCCATCACCCTGATGGCGGCTGCGGCGTGGCAGGGCAGGGACCGCACGCCGGCGGCACCCGACGGGCCCGACGAGTCGCAGGCCCAGCGCCTGAAGTCGCTCTACGAGGCGCTGGTGCCGTACTTCTCCACGGCCGAGGACCCCGAGCCGCTGTACGCGCACGGTGGCGCGTGGGACAAGGCCTTTCCCACCTACGCGTTCGACGGCGGCGGCCGCATCTCCCAGCTGGTGGTGCGCTACCCGGCGTACTTCACCGACGGCGAGCCCGACTCCCGCGCCCGCATCGAGCACCTCCTCGCGGCCAAGTCCGGCCGGGGCCGCGAGTACCACTTCACGTGGGACGAGGAGGGCAACCAGCTGACGCTCGGCGTGCTGCAGCCGCTCCCCGTCGACATCACCGCCCAGCGCTTCGTCACCGCGCCCGGCGAGACGGTCCTCGGCTTCACCGACTCCACGCAGGTGCGGCGCACCCTCCCCCTCGGTTCCGGTCAGCGGCAGCGCGACGTCCCCCCGGTGGTCTGGCGCACCGGTCTGCGCTCCACCGAGCCGCATCTGCTCGTCCTCGGCCAGCCGGGCAGCGGCACCTCCACGCTGCTGCGGTCCATCGCCCTGCAGGCGCTCCAGCACGGCGACGTGGTGATCGTGGACGGCGGCGGCACCGGCGAGTACGCGTGCCTGACCGGCCGGGACGGCGTCCTGGCGGTCGAGTGCGGTCTGGCCGGGGCCACGGCCAGCCTGGAGTGGGCCGCGACCGAGACGGAGCGCCGTCTCATCGCCGCCAACCGGGCCCACCAGGCAGGGCACCCGCCGCCGGAGGACACCAAACGTCCGCTCTGGATCCTCCTCGACCGGCCCACCGCGTTCACCCATCTGGCCGCGGCGGACGACCGCAAGGATCCGCAGACCCTCCTCCAGGTCCCCCTGCGCCACGGCCGTCCGGCGAACGTGACGGTGGTCGTGGCCGACCAGCTCGACGCGCTGGACGCCCTGGCCGAACCGGTCCGCCAGCACACCCGCGCGCGCATGGTCCTCGGCCCTGCGACGGCCGACCGGCTGGAGACGGTTCTGGGCGCACCGCCGCAGTCCACCCCCCTCGACCAGGTCCCGCCCGGCCGCGGCTACGCACGCCTCGGCAACGGCCCGGTCCACCGCCTCCAGGTCCCCGGCACGCCGAACCCCTTCGACGACGCGGCCCCCGAGGCGCACCGCGAGGCGGTCCTCGCCCTGCTGCCGCCCCGTACGACGCCGGCGGACGGGGAGACGGTCCCCGAGCCGGACGGGGCGGACGGCACCCCGGAGCCGCTGCCGGCGGACCTGGAGGAGCAGCCGGTGGCCGCAGCGGCGGAGCCCGCGCCGCAGCGGGCCGAACCGGTGGCCGTGCCGACGAAGGGGCCCGCGACGGGCCCGGTCCAGCTGATGACCAAGGGGCCGGCACCCACTCCGGTGCAGGTGATGGCGAAGGGGCCCCTGCCGACGGCGGTCCAGGTGGTGGCCAGGGGGGCCGTGCCGGCCGCGGTCGCCCTGCGGACCGGCAGCTCCGCCGCGGCTCCGGCGCAGGCCGCGAACCCCGCCCCGGGCCCCGCCCCCGCCGCGACGGGCGGGCCCGCCGCCGGGTCCGCCCCGGCCGGACATCCCGAACCGGGCCCGGCCCGTGTCCCCGCCGGCGAGCACAGGCCCGACCCGGCGGCGGTCGCCGCAAGGGAGCGGCCGGCGAACCCGGTGCCCGTACTGGCCGAGCCGGAGAAGGCGGAACGGCCCTGACCGCCGCCCGCTGACGAGAGCGGTTCCTCTCCTGGGAGGAACCGCTCTCCCCGTTCCGGGCGGCCCTGTCCGTCCTACGCCACGAACGTGCGGGGCGGCTCGGAGCCGCCGACCCCGCCCGACTCCACCAGCGCGGCCGCAGCGGCGAGCCGTACCGCCGCCTCCTCGGCCACCGCCCCGCCGACGGTGAACGGCAGCCGCACGTACCCCTCGAACGCGCCGTCCACCCCGAACCGCGGCCCCGACGGCACACGCACGCCCACCCGCTCGCCCGCCTCCGCGAGCCTCGACCCCGACAGCCCGCCGGTGCGCACCCACAGCGTCAGACCGCCCTGCGGAACCTCGAACTCCCACCCGGGCAGCTCCCGCCGCACGGCGGCCACCAGCTCGTCCCTGTTCGACCGGGCCTGCTCGCGCCGCACCTGCACCGCCTGCTCCCAGCCGCCCGTCCCGAAGAGCCAGTTGACGGCCAGCTGCTCCAGGACCGGGGTGCCGAGGTCGGCGTAGGCCCGCGCCGCGACGAGGCTGCGGATGACGTCCGGCGCGGCCCGCACCCACCCGATCCGCATGCCGGCCCAGAACGCCTTGCTCGCCGAACCGACCGTGATCACCGTGGACCCGGCCGGATCGAAGGCGCACACCGGGCGCGGCATCTCCACCCCCGGGTCGAGCCACAGCTCGCTCATCGTCTCGTCGGCGATCAGCACGGTCCCGGCGGACCGGGCCGAGTCGACGAGCCGCCGGCGCTGGTCCTCGCCGGCGAGGGCCCCGGTGGGGTTGTGGAAGTCGGCCACGACATAGGCGAGGCGCGGCGCCGCGTCCCGCAGCACCTGCCGCCAGCGGTCCATGTCCCAGCCGGAGAGCCCCTCGGCCATCGCGACCGGCACCAGCCTGGCCCCCGCCTCGCGCATCAACTGCAGGATGTTGGCGTACGAGGGGGACTCCACGGCGATGCGTTCGCCCCGTCCGCCGAACAGGTGGCAGATCGCGTCGATGGCCCCCATCGCGCCGGTGGTCACCATGATCTGCTCGGGCATCGTGGGGATGCCGCGCGCGGTGTAGCGCTCGGCGATCATGGAACGCAGCGCCGGCAGTCCCGCGGGGTAGTCGCCGTGCGTGTGCGCGTACGGCGGCAGTTCCTCGAGTGCGCCCTGCACGGCCCGGGTGAGCCACGGCTCCGGGGCGGGCAGCGCCGCGCAGCCGAGGTCGATCATCGAGCCGAGCGCCTCCGGCGGCAGCGGCTCCAGTCCCCGGGCGGGCAGCGGATTCCCGGCGGGGACGGCGGTCCAGCTGCCCGCGCCGCGCCGGGATTCCAGGAACCCCTCGCTGCGCAGGGCCTCGTAGGCGGCGGCCACCGTCGTACGGCTGACGGACAGGGCCAGGGCGAGTTCCCGTTCGGCGGGCAGCCGGGCGGCCACCGGGACCCGGCCCTCCAGCACCAGCAGGCGGATGCCGTCGGCGAGGGCGCGGTAGGCAGGGGGGCGGCGGGTGCCGGGCCCCGCGGGGCGGTCCTGCTGGGAGTTGAGGAGCCGGGCGAGCTGTGCCGCCCCCACGGCCGAGGTCCACTGCGCCATCGAAATCAGTCCACCTTCCCCGAATTGGCCCTGGATGGCCATTCCATCCACGCCACAGGGTGTCATGTGTCAGTCCACTACCACCACCAGGGGGGCACCACATGGCCACGCGGGGGCATCTCGCCCGGCGGCTCGTCCAGCTCTACGCCGGACTCGCGCTGTACGGGGCGAGTTCGGCGCTGCTCGTCCGTTCCGGGCTGGGCCTGGAACCGTGGAACGTGCTGCACCAGGGCCTCGCCGAACTCACCGGGCTGTCCATCGGCGTCGTCCTCACGATCGTGGGCGCCGCGGTGCTGCTCGCCTGGATCCCGCTGCGTCAGCGGCCGGGCCTGGGCACGGTCTCCAACGTCCTGGTGATCGGCATGGCCATGGACGCGACCCTGGCGCTGGTGCCGGACGCGCACGGCTGGCCGCTGCGGGTGGGCCTGATGGTCGGGGGGATCGTCCTCAACGGGGCGGCGACCGGCCTCTACATCGCGGCCCGCTTCGGCCCCGGGCCGCGCGACGGGCTGATGACCGGACTGCACCAGCGCACCGGCGTCTCGATCCGTCTGGTGCGCACGGGCATCGAGCTGACCCTCGTGGCGACGGGCTTCGTCCTGGGCGGCACCGTCGGCATCGGGACGCTGCTGTACGCCGTGGCGATCGGCCCGCTGGCGCAGGTGTTCCTGCGGGTGTTCGCCGTCCCCGCGGCGCCCGCCGGCAGCGCGGTCGTTGCCACCGGTCAACCCCGAGGGGCGATACTGCGTCCGTGACCCCGCGGATACGCCATCCCTACCTCGACCATCCCGGCCCGATCCCCTTCGCCCACCGGGGCGGGGCGGCGGACGGCCTGGAGAACACGGTGCGCCAGTTCCGGTGCGCCGTCGAGGCGGGCTACCGGTACCTCGAGACCGACGTCCACACCACTCGCGACGGCAGGCTCGTCGCCTTCCACGACACGACCCTGGACCGGGTCACGGACGGCGCGGGCCGGATCTCCGACCTGCCCTGGCAGGAGGTGCGGCAGGCGCGGGTGGCGGGCGTGGAGCCCCTCCCCCTCTTCGAGGAGCTGCTGGAGACCTTCCCCGACGTGCGCTGGAACGTGGACGTGAAGTCGGAGTCCGCCCTGCTGCCCTTCCTCGACCTGGTCGGCCGCACGGACTCCTGGGACCGGATCTGCCTCGGCTCGTTCTCCGAGGCCCGCGTGGTGCGCGCCCAGCGGCTGGCCGGCCCCCGCCTGGCCACGTCCTACGGCACCCGGGGCGTGCTCGGCCTGCGGCTGCGTTCCTGGGGGCTGCCTGCGGCGGTGCGCCGCTCGGCGGTGGCCGCGCAGGTGCCCGAGGCGCAGTCCGGCATCCAGGTCGTGGACGGCCGCTTCGTCCGCGCGGCCCACACGCGCGGGCTCCAGGTGCACGTGTGGACCGTGAACGAACCGGAGAGCATGCACCGGCTCCTGGACCTCGGCGTGGATGGCATCATGACCGATCACATCGACACACTGCGCAAGGTCATGGAGGACCGCGGCGTCTGGGTCTGAGACCCCGGGCTCGCTCGGCCGGCTGCGCGCGTTTCACGGGGAAGCGAGGGCACGGGTGGGTACGGACACCGTGCGGACGCCGCCGGCCGGCGGGGCGGAACTCAGACGCGAGCAGCGCGGCTGGTACTTCTACGACTGGGCCTGCTCGGTCTACTCCACGAGCGTGCTCACCGTCTTCCTCGGCCCCTATCTCACGTCGGTGGCCGAGTCGGCCGCCGACGCCGACGGCTACGTCCACCCCCTGGGCATCCCGGTGCGCGCCGGGTCGTTCTTCGCCTACTCGGTGTCGCTGTCGGTGATCGTGGCGGTGCTGGTGATGCCGCTGGTGGGCGCCGCCGCCGACCGCACGGGCCGCAAGAAGCCCCTGCTCGCGGCCGCCGCGTACACCGGCGCCGGGGCGACGACCGCCATGTTCTTCCTGGCCGGCGACCGCTACCTGCTCGGCGGCGCCCTCCTGGTCGTGGCGAACGCCGCCCAGTCGGTGGCGATGATGCTGTACAACTCCTACCTGCCGCAGATCGCCCCGCCCGAGCAGCGCGACGCGGTCTCCTCCCGGGGCTGGGCCTTCGGCTACGCGGCCGGTTCGCTGGTCCTGGTCGCCAACCTGGTGCTCTACACCGGGCACGAGCGCTTCGGCGTCTCCGAGAGCACGGCGGTGCGCATCTGCCTGGCGTCGGCCGGCCTGTGGTGGGGCGCCTTCGCCCTCGTCCCGCTGACACGGCTGCGCGACCGCGCCGCGTCCCGGCGCGAGGCGGCCCTGCCGGGGTTCAGGCAGCTGGCGGCGACGATCCGGGACATGCGCCGCCACCCGCTGACCCTCGCCTTCCTGCTCGCCTACCTCGTCTACAACGACGGCGTCCAGACGGTGATCTCCCAGGCCTCGGTCTACGGCTCCAGAGAACTGGGCCTCGGCCAGTCCACCCTCATCGGCGCGGTCCTGCTGGTGCAGGTACTGGCGGTGGCCGGGGCACTGGCGATGGGCCGGCTGGCCCACACCTACGGCGCCAAGCGGACGATCCTCGGCTCGCTGGTCGCGTGGACGCTGACCCTGGCGGCCGGATACTTCCTCCCCGCCGGGGCCCCGCTGTGGTTCTTCGTCCTGGCCGGCGGGATCGGACTGGTCCTCGGCGGCAGCCAGGCGCTGTCCCGCTCCCTGTTCTCCCACCTGGTCCCGCCCGGCAAGGAGGCCGAGTACTTCTCCGCGTACGAGGTGAGCGACCGCGGCATGAGCTGGCTCGGGCCGCTGCTGTTCGGGCTGACCTACCAGGTCACCGGCAGTTACCGGGACGCGATCATCTCGCTGGTGGCCTTCTTCGTGCTCGGGTTCGTGCTGCTCGCCCGGGTGCCGGTCCGGCGTGCGATCGAGGAAGCGGGGAACCCGGTTCCGGACCGGATTTAGCACTGAACGCGAAAGGGCGGTAGTGTACGCGTTTGGCCTGCCAGGCGTACCGTTACTGCGCGTCAAAGATGTCGAAACGCTGGGTTACATCTGGTATCAGATGTGACAAACCGGGCGCTGGTGGGTACAACAAGGGCGGCTACGACGGCGACGCATGACCCGGAACGGGACTCGGAACGGGAATCTTTACCGCCGACCGGACGTTGACCGGATGACGACGACAGCGACACCTGTCCTGTGGGCGACAAGCCCGGGAGGCACGATTCATGAGTGAGCGAGCTCTTCGCGGCACGCGCCTCGTGGTGACCAGCTACGAGACGGACCGCGGCATCGACCTGGCCCCGCGCCAGGCCGTGGAGTACGCATGCGAGAAGGGGCACCGCTTCGAGATGCCCTTCTCGGTCGAGGCGGAGATCCCGCCGGAGTGGGAGTGCAAGGTCTGCGGGGCCCAGGCACTCCTGGTGGACGGCGACGGCCCGGAAGAGAAGAAGGCCAAGCCCGCGCGTACGCATTGGGACATGCTGATGGAGCGGCGCACCCGTGAGGAGCTCGAAGAGGTCCTCGAGGAGCGTCTGGCGGTTCTGCGCTCCGGTGCGATGAACATCGCTGTTCATCCCCGGGACAGCCGCAAGTCGGCCTGACCCGACCCGGCCTGGTCGATTGATCAGCGCACGTCAGTAACCGAGGGCGCCGTACGGTTCGTACGGCGCCCTCGGTTTGTCGTGCTCCGGTTCCCCCGGGCGGGTCAGTGCGTCAGCGGCGGGCGCGGCTGCTGCGGGGCGTCACCGCCCGGCTCGTCGCGGACGACCTCGCCCTGGACGACCTTGCCGTCCGGCTGGTGGATGCGCGCCTGCCGGAAGACCCCGCCCAGCGTGCCCGGGTCGGCCTCGCGGAGCTTGCGCTCGAAGGTGCGCTCGGCGGAGCGGCTCACGGCCCTCTGCACCGGCGGCAGCAGCAGGAGCAGGCCCACCGCGTCCGACAACAGCCCCGGGATGATCAGGAGCAGGCCGCCCAGCATCATCAGGCCGTTGCCCTCGCCGGCCGGCCGGGCCCCGGCGGGTGCCGTCCCGCTCTGCTGCTGTTGCAGCGTCTCGGAAAGGCTGCGGAACGCGCGCCGCCCGGCCCGCTTGATCACCACCGAGCCGGCGGCGACCCCGGCCAGCAGCACGAGCAGCACCACCAGTGCGCTCGACGCCCCGGCGACCAGCGTGAGCAGCCAGACTCCAGCACGAGCCACACGGCGACGCCCAGCGGCAGGAACGTACGCAGCCGGGAGCGCCGGGGCGGAGCGGAGTAGGGGGTCTGAGCGCCAGTCGTCATGCCCCCAGTGTGCCTGGCCCCGGCTCAGCACGGGATAAGCGCCCGGCCAGGGGTTCCTGTGCGGGGCGCTCGGAGCCGCGAGCGCGACGCGCGGGCCGGGCGTGCCGCCCGGCGGCACCGGCGCCTGACGGCTCGCCGCCTCCGCGGTCGTTCGGGCCTCGCGCCCGCACTCTCCGGTGACGGAGCGAAACCGTTCGGACGGCCGCACGTTGCTCCCGGCGGCGGACCCGCCGGGCGCCGGCCACGGACCGCCGGTCAGGAACGCGCCCGGGCGCCCCCCTTCGCCGGTGCCCCGCGACGAGCAGCGGGTGCGGCGGCTAGGCCTTGGGGGGCTTGGCGCCGCGGCCCGTCGCCTTGCCGACCCTCTCCCCCACGCCCCACGCCGTGACCCGCCACAGCGCCTCGACGAGGATGTCCCGGCTCATCTTGGAGTCGCCCAGCTCGCGCTCGACGAACGTGATCGGCACCTCGACGACGTGGTAGCCGGCCTTGACGGCGCGGCGGGCCAGGTCGACCTGGAAGCAGTAGCCCTGGGAGGCGACCTCGTCGAGGCCGAGGCCCTCCAGGGTCTCCCGGCGGAAGGCCCGGTAACCGCCGGTGATGTCACGCAGCGGCAGATCGAGCGCCAGCCGGGAGTAGAGACTGCCGCCCCGGGAGATGACCTCGCGGGACCGGGGCCAGTTCACCACGCGGCCGCCGGGCACCCAGCGCGAGCCGAGCACGAGGTCGGCGCCCTTGAGGGCGGTGAGCAGACGGGGCAGTTCCTCGGGCTGGTGGGAACCGTCGGCGTCCATCTCGACCAGCACGCCGTAGCCGCGCTCCAGACCCCAGCGGAAACCCGCGAGGTAGGCGGCGCCGAGGCCCTCCTTGCCCTTGCGGTGCAGCACGTGGACGTGGTCGTCCTGGACGGTCAGCTCGTCGGCCAGCTTGCCGGTGCCGTCCGGGCTGTTGTCGTCGGCCACGAGGACGTGCGCCTCGGGGACGGCCCCCCGCACCCGGCCGACGATGCTCTTGACGTTCTCCGCCTCGTTGTAGGTCGGGATGATCACCAAGACCGTGCCGAGCGGGCCGAACTTCCTCCCCTGGGCCCCTGCCGCGAGGGTTCCGTCGCCGTCGTTCACTGATGCCCCTTCATGTCCTCGTTCAGGGGTCCACCATAGTGCGCCCGGCCTGCGATGACGTGACCGGACGTTCGAATTGTCGTGTCGGGACCGCGAGAGGTGGACGCGAACGCCTCCTCCGGAAGGGTGTACGACGAATGGGGGCCCGGCGCCCTTCGGGCCGACCTGGGATCCGCTGGCTGCGGATCGACCGAAAGCCGTTGTCTACTGAGCGCCCGGGCCCCACCCGGGTCACACCTCCCCGACCGGCCGGAACGTTCCCTCGGCGCGGCTCCGGCCTGAGCCTGGCTCCCAGTGGCGGTGCCCCGGTGCGGCACACCGTCCCTGACCCGGCGGTGCCGCGGCGAGTGCTCGGACGTTCCCGGTCGGGCGTCCGGTGGTGGACTCGGCAGAACCTACCGGCAGTCCGCGGCTGCCTGTCAACAGCCCTCCGACCTGCCCGTTCCGCCTCCCCGCGCTGGTCAGGGCAGAGGACGCGCAGGTCGCGCGCCGGGGGCGTGGCGCGCTATTTCCCACGCGCCACCCCCGTAGATCACTCGCCCGGCCGTACGAAGACCGTGCGGCCACCGACCACCGTGCGCAGACATACGGGCAGGTCACGGCCCGGGGTGAGGTCGGGCAGGCCCGGGGTGCCGGAGCGCGGGTCGGTGGACCAGCGGGCGACCCGGTCGTCCGGTGCCTGGACCACCAGCTCGCCGGTGCGCCACACGGCGTAGTCGGCGGGTGCGCCCGGGACCAGGACGCCGGCGTCGTCGCGGCCCACCGCCCGCCAGCCGCCGCGCGTGTGCGCCGTGAACGCGGCGCGCACGGAGACGCGGTGCTCCGGCGTGCGGTGGAAGGCGGCCGCGCGGACCGTGCCCCAGGGGTCGAGCGGGGTGACGGGGCTGTCCGACCCGAAGGCGAGCGGGACCCCGGCGCGCAGCAGGGCGGCGAACGGATTCAGGGTCCGTGCCCGCTCCACCCCGAGGCGCTGGGCGTACATGCCCTCGTCGCCGCCCCACAGGGCGTCGAAGGCGGGCTGGACGGAGGCGGTCAGGCCCAGCTCGGCGAAGGCCGCGACGGCCTGCGGGGTGAGCATCTCGGCGTGCTCGACGCGGTGCCGGGCGGCCCGGACGCGGGCGAGGCCCAGGTGCCCGGCCGCGGCGCGCACCCCGTCGACCACGGCGTCCACGGCCGCGTCGCCGATGGCGTGGAAACCGGCCTGCAGACCCGCCTCCGTGCACGCCACGACGTGCGCGGCGACCGCGGCGGCGTCGAGGTACGCCCAGCCGGTGTGCGCGGCGTCTGCGTACGGCTGGTGCAGGCAGGCGGTGTGCGAGCCCAGGGCGCCGTCGACGAAGAGATCGCCCGCGGCGCCGATCGCCCCCAGTTCCCGGGCCTTGGCGACGTCCTGCTCGGCCCAGTAGCCGACGACGCGCGGGCCGCTCTCCCGGGCGGCGAGATCCAGCAGGCCGGTGAAGTCGTCCTCCGAGGAGATCTCGGGGCCGGCGCACTCGTGGACGGTGCCGATGCCGAGGGAGACGGCGTGCGCCAGCGCGGCCCGCTGAGCCTCGGTGCGCTGTCCCTCGGTGACGGCGCCGAACGCGGCGGCCCGCACGGCGTGGTGGGCGTCGGCCGTGAGCGGTCCGTCCTCGCGTCCCGCCGCCGGGACGAGATCGAGCAGCGCCGTGGTGACGACCGCCGAGTGCACGTCGATCCGGCTGAGGTAGAGGGGGCGGTGCCCGGTGGCCTCGTCGAGTTCGGCGCGGGTCGGGGGCCGGCCACCGGGCCAGCGGGCGGCGTCCCAGCCGTGGCCGAGCAGCACGCGGTCGTGCGGCCGGGCGGCGGCGAACTCGCGCACCAGGGCGAGGGCGGCTTCGAGGGTGGGCGCGCCCGACAGGTCGAGCCCCGTCAGGGCGAGGCCGGTGGCGGTGGTGTGCACGTGTGCGTCGGTGAAGGCGGGGGTGACCAGCGCGCCGTCGAGATCGACGACCTCGTCGACCCCGTCGGCGAAGGCGTCGGCGGCGCCCTCGGACCCCACCCAGGCGACCTGCCCGCGCTCGACCACCATCGCGGTGGCGAAGGGATCGGCGGGACTGTGGACCTCTCCACGGCGGAGCAGGACGGTCTTCGGCGGCGCGGGGGACTCACTCATGGGCAACAGTGTCACAGGGGCGCGGTGTCCCGAGTCGATCAGGGGCGCGGGAACCGCCCGGCCGCTTGCCGGTCCGCCCGGAGGAACGGCGCCCGGCGGGTCAGATCCTGGGCGGCCGGGCCTCGTACGGCGTCGACAGGACCACCGTCGTCCGCGTGGACACCCCGGCCAGGGACCGCAGCCGGGCGAGCAGCTCCTCCAGCTCGTGCGGCGTGGCGACCCGCACCTTGAGGATGTAGTTCTCGTCCCCGGCGACACTGTGGCACGCCTCGATCTCGGGTACTCCGGCCAGCCGGTCCGCGATGTCGTCCGGCGCGCTGGGGTCGAACGGCTTCACCGAGATGAACGCCGTCATCGGCAGGCCCACCGCTTCGGGGTCGACGACCGCCGCGTAGCCGCGGATGACACCCCGCTGCTCCAGCCGCCGCACCCGCTGGTGCACGGCCGAGGTGGACAGGCCGGTGGCCTTGCCCAGGTCGGTGTAGCTCATCCGCCCGTCCTTGACGAGCAGCTGCACGATCTGTCGGTCCAGCTCCTCCATGGCGCTAGAACCTACAGGGCGCTTGATCTCCTCGGATAGCCGAGGAGTCCAGGTCATGGCCGGTTGATGCCGCGCGGGAACGGGAGGGTCGCCCGTCCGGGGGACAAATGCGCCGCAGCGGACACCCGGACCGGCGATGTGACGAACGCCACATCACTCGAACAGTCTCCGTGATGTTCCCGTGATTACCACCCGGGGGCGACGGGAAGTGCTTGCTGTGGTCGAGGCCGCAGTGCCTGATACGGCCCAGCCCGAGGGGGAGAACCCAATGCAGAGTCTCAAGCGCCCTGGTCGCACCGCACCCAAGCGCCAGCAGCCCGTCGTCGAGCCCGAGCCGGAGGGTGTCGAACCCGACGCCTTCGACGACGAACTCGACGCCTACGACACGTTCGAGATGTTCCGGGTGGTCTGCCCGGACTGCGCGCAGCCCATCGCGCTGCTGGCGGACGAGGAAGTCCTGCCGGAGCACGCGCTGTGCGCCTCGCCGTGGAACCCGTTCGGGCTCACGGTCTGTGCCGGCACCGGCCGCAGGGCCTCCGACGCCCGCCCTGCCGACGAGTCGGTGGAGCCCCAGGAGCAGGACACCGCCCTGCTCCTGACGCTTCCTCAGGGACTGGACTGGCGGACGCAGCCCTTCTCGCACGTCGGCGGCCCGGGCTCGCGCCCGATCAGGGTCCCCGTCATGCGCCGCGCGGCCTGAGCGCGGGTCTTCCCGCCCGCGCGCACCCGTCGCCCGACTCCCCCGCACCACGGTCCCCGCGGGACCGCCGTGGTGCGGGGCCGGTGCGGCCGGATCGCGCATGGGGGACGGCAGCCCGGACGTCGCTGAACGCACGGCCGATTCCGTGCCCCGGTGACCTGTCCGGCCTTCGCCGCGTTGTCCTGGTATGACCCCCATCTCCTCAGCGACCGGGCGTCAGCGCCTCCTGTACGTGCCGCCGCCCGCAGAATCGCTTCGGCCCGTTCCGCCCCGCTACCAGGACCCGCCGATCTTCCGTGATCTGATGCGGACCTGGGCCGAGGGCGGTCGCACCCTGCCGGGCCGGCACGACCCGGAGTGGATGCGGCTGGCGGCCCCGTGGCGGGGACTCGACCAGTTCAGCGCCCCTCTGGACCCACGAGATGGCGGGCGATGACCATCCGCTGGATCTGGTTGGTGCCCTCGACGATCTGCAGCACCTTGGCCTCGCGCATGTAGCGCTCGGCCGGGAAGTCGGCGGTGTATCCGTAGCCGCCGAGGACCTGCACGGCGTCGGTGGTGACGCGCATCGCCGTGTCGGTGCAGAACAGCTTGGCCATGGCCGCCTGCCGGGCGAACGGCCGGCCCGCGTCCCGCAGCCGTGCCGCCGCGAGGTACAGCGCGCGGCCCGCCTCGATCTGCGTCGCCATGTCGGCGAGCATGAAGCGCAGGCCCTGGAAGTCGGCGATCGGCTTGCCGAACTGGCGCCGCTCGACCGCGTACGCCGTCGCCTCGTCGAGCGCCGCCTGCGCCACGCCGATCGCGCACGCGGAGATCCCGAGCCGTCCCGAGTCGAGGGACGACAGGGCGATGGCGAAGCCGTGCCCCTCCTCGCCGATGCGCCGGTCGTCGGAGACCCGGACACCGTCGAAGTGCACCTGGGCGGTGGGCGAGCCCTTCATGCCCATCTTCTTCTCGGGCGGCGCCGCGCTCACGCCCTCCGCGTCGCCCGGCACCAGGAAGGCCGTGATCCCGCGCGGGCCCTCCCCGCCGGTGCGGGCCATGACCGTGTAGAAGTCGGCGACACCGCCGTGGGTGATCCAGGCCTTGGTGCCGGTGACGACCCAGTCGTCGCCGTCGCGCACGGCCTTGGTGCGCAGGGCCGCCGCGTCCGATCCGGAGTGCGGCTCGGACAGGCAGTAGGCGCCGAGCAGGCCGCCGCCGAGCATCGCCGGCAGGTGCTCGACCTGCTGCTCCTTGGTGCCGTGGGCGGCGAGGGCGTAACAGGCCAGGGAGTGCACGCTGACGCCGAGGCCGACGGTGAGGCGGGCCGCGGCCAGCTCCTCCAGGACCTGGAGGTACACCTCGTAGGGCTGGTCGCCGCCGCCGTACTCCGAGTCGTACGGCAGGCCGAGCAGGCCGGAGCGGGAGAGCAGGGTGAACAGCTCGCGCGGGAAGCGGCCGGCGTCCTCCTCCTCGGCCGCCTTCGGGACGATCTCCTGCGCCGCGATGTCGCGGACGAGTGAGATGAGGTCCCGGGCCTCCTCCGTGGGCAGTTGCCGGTCCACCGGCTGCGGGGCGCGGTCGGGCATGGCGACGCTCTCCTCCCTGTCGGGCACTGGCGGACGGGCCCAAGGGTGGGGGCGGCGCCGCCGGGTCGATCTGGTGCCTGGCCGATGCTTGCAGTCCCGGGTCGCGGACGCTGCTGACCAGCGGCTGTGCGCTGTGAGTATGCCCGATCGGAGGCATCCCGTCACCAGTTAACGACCGCTTACTTCAGGAAAGGGCCGGGCATCGACCGAGCGGCGAAATTGGTCCGCACCATTGACCCAACTGGTCTAGTCCTCCTACTGTTTCGCTCCACCGACTCACCGCGTTCATGCCAATGAGCGCGTGTTCCTCTCCCCCACGAGGAGACACGGATGCACACCCCCCACCCCTCCCGATTCCGGGCGATGGTGTCCGCGGCCTGTTGCGCCGTCCTGGGCGCCGGTCTGCTCGCCGGCGCGGGCACCTCCGCCACCGCGGCGACCTCGGCTCAGGAGGCCGCCGCCGGCTCGAAGGCCGCTCCCCGGGCCGAGGCCGCCGGCTCGAAGGTCCTCGGGTACTTCACCGAATGGGGCACCTACGACCGCAAGTACTACGTCAAGAACATCGAGACGTCCGGCTCGGGCGCCAAGCTGACCCACATCAACTACGCGTTCGGCAACGTCACCGGCGGCAAGTGCGCCATGGGCGACGCCTACGCCGCCACCGACCGGGCCTACACCGCCGCCGAGTCCGTCGACGGCAAGGCCGACACCTGGGACCAGCCGCTGCGCGGCAACTTCAACCAGCTGCGCAAGCTGAAGCAGAAGCACCCGAACCTCAAGGTGCTGTGGTCCTTCGGCGGCTGGACCTGGTCGGCCGGATTCGGCGAGGCCGCGAAGAACCCGGCCGCCTTCGCCCAGTCCTGCTACGACCTGGTCGAGAACTCCAAGTGGGCCGACGTCTTCGACGGCATCGACATCGACTGGGAGTACCCCAACGCCTGCGGCGCCACCTGCGACACCAGCGGCAAGGCGGCCTTCAAGAACGTGATGCAGGCACTGCGCGCCAAGTTCGGCTCGAAGAACCTGGTCACCGCGGCGATCACCGCCGACGCCACTCCGGGCGGCAAGATCGACGCCGCCGACTACGCGGGCGCCGCCCAGTACGTCGACTGGTACAACCCGATGACCTACGACTTCTTCGGCGCCTGGGACGCCGCCGGACCGACGGCACCGCACTCCCCGCTGACCTCGTACGCCGGCATTCCCAAGGCGGACAACCACAGCTCGGCGACCATCGCCAAGCTGAAGGGCCTCGGCATCCCCGCCTCCAAGCTGCTGCTCGGCATCGGCTTCTACGGCCGCGGCTGGACCGGCGTCACCCAGGCCGCACCCGGCGGCACCGCCACGGGCCCGGCGGCCGGCACCTACGAGCCGGGCATCGAGGACTACAAGGTGCTCAAGACCAAGTGCCCGGCGACGGGGACGGTGGCCGGCACCGCGTACGCCAAGTGCGGCAGCGACTGGTGGAGTTACGACACCCCGGCGACCATCGCGACCAAGATGAACTACAAGAACCAGCAGGGTCTCGGCGGGACCTTCTTCTGGGAGCTGAGCGGCGACACCGCCGGCGGTGAGCTGATCAAGGCCATCAAGTAGGGCCGCAGTGAGGGGCGGAGGGGCCGTGGCGGCCCCTCCGCCCCTCACTCATGCCCCGCGGCGGGACGGCTGCGGGGCGGGGTGGGCGCGGTCCAGCTCCTCGATCGCGCGCAGGGCGCCGCCGAGCGTCTTCACCAGCAGCTCGCACATGGTCGCGCGGGCCAGGTCCGGGCGGTCGATCCACTCCAGGGTGGCGCCCTCGACGCCGCACACCCAGGCCAGCAGCCCCATGCGGGCCAACGGGCTGATGTCGGTGCGGCCGTAGGCACCCTCTGCGATCGTTGTCACGACGGACTCGCGCACCCCGTCGCGCAGGGCGTGCACCTCGGCGTCGAAGCCGACACCGCCGCTGACGATCGTGCGGTACGCGGCCTGATTGTGCTCGGCGTAGTGCAAGTAGCCGTCGATCGTGCGCTGGACCCGGTCGACCGGGGGCAGTTGGAGGCCGCCGGCCGCCAGCCTGAGCAGCTCGGTGACGGAGTCCTGGATGATGGCCAGGTAGTACCCGCGCTTGGACTGGAAGTAGTAGTAGATCAGCCCCTTGGCGACGTGCGCCTGCCGGGCGATGTCGTCCATCGACAGGGCGTCGTAGGACGTGTCGGCGAACAACCTCCGCCCGATGGCGATGAGTTCGGCACGACGTGCCGTCGAGCGCTCCGTCCCGCGGGCTCTGGGGCGGGAGGCGGGCTGTGGGCTGATGTTCACTTGCGACCCTGGTCTCACGGGCGGGGGCGGGACCTCCGCAGTATGGCAGGCCCCACACCCCGTCCGTGGGTCAGGTCACAGCAGTCCGAGCTGGGTCACGAGCATCGCGACGACCACGACCAGGGCCCAGCCCATGGCGTGCTCGACGATCTTCGGTCCGTCCTCCCGCGGGCCGCCGGTGCGGGCACGCGGGGCGGAGGCGGAGGCGGTGGCGGAGTGCGCGGTCATGGTGTCTCGCTGGTTCGGTGGTGCGGTCGGACTTCCCCCCGAGGCTGTGTCCACCTTGCCACCTCGGGCGGCTTTTGCGGCCGAGAGCTTGGTCACACGCGCACACCCACGGCGTTCAGCGCCTCGCTCTGGGCCGCGGTCGGGCGCGCCGGGAAGTACAGGTAGCAGACGCCGCCGCTGCCGGAGGCGACCTTGCCGGAGGCGTTGTACCGCTTGGTCCGCAGCCAGATGTTCTCGAACTCGCGCCGCCGGTAGACGCGCCGCACGGCCTCGTTGCTCTCCGACGCGGGGTCGTTGGCGATCACGTCGCCGTCCGCGGTGAAGCCGATGACCGTCATCAGGTGCCCCGCGGTGCCGTACCCGGCGCCGGTCAGCTCCTCCTTCAGGAAGGACTGGGACGTTATGGCCGGCACACCGGCCGCGATCAGCGTCTCCAGGTCGGTCAGCGAACCCAGCCGGGTGACCACGCCCCGGAGGTCCTCGAAAGTGGCCGCGTACGCCACGTTGAAGGGCCAGTTGCCGCAGCCGGCGTACTGGTGGTCGTAGGTGTGCCGGGCCGCGTGGCAGACCTGTGGATCCGCGAACGACGGGTCGACCCACGCCAGTTGGGCGGGGGTGAGCCGGCCGCCCCAGTACTCGATGATCATCTGCGAGGAGGTGGGGCTGCACCAGGCCTCGCCGCCGTTGTCGTACTCGGGGTACTGGCCCTTGTGGATCTCCTGGGAGTACCTCGGGACGACGAGTTCCTTCGCGAGGCCGGGCGTGGAAGCCGGGACGGTGAACCGGTCGGGCACGTCGGAGCCCATGGCGCCGAGCCGCCACACGGTGGGCGTGGCCTTCCCTCCCGGCTTGCGGTACAGCGTCAGGCGCAGCCGGTAGGCGGCCAGGCGCAGGCCCGCCGACGGGTCGTCGATCGCCAGGGTGTCGGTCCAGACGGTGCTGCGGCCGTCGCTCTGGCCGTCGACCGAGGTGCGCCGGATGTCACGGTCGCCGGCGGCCCAGCGGCCCATCACGTACCAGGGAGTGCTCGTGCCGTCGGTGTAGGTGCCCTTGATGTCGGCCTGGATCCAGGTGCCGGCCGGGGTGCGCGCGTTCCAGGAGACGATCGCCTCGGTCGCGGGGACGGTGAGCCGGTGCGTGGGCGAGGTCCAGGTGCCGTACTCCCAGCGGGCGGTGATGCCGGTGTGCGGGTCGGTGTAGGAACGGGTTCCCGCCGGCTTGGCGATCTCCAGGCCGGGGCGGGTGCCCGCGACGGCCCGGGTGCCCTTGGCGGTGCCGCCGCTCCAGTCCTGGTGCGAGAACCAGGCCCGGTTGTCGACGGCGCCGGGGAGCGCCCGGGCGGGATCTGCGGTGTCGGGGGTCATGCCGTTCTCGGGGTCGGCGGACGCCGGGCGCGTACTCGCCGCGACGGCGGCGGCGACCGCGGCGGCCAGGACGGTTCTGCGGGACGGCTGTTCGGCTCTGCTCATGGCGGGGACCCCCGGATGTCGGAGTCGGGCAGGAGAGGGCAGGTCCGTTGCACGGTCGGGAACACACGTGTGTGGGCCACATATGAGCACAGCACGCCGGGCACTGCCAGCACTTCGACGCGCGCCGCGCCCACCAATATTGGCGTCGACCAGTGGCACCCGCGCCGGACCCCGTCGCTAGAGTGCTGCGCGAGATGAACGCCCCCTTCCGCCCCGCGCCCGGGCCTGCCGTCCGCGACCTCGCCGCCCGGATCGGCCGCCTGCCCCCCTCCTGCGGCCCGGTCCGCCTGGTCGGCGTCGACGGGCACGCCGGCTCCGGGAAGACCACGTTCGCCGGGCACTTGGCGGCGGCCCTCGGTGGGGCCCCGGTCCTGCGCCTGGACGACATCGCGAGCCACGAGGAGCTGTTCGCCTGGACGGGGCGGCTGCGCCGGCAGGTGATCGAACCGCTCGCACACGGCCGGAGCGCCCACTACACCCCCTACGACTGGCGGGCCCGCCGCTTCGGGCCCGCGCGGGCCCTGCCGCCGGCGCCGGTGGTGATCCTGGAGGGCGTCGGTGCGGGACGCCGTGCCCTGCGGCCTCGTCTGGCGCTCCTGTTGTGGATGGACGTGCCGTGCGAGGTGGCCTGGGCGCGGGGGCGCTCGCGGGACGGGGAGGAGCAGCGGGCGTTCTGGGACGGGTGGGTCCCGGCGGAGGAGGCGCATTTCGCGCAGGACCCCTCGCGGCCCTTCGCCGACCTGCTGGTGCGGGGGCGGGAGACGGGATACGAGGTGCTGGAGGGGCTGGCCGCACGATCTGGACCGGACCGGTTTTTCACAGAGGGTGACGGACCGCCCGCAGTGTGCTGAAGTTGTGAAGACCCTTGCGGTTCGACTTCCCGGAGTGTCTCAACTCGGCTTGACCGGGGGGCCGTACAGGTCTTACGTTCTCAATGTGCGGCCCAGTGGGCCGCCCGTGGACGCGAAGCCCCCGGTTGTTCCCCCGTGACCGGGGGCTTCGTTCTGTCCTTTTCCGGTTTCCCGGCCCGCGCGGCACACGGAACGCTCACTCTGGGTCACCGTCCGCGCGATCGGTGCAAGCGCCTCCCACCTCCTCGGACAGCCCCTCAGGCCCTCTACGGACGCGCGTCACCCGAAGGTACGATGCCCTCGTTGCGACCTGCGGACGGTTGCTTCGCACGGCGCAACTCCGGTCCGTAGCACAGCGGTTCGAGTGGAGCAGCCGGCCGGGGGACGGCTCGTTGGCATACCGACGGGGGCACGGTTCGTGGGGGACGGGATGGACTTCGGCACGCGGGGCCCTCAGGCTCCGGCCGACCTCGCCTGGCTGCGAGGCGTGGACGCCTGCACGATGGGTGCCTATCCGCAGGCGGAGGAGGAGTTCCGCGCCGCCGTGCGCATGGATCCGGGGATGGCCGACGGCTGGCTGGGACTGCACGCGCTGCGCGTCGACACCTCGACGGCCCTGCTGCGGATGTTCCGCCACCGCGAGCGCTTCGGGGAGCAGCGCGCCCGCTACCGGCGCGCTCTCAACTCCTGGTACTGGCTGGGCTGGTGGGTGCAGCCCGTGCTGGAGAGCCCGCGCGACCTGCTGCTCGCGCACGCCTCGCACTGGCTGGACGGCCGGCACGTCCCCGAGCTGGACCGGGCGCTGGCGGGACTGCCGCCCGTGGACGCCGACCACCAGGTCCGCTTCCTGCACGCCTGCCGCGCCTATCTGGTGAAGGACTGGGAGCAGCTGGTCCGCCACACCGACCCGCTCCTGGACGATCCGATGCTCGGCATCGAGGCCGGTCTGTTCGGCGGCATGGCGCGGGTGAGGCTGGAGATGTACGGCCAGGCCGAACCGCTGCTGTCGGCCGCGCTGATGCGCTGCCGCAGCGAGCAGCCCCAGCGCAAGGAGCTGCGCTACTGGCTGGCCCGGGCGCACGAGGGCACCGGACGCAGCGCCGCCGCACTCCCCCTGTACCGGGCCGTGCACCGTGTGGACGCGGCGTTCATGGACACCTCGGCCCGGCTCGCCGCGATCGCCGAGGGCGACGGCTTCGACGAGTCCGCCGACCTCGCGGCGATCACCCTCACCGGCACCGGCCAGGACAGCGTGGACGGGCCGGACGGGTTCGACGCGTTCTTCGGCACGGAGGGGCGTGACCTGCGGCTGCCCGACCTCGACCCGCCGCTGTCCGTTCCCCTGTCGCCGGTGACCGGGCCGTCGGTCCGCGAGCGGACCGGCCCGGCTCCGTCCCTGCCCACCGGCCCCACCGATCCCGCGCTGCTGGAGGAGGCTCTCGCGCAGTTGGAGGGCATGGTGGGTCTCGAGCCGGTCAAGCGCCAGGTCAAGGCGTTGTCGGCGCAGCTGAACATGGCCCGGCTGCGGGCCGGGCAGGGCCTTCCGGTGCAGCCGCCGAAACGCCACTTCGTCTTCTCCGGCCCCTCCGGTACCGGCAAGACCACCGTCGCCCGCATTCTGGGCCGGGTGTTCTACGCCCTCGGGCTGCTCGGCGGCGACCACCTCGTGGAGGCGCAGCGGGCGGATCTCGTCGGCGAGTACCTCGGGCAGACGGCCGTGAAGGCCAACGAGCTGATCGACTCCGCCCTCGGCGGCGTGCTCTTCGTCGACGAGGCGTACGCGCTGTCCAACTCGGGTTACGGCAAGGGCGACGCGTACGGCGACGAGGCGTTGCAGGTGCTGCTGAAGCGGGCTGAGGACAACCGGGACCACCTCGTGGTGATCCTGGCGGGTTACCCGGAGGGCATGGACCGCCTGCTCGCCGCGAACCCGGGGCTGTCCTCCCGGTTCACCACCCGCGTCGACTTCCCGTCCTACCGGCCGCTGGAACTCACCGAGATCGGCAAGGTGCTCGCGGCGGAGAACGGGGACGTGTGGGACGAGGAGGCCCTCGACGAGCTGCGCTCCATCGCCGGGCACGTGGTGGACCAGGGGTGGATCGACGAGCTGGGCAACGGCCGGTTCCTGCGGACGCTGTACGAGAAGAGCTGCGCGTACCGGGACCTGCGGCTGTCGGTGTATCCCGGCGCCCTGGGCCGGGAGGACCTGGCGACCCTGCGGCTGCCGGACCTGATGCAGGCGTACGGGGAGGTGCTGTCCGGGCGGGGGCCGCAGGATCCGCCCGGGCTGTGACGGCCCGGCCGCGTCGAGGCGGACGGCCCCGGCGCCGGACGGGGCGCGCGTCCTGAAGCCTGTCCGTTCATGCGCGTCGTCGCCCGAAGGGCGGCCGCGCGGCGTCGGGTGCCCGCTCTCGGCGGGCCGGCCCCGGATCCTCGTACGGGACGTACGTCGGTCCGGGGCCGGTGCGGCGGGAGTGCGTGCACGGCGTCGCGCGGCGAACGGCGATCGTGGGACAGCCCTCGGGCCTGTCTGACAGTTCCCGCCGTCGCCCGGAGGGCGGCCTCGCGGCGTCAGGTGCGTGCTCTCGGCGTGCCGGGCGTGGAGCGTCGTACGGGATGTACTCGGCTCTGCGCCCGGTGCGGCGAGAGTGCGTGCACGGCGCCGCGAGGCAGGAGGGAATGGTCAGACAGGCCCTAGGTGGCCAGGACCTCCTCGCCCGACCTGGGCTCGGTCAGCCGGACCTCGCGCACCTGGCGGTGGGCGGGGTCGCGCACCTCCCCCACGAGCAGTTCCAGCACGTCCTCCAGGGCGACCAGGCCCAGGACCCGGCCCGACTTGTCGGTCACCTGGGCCAGGTGGGTCGCCGCCCGGCGCATCACCGTCAGGGCGTCGTCCAGCGGCAGTTCCGGCCGCAGGGTCGTCATGGGCCGCCACAGCTGCTGCGGCACGGCCCGGTCGGAGTCCTCCAGGTCGAGGACGTCCTTGACGTGCAGGTAGCCCATGAAGGCACCGCTGTCCGCGGCGACCGGGAACCGGGAGTAGCCGGTGCGGGCCGTGAGCTCGACGATGCGGCCGGGCGTCACCGACGGGCTGACCGTCACCAGGGACTCACGCCGGAGCAGGACGTCCGTCACCGGGCGGGTGCCCAGTTCCAGGGCGTCCTCCAGGCGCTCGGCCTCCTCCGGGTCGAGCAGGCCGGCCTGGCCGGCGTCCTCCACCAGCCGGTTGAGCTGCTCGCTGGTGAAGACGGCCTCGACCTCGTCCCTGGGTTCGACGCGGAAGAGCCGCAGGATGCCCTGCGAGCAGGCGCCGAGGGCGAAGGTGACGGGCCTGCAGAAGCGGGCGAACCACACCAGGCCGGGGCTGAGCCACAGTGCGGCCTTCTCGGGGGCCGCCATGGCCAGGTTCTTCGGGACCATCTCGCCGATGACGAGGTGGAAGAAGACGACCGTCGCCAGGGCGATGACGTACCCGAGCGGGTGGATCATCGCGTGCGGCAGGTGGATCCACGCGAAGACCGGCTCCAGCAGGTGCGCCACCGTCGGTTCGGCGACCGCGCCCAGGGTGAGGGAGCAGATCGTGATGCCGAACTGGGCCGCCGCCATCATCTGCGGCAGCCGCTCCAGGCCGTGCAGGACCTGCCGGGAGCGGGCGGTGCCGAGCGGTTCGATCTGGCTGCGCCGCACGGAGACGAGCGCGAACTCGGCGCCGACGAAGAAGCCGTTGGCGAGCACGAGGAGGCCGGCGAAGGCCAGTTGGAACACGCTCATCGGACGGCCTCCGCCACGACGACGGGAGCGGTTCGCACCAGTCGCACCCGCTCGGCGCGGTAGTGGCCGACCTGGCGCACCGACAGCCGCCAGCCCGGCAGCTCCGCCCTGTCGCCGACGGCCGGGATCCGGCCCAGCAGGTCGGCGACCAGGCCCGCGACCGTCTCGTAGGGGCCCTCGGGCACGTCGAGGCCGATGCGCCGCAGGACGTCGACCCGGCAGCTGCCGTCGGCGTCCCAGGCGGGCCTGCCGTCCTCGGGGGGCGCGGAGGCCAGTTCCGGCAGGTCGTGCCCGTCGTGCTCGTCGCGGACCTCACCGACGATCTCCTCGACGATGTCCTCCAGCGTGACGACGCCGGCGGTGCCGCCGTACTCGTCGACGACGACCGCGATGGGCTGCTCGCTGCGCAGCCGCGTCAGCAGCGGCCGGACCGGCAGCGTCTCGGGGACGAGCAGCGCCGGCCGGGCGATGCGTCCGACGGGGGTGCGCAGGCGGTCCTGGACGCCGACGGCCAGGGCGTCCTTGAGGTGGACCATGCCGACGACCTCGTCGATGCGTTCGCGGTAGACGGGGAAACGGGACAGGCCGGTGGCGCGGGTCAGGTTGACCACGTCCTCGGCGGTGGCCGAGGACTGCAGGGCGCTCACCTTCACCCGCGGTGTCATCACGTGCTGTGCGGTCAGCTCGCCCAGGGACAGGGTCCGCACGAACAGGTCGGCGGTGTCCTGCTCCAGGGCACCGGCCCGCGCCGAGTGGCGGGCGAGGGAGACGAGCTCGCCGGGGGTGCGGGCGGAGGCCAGCTCCTCGGCGGGCTCGACGCCCATGGCCCGCACCAGCCGGTTCGCCACGGCGTTGAGCGCGGCGATGACGGGCCGGAAGAGGCGGGCGAAGACGGCTTGCGGTCCCGCGACGAAACGCGCGACCTGCAGCGGCCGGGACACCGCCCAGTTCTTGGGCAGCAGCTCGCCGATCACCATCTGCACGGCGGAGGCCAGCAGCATGCCGACGACGACCGTGACCCCGGAGACGGCTCCCTCGGGGATGCCGATCGAGGTGAACGGCCCGTGCAGCAGCTCGGCCAGCGCCGGCTCGGCGAGCATGCCGACGACGAGGGAGGTGATGGTGATGCCGAGCTGGGTGCCGGACAGCTGGAAGGACAGTTCCTTGAGTGATTCGACGACGCGGTGGGCGCGCCGGTCGCCTTCGGCGGCGGCCTTCTCGGCCTCGGGCCGTTCGACCGTGACGAGCCCGAACTCGGCCGCCACGAAGAATCCGTTGGCGAGAATCAGCAGGAACGCGGCTGCCAGGAGCAGCAGGGGGGTGGTCATGATGCCGCCGCCCGGGCACGGTCGCGGACGCGGTCCGCGCTATGTCGGCAGGGGGCGGCGCAGGTACTGCAGGACGATCCGTCCATCGCCGGAGGGAGTCACTCCTCGGTTAGCAGGAGCCCTCTGCGCACCGGTCGGGGCAGCAGGGGCGAAGGCGCGTCCGTCGCGCCTCCGCCACCAGATTAATCAAGACACGGGCCGGTGCGGCAGTGGCGACCGGCGTGACCATCATCCGGATCTGCTCCGGTTCAGCTCCGGTGCGGTTCGCCGTCCGCGGTGGAACGGGCCTCCACCAGCGCCCGCAGGGCACGGGCGTCGGCGATGGCGCGCTGCCGGGCCAGCCCCGGCTGGATGCCGAGGGCGGGCAGGCTGGTGCCGTCGCTGAGGTTGAGGAACACCCAGGCGTCGCCCGGCCGGAGGGTCACCTGGAGGATCTCGGCCCACTCCAGCCGGCGCTTGTTCGTGAGGTTCACCACGGTGACGCCGTCCTCGTCGGCGACGACCTTGGGCCGCGCCAGCAGGAGCAGGACGGCGTCCAGCAGCAGGGCGGTGACGACGAAGCTGAGGCGCTCGGCGGGGCTGAGCTGCTCCAGCATCATCGCGACGGCCGTGATCACCACGAAGATCGCGACCGCGGCGGTGAGCAGCACCGCGCGGGTGCTGCCCGGCCGGAAGGTGACGGGGAGGGCGGGAAGCTCGGACACGGAGGTTCACCCCTCACAGACGGCAGGCGTGGATGGCCGTGGTCAGGATGGCCCGGGCGCCGATGTCGTACAGGTCGTCCATGACCCGCTGGGCCTCCTTGGCGGGGACCATGGCCCGGACGGCGACCCAGCCCTCGTTGTGCAGCGGGGACACGGTCGGCGACTCCAGGCCCGGGGTGAGGGCGACGGCCTTCTCCAGCTGCTCGACGCGGCAGTCGTAGTCCATCATCACGTAGGTCCGGGCGACCAGGACGCCCTGGAGGCGGCGCAGGAACTGCTGGACCTTGGGGTCGTCGGGGTCCGCGCCGGTGCGGCGGATCACCACGGCCTCGGACTGCATGATCGGCTCGCCGGCGATCTCCAGGCCCGCGTTGCGCAGCGAGGTGCCGGTCTCGACGACGTCGGCGATGACCTGGGCGACGCCGAGCTGGATCGCGGTCTCGACGGCGCCGTCGAGGTGGACGACGGAGGCGTCGATGCCGTGCTCGGCGAGGTGGCCGGCGACGATCCCCTCGTAGGAGGTGGCGACGGTCTTGCCGGCCAGGTCGGCCAGGCCGCTCATGGTGCCGGGCTTGGCCGCGTAGTGGAAGGTGGAGCGGGCGAAGCCGAGGGGGAGGATCTCCTCGGCGTCGGCGCCGGAGTCGATCAGCAGGTCCCGGCCGGTCAGGCCGATGTCCAGCTGGCCGGAGGCGACGTAGAGGGCGATGTCGCGGGGCCGGAGGTAGAAGAACTCGACCTCGTTGGCCGGGTCGACGATCCGCAGCTCCTTGGACTCGCGGCGCTGCCGGTAGCCGGCCTCATGCAGCATCTCCGCCGCAGGGCCTGAGAGGGAACCCTTGTTGGGGACGGCGATGCGCAGCATGAGGTCGGCTTCCTTTGCGTGGGTGTGGTGCGGGAACGGAACGCGGCTTACAGGTGGGCGTAGACGTCGTCGAGGGAGATGCCGCGGGCGACCATCATCACCTGGACGTGGTACAGCAGCTGCGAGATCTCCTCGGCGGCCGCCTCCTTGCCCTCGTACTCGGCGGCCATCCACACCTCGGCGGCCTCCTCGACGACCTTCTTGCCGATGGCGTGGACGCCCTTCCCGACGAGCTCGGCGGTGCGGGAGGAGGCGGGGTCGCCGTGGGCGGCCTTGTGCTGGAGCTCGGTGAAGAGCTCCTCGAACGTCTTCTTGGACATGGTGACGCTCAGCCTATGCCACAGGTGCCCTTCGTCAGCGCCAGGGTTCGGATACTGAACGCAGGGTGGCCGCGGTGGCCACCGCGGCCGTCACCGCCTCGTGCCCCTTGTCCTCGCTGGATCCCTCGATCCCGGCGCGGTCGAGGGCCTGTTCCTCGGTGTCGCAGGTGAGCACGCCGAAGCCGACGGGGACGCCCGTGTCGACGGACACCTGGGTGAGGCCCTGGGTCACGCCCTGGCACACATAGTCGAAGTGGGGCGTCCCGCCGCGGATGACGACGCCGAGGGCGACGATCGCGTCGTAGCCGCGGCCCGCGAGGACCTTGGCCACGACCGGGAGCTCCCAGCTGCCGGGGACCCTGAGCAGGGTCGGTTCGTCGATGCCCAGGTCGTGCAGGGCGCGCAGGGCGCCGTCCACCAGGCCGTCCATCACCTTCTCGTGCCACTGCGCCGCGATGACGGCGACCCGCAGGTCACCCACATTGCGTACGGACAGTTCCGGTGCACCCTTGCCGCTCACGTCTCTCCCTGTGTGCTCTGTTACTGGTTGCCGCAGGCCGGCACGGTGGTCGTGTCGAGCCAGGGCAGGTCGTGGCCCATCCGGTCCCGCTTGGTGCGCAGGTAGCGGAGGTTGTGCTCGCCGGCGCTGACCGGCATCGGCACGCGCGCCTTGACGACGATGCCGTGCCGGGTGAGGGCGTCGGTCTTGTCGGGGTTGTTGGTCAGCAGCCGGACGCTGCGCACGCCGAGGTCGGCGAGTACCTGCGCACCCGCGCCGTAGTCCCTGGCGTCGGCGGGCAGGCCCAGTTCGAGGTTGGCGTCGAGGGTGTCGCGGCCGCGCTCCTGCAGCTCGTAGGCGCGCAGCTTGGACATCAGGCCGATGCCGCGGCCCTCGTGCCCGCGCAGGTAGACCACCACGCCGCGGCCCTCCTGCTGGATGCGGGCCAGCGAGGCGTCGAGCTGGGGTCCGCAGTCGCAGCGGGCCGAGCCGAAGACGTCGCCGGTGAGGCATTCGGAGTGGACGCGGACGAGGACGTCCTGACCGTCGCCGATCTCGCCGTGCACGAGGGCGACGTGCTCGACGCCGTCCGCGGTGGAGCGGTAGCCGTGCGCCGTGAAGGTGCCGTGGGCCGTGGGCAGCCGGGTCGTGGCCTCCCGGCGGACGGTGGGCTCGCTGCTGCGGCGGTAGGCGATCAGGTCCTCGATGGAGATGATCGTCAGGCCGTGCTTGCGGGCGAAGGGGACCAGCTCGGGCAGGCGCAGCATGCGCCCGTCCTCGCCGGCGATCTCGACGATGGCGCCGGCCGGGCGCAGGCCCGCGAGGCGGGCCAGGTCGACGGCGGCCTCGGTGTGGCCGTTGCGGGTCAGGACGCCGCCGGACCGTGCGCGCAGCGGGAAGATGTGGCCGGGGCGGACGAAGTCGCCGGGCCCGGACACGCCGTCGGCGAGCAGCCGGAGGGTGGTGGCGCGGTCGGCGGCGGAGATGCCGGTGCTCACGCCGTGGGCGGCGCAGGCGTCGACGGAGACCGTGAAGGCGGTCTTCATCGACTCGGTGTTGTCCTCGACCATCTGCGGCAGCTGGAGCCGGTCGAGTTCGTCGCCCTCCATGGGGGCGCAGATCAGGCCGCGGCACTCGCTCATCATGAAGGCGACGATCTCGGGCGTCGCCTTCTCGGCGGCGATGACGAGGTCGCCCTCGTTCTCCCGGTCCTCGTCGTCGACGACCACGACGGGGCGGCCGGCGGCGATGTCGGCGACGGCCTGTTCGACGGGGTCGAGCGCGAGGTCCTCGAACTCGCCGTCGGCGCTGTACAGGATCGGTGCCGTGCTCATGCCGGCGCTCCTTCCAGGGTGGGCCGCGCGGCTTTGCGCGAGCGCAGCCACCAGTCGCGCATGCCCCACAGGACGAGCGCGCCGTAGATGACGTAGACGAAGCCGGAGAAGGCGTAGCCGTTGGCGAAGTTGAGGGGCACGCCGACGAGGTCGACGAGCAGCCAGGCGAACCAGAACTCGACCATGCCGCGGGCCTGGGCGTACATGGCGACGACGGTGCCGACGAAGATGTAGGCGTCCGGCCAGGGGTCCCAGGACAGCTTCGGGTACGCCGTGAACAGCAGGGCCACCGCGACCGTGCCGGCGGCGGCCGCGGCGGCCATCGCGGCGCGTTCGCGCCAGGTGGCGAACCGGACGGCGATGTGGCCGTCCTCGCCCCGGCCCTCGCCGCGCTGCCACTGCCACCAGCCGTACAGGGCGACGACCATGACGACCGCCTGCTTGCCCGCGCTTCCGGTGAGGTGGCCGAAGAAGGCGCCGAAGAGGATGAGGCCGGCCAGGAACTGCACGGGCCAGGTCCAGATGGAGCGCCGCCAGCCGAGGGCGAGGGCGGCGAGGCCGAAGAGGTTGCCGATCATGTCGGCCCACTTGATGTGCTGGCCGAAGAGGGTGAAGGCCTCGGAGTTCAGCGTGTTCACCGGGTCGCCCCCTGCGCGCGGTCGCCCAGCATGCGCTCGACGTACTTGGCGATGACGTCCACTTCGAGGTTGACCGGATCCCCGGGCTGCTTGTGGCCGAGCGTGGTCAGGTCGAGGGTGGTCGGGATGAGGCTGACCGTGAAGTGGTCGGGTCCGGCGTCGACGACGGTCAGGCTGACGCCGTCGACGGTGATGGAGCCCTTCTCGACGACGTACCGGGTGAGGTCCGCGGGCAGGGAGATCTTCACGATCTCCCAGTTCTCCGAGGGCCTGCGCTCCAGGATCTCGCCGGTGCCGTCGACGTGGCCCTGGACGATGTGCCCGCCGAGACGGTCGCCGACGGCCATGGGGCGTTCGAGGTTGACGCGGGAGCCGGCCCGCAGGGCGCCGAGGCTGGAGCGGTTCAGGGTCTCGGCCATGACGTCGGCGGTGAACTCGTCGCCCTCGTGGTCCACGACCGTGAGGCAGACGCCGTTGACGGCGATGGAGTCCCCGTGTTTGGCGTCTCGGGTGACGAGGGGGCCGCGCAGGCGGAAGCGACAGGCGTCGTCGAGGGTCTCGACGGCGGTGACCTCGCCCAGCTCTTCGACGATTCCGGTGAACACTTCCCGGGTCCTCCTGCCTCTTCGGGCACGGACTCCGGGGCTGTCGATGACGACAGATGACACGAACGGAACACCGGGGACGACGCCGGACGGAGTCCGCCCTCAGGACGGACTTCTCGGGCGGCGCGCACGGATGCCCGCTCGCCGCGCACTGCCTCCCATCCGGACTTTAACCGTCGGTCCAGGAATTTCACCTGGTCAACCGGCCGCTGGAGGCGACCGGGTCGCGGACTGTAACCGCCGGTTCGGACTTTCACCGACCCCGGAGTGCGCTGCTGTTGATACAGGGCCAGTGTGCCACGACCGATCGGCGTGCAGAGAGGCGAGAAGTGTGGGCTGCCTCACAGGCCGTGCCGCCTCCCTTCCTCAGTGCGACGAACGCCGCAACTCCCGCGCCCGCTGCCGCCGCTCGCCCGACCAGCCGGTCCGACCTATTGACGCAATGGTCTAGTCCTTTCTAGGGTCGTCGCACGGTCGGTGCACCCCCACGAACCGGCCCGGCGGCGGTGACGACGGCCCTTGCCCGCCGTCGGGCCTTCCCAACGCCCTCTTGCCGGGCGCGCATGTCACATCCGATGGGGTGCAGTCCTGTCCTGGCGACGAGGGCGCTCCGCACGGGAGCGCCGGACGTCCGGAGGGACTGAACGGCAGTGTGGCCCGCCCCCCGTCGCCCCTATCGGTCCGCTGCGGGCCGGCTCGGCCGCCCACCCGGTGCGAACAGTTCCTCCTGGGCGCGGTCCCGGGCCGTCAGGAGGGCGCCGCGCAGGACCGCGCCGCCGCCCAGCGTGGTCGGCCGGACCTCGGTCGGCAGTGGTGTCATCCGGGCGAGGCGGTCCTGCACGCGGGCGGCGAGGACCTCACCGCCGGCCTGGCCGATCTCACCGCCCAGCACCACGCAGCCGGGGTCCAGGATCGCCACGACGGAGGCCGCTCCGACGGCGACCCGGCCGGCGAGGGCGTCGAGGAACCGGGCGGACGGATCCGGGCCGGACTTCGCCGGGGCGACCGCACACCCGGCCCCGGGGTGGTCCCCCCGGACGCGCTCCACCGCCGCGCGCACCAGGTCCGCCGCCGCCCGCACGGCCCCCACCACGGGTTCCTCCCGCCCGGGTTCGGGCCGGACCCCGTGCTCCGCCGCAAGCCGCAGCACGGCCGCCGAAGCGACCAGGGAGTGGAAACCGCCCTCGCAGTCCGTCGACGACGGCAGCGCGCTCGTGCCCGGGACGGGCAGGAAGCCGATCTCACCGGTGCCGCCGGAGGCACCGCGGCGCAGGGCGCCGTCCAGGACCACCGCCGCGCCCGTCCCGTGGCCCAGCCAGAGCAGGACGAAGGTGTCCCGGTCCCGGGCGGCGCCGTCGCGCTGCTCGGCCAGGGCCGCGAGGTTGGTCTCGTTCTCCACGCTGACGCGGGTCTCGGGCAGCCGCTCCTTGAGGGCGGCGGCCAGCCGCCGGTGCCACGCCGGCAGCCCGGTGGAGTTCCGCAGTTCGCCGCCGGACGGGTCGATCAGACCGGGCGCGCCGATCCCGACGGTGTGCAGCCGGTCCGCGCCGGCCTCCTTCACCACGCGCTCCACCAGCGAGACGGCCTGCTCCACGGCGGGCCCCGTCCCCGTGTCGCCTCCGATCGGCACCGACGCCTCGGCCAGCACCCGCCCGAGAAGGTCCGCGACCGTCACGGCGACGCCCTCGGTGCGGACGTCGAGCGCGGCCAGGTGGGCCCGGTCGGCGACGATGCCGTACACCCTGGCGTTGGGTCCGCGGCGCTGCTCCCCCGCCTCGCCCACGACGGCGATCAGCCCGGCTGCGGTGAGGCGTTCGACGAGGTCGGCGACGGTCGGCCGGGACAGGCCGGTCAGCTGCTTCAACTGCCCTGCCGTCAACGGGCCTTCCTGCTGCAGCAGACGCAGGGCGAGCCGGTCGTTGATGGCCCGGGCGGTGCTCGGGGATGCGGGCATGCCGGGGATCCTCCCAGATCGGCGGCGGCCGTCGGCCGGGGTGCGCCGGAAACCCCTCTTATTATCAGGCAGGGTTCCTGATAGTTTGCGCCTCCACGAGACGAGCACGGCGGAGAGCCGGAGGGGGACCGCAGCATGGGCAACGTGGTCGACGAACTGCACGAGGTGAAGCGGTCCCGGTACGCCGTGGCCGCGGTCTTCGCCGTGCACGGCGCCGTCACCGGTTCGTTCGCCACCCGCGTGCCGTGGATCCAGGACCACGCCGACGTGAGCACCGGGCAGTTGGGCATCGCGCTGGCCTTCCCCGCGCTCGGCGCCTCCGTCGCGATGCCGCTGGCCGGCAGCATCAGTCACCGCTTCGGCGCCCGGAACGCGCTGCGCGGCCTGATCGCCCTGTGGACGATGGCGCTGGTCCTGCCCTCCCTCGCCCCGAACCTGCTGACGCTGTGCCTCGCCCTGTTCGTGTACGGCGCGACGGCGGGCATGGCCGACGTGGCGATGAACGCGCTGGGCGTCGAGGTCGAGAACCGTCTCGGCCGGTCCATCATGTCCGGGCTGCACGGCATGTGGAGCGCGGGCGCCCTGGTGGGCTCGGCGGCCGGCACGCTCGCCGCGCACCTCGGCTCCGACGCCCGGCTGCACCACGCCCTGGCCGCCGCGGTCCTCACGGCCGTCGGTGTGCTGAGCTGCCAGTGGGTGCTCGACCTGCAGCCGGCGGAGGACGAGGAGCCGCCGCCGAGGTTCGCCCTGCCGCCCCGCTCGGCGCTGCTCATCGGCGCGATCGGCTTCTGCGCGGTGTTCGCGGAGGGCGCGAGCCTGGACTGGTCGGCGGTGTACCTGCGGGAGCAGCTGGAGACCTCGGCCGGCCTGGCCGCCGCGTGCACCACCGGCTTCACGCTCACCATGGCGCTGGCCCGCATCGCGGGCGACAAGATCGTGGACCGCTTCGGGGCGGTGCGCACGGTGCGGGCGAGCGGGGTGTTCGCCGTACTGGGCGGGGTGCTGATCGTGGTCGCGGACCATCCGGCGGTGGCGATGAGCGGGTTCGCGCTGATGGGCCTGGGCATCGCCGTCGTCGTACCGCTGTGCTTCGCGGCGGCGGGCCGCAGCGGCTCCAACCCGAGCCTGGCCATCGCGGGTGTCGCGACCATCACCTACACCTCCGGACTGATCGCGCCGAGCGCGATCGGCATGCTGGCCCAGGCGACCAGCCTGATGGTGTCGTTCTGCCTGGTGACGGCCCTGTCCTGCGGGCTGGTGGCGTTCGCGGGGGTGCTGCGCCCCGGTGAGCGGACCAAGGTCGGGCCGCGGGAGACGGCGGTGCCGGACCCGCGCCCCTGAGCCGGCGCGGGCCGGGACGGACCCTCCGGGTCGGCCCCGGTCACGACCGCTCCCGGCGCACCCCGACAATGGTCCGGACACTCGCACGCACGACGAAAGCGAAACCGCACCATGGATCTCGGCGTCCGCTGGAAACTGCACGGCGACGGCAAAGTACCGGCGCCCGGCGCCGTGGTCCGCCCCGACGAACGGCTCTCCTGGCCCCGCACGGCCGGGCTGGGCGCCCAGCACGTGGTGGCCATGTTCGGGGCGTCGTTCGTGGCGCCGGTCCTGATGGGTCTGGACCCCAACCTCGCGATCATGATGTCGGGCGTCGCGACCGTGGTGTTCCTGCTGGCCACCCGGGGACGCGTGCCCAGCTACCTGGGGTGTTCGCTGTCCTTCGTCGGTGTGGCGGCGGTGATCCGCGCGCAGGGCGGCAGCAGCGCCACCGTCACCGGCGCGGTGTTCGTCGTCGGGGCCGCGCTGTTCCTGGTGGGGCTCGCCGTGCGGCGGTTCGGGGCGCGGATCATCCACGCCGCGATGCCGCCGATCGTCACCGGCGCGGTGGTGATGCTGATCGGCTTCAACCTGGCCCCCGTGACGGCGTCGACGTACTGGCCGCAGGACCAGTGGACGGCGCTGCTGGTCATGCTGTTCACCGGTCTGGCGGTCGTCTGTCTGCGCGGATTCTGGTCGCGCGTCGCGATCTTCCTCGGGCTGGTCTTCGGGTACGGCATCTCCTGGATCTTCGACCTGGTGTTCGGCAGGATCCACTCGGTGGACGCGAGCGGCAAGGTCACCGACCACTGGCGGCTGGACCTGTCCGGCGTGGGCCAGGCCGACTGGATCGGGCTGCCGACGCTGCACGGCCCGTCCTTCGAGTGGTCGGCGATCCTGGTCGCGCTGCCGGTCGTCATCGCCCTGGTCGCCGAGAACGCCGGGCACGTGAAGGCGGTCGGCGAGATGACCGGCGACCCGCTGGACGACAAGCTCGGCACGGCGATCGCCGCCGACGGCGTCGGCTCGATGCTGTCGACCGCGGTCGGCGGCCCCCCCAACACCACGTACTCCGAGAACATCGGCGTGATGGCGGCGACCCGCGTCTACTCCACGGCGGCCTACTGGGCCGCCGCCGGCTTCGCCCTGCTGTTCGGCCTCTGCCCGAAGTTCGGCGCGGTCGTGGCGGCGATCCCGGGCGGGGTGCTCGGCGGCATCACCGTGATCCTCTACGGCATGATCGGCCTGCTCGGCGCGCAGATCTGGATCAACGCCGAGGTGGATCTGCGCAATCCGCTGAACCTCGTCCCCGCCGCGGCGGGCATCATCATCGGCGTCGGCAACGTGTCGCTGAAGTTCACGGACACCTTCTCGCTGAGCGGCATCGCGCTCGGCACACTGGTCGTCATCACCGGCTACCACGCCCTGCGGGCCTTCGCCCCGGCCCACCTGAAGACGCAGCAGCCCCTGCTCGACGAGGGCACGTCCTCCTACGGCGACGCCAAGTCGTAGGCGTACCCGGCCGCAGGCGGTACCGCGGCCGGCGGGGGCGGGCGCCGGGGGTCGGGCGCTGGCGCCGGGGGCCGGGCGCCGCGCGGCATGCGCCGGGCGTCGGCGCGCGCGAGCATGACACGGGACGGGTCCGCCTCGCCCCACGGCGGGCCGCGTTCCCCCGTTTCGGGGAAGCGCCGGGCCCGCCGGCACTGCCGCGGGCCCGGAACTGGGACTCTGCCCGCATGCCACGATGCGAACCACTCCCCCCAGCCGTGGACACACCGGTCGACGGAGTCATCCACCGGATGCGCGCCCTCGACGCGGCCCTGCACCCGCGCGACGGCGTGGCGGTCTTCAACCGCGTCTACCTCGCCGTGACACAGGAGGTGGACCGGTACGTCGACACCGGGCGGTTCGCCGACCCGTACGCGGCGGTCACGCTGGACGTGCGGTTCGCGCGGCGGTATCTCGACGCCGTCGAGGCGGTCCTGGACGAGCGGCGTCCACCGGCCTGCTGGCGGCCGCTGTTCCAGCTCCGCCGCCATCCCGGGGTGCGGCCGCTGCAGTTCGCGCTGGCGGGCATCAACGCGCACATCGGCCACGACCTCGCCCTGGCCGTCGTGGACACCTGCCGTGCGCTCGGCTGCGCCCCGGCCGAGCTGGAGGACGAGTTCGACGCGGTGGGCGATCTCCTCGTCTCGCTGGAGGAACGCATCCGCGAGGACCTGATGCCGGGCCCCGACCTCCTGCAGATCGCCGATCCGCTGACGCACCTGCTCGGCTCCTGGAGCCTGGAGCGGGCACGGGACGCCACCTGGACGGCGGCCCGCGCACTGTGGGCCCTGCGTGAACTCCCCGACGTCGCCGAGGAGTTCACCGACCGCCTGGACACGGCGGTGGGCTTCGCGGGCCGCATGCTGCTCACGCCTCTGTCCCAGCCCGCGAGGTGGTGCTAGTCCTCCGGCAGTTCCACCGGCGCGATCTCGTCGTAGAGGTCGCCGGGGCCCGGGTTGGTCGGGTCGGTCGCGCCGCCGAGGTGGTGCATGACGCCCCAGACCGCGTTGAGGGCGGTCTGGATCGCGCCCTCGGCCCAGCCGGCCGTCCAGGAGATGTCGTCGCCGGCGAGGAAGATGCCCCGCTTGTCCTCCGGCAGCCGGTCCTGCATGAAGTGCGTGAACAGGCGCCGCTGGTAGCGGTAGTGGCCGGGCAGGTTGGCCTTGAACGCGCCCATGAAGTAGGGCTCGTTCTCCCAGGAGACCGTCACCGGGTTGCCGATGATGTGCTTGCGGATGTCGACCTTGGGATAGATCTCGCCGAGCGACTTCAGCATGACCTCCATCCGCTCGTTCGCGGACAGCGGCAGCCACTTCAGGCTGTCGTCGCACCAGGTGTACGACAGGCAGATGACGGCGGGCTTGTCCGGGCCGTCGTCCAGCAGGTACGTGCCGCGGGTCATGCGGTCGGTGAGCGTCATCGACATGACGTCCCGGCCGGTCTCCTCGTCCTTGTCCAGCCAGAACGGGCGGTCCACCGGCACGAACAGCTTGGAGCTCTCCATGTAGTGGGTGCGCTCGATCGCGGTCCAGTGGTCGATCGGGAAGAGCGAGTCGTCGCACTGGATCTTCGACAGCAGCATCCAGGACTGTGCGGTGAAGATCGCCGCCTTGTAGGTGCGGATGTCGCCGCGGGCGTCCGTCACCGTGATCCGGTTGCCGGCCGTGCGGTGCAGCCGGGTGACGGCCGGGCGCGGCTCGCCGCCCGCGTGCAGGGTCGCGAGCGAGGTGCCGAGCGGCCAGTGGACGATCTTCTGCGGCTCGCGCTCCCACAGGCGCAGCGGCAGCTGCTGGGAGCCGCCCACGATGCCGCGGTGGTGGTCGTCGGCCTCGGTGTAGACGACGCGGAGGATCTCCAGGATGGAGTTGGGGAAGTCGGTGTCCCAGCCGCCGGTGCCGAAGCCGACCTGGCCGAAGATCTCCCGGTGCCGGAAGGACTTGAACGCCTCGGATTCGCACAGGAAGCCGTAGAAGGTCTGGTTGTCGAGCTTCTCGACCAGCTTGGACCAGATCTCGCGGATGCGCGGCACGTCCCGCTCGCGCAGGGCCCGGTTCATGTCGGAGAAGTCGGCGCCCTCCTCCAGGCACCGGCCCCAGGCCTCGGCGACGTCCCGGTAGACCTGCGGCAGGTCGTCGATGGTCTGGGCGTAGTGCGACTCGCCCTTGAGGTCGACGACGGTCGAGGGGGTCGCCTCGGCCAGGGGGTTGGGGAACGGACGCGTCTGCAGGCCGACGAGGTCGATGTAGTGCTGCAGGGCCGTCGAGGACGGCGGGAAGCGCATGGCGCCCATCTCGGCGGTGAGGGACTCGTCGCACCCCTCGAAGCCCACGGTGCGCAGCCGCCCGCCGATCTGGTCGGCCTCGTACACGACCGGCTTGAGACCCATCTTCATCAGCTCGTACGCGGCGACGATGCCGGACAGCCCGCCGCCGATGACCGCGACCTCCGTGCCGTGCTCGGTCGCGGGTATCTGCCCGAGACCGGCCGGGTGGGCGAGGAAGTCGTCGTAGGCGTACGGGAAGTCCGGGCCGAACATGGTGATCGGCGGCTGCTGCGCGTCTGCGTGCTCGACGGCGTTGGGCACGGTGGACGTCATGGGGTACGGACTCCTTGCACGGGTACGAACGAACGGTTCAGGGGGAGTTGTCAGACGAGCGGCCGGTACAGGCCGGGCCGCCGGTCGCTCAGATACGGGTTGGCCTCGCGCGAGGCGGCCACGAAGGCGGGGTCGACGTCGGCGAGGACGAGGTCCTCACCGCGGCCGGCCCGGGTGCGGGCGATCCCGTCGGGGCCGGCCAGCGTGGACAGGCCCACGAACTCGAACTCGCCCTCCCGGCCGACCCGGTTGACGTAGGCGACGTACATCTGGTTCTCGAAGGCCCGCACCGGGATCATCGACTCGGCGACGAACTGGAACGGGTGCATCTGCGCGGTCGGGACGATCAGCAGGTCGGTGCCGGCCAGGGCGTGGGCGCGGACGTTCTCCGGGAACTCCACGTCGTAGCAGATCAGGATGCCGACGCGCACGCCGTCGATCTCGGCCTGGACGACCGGCTGGTCGCCGGGGGTGAAGTGGTCGCGCTCGAAGCAGCCGAAGAGGTGGGTCTTGCGGTAGTTCGCGAGCCGGGTGCCGTCGGCGGAGATCAGCTGGGCGGAGTTGAACACCGTGTCGCCCGCCCGCTCGGGGTAGCCGTAGGCGATCGCCAGGCCGTGGTTCGTGGCGATCTCGGCGATCGCGTCCGCGCAGTCGCCGTCGGCGGGTTCGGCGAGCCGGCCGATGTCGTCGCCGATCGCGTAGCCGGTCAGGAACATCTCCGCCGTGACGAGCAGCCCGGCGCCCGCGGCGGCGGCCCGGCCCGCGGCCTCGTCGAGGACCTTGAGGTTCTCGACGGTGGAGCCGGGGCGGCCGGAGCTCTGGAGCAGGGCGGTGCGCATGCGTGTTCCTCACCGGACGGAAGGTGGTCGGAGGGCCCACGAAGTCGTTGGAGGGGCCACGTAGACGGTACGGGCGGCTGACCAGGGGGGACAAGAAGGAGCCGTTGCGCGCTGGTGAACGGTTCGTTGCGTGCGCCGGGGGCCGGGCGGCGATTCGTTGCGCGACCCGGGGCGCAGCCCGGGTGGTCCCGGGAGCCCGGGTGCGTCCCGGCTCCTCCGCCGCCCGGCGGAGACGGGGTCCGCCCCGAGCGCGATGTCCCGGCCGCCGCGGACCGGAAGAGTGAGGACCGTCCGCACGACCTGGGGAAAGGACCGCGATGAAGCGCCGTACGAAGATCGCCGTGCTGGGTTCCGCGCTGCTGTTCACCGCCGGGGCGGCCTCGGCCGCGACGGCCTCCGGCACGCCCCGGCAGCGTGAGGCCGCCGCGCTCACCGGCACCGCGAAGCTGTACCGCTCGGCCGGGGACGACATCACGTTCACGTTCGACGCGCACCTGGCCGCGAAGGACAAGGCCGACCCGGCGAAGGCCACCGGCACCTTCACGTTCAGCCACTACCTCGACGGCTTCGGGGCCCGGGCCGAGGTGCAGGTGGACTGCCTGGTCACCGGCGGCACGGTGGCCGTCGTCTCCGGTGTCGTCACCGAGTCGGACCTGCCGGGCGCCGAGGGCAAGCGGGTCGGCGTCACCGTCCACGATCTCGGCCGCCACGACCGGCTGGGGTACAGCTGGGCCGCCACCGGCCGTCCCGGCGAGGGCGAGGAGCCGCCCAAGTGCGTCAGCTCCGCCCCGTTCGAGAAGGTCAGGAAGGGGACGGGGGACTTCACGGTCGTGCCGTGGCAGCCCGAGCTCTGACCAGCGCCAGGGCCGTCACCAGGTAGGAAATCGCCAGGACCGCGAAGACGGTGCCGTGCGCCAGCTCCGTGCCCAGCAGGGCGTAACCGCCGAACGTGGCGATCGTGGCCAGTTCGGTGCCCAGCCCCGCGACGGAGGTGACCGTGGCCCGGCAAGACTCGGCGATCCGGTGCTGGAGCCGGACGTCGGCGAGCACCTCCGCCAGCTGGAAGGCCGCGAAGGCCACGGCGACCAGGGCGATCCCGGCGAGCGACCGGGCCGCGGCGCCCACGGCCAGGGCGAGGGCGCCGCCCGCGAGCAGGGCGGCGAGCCCGGCCCGGCCGAGGCGCTCGGCCGGGCCGGTCAGCAGGCTGCCGGCGGTGACGCCCGCCCAGATCAGCATGATCAGCCAGGGCACGGTGGCGTCGGCGACGCCGGTGTCCCGGACCAGCAGCGGGGTGTACTCGTCGAGCGCGCCCCACACCGCGGCCACGGCCGGGACGAGGAGCAGGGCGCCGCGCACCGCGCGGTCCCCGCGGACCTCGGCGAGCCCGGTCCGCAGGGTCGCCGCCCAGCCCTCACCACCGCCCTCGGGCCGGGGCCGGTGCTCCGGGAAGCGGGTCGCGGTGACGGCGGCCAGCACACAGGCCAGGACGCCGGCGCCGCCGACCGCCGCGTAGCCGCCCCGGTCGAACACGGGTGCCGCGAGGCCGATGGAGGCCACCGTGCCGAGCAGCCGGGCGGCCCGGGCCCGGCCCATGACCCGCGCGTAGGAGCCCGCGGCGCCCCGGTGGTCCAGTTCGTCGTAGACCAGCGCCTCCAGGGCGCCGGACCCGAGGGCACCGCCGGCGCCCCACAGGACGAACCCGGCGGCGAACGCCCCGTACGAGGGGACGGTCACCCACAGCGCGAAGCCGAGGGCGGTGAGCAGCGGGCCGATCCACAGCAGTCTGCGGCGCGACACGGCGTCGGCCCAGGCGCCGGAGGGCACTTCCAGCACCACGGAGGTCAGGGACCACAGGGCGAACAGGGAGGAGATCTGCCACAGCGGCAGGCCGGTGTCGGCGAACAGCAGCGCGTACAGCGGGTACAGCAGGACGAAGTCGTCGAGGAACGCGTAGCCGTACAGCGTGCGCGTCAGGCGGCGGACGCCGGGTGCGGGCACGCGCGCGGGTGCGGGTGTCATGGGGCCTTCCCGTCAGGACCGATCGGACGCCGGAGGTACGGCGGCCGAGGCGGTCCCCGGGAGGCACGGCGGGTGGATCAATGTCGCCAGGTCATGACACCGATGCTAGGCGCCGGACGGCGGATCGGCCCCTCGTTTACGTGGGCGACCCCGACGAGAAGCGCCGCAGCAGCGGCGACAGGACGAGCACGGACTTGGTGCGCTCGACGAACGGCTCCCCGGCGATGCGCTCAAGGACCCGTTCGAAGTGACGCATGTCGGAGGCGAAGACCTGGGCGATCGCGTCCGCGTCCCCGGTGACGGTGGACGCGGCCACGACCTCCTGGTAGCGCTCCAGGCCGCGCTGGATGGTCTCCGGGGAGGTGTTGCCGCGGCAGTAGATCTCGACGAACCCCTCGGTCTCCCAGCCGAGGGCGCCCGGGTCCACCCGTACGGTGAAACCGGTGATGGCCCCGGTCGCCCGCAGCCGGTCCACGCGCCGTTTCACGGCGGGCGCGGACAGGCCGACGAGCGAGCCGATGTCGGCGTAGGAGCGGCGGGCGTCCTCGGCGAGGGCGTGCACGATGCGTTCGTCGAGATCGTTCAGCACTGTGGGTCGATCACTTCTCGGATGGTGCCAGTCGGGAACGGCGGTAGCCGTACACGAAGTAGAACACGAGCCCGGCGGCCATCCAGACACCGAAGACCACCCAGGTCACGGTGGACAGGCTGCCCATCATCCAGACGCAGAAGCCGAAGCCGAGCGCCGGCAGCACCGGCGAGAGCGGCACCCGGAAGGTGCGGGGCAGGTCCGGCTTGGTCCGGCGCAGCACCACCACGGCCACGTTGACCAGGGCGAACGCGAACAGGGTGCCGATGCTGGTGGCGTCGGCGAGCTGACCGAGCGGGATCGCCGCGGCCAGGACGCCGCAGAACAGCGACACGATCAGGGTGTTGGCGCGCGGAGTGCCGGTCTTCGGGTGGACCCTGGCGAACACCCTGGGTACCAGTCCGTCGCGGGACATGGCGAACAGGATGCGGGTCTGGCCGTAGAGCACGGTCAGCACCACGCTGGCGATGGCGATGACGGCGCAGAAGGCGAGGAGGGTGCCCCAGAAGGTCTGCCCGGTGACCTCGCGCATGATCTGGGCGAGGGCCGCCTCGGAGTCGGTGAAGCCCTTCCAGGGCTTGGCGCCGACGGCGACGGCCGCGACCAGGACGTACAGCGCGGTGACGATGACGAGGGACAGCATGATCGCGCGGGGCAGGTCGCGCTGGGCGTTCTTGGCCTCCTCGCCGGCGGTGGAGGCGGCGTCGAAGCCGATGTAGGAGAAGAACAGCGTGGCACCGGCGGCGCTGACCCCGGCCATGCCGAGCGGCATGAAGTTCTCGTAGTTGCCGGAGCGGAAGCCCTGCACGCCGATCGCGCAGAACATCACGAGCGCGCCGATCTTCACGACGACCATGATCGTGTTGGCGCGGGCGGACTCGCGGGCGCCGCCCAGCAGGAACGCCATGGCGAGCAGGACGACGATCAGGGCGGGCAGGTTGAACACGCCGCCGTCACCGGGCGGCGCGGACAGGGCCGCCGGGATCGTGACGCCTATGGTCCCGTCGAGCAGCTCGTTGAGGTACTCGCCCCAGCCGACCGCCACGGCGGCGACGGACACGCCGTACTCCAGCACCAGGCACCAGCCGCAGACCCAGGCGATCAGCTCACCCATCGTTGCGTACGCATACGAGTAGGAGGAGCCCGAGACGGGGATGGTGCCCGCCAGCTCGGCGTAGGACAGGGCCGAGAACAGGGCGGTCAGACCGGCGATGACGAAGGAGAGGGTGACGGCCGGTCCCGCCTTGGGGACGGCCTCGCCGAGGACCACGAAGATGCCGGTGCCCAGGGTGGCACCGATGCTGATCATGGTGAGCTGCCACAGCCCCAGGGAGCGGCGCAGCGACCCTCCCTCGCCCTGTCCACCCTCCGCGACCAGGCGTTCCACCGGCTTGCGCCGCATGAGGCGCGCGCCGATGCCGGGGGACGCGGGGGCGGCTGTCTGGCCTGGGTTCTGCGGGGGTGCGCCTTGGTCGAGCACGCGCTGGCTCCTTTTCGCTGCCGGTCAGGGCGGCAGGGACCGCGGGCACCCTTGAACAGGGACCCACCGAGCGGAGTCCCCGCCACGCCACGTACGAGGCGACAGCCTACGAGGATCGGCGTTGCTGCCGAAATGCAGCAAGCTTGCGCGTACCCGCAAGATCATTGCGTTGACGGGGGCGCGGTGAGCGTTCGTTGCAGGGCGGCTGTCGACTGTTGCACCCGGCCCTCGTCGCAGGGCTCCAGCGGGGTCGCCGTGGGGTGCGGCCGGCACGCGGAACGGCCCCCGCCGTCCCGCGGGGGCGGGTCGGCGGGGGCCGATTGCCGGCGGTGGCCGGCCGTCAGCTCCAGCTGGCGTGCAGGGGCTTGCCCTCGGCGTAGCCGGCGGCGCTCTGGATGCCGACGATGGCCTTCTCGGCGAACTCCTCCAGGGAGCCGGCACCGGCGTAGGTGCAGGAGGAGCGGACGCCCGCGATGATCGAGTCGATCAGGTCCTCCACGCCGGGGCGGGCCGGGTCGAGGAACATCCGGGAGGTGGAGATGCCCTCCTCGAACAGCGCCTTGCGGGCCCGGTCGTACGCCGACTCCTCGGAGGTGCGGTTGCGCACGGCACGGGCGGACGCCATGCCGAAGGACTCCTTGTAGGCACGGCCCTGGGCGTCGTGCTGGAGGTCGCCCGGGGACTCGTAGGTGCCGGCGAACCAGGAGCCGATCATGACGTTGGAGGCGCCGGCGGCGAGGGCCATGGCCACGTCGCGGGGATGACGGACACCGCCGTCGGCCCAGACGTGCTTGCCGTACTTCCTGGCTTCGGCGGCGCACTCCAGGACGGCGGAGAACTGCGGCCGGCCGACGCCGGTCATCATGCGCGTGGTGCACATGGCGCCGGGCCCGACACCGACCTTGACGATGTCCGCGCCGGCCTCGACGAGGTCGCGCACGCCGGCCGCGGCCACCACGTTGCCCGCGACGATCGGCACCTGCGGGTCGAGGTCGCGCACCAGCTTCAGGGCGCTGATCATCGACTCCTGGTGGCCGTGCGCGGTGTCGATGACGAGTGTGTCGACACCGGCGTCGAGCAGCTGCTTCGCCTTGCCGGCGACGTCGCCGTTGATGCCGACGGCGGCCGCGACGCGCAGCCGGCCGCGGTCGTCGGTGGCCGGGGTGTAGAGCGTGGCGCGCAGGGCGCCCTTGCGGGTCAGGATGCCCGCGAGCGTGCCGTCGGGGTTGACCGCGGGGGCGTAGCGGCGGTTGGCGTGGTCGAGGACGCCGAAGGCCTCGCCCGGGTCCTTGTCGGCGTCGATCAGCAGCAGGTCCCGGGACATGACCTCGGAGAGCTGCGTGAAGCGGTCCACGCCGGAGAGGTCGGCGTCGGTGACCACGCCGACGGGCCGGTGGTTGTCGTCGACGACGACACCGGCGTCGTGCGCCCGCTTGGGCAGCAGGCCCAGTGCGTCGGCGACGGTCTGGTGCGGGGACAGGATGATCGGGGTGTCCAGCACCAGGTGGCGGCTCTTGACCCAGGACACGACGTCGGTGACCACGTCGATCGGGATGTCCTGCGGGATCACCACCAGCCCGCCGCGGCGGGCCACGGTCTCGGCCATGCGGCGCCCGGCGATGGCGGTCATGTTGGCGACGACGAGCGGGATGGTGGTGCCCGTGCCGTCCGGGGAGCTGAGGTCGACGGCCTGCCGGGAGCCCACCGAGGAGCGGCTCGGCACCATGAAGACGTCGTCGTACGTCAGGTCGTACCCGGGCTGGATGTCATTGAGGAAACGCACGTGCTGCACATCCCAGTCGATCAGAGGTGACCCCCGGACCGGCCGGCCAGGGGGAAAGAGCACGTACTTCATTGTCCCATGACACCGGCGCTCTCGACCCCGGGCGGATCATCCAGGCTGGTCAGGGCCCCCTTCGGAGGATGCTCCAAGGCCGAGGGTCACGAACAGGCCCGGGCCGCGGTCCGTGGCCTCGGCGAAGATCTCCTCGGCGACCCGCCACTCCTCGGGCCGCGCCTCGGCGTAGCCGCGCCAGCCGCGCACGACGACCAGCAGACCCCGCTCCACGGCCCCCTCGGGCCACAGGGCGGGGTCGGACAGGCAGTCGGCGAGCGCGTCCCAGTTGCGGCCGAACCAGTCGGGCAACGCCAGGTCGCGGACGCAGCGGTCCATCAGGCCGGCTTTGTCCGTGACCCCGTCGAGGTCGAGGACGAGCACGATCCGGCCCGCCGGATCGTGCGGCGGGTGCGCCCGGCCGGCCATCCGTCAGGCCCCGTCCGGGTCGGCCCGGTTGAGCGCGGGCTTCGGGGCCGGGCCCGCGGTCATCAGGTAATCGGCGGCCGAGGTGTCCGTCACCAGGCTGGTGACGAGCCCGGAGCGCAGCACGGCGTCGATCGCCGGTCCCTTGCGCTGCCCGCCCGCGATCGCGACGACCTCGGGGATGCGGCGCAGCTGCTCGGCCTTGACGGTGATGCACCGCTCGCCCAGGTCCCGGCCGACCCGGCGGCCCTCGGCGTCGAAGAGGTGCGCGGACATCTCCGCGGCGACACCGAGCGAGGCGTAGTGCGCGCGCTCCTCGTCGCTGAGCATGTCGTGCACCGTGGAGATGCCCGGCTCCCAGGAGCCGATGGAGACGCAGGCGACGGTGACCTTGTCGAAGTGCTCGAAGGCCCGGGCGATGCCCGTCTGGTTGCGCAGCGCCGAGGCGGTGGCCGCGTCGGGCAGCAGCATCGGGGCGTAGATGGGATGGGCGTCGCCGCCGGACACCTGGGCGGCCCGCCGGACCGCCTCGACCGAGCCGCGCTCCGCGGTTCCGGCGTCGTAGACGCCGGTCAGCTGCACGACCGTGCACGGCGGCAGCCGGTCGAGCGCCGCCGCCATGTGGATGGTGGAGCGGCCCCAGGCCAGCCCCAGCACGTCGCCCTCGTCGACCAGTTCGCCGAGCAGGTCGGCGGCCACCTCCCCCAGGTTCTCCGGGTCGGGCGTCTCCTCGGCCTCGGCCGGCGACTCGACCACGACGGCGTGCCGGAGGCCGTACCGGGCGCGGAGCGCGTCCGAGCGGTCGGCGTCCAGTTCCGCAGGCACCCGGATCTCGATTCGTACGAGGTCCCGTTCGAGGGCGGTCTCCAGGACCCGGGCCACCTTGAAGCGGCTGACGCCGAACTCCTCCGCGATCTGGATCTTGGATTTCCCCTCGAGGTAGAAGCGGCGGGCCATGGCCGCCGCCTGCACCAGCTCAGCGGGTCCCATCCGCATGGCTGACCGGCCCGCCGACATACCCGACACGGCGATCTCCTCACTGCTGTTCACACTCTGGATTCGCCGTTCATCCTTGCAGATCCGGCGCGGATGATCAGCCCTGATGAGAGCCGTTCACTTTGCTGTGGCTCAGTGGCCGCACGCCCAGGTGGCCTTCGCCGTCGCCGCCTCGGCCTGCGTGCGTAGTGCACGTACCGCTCCTGCCGGGTCGTTCGCCCCGTAGACCGCCGATCCGGCCACGAAGACGTCGGCTCCGGCGTCCGCGCAGCGCTCGATCGTGGAAGCGGAGACTCCGCCGTCGACCTGGAGCCAGAGCTCCAGTCCGTGCTTGCTGATCAACTCGCGGGTCCGGCGGATCTTCGGAAGCATGATGTCGAGGAAGGCCTGTCCCCCGAAGCCCGGTTCGACCGTCATGATCAGCAGCATGTCGAGCTCGGGGAGCAGGTCCTCGTACGGCTCGACGGGAGTCGCGGGCTTCAGCGCCATCGAGGCGCGGGCGCCCTTGGCGCGGATCTCCCGGGCGAGCCGGACCGGTGCGGCGGCGGCCTCGACGTGGAAGGTGACCGAACCGGCCCCCGCCTCCACGTACTGGGGCGCCCACCGATCGGGGGCCTCGATCATCAGGTGGCAGTCCAGCGGAGTGTCCGTCGCACGGGCGAGCGACTCCACGACCGGCACCCCGAGCGTGAGGTTCGGGACGAAATGGTTGTCCATGACGTCGACGTGGAGCCAGTCGGCTCCCTGCACGGCCTTCGCCTCGTCCGCGAGGCGGGCGAAGTCGGCGGACAGGATGCTGGGGTTGATCTGCACGGCCATGTCCTAAGACTGCCATGCCCCGAGGGGGTTGTGGGCATCGGTGCCCGGCGGGAACGGTGGTGCGCCGGCCGGGGGCCGTCGCGGGGCGCCCGCACGGTCCCCCACTGCCGTCGCGGGGCGCCGGGAGCGAGGGGGTCGCCAGGCGACCCGGCGGGGCACCGGAACGGGCGTGATCACGGGCCTCGCCGCCACCGGCGCGGTCGTCACCTCCGCCGGCCCGGTCCTGGCCGGGACGTTCGCCGCGCTCGGCACCCTGCACGATGGTCGCCTTCGCCGAGATCGGCTTCGCGGTCGCCCTCGGCGTCCTCATCGACACGTTCGTCGTGCGCTCGGTGCTGGTGACGTCCCTGTTCCGGACGTCGGCCCCGAGGTGCGGTGGCCGCACCGGCTGGCCCGCGAGGACGGCGGGGCGCCCGCCCCGGGAGACGGCCGGGGCGGGCGCCGGCCGGCCCGGTGAGTGGTCCGGGCCGGGGCGGGCGCCGGCCGATGACGGACGGCGGCTTCGACGCGTGCCTCCCGGGCCTGGCCGAGAGGCGTGCCCGGTCAGGCCGACGCGGGGGTCAGCCGGTGCGGCGGATGAGCGCCAGGTACATCGCGTCGGTCCCGTGCAGGTGCGGCCACAGCTGCACGTCCGGACCCTCCCCCAGGTCCGGGACGCCCGGCAGCAGCGGCCGGGCGTCGATCAGGTCGGTCTCCGGGAACTGCTTGAGCACGTCGGCGACCACGGCCCGGGTCTCGGCGAGGTGCGGCGAGCACGTCGCGTAGCCCACGACACCTCCGACGCGCACCGACTCCAAAGCGGTCCGCAACAGCCCGCGCTGGAGCGGCGCGAACCCCTCCAGGTCCTCCGGGCGGCGCCGCCAGCGCGCCTCGGGACGGCGGCGCAGGGCGCCCAGACCGGTGCAGGGCACGTCGACCAGCACCCGGTCGAAGCTGCCGGGCCGCCACGCCGGCCGGGTCCCGTCCGCGGCGATCACCTGGTACGGCCCGGGGTTGCCGTCCAGGGCACGCGCCACCAGCCCGGCCCGGTGGGTCTGCTTCTCGGACGCGACGAGGAACGCGCCCCGCTGCGCGGCCAGGGCACCCAGCAGCGCGGCCTTGCCGCCCGGCCCGGCACACCCGTCCAGCCACCGCCGGTCGGGCCCTTCCAGCGGCGCGCCGGCCAGGGCGATCGCGACGAGCTGGCTGCCCTCGTCCTGCACTCCCGCGCGCCCGTCGCGCACGGCGGCGACGGCACCCGGCTCCCCGCCCTCGCTCAGCCGCACGGCGTACGGCGACCAGCGCCCCGGCACGGCGGCGTCCTCGGCCAGCAGTTCCCCGGCGTCGGAGCGCCCGGGCCTGGCCACGAGGGTCACCTCGGGCCGCTCGTTGTCGGCGCGCAGCAGGTCCTCGATGCCGGCGCGCCCGCCGCCCAGGGAATCCCACAGCGCGGACACGACCCACCGCGGGTGCGAGTGCACCACGGCGAGGTGCTCCTCGGGGTCGTCGTCGTAGGACGGTGCGACCCGCTCCAGCCAGCCGTCCAGGTCGTGCTGCGCGACCTTGCGCAGCACGGCGTTGACGAACTTCGCCCGCCCGTCGCCCAGCACGACCCGTGCGAGTTCCACGGTGGCGGAGACGGCCGCGTGCGTCGGGATGCGCGTGCCGAGCAGCTGGTGCGCCCCGAGGCTCAGCACGTCGAGCACCGGCGGGTCGACCTCCCCGAGCGGCCGGTCCACGCAGGCCGACAGCACCGCGTCGTACGTCCCCTGCCGGCGCAGCGTCCCGTACACCAGCTCCGTGGCCAGCGCCGCGTCCCGGGCGTCGAAGTCGCCCTGCTCACGGGCCTTGCGCAGCAGGGGCGGCAGAACGAGGTTGGCATAGGCGTCGCGCTCGTCCACGGCCCTGAGCGCCTCGAAGGCGAGGATGCGGACGGGGTCCTTCTTGGGCCGGCGGTAGGGCTTGCCGGACGGGCGGGGCCGGCGGGGCTGTTCACTCACGAAAAAGGTGCTCCGGGTGTGGGAAGAAGTGCGCGCTCAAGCCTACGCCGCCGGGTGCCGCGCGGCGGGACGGCCTCGACCGGGACCGGGCCCCGGCATGCCCCTCCCGCTCCGGATGCGGGGACCGGCGAAGGCACGTGAGGCCGGAGCCGAGCGGAACCGGCGGAGGCGGACGCGGCGGGGCGCCGGACGGCGGGGCCACGCCGAAGGCCCCCCGGGCACCGGGCGGCCGGACAACAACGACGAAGACAGGCGATCCGGCGTCGCACGACCCGACAGCCGACGGAGGCACGCCGCCGGGAGCCGAGCGGAACCGGCGGAGGCGGACGCGGCGGGGCGCCGGACGGCGGGGCCACGCCGAAGGCACCCC
>NZ_JAUQWJ010000027.1:0-80126 GCF_036857595.1 Streptomyces sp. AHA2
CCTCCGGGTCGTCGGGCTCGGCCCCGCCCCACGCCGGGCGGTGCCGGTCCTCCGGGTCGTCGGGCTCGGCCCCGCCCTCGACGAGGTGCAGGCATCAGGTCCCCCCCCCGGGGGCAGGAGGGCGTCCGCCGGCCCCCTCGCGTGCGGGACCGGCCGCCGGCCGTTCGCGTGCGCCGGGGCGGGGCGGGGCGGAGTGTCAGTGGGGCGTGGCAGGATCGGGGGCGTGGCAGCAGAGACAGCATCGAAGACGACCGACAAGACCTCCGGCGGCAGCCGGCCGCGACTGATGCTCATGGACGGGCACTCGCTGGCCTACCGCGCGTTCTTCGCGCTGCCCGCGGAGAACTTCACCACGGCGACGGGCCAGCCGACGAACGCGATCTACGGCTTCGCGTCGATGCTGGCCAACACGCTGCGCGACGAGGCGCCCACGCACTTCGCCGTCGCCTTCGACGTCTCCCGCAAGACCTGGCGCTCGCAGGAGTTCACGGAGTACAAGGCGAACCGCTCCAAGACCCCGGACGAGTTCCGCGGCCAGGTCGAGCTGATCTGCGAGCTGCTCGACGCGATGGGCGCCGCCCGCTTCGCCGTGGAGGGCTTCGAGGCCGACGACGTGATCGCCACGCTCGCCACGCAGGCCGAGGCCGAGGGCTTCGAGGTCCTGATCGTCACCGGGGACCGGGACTCCTTCCAGCTGGTCAGCGAGCACACCACGGTCCTGTATCCGACCAAGGGCGTCTCCGAGCTGACCCGCTTCACCCCCGAGAAGGTGTTCGAGAAGTACGGGCTGACGCCCGCGCAGTACCCCGACTTCGCCGCACTGCGCGGCGACCCCTCGGACAACCTCCCCGGCATCCCCGGTGTCGGTGAGAAGACGGCCGCGAAGTGGATCAACCAGTTCGGTTCCTTCGCCGAGCTCGTCGAGCGGGTCGACGAGGTCAAGGGCAAGGCCGGGCAGAACCTCCGCGACCACCTGGAGTCCGTCAAGCTCAACCGCCGCCTCACCGAGCTGGAGCGACGGGTGGAGCTCCCCAAGGGCGTCACCGACCTGGAGCGGGCCCCGTACGACCGCAAGGCCGTCGCGATGGTCCTGGACACGCTGGAGATCAGGAACCCCTCGCTGCGCGAGCGGCTCTTCGCCGTCGACCCGGGCGCCGAGGAGGCCGAGGCCACTCCGATCAGCACGGAGGGCGTGCAACTGGACGGCACGGTGATCGCCACCGGCGAGCTGACCGGCTGGCTCACCGAGCACGCCACGCAGCCCCTCGGCGTCGCCACGGTCGACGCGTGGGCGCTCGGCACCGGCTCGGTCGCCGAGGTCGCGCTCGCCGCCCCGGGCGGTGCGGCCGCCTGGTTCGACCCCTCCCAGCTGGACGAGGCCGACGAGAGGGCCTTCGCCGCCTGGCTCGCCGACCCCGGCCGGCCCAAGGTGTTCCACGACGCCAAGGGCGCCATGCGGGTCTTCGCCGAGCACGGCTGGAGCGTCGAGGGCGTCACCATGGACACGGCCCTCGCCGCGTACCTGGTCAAGCCGGGCCGCCGCTCCTTCGACCTGGACGCGCTGTCCCTGGAGTACCTGCACCGCGAGCTGACCCCGGCCGCCTCGGCCGACGGGCAGCTCGCCTTCGGCGCGGACGAGGGCGCCGAGGCCGAGGCCCTGATGATCCAGGCCCGTACCGTTCTCGACCTCGGCGAGGCCTTCGAGGGCCGCCTGCGGGAGGTGGGCGCCGCCGACCTGCTGCGGGACATGGAGCTGCCCACGTCCGCCCTGCTGGCCCGGATGGAGCGGCACGGCATCGCGGCCGACCGGGCCCACCTGGAGGCCATGGAGCAGATGTTCGCGGGCGCCGTCCAGCAGGCGGTGAAGGAGGCCCACGCGGCGGCCGGGCACGAGTTCAACCTGGGCTCGCCCAAGCAGCTGCAGGAGGTCCTCTTCGGCGAACTGGCCCTGCCCAAGACCAAGCGGACCAAGACCGGCTACACGACGGACGCCGACGCCCTCGCCTGGCTCGCCACGCAGACGGACAACGAGCTTCCGGTGATCATGCTGCGCCACCGCGAGCAGGCCAAGCTCCGCGTCACCGTCGAGGGCCTGATCAAGACGATCGCCGCGGACGGCCGCATCCACACGACGTTCAACCAGACCGTCGCCGCGACCGGCCGCCTCTCCTCGACGGACCCGAACCTGCAGAACATCCCGGTCCGTACCGACGAGGGCCGGGCGATCCGCCGCGGTTTCGTCGTCGGCGAGGGCTTCGAGTCCCTCATGACGGCCGACTACAGCCAGATCGAGCTGCGCGTGATGGCCCACCTCTCCGAGGACGAGGGCCTGATCGAGGCGTTCACCTCCGGCGAGGACCTGCACACCACGGCCGCCTCCCAGGTCTTCGCGGTCGAGCCGGCCGCGGTGGACGCCGAGATGCGCCGCAAGATCAAGGCCATGTCGTACGGCCTGGCCTACGGCCTGTCCGCCTTCGGCCTCTCCCAGCAGCTGAACATCGAGGCGGCCGAAGCCCGCGCCCTGATGGACGCGTACTTCGAGCGGTTCGGCGGTGTCCGGGACTACCTGCGCCGGGCGGTGGACGAGGCCCGCGCCACGGGCTACACGGCGACGCTGTTCGGGCGCCGCCGCTACCTGCCCGACCTCAACAGCGACAACCGCCAGCGCCGCGAGGCCGCCGAGCGGATGGCCCTCAACGCGCCCATCCAGGGCACGGCGGCCGACATCGTGAAGATCGCCATGCTGAAGGTGGACGACGCGCTGAGGGAGGCGGGCCTGGCCTCCCGGATGCTCCTCCAGGTCCACGACGAGATCGTGCTGGAGGTCGCCCCGGGCGAGCGGGCGGCCGCGGAGGAACTGGTCCGCCGCGAGATGTCCAGCGCCGTGGACCTCCGCGTCCCGCTGGGCGTCTCGGTCGGAGCGGGCTCCGACTGGGAGTCGGCAGCCCACTGACTGCTTGTGGCGGGAAGGCGGGGGAGTACCCGCCCGCCACTCCCACGAGGCGTCACCGAGACACCGCCGGTGGTGAAAGGGCCGCACTCGGCCGGGCGGGACGAAGTCCTCGCCCGGCCCGCGGCCACGCCCCGGCCGAGAGGCGGCTGACGGCGTCCCGGCGAACGGGCCGGCGGCGCCCGCCAGCCGGCCCGAGCGACAGCCGGACGCCCGCGGTCCCCTCCTCCGCGACCGTGCCCTGGGGGCCTGCGGTCTCCGTCCACGCGACTGTGCCCTGGGCCTTCGCCCCTGCCGAGAGTCGTCGGGTCCGCTCCGTGTCGGAGCCCCGGCATGCCAGGTCGGAGGCGTCGCGGGGGGTCGGGTCACTCCGGCGCGACCGCCTCCCGCACCCCGCCCGCCCCGTCACTCGCCTGGACCCCGACAAGGCGCCCGCGGACCCGAGCCTGGTCAGGATGCGGGGCATGGGTATACGTACGCTCCTCAGCCGCACGGCAGCGGGCGTGGCGCCCGCGCCGGTACCGGCGTTCGAGGCCGCCGCGAGCACGGTCCGTGTTCCCTTCACCCTCACCACGGCCCTGCGCGAGGCGACGGCGGACCTGCGGCGGCGCCTGACCCGGGGCGGTCGCGCCGCGGACCCGGCCCGCGCCGACGCCACCCCCGCCGGCGCTCCCGGCATCACCGGCCCCCGCGACCTGGCCGCCCTGCTCGGTCTCGACGACCCGCGGGATCTGCCCGAGGCCCTCGGCCTCACCGTTCCGGGGAGCCTGCCCGCAGCCCTCGGCCCCGCGTGCGATCCGCCGGGCGCCGTCGCCCCGCACGGCGGGACCGGCCCGGGCCGCGCCCCCAGCGGCGGCCGTACCGAAGCCCGTCGCCCGGCCCGGCCGCCGCGGACCCGTACGGCCCGGGGCCGGCCCGTCCGGCCCTGGACCCGGCGGGCCCGTGCCTGCCTCACCTACGTCCTCACCCTGCTCCCGCGGCCCCGCCCGGCGCACACCACCACCATCACCGTGTACATCACGACGCCCGGCGAGCCGCTCAGCGAGCGGCAGGACGGCTCGGCTCCGTAGCGACGTCGCGGTCACGATCCGCGAGGACCGGAGCCGGACGCCACAGCCTGACCCCCACGGCGTACAGCGGCAGCGCGAGGACGAGCCCCGCGCCCGCGCCGAAGCACACCGTCGGGACGATCTCCCACGGCTTGGCCACGGCACTCCAGTACGCCCACCAGCGCGACGCCCGCTGCACCGCCCCCGCCAGCGCGAAGCCGCCGATCACGGCGGCGGCCGTCCACCGGTCCGGCCCGGACAGCACCGGCACGCCCACCGGCTCCCCTCGCGGCACCCGCCGCAGCGCCCGCGCCACGAACACCGCGAGCACGACCGCGGCCAGGGCGGAACCGCCGTACTGCAGGTACCAGTACAGCGGTGAGCCCGCCACCTCCCGGCCGAGCACCGGGAACACCCGCATGCCCCACCGGTCGAGATGCGTGAACGCGTCCCACACCACGTGGGTCAGCGCCCCGAGCACGGCGGACACGTACCACCACGCCACCAGCGACGGCCGTACCCGCGCACGCGGCACCCCGCACCGCAGCAGAACCGCCACCCGCCCCTGTCCCGGTCGCGGCAGCAGCGCCACCAGCGGTTCCCGCACGAGCAGCCACAGCCCCACCAGCGCCCAGGCGATGAGCACGTCCACCGTGAACACCCCCGGCAGGCCGTGCGTGACGTCACCGAACTCCATCGCCCCGGACAGCACACTCGCCGCGTAATAGGTCATGTCGGGCGCGAAGGACCCGGCGACCAGGACGGCCGGTACCAGCCCGCCCCGGCCCGTCCCGTCGGCGCGCACGGCGGGCAGTACGGCGGCCGCATGGCTCAGCGTGAACGGCAACTCGGCTCCTCGCGAGGGTGGTTGGGCGACCCGCGGAACGGGCCCGGCGGCCGGCGGCCCGGCGCGCGGGACACCGGTGCGCCGGCACCGTCACGATCGCACATGACCGATCGGTGAAGACCGGTCACGAACGGGTGCCCGGGGAAACGAAGTTGTCGTAGGGTCGCCACAGTCGCCGCGCCGGAGCGCCTCACACCGCTCGGACGCGGCGCGGAGCAGGTGCACGAGAGAACGCAGAGCGCGCAGGAGAACAGAGAGGTGACCGTCCGGGGGCAACCACTCGGGCGGGCCGATCGTCACAACAGGGCGAACACTGCAGGCGGAGATCGGACGTCACGGCGTCCACGGGAGGGGTTCACTCTATGGCGGCGCAATTCGGCAGGAGGCTGCGCAAGGGAGCGGCAACCACCGCCGTGGCCGCGGCAGCGGTCGCGGCTCTGTCCGCTTCCCAGGCTCCGGGCGTCAACGACCACGGCAGACAGACGGCCGCTGACGCCCTCCCCTCACCGGAGGCCGCGGCCTCGGACGACAGCGCCACGGGCAACTCCCCCTACTACACGGACCTGCCTCCGCTCAAGAGTCCCAACCCGTCGCCGTCCAGCGGAACCGGGCCGACCGCCCAGGGCGGCACGGAGTCCGGCATCCCCGCGACCGTCCTCGACGCCTACAAGAAGGCCGAGGCCGCGCTGCGCGACGCCAAGCCGGGCTGCAACCTGCCCTGGCAACTGCTCGCCGCCATCGGCCGGGTGGAGTCCGGCCAGGCCCGGGGCGGCCGCGTCGACGCCGAAGGCACCACGCTGGGACGGATCCTGGGCCCGCAGCTCGACGGCAACGGCTTCGCCCTCATCAAGGACACCGACAACGGCGCCCACGACGGCAACAGCTCCTACGACCAGGCCGTCGGCCCCATGCAGTTCATCCCGTCCACCTGGGCCTGGGCGGGCCGCGACGGCAACGGCGACGGCAAGAAGGACCCCAACAACATCTACGACGCCGCGCTCGCGGCGGGCCACTACCTGTGCCGCAACAACTGGGACCTGTCCGACCAGACCGACCTCGACCGGGCGATCCTGAGCTACAACAACTCGCGCGAGTACCTCAACCTCGTGATGAGGTGGCTGGACTACTACCGCAAGGGCGCCCACGAGGTCCCCGACGGCACGGGCACGCTGCCCGGCAACCGCAGCGACGGCGCCACCGGGACGGGCACCGGCCGCACGAGCCCGAGCACGCCCAGCGCCCCGAGCACTCCCGGCACCCCGGGCGCCACCAAGCCCCCGGCCACGTCCAAGCCCGAGCCCGGACCCGGCCCGGACAAGCCCGGCGGCGGCACGCCCACCCCCAAGCCGCCCACCACCCCGCCCGGCACGGGCAACCCGAGCACCCCGCCCACGACGCCCCCCACCCCCACCGACACGGTGCACCACCTGGAGGACGCCGGGACGGCGAAGCTCACGGCCATGGCCGGCGACGCGTTCGCCCAGCGCATCAGCACCCGCGCCGAGACCCGGGCCGGCAAGGCCGTCGGCAAGGTCCGCGTCCGCTTCACGATCCTCGGCGACACGGACACCACCTTCGCCGGCGGCGAGAGCGTCGCCACGGTCTCCACGAACGGCTCCGGGGTCGCCGTCGCGCCCGCCTTGAAGGCAGGGGAGAAGACCGGCACCGTCACCGTCCGCGCCACCGTCGTGGGCCGTGCGGTCCCGGGCCTCGACTACAAGGCCACCGTCACCGAGCGCGCCGCCGACAAGCTCACCCGGACCGGCGACGCCGCCCTGACCTGCGCCCCCGGCGGCGAGTTCGCCGACCGGGTGCAGGTGAAGGCCACGTACGGCGGCGCCGTGGCCGACGGCGTCGCGGTCACGGCCACCCTGGTCAAGTCGGCGGACGACGCCACCGCCAACGACAAGGGCCCCTACTTCAAGGGCGCCGACGGCAAGCCCGTGCGCACCCTCGCGGGCCTGAAGACGGACGCCAAGGGCCTGCTGACGCTGCCGAAGCTGTACGCGGACGACGCCGGCGGCACGTTCCTGCTCCGCGTCACCACCGCGGGCGGTGCGACCCTCACCGTCGAACTGACCGTGGCGGCCGCCGGGACCTCCTCGCCGAGCCCCTCGGCCGAACCGGCCGCGTAGCCCACCGGCACGACGCCCCTCCCCGCCCGGGAGGGGCGTCGTCGTCTGCGAACGCCGTGCCGGAGGGCGTTCCAGCGCACGCGGCCCGGTCAGCGCCGGAGCCGCGCGTTGGTGTGCCGGGTCGGTTCCGCCGCGGCCGGGTCCTCCGGCCACGGGTGCTTCGGATACCGCCCGCGCAGCTCCGCCCGCACCCCCCGGTAACCGTCCCGCCAGAAGGAGGCCAGGTCGGCGGTCACGGCCGCCGGGCGCCCCGCCGGGGACAGCAGGTGCACCAGCACCGGCACCCCGGCGACCCGCGGCGACTCCTGCAGCCCGAACATCTCCTGCAGCTTCACCGCGAGCACCGGTTGCTCCGGCCGCGTGTAGTCGATCCGGATCCTCGACCCGCTGGGCACGGTCAGCCGCTCCGGGGCCAGCTCGTCGAGCCGTCCGGCCTCCCCGGAGGTCCAGGGCAGCAGCCGGGCGAGCGCCTGCCCGGCGTCGATCCGCGCCAGATCCGCGCGCCGCCTCGCCCGGCTCAGCTCCGGCTCCAGCCACTCGTCCACGCGCGCGTGGAGCGCCTCGTCCGCCACGTCCGGCCAGGGCTCACCGAGATGCAGCCGCAGGAACGCCAGCCGCTGCCGCAGCACGACGGCCTCCGCCGGCCACCGCAGCAGCCCCCACCCCTCCCGCCGCAGCCCGTCGAGCAGCGCCCCGCGCACGAGCCCCGGATCGGGGTCCTTCAGCGTCCGCACCGCCAGCTCCACCGCCCCGAGCCGCTCCACCCGCCGCGCGACGACGTCCCCGCCGTCCCAGCGCACCTCGTCGCTCTCCTGGTGCAGCGCACCCGCCGCCAGCCGGGCCGTCTCCTCGTCGGCGACGGCCCCGAGCTGCACGCGCGCGTGCCCCTTCCCGACGGGCCGGTCCGCGACGGCGACGGCGACCCAGGGGGCCCCGCGCAGGGCGCTCGCGTCACCGGCCTCGGCACGTGTGCCGGAGACCATGAGGTAGGACCCGCCGTCGGCCCGGGCGACCCGCTCGGGGAAGGCGAGCGCGGCCACCACTGCGACCTGCCGGTCCTCCGGCAGCCCCTGCCGGGCCCCGGCCGCGGGCGAGCCGGACGGCCCCGAGCCGACGGCCCGCAGCCGCCGCACCTCACTGCGCCACCGCGAGGAGTAGGCGTCACCCCCGCGCCGGGCCCGGCGCAGCGCACCGGCCAGGTCGTCCCCGTACTCCCGCGGAGCCTCCTCGCTGAGCAGCGCGACGACCTCCGCGGCCCGCTCCACCCCCACGAGGGGCGCGGAGTCGAGCAGGGCCCTGCCCAGCCGGGGGTGGAGCCCCAGCCGGGCCAGCACGGCTCCCCGCTCGGTGGCACGCCCTGCGGGATCCACGGCCCCCACGGCCTCCAGCACACCCCGTGCCGCCGCCATGGCCCCCGGAGGCGGCGGATCCAGCAGCGCCAGCCCGGAAGCGTCCGGATCCCCCCAGCACGCCACCTGCAACGCGAACGCCGTCAGGTCGGCCACCTTGATCTCCGGGGCGGGGAAGCGCGGCAGACGCGCGTCCTCGGCCTCCGCCCAGCACCGGTACACCGCCCCCGGCGCCTCACGGCCGGCACGGCCCGCCCGCTGCCGCCCGGCCGCCTGCGACGCCCGCACCGTCGCCAGCGCGCTCAGCCCGCGCGCGTGGTCCACCCGCGGCTCACGCGCCAGGCCCGAATCCACGACGACCCGCACGCCCGGCACCGTCAGCGACGACTCGGCGACGGACGTCGCCAGCACCACGCGCCGGCGCTCCCCGGGCACCAGCACCGCGTCCTGCACCGCCGCCGGAGCCCGGCCGTGCACCTGCAGCACGTCCACCCCGTCGAGCGCGCCGAGCTGCGCGGCGACCCGGGCGATCTCGCCGACGCCGGGCAGGAAGCAGAGCACGTCCCCCTCGCGTTCGGCCAGCGCGCGCCGCACCAGCGACGCCACGTGCGCGAGCAACGCCGGATCGACCCGCATCCCGTGCGGCGGCCGCACCGGACGCGCCGGCGGCGCCCACACCACCTCCACCGGATGCGCGGTGCCCTGCGCCTCCACCACCGTCGCCCCGCCCAGCAGCGCGGCCCAGCCCTGCGCGTCGGTCGTCGCCGAGGCGGCCACCAGCCGCAGCTCCGGACGCAGCGCCTGGCGCACGTCCCACAGGAACGCCGCCGCCGTGTCCGCGTCCAGGTGCCGCTCGTGGCACTCGTCGAGGACCACCACGTCGGCACCGGCCAGCTCCTGGTCGCGCTGCAGCCGCTGCACCAGCACACCGGTCGTGACGACCTCCACGCACGTGTGCCGCCCGACCACCCGCTCCCCGCGCACGGTGTAGCCGACGCTCTCGCCGGTCCTCTCGCCCAGCAGCCACGCCATCCGCCGCGCCGCCGCCCGGGCCGCGATCCGCCGCGGCTCGGCCACGACGACCCGCCGCCGCGCGCCACCTCCGACCAGCCCGGCCAGCACGAGGGGCACCAGGGTCGTCTTGCCGGTGCCGGGCGGCGCGACGAGCACGGCGGTGCCGTGCCCCTCCAGCGCGTCGACCAGCGCGGGCAGGGCACCGGCTACGGGCAGGGCGTCCAGGGCGTCGTAACGGATCACGCCCTCAGTGTCGTACGCCCGTGAGACACCTCCCACGCGCGGGTGCGCCGTTCCTCGCCCTCAGGAGGCCGGCCGCTCAGGGGTCAGTCGCGCTCGCAGACGAAGACGGCCGTCCCCGGGATCAGGTTGCCGCGCAGCGGTGACCAGCCGCCCCACTCGGAGGTGTTCCAGGCCGGCCACTCCGGCTCCACCAGGTCGGCCAGGCGGAAGCCCGACGCCACGACGTCCCGGACGCGGTCGCCGAGCGTGCGGTGGTGCTCCACGTAGACGGCCCGGCCCTCCTCGTCCTGTTCGACGTAGGGCGTGCGGTCGAAGTACGACGCCGAGACGGTCAGCCCCTCGGGCCCCGGCTCGTCCGGGAAGGCCCAGCGGATCGGGTGCGTCACGGAGAAGACGAGACGGCCCCCCGGGCGCAGCACGCGGCGCACCTCCCGCAGCACCTGACGCGGGTCGGCGACGAAGGGCAGCGCTCCGTACGCCGAGCAGGCCAGGTCGAAGGAGCCGTCCGCGAAGGGCAGGGCGCCGGCGTCGGCGCACACCAGGGGGAAGGAGCCGCCGATGCGCAGCGCGTGCTGCAGCTGCCGGTGGGAGATGTCCAGGGCGACCGGACGCGCCCCCTGGGCGGCCAGCCAGCGCGAGCACTGGGCGGCACCGGCACCGATCTCCAGGACGTCGCGGCCCTTCAGCTCCTCCGGCGGGCCGAGCAGCTCGGCCTCGACCTCGTCCAGCCCTTCGGGACCCCAGACGAAGCGGTCGTCGCCGAGGAAGGTGCCGTGCTCGACCTGGTACTCGTCCGCGTTCCGGTCCCACCAGCCACGATTGGCGCGGGAGCTTTCCGCGGCCCCGGCGGCGCGGCGGGTGGCCTCGGGTTCGGGCGCTTCGGGCTCTTGGATGATCGGCTCCCTCGTCGTACTCTTCCGTCCAGCCGGTCCCGGCGACGTCACAAACGGGGCGTCGTACGCCCTCGCGTGGCCTCGGACGACACGAGTTGTGCCGGGTATGCGCCGTTCCGCCCCGGGTGGGCGGCTTCGCGCATTGACCCTGCCCGGCTGCCCCCGTATGCTACAAGTTGCGCTGCGGGCCTGCGCACCTCAGACGTAGCAGGCTGCGCTCGCATCTGTATGTATGTCCCCTCGGTTGTCGAGGCGCCACCGTTCCTGTGTGGCGCTTCCTTGGCTGTCCGGCTTCTGCAGAGCGAAACGGGCTCCCGGCGTAGCAGTACCTACGACTTCAATGTCCGTACCGGAGCCCTTTCCCACATGACGAGCAGCACCGAGACCACCGCCACCACCCCGCAGGTAGCGGTCAACGACATCGGTAACGAGGAAGCCTTCCTCGCCGCGATCGACGAGACGATCAAGTACTTCAACGACGGCGACATCGTCGACGGCGTCATCGTGAAGGTCGACCGGGACGAGGTCCTGCTCGACATCGGTTACAAGACCGAAGGTGTGATCCCGAGCCGCGAGCTCTCGATCAAGCACGACGTCGACCCGAACGAGGTCGTCGCCGTCGGTGACGAGATCGAGGCCCTCGTCCTCCAGAAGGAGGACAAGGAAGGCCGCCTGATCCTCTCGAAGAAGCGCGCCCAGTACGAGCGTGCCTGGGGCACCATCGAGAAGATCAAGGAAGAGGACGGGATCGTCACCGGTACCGTCATCGAGGTCGTCAAGGGTGGTCTCATCCTCGACATCGGCCTCCGTGGCTTCCTCCCGGCCTCCCTGGTCGAGATGCGCCGCGTCCGCGACCTCCAGCCCTACGTGGGCAAGGAGCTCGAGGCCAAGATCATCGAGCTGGACAAGAACCGCAACAACGTGGTCCTGTCCCGCCGTGCCTGGCTGGAGCAGACCCAGTCCGAGGTCCGCCAGACGTTCCTCACCACCCTCCAGAAGGGTCAGGTCCGTTCCGGCGTCGTCTCCTCGATCGTCAACTTCGGTGCCTTCGTGGACCTGGGTGGCGTCGACGGTCTGGTCCACGTCTCCGAGCTGTCCTGGAAGCACATCGACCACCCGTCCGAGGTCGTCGAGGTCGGCCAGGAGGTCACCGTCGAGGTCCTCGACGTCGACATGGACCGCGAGCGTGTCTCCCTGTCGCTGAAGGCGACCCAGGAAGACCCGTGGCAGCAGTTCGCCCGCACCCACCAGATCGGCCAGGTCGTGCCCGGCAAGGTCACGAAGCTGGTTCCGTTCGGTGCGTTCGTCCGCGTGGACGAGGGCATCGAGGGTCTGGTCCACATCTCCGAGCTGGCCGAGCGCCACGTGGAGATCCCGGAGCAGGTCGTCCAGGTCAACGACGAGATCTTCGTCAAGGTCATCGACATCGACCTCGAGCGCCGTCGCATCAGCCTCTCGCTGAAGCAGGCCAACGAGTCCTTCGGTGCCGACCCGTCGGCGGTCGAGTTCGACCCGACCCTGTACGGCATGGCCGCGTCCTACGACGACCAGGGCAACTACATCTACCCCGAGGGCTTCGACCCCGAGACCAACGACTGGCTCGAGGGCTACGAGAAGCAGCGCGAGGAGTGGGAGCGCCAGTACGCCGAGGCGCAGCAGCGCTTCGAGCAGCACCAGGCGCAGGTCATCAAGTCCCGCGAGGCGGACGAGAAGGCCGCTGCCGAGGGTGGCGAGGCCGCCGCTCCGGCCGCGTCCGGTGGCGGTTCGTACTCCTCCGAGGGCCCGGACAACTCCGGCGCGCTGGCCTCGGACGAGGCGCTGGCCGCGCTTCGCGAGAAGCTGGCCGGTGGGCAGAGCTGAACGCCCGCTGAGCACTAGCTCCTGACCGGAGGCCCGCACCCGCACAGGGTGCGGGCCTTCGGCGTATCCCGAAGATCATCGATCTCCTCCGCCGGGAATGCCCTTGCCCGCGACCGCGTTGTGGACGGTGAACACGAGGAGGAGCGGTCACTGTGCTTGATCCGCAGGATTTGTACGCATGGGAGCCGAAGGGCCTGGCCGCCGTCGACATGGCGCTCGCCCAGGAGTCGGCCGGACTTGTCATGCTCTACCACTTCGACGGATACATCGACGCGGGCGAGACGGGGGACCAGATCGTCGACCGCCTGCTCGACTCGCTGCCGAACCAGGTCGTGGCCCGCTTCGACCACGACCGGCTCGTCGACTACCGTGCCCGCCGCCCGCTGCTGACCTTCAAGCGCGATCGCTGGAGCGACTACGAGGACCCCGCCATCGAGGTGCGGCTCGTGCAGGACGCCACCGGCGCGCCCTTCCTGCTGCTGTCCGGTCCCGAGCCGGACGTGGAGTGGGAGCGCTTCGCCGCCGCGGTGCGGCAGATCGTGGAGCGGCTCGGCGTCCGCCTGTCCGTGAACTTCCACGGCATCCCCATGGGCGTCCCGCACACCCGCCCGGTCGGCCTCACCCCGCACGGCAACCGCACCGACCTCGTCCCGGGGCACCGCAGCCCGTTCGAGGAGGCCCAGGTGCCCGGCAGTGCCGAGTCCCTCGTCGAGTACCGGCTCCTCCAGGCCGGCCACGACGTCCTGGGCGTCGCCGCCCACGTCCCGCACTACATCGCCCGCTCCCCTTACCCGGACGCGGCGCTGACCGTGCTGGAGGCCATCACCGCGGCGACCGGACTGGTCCTGCCCGGGATCGCCCACGCCCTGCGCTCGGACGCCCACCGCACCCAGACGGAGATCGACCGGCAGATCCGCGAGGGGGACGAGGACCTGACGGCGCTCGTGGAAGGGCTGGAGCACCAGTACGACGCGGTCGCCGGTGCCGAGACCCGCGGCAACATGCTGGCCGAGCCGGTGGACATCCCCTCGGCGGACGAGATCGGCCGCGAGTTCGAGAAGTTCCTGGCGGAACGAGAAGGCGAGAACTGAGCACGCTCTCCCGGGCCCGGGGAGACGGCGCGAGGAGGTCCCCACGGGCCCGTCGCGGGACCGGATCCCCACGGGACACCGAAGGGCACCCTTCTCCACGGCGCCCCCCGTGGAGCGTCTAGGCTGCGGCTCATGCTGAAGGTGGGCCTGACCGGCGGTATCGGCGCCGGCAAGAGCGAGGTGTCGCGGCTGCTCGTGGAATGCGGAGCGGTGCTGATCGACGCGGACCGCATCGCCCGGGAGGTCGTCGCGCCGGGGACGCCGGGTCTCGCGGCGGTCGTCGACGCCTTCGGCGAGGAGATCCTCACCGAGGACGGCAGCCTGGACCGCCCCCGGCTCGGCTCGATCGTCTTCGCGGACGCCGCCAAGCTGGCCACTCTCAACTCGATCGTGCACCCGCTGGTGGGCGAGCGGTCCCGGGAACTGGAGGAGGCTGCCGCCGAGGACGCGGTCGTCCTGCACGACGTCCCGCTCCTCACGGAGAACGGCCTGGCCCCGCTGTACGACCTGGTGGTCGTCGTCGACGCCTCCACCGACACCCAGCTCGACCGGCTCGTCCGGCTGCGCGGCATGACCGAGGAGGACGCTCGCGCGCGGATGGCCGCCCAGGCCACGCGGGAGCAGCGCCGCGCGATCGCGGACATCGTGATCGACAACGACGTCCCGCTGCCGGAGCTGGAGCAGCGCGTCCGGGAGGTGTGGTCGGAGCTGGTGCGCAGGTCCGGGGCGCACCGCGCGGAACCGCGGCAGCCCCGGACACAAGAGCGGCCACCTCGCGAGGAACGGCGGCAGCCGCCCCACGCGGAATAGCAGCCGTCTCACGGGGCGTTGAACCGCGTGAGTGAGGGAAGGACTCTGCCGTGCCCGAGACCAGCGGTTCCGCCGGACGTACCCCGGAGACCCATGTCATCGACTTCCGCGCCGCCGAGCAGCTGCTGGCGGCCCGGGACCCGCGGGGCGCGGTGAAGCTGCTCGACACGGTCATCGCCGCGCACCCCGAGAACACCGCCGCGCGGCTGCTGCGCGCCCGTGCGTTCTTCGCGGCGGCGCAGCTCCGGCCCGCGGAGCTGGAGTTCTCGATCGTGCTGGAGCGGGAGCCGGACAACGCGTTCGCGCACTTCGCCCTGGCGCGCACCTACGAACGGCAGAACCGTCCTGAGCAGGCAAAACGCCACTTCCGTCTGGCGGCCGCGCTGGACCCCAACCCGGAGTTCCTGAAGGCGGCGCACTTCGACTCATAGCGGGCCGTATCGCCTCAGCGGCGGTCGTCCGGCGGCCCGTGCGGCGGTTCGTACGGCGGGATGTCGGGTCCCGGCTGGTAGTGGGGGCCCTGGCGGATGCGCCTGAGGACGACCGCCAGGTCGATCGTCACGATGAGCAGCAGCACTCCGCACGCGAGGGCCCAGCCGGTCCGTCCCACCAGGGCGAACGCCACCGTGCCGAACAGCGCCCAGACCAGCCCCCACACGCTCAGCCAGAAGCGCGCCCGCAGGGCACTGCGCGCGGTCCTCGGTTCACTGCCTGTACGCATCCGATCACCACTCCCGCCTGCAACGTACTCCGCGCCGCGGGTGCTGACCAGCAAGGGAGCCCCGAGCCCGCCCGGACCCGTGCGTTTCCTTGGTCGGACGCTGATCCTCCTCGCGCCGCTCGGCCTGATCGCCCGGGCGCGGCGCCGCGGACTCAGGGCTCGGGCCTGCCCCGGCCCCTGCTCGGGCCGGGAGCCCGGCCCGAGCCGCTGCCGAAGCCTCCACCGGCGGCCGCGCCGCCGAAACCGGGCAGTCCTCGCAGGCGTTCCAGTTCGCGGCGGTCGCGCTTGGTCGGGCGGCCCGCGCCGCGGTCACGGATGCCGGCGGGGGCGACGGCCTCGCGGGGCGGGGGCGGCGGGGAGTTGTCGACGTAGCACTGGGCGGCCACGGGAGCGCCGACGCGCTTGCGGATCAGCCGGGTGACGACGACGACCCGCTCCCGGCCCTCCTGGCGCAGGCGCACCTCGTCACCGATGCGCACGGCGTGGGCCGGCTTCACGCGTTCGCCGTTGACGCGGACGTGGCCGCCCCGGCACGCGGTGGCGCCCATGGAGCGGGTCTTGACCAGGCGTACGGACCAGATCCAGCTGTCGACGCGGACGGTCTGGCCGGTGCCCGGACCGGCGGCCTCGGCGGCGGCGATGGCCGCGGCGACCTTGGGGTCGAGGGTCCGGTCCGCGGCCTGGGCCCGGCCTGGGCCCGGCCGGTCGGTGGGCCCCGCGGGTGCGGTGCCGGTGGCGGGCGCGTCGGCGGACGGACCGGCGGAGGTGCCCGGGGAGGGCGTGTCGTCGGGCGCGTCGTGCCCGGGGACCTTTCCCCCGGACGCCGTGTCCGTGGTCGCGTCCGTGCTGCCGTACTCCGCACCTCGTGAAGCCATGCCTCCGACCTTAGTCCTCCCGGTGGATCCACCGGATCGCATTTTCCGCCTCCGGCCCCTCCTCTCCAAAAGAAGTTTTGCAAAAAGTCTTTTGTCTACTGCCTCGCTCGGCCTACCCTCCCGGCATGGAGAGCGACGAGCACAGGCGTGTACTCGACCCGGAGCACGACACCGCCGCCCTGAAGGCCCTCACGCACCCGCTGCGGATCCGGCTGCTCGGGCTGCTCCGCCAGGACGGGCCGGCGACGGCCAGCGAACTGGCGGCGCGGACGGGGGAGTCGTCGGCGTCGGCCAGTTACCACCTGCGGGTGCTGGCGAAGTACCGGTTCATCGCCGAGGCCGAGCACCGGGACGGCCGGGAGCGGCGCTGGCGGGCGCTGCACACCGTGACGTCGTGGAGCAACGAGTCGATGGAGTCGTCCTCGGCGGGACGCGCGTTCGTCAGCCTGGCGCGGCGCAAGCAGATCGAGCACCTGGAGTCGTCCCTCGCCCGGCACGAGTCGGACATGGCCGCCGGACGGCTGGGCCCCGAGTGGGTGGAGCCCTCCGGGATCAGCGACCTCATGCCCCGGCTGACGCCCGGTTCGGTCTCCGAGCTCTGGGCCACCGTCACGGCGAAGCTGGAGGAACTGACGGCGCGCGACGCGGAGGACCCGGCCGCGGAACGGGTCGTGCTCCTCACCGCGGCGCTGCCGGTTGCCCGGCACGAGCAGGACGGCGGCCGGGACGCGGAGGACGCCGGGGACCACCCGGGTCCGGCGAGCGCCGGGGGCAGCGAGGACGAGGGCGCCTCGTGACGGGGCGCGTCGCCGACACCGCCGGTGCGTCCGGTCCCTCCGGGGTGCGGACCGCTCGGCGCCGGTACGTCACCCTCTGCGCGCTCCTCTGGCTGCCGCCCGGTCTGGGCATGGCCTCGATGGTGCTGCTGTTCAGCGAACGCGGCATGTCCCTGGCCGCGATCGCGGGGCTGTTCGCGGTCCACTCGCTGACCGTGGCGGTGCTGGAGCTGCCCACGGGCGGGCTGTCCGACGTCCTCGGGCGCAGGCCGGTGCTCGCCGCGGCCGGTGTGCTGAACGTGGCCGCCTGCGTCCTGCTCGGCCTCGGCGGCACGATCTGGCCGCTCACCGCCGGCATGGTGCTCATGGGCGCGGCCCGGGCGCTGTCCAGCGGCACGGCGGAGGCCTGGTACGTCGACACCGTCCACGCATGCTCCGGGCCGGACGCCGAGTTGCGCACCGGACTGGCCCGGGGCGGCTCCGCGACCTCCGCCGCCCTCGCGGCCGGCATCCTGCTCGGCGGCGCGCTGCCCTGGCTGCTCGGTCTGGGGCCCGGCCTCGGAGCCCGGCTGAGCGCGGCGACCGGTTCGGTGGTGCTGCCCCTGGCCGTCCCCCTGCTGCTCGGCGCCGTGGTGCGGATCGTCCTCGTCTGGTACGTCCTGGCCGTACTGCGGGAGCCGCCGCGGCCGGCGGCCACCGCGCGTTCCGTGCTGCGCGGGGTCCCGGCCACCGTCCTGGACGGACTGCGACTCGGCGGGCAGGACGCACTGGTACGCCGGGTGCTGCTCAGCGCCGCTGCCGCCGGCAGCGCGCTGGCCGCCGTCGAGCTGCTCGTGCCCGGGCGCACGGCCGAGGTGACCGGGACGCCGGACTCCGGGGCGATGGCCTACGCCGCCCTGTCCTGCGCCGGTTTCCTCTGCAGTGGTGCCGGCAGCCACCTCGCGCCCCTCACCGCGCGGGTCGCGGGCAGCGGTGAGCGGGCCGTGCTGGCCGGCTTCGGGGCCGGGGCGGCCGGACTGCTCCTGCTCGGGATCACCGCGACCTCCGTGCACCCGATGGCCACGGCGTGCGCCGTCGCCGGGTTCTGCCTGGTCTACCTCGGCCTCGGTGCCGCGTCACCGAACGAGAACGAGCTGCTGCACCGCCGCGTCTCCGGCACGGGCCGCGCCACCGCCCTGTCCGTGCAGTCCCTGGCCCAGCAACTGGCCGGCGCGCTCACCGGGTTGGCCGTGGGAGTGCTGCGGCCGGGGCCGCTGCCGTGGCTGCTGACCGGGGCCGTCCTGCTCGCCGGTGCGCTGCTGTGGCTGCGGCGAGCCGACGAACGGGCCGTGCGGGCGACCGCCACCGGCTGAGGCGGGCACCTCCTCCGCGACTGCCCGTGCCGAGACCGCGCCCCCCGAGAGACCCGGCCCCGCCTCCCCCTACGGTGGAGTGATGGACACCAGCGGCCTTCCCGTTCTCGACCGGCGCATCGCGGAGTGCCGGGCCTGCCCCCGGCTGGTCTCCTGGCGTGAGGAGACGGCCCGGGTGAAGCGGGCGGCCTTCGCGGACTGGACGTACTGGGGGCGGCCGGTCCCCGGGTTCGGGCCGGCCGACGCGCGGCTGCTCATCGTGGGTCTCGCCCCGGCCGCGCACGGCGGGAACCGCACGGGACGGATGTTCACGGGGGACCGCTCGGGTGACGTCCTGTACGAGGCGCTGTACGACGTCGGTCTCGCCTCCCAGCCGACCGCCGTGCACGCCGACGACGGGCTCGAGCTGTACGGCGTGCGCGTGACCTCACCGGTGCACTGCGCCCCGCCCGCCAACAAGCCCACCCCTCAGGAGCGGGACACCTGCCGCCCCTGGCTCGTGCAGGAACTGCGCCTGCTGCGCCCGGGCTTGCGGGCCGCGCTCGTGCTGGGCGCCTTCGGCTGGCAGGCCGCACTGCCCGCCTTCGCCGAGGCGGGCTGGCCGGTGCCGAGACCGCGTCCCGCCTTCACCCACGGGGGGCGGGTCCGCCTGGACGGGCTGGAGCTGTTCGGCTGCTACCACGTCAGCCAGCGCAACACCTTCACCGGCCGTCTCACCCCGGCGATGCTGCGGGACGTGCTGCGCGCGGCGGCGCGTGCGGCGGACCTGCCGGTGAACGACTGACCCGCGCGCCGGCAACGGCCCCGGACACGCGCCGCCCCTAGTCGGGCACGACGGCCGTCGCCGTGATCTCCACCAGCTGTCCCGTGTATCCGAGGCACGCCACGCCGATCAGCGTCGACGAGTGGGGACCGGCGCTGAGGCCCGACGCCTCGACCACGGCCCAGACGGCGGACAGCACGGCCGGGTCGGCGCTCACCACGTACACGTCGGTCGTCACGACGTGCGCCGGATCGCTGCCGACGGCGTCCAGTTGCTCCCGCAGATTGGCGATGACCTGCTCGGCCTGCCGCACCGGATCCCCCGGGCCGACGAGGTCGCCCTCGGCGTCCAGCGGCACGGACCCGGCGAGGAACGCCAGCCGCGTACCGGCCTCGACGACGGACACGTGGGAGTAGGCGGGCGGCGGGAACAGGCCCGGGACGGTGACACGGCGGATCACGGGGGATCTCCGATCTCTGGCGGCGGCTGGGCAACCCGCCGATCATGCGCGGCCCCGGCGGCCGGGCGCACCCGTATTTCGTTTCCCGCGGGAAGGACGCTCCCGCTACCCTGCCCCTGCCCGGACCTCCGACTGCCGAGGAGCCAGCCAGTCGTGCCCACCGTTGCGGACCGGACCTTCCTCGACACCACGGCGGACCGCCTCGCCGCCCTGCCCACCGTCCGGGCCGTCACCCTCGGCGGCTCCCGCGCGCAGGGCACCGCACGCCCCGACAGCGACTGGGACCTGGCCGTGTACTACCGCGGCGCGTTCGACCCGGCCGAGCTGCGCGCCGTGGGCTGGGAGGGCGAGGTGTCCGACGTCGGGGCATGGGGCGGAGGCGTCTTCAACGGCGGGGCCTGGCTCACCGTCGAGGGCCGGAGGGTGGACATCCACTACCGCGACCTCGACGTCGTCGAACGAGAGCTCGCCGAGGCGGAGGCGGGCCGCTTCCGGGTCGAGCCCCTGATGTTCCACCTGGCGGGCATCCCCACGTACCTCCTGGTCGCCGAACTGGCGATCAACCGGGTCCTGCGCGGCGACCTGCCTCGCCCCGCGGCCTACCCCCGGGCCCTGCGCGAGAACGCCCCACCGCACTGGCACGGCATGGCCACGGCCACCCTCGCCTACGCCACGGCAGGACACGCCCCGAGGGGCGCGGTCACCCAGGTCGCCGGCGCGATCGCCCTGGCCACGACCCAGACGGCCCACGCCGTTCTGGCGGCCCGGGGGGAGTGGGTGACGAACGAGAAGGGCCTGGTGGCCCGAGCGGGACTGGAGGAGGTCGACACGCTCGTCGCCCGGCCGACCGTCCGCCCGGCCGGGCTCGCCCGGACTCTCGCCGCAGTGGAGGCGCTGCTCACCCGGGCCGTGGAGACAGCTCGCACCTGAGGTTGCGTTCATAAAGAACCCGCGCCTCGGGGTCCTCGGACACGTTCCGGAAACCTCCCGGCGGGAAACCCGGCCTACCGTGGATCCCCACACCCCGCCCCGGCCGCCGGCGTCCGAAGGCTCGTCCCCGCCTGTGCCGAGACGACTGGAGCCCCGTGTCCCGCCGCACCACCCCGCATCTTCCGCCCTGGCTCGCGCACGCGCTGCGCGCCCAGCGGGGGCCCGTGCCCTGGAGCGCGGTGACACGCGGGGCCCTGTCGGCCGGTCCGCTGCTGCTGGTGGCCGTGGAGGCCGGGCGCACGTCGCTGGGTGTCGTCGCCGCCGTCGCCGCCATGCTCGCCGGGATCAACGACCGGCCCGGCAGCCGGCGGGCCTCCGTCGAACGCCTCGGGGTGCCCGCCCTGGGCGGTGCCGCGGGGCTGGTCGTCGGGACGTACGCCGGGCAGGGCACCGGTGCGGTCGTGCTGACCGTGATTCTCACGCTCGTGGGCCTGGTCGCCGGCGCGATCAGTGCCGTCGGGCCGGTCGCCTCCGCCACCGGCACGCAGCTGCTCGTCGGCGCCGCGGTCGGGGCCGGGATGCCCCTGCCCGAACCCGGCTGGGAGCGCGCGCTCGCGTTCCTCGCCGGAGCCGGCTGGCTGCTCGTGCTGCGGCTGGCCCTGCCCACGCCCGGCTCCCTCGGCGGCGACTTCCGCTTCGACGGGGAGCGCGAGGCCGTCGCCGGGGTCTACGACGCCGTCGCCGGACTCCTCGACGCCGTCGGGGGCCCGGACGCCGTTCGCCGCCGCGCCGCGCTCACCGCCGCCCTGGACCACGCGCAGGACGCCCTGGCCGGGCCCCGGCTGCGCCGGTACGCGTCCTCCTCGACCGAGCGCCGGTTGCACGCCCGGTACGCCGCCGCCCTGCCCCTCGCCGAGGCCGCCACCGCGCTCGCCTGGGCCGGTGAACCCGTCGCCCGACGGGCCTCCGAAGGGCCCCGGCGACTCGCGGCCGCCGTGCGGGACAACGTCCACACCGGGCCGCTGCCCGCCCCCGCCCGGTCGGCGCCCGCCCTGCGCGCCCTCGACGACGCCCTGCTGCACGCCGCCGAGGTCTTCGACCAGGGCCGGGGCGGCGACCTGCACACGCGGCCCCGGATCGCCCGGGTCCGTCTGCGCGCCGCCCTCGGCAGCGCGGGACGTGAGTACGGGCTGCGCGTCGCCCTGAGCTTCGGGGCCGCCGCGGCGGTCGCCCAGGCCCTGCACCGGACCCAGTGGTACGGGCAGCACGAACACTGGTACTGGCTGCCCGCCACGGCCGTCTTCCTCGTCAAGCCCGACCTGGGGCCGCTGGCCTCACGCGTGCTCAACCGGGCCGCCGGGACCGTCCTCGGCGCCCTGCTGTTCGCGGGGCTCGCCGCCGTTCTGCCCCGCCCCGAGGGCCTCATCGCGCTGGTCGCCCTCAGCGGGGCGCTCATCCCCGTCGCCACCCGGCACTTCGCCGCCCAGACCGCCGTCGTCACCGTCCTCGTCCTCGCCCTGGTCATGGTCGGCGGGGAGCCGCAGGCCTCCGCCGGCCGCATCGGGGAGACGCTGCTGGCCTGCGCGATCGTGCTCGTCGTCGGGCACCTGACCATGCCCGGGCAGAAGGGCGGGGGCGTACGCGGGCGGCTCTCGGCGGCGGCCGACGCCGCGTACGCCTATCTCGCCCACGTCCTGGCCGAGGCCCGCACCCCGCGCATCGGCCCGGCGGCGACGGCCGCCGAGGGTGGGGGCCCTCGCCCCTGCGCCGGCGCTCCCGCCGGTGGGACCCTCGCCGGCCGACGCCAGGCACCGCCGGGGCCCCTCACCGCCTGCGACCACCGTGCCGCCCGCTGGACCCTGCGCCGCGAGGCCTACCGGACCCTCGCCGAGGCCAGGTCCGCCATCACCCTGGCCGCCCACGAACTGCCCGCCCTGGCCCGGCACACCGAGGGCGCCGACGAGGTGGCCGATCTGCTCGAACGCCTCGTCGACACCACGACCGCCTGCGCCGTCCACCTCGACGACACGGGCCGCATCGGCCCGGGACACACCGAGCGGCTCGCCGCGCTGCTCGGCGAACTCGCCGGGCCCGGCGCGCGGCTGGGCCTGCGTCGGCCCCCGACGCCCCTCGCCGGATAGCGCACGGACCCTCGCCCGGAGTCCGCGCGGCGGCGCTCACCCGATGCGCACCCACACCGGCGCGTGGTCCGAGCCCGCCACGCCCCTGCGGTCCGCCGGGTCCGGGCCGACCGACGGGAGGCCGGGCGGCCCCTCGTCCGGCAGTCCGGTGCCCGCCGCCGTCACCCGGTGGACCAGGCGGTGACTGAGCAGCACGTGGTCGATCAGCTCGCGGCGCCCCGAGTTCACACGGGAGTAGCGCTCCCCGGGCGGGATGAGCGGGGCCACGTCCCACAGCCGTGTCGCGTCGCCCCGGTCCGGTCGGCCGTAACCCGGCGTGCCGATCTCCGAGCCCGGCGGACCGAGCAGGATCTGGGTCGTGGCCGCCTGCACCCCGTCGTTCAGGTCGCCGACGATCGCCACGTCCCGCCCCTGCCCGTCCCCGGCCAGCAGTTCGTCGGCCAGGGCGCGCAGCGCCGCCGCCTCGGCCGCCCGCCGGTACAGGGCGTAGGCGCCGTAGCGGGCCCGTTCGCCTTCGTCGCGCGGCTGGAAGCGGCCGTCCGGGTACGACAGCAGCTTGGACTTGAGGTGGCAGACCGCCGCCCGCAGCGGCCCGCTCCCGGTGGGACCGGCCTCCCCGGCCTCCACGGCCAGGAAGCCCCGCCCCGCTCCGGCCGCCGTCGCCCCCGCGTCGTCCGCCTGCACGGGCCGTAGTTCCGCCGGGAAGGAGGTGGTGTCCGCCACCACCGCCAGCGGCAGGCGGCTCAGGAAACCGACCCGTATGCCGCGGCTGTCCGCGTGCTCGGACAGGGCGAACTGCCAGCCGTCGTCGAGCATCCCCGCGAGGTCCTCCAGGGCCTCGGGGTCCCCGACCTCCTGCACGCCGAGCAGGGTCGGGTCGAGTTCCGTGATCACGGCGGCGAGCGCGGCGAGCTTGGCCTCGTAGGCGGCCTCGTCCTCCGGGCCGTACGGACCGCCGGGGCGGTAGAGGTTCTCCAGGTTCCAGGTGCCGACGAGCATGCCGGGCTCCTTTCAGAAGCCGACAGACGGGGTGGTGGGCCCAGGGTGCGCGCCCGGCCCGCCCCGCGACAGAGCCGTGACGGGATGCGCGGTTCGGCTCATGCCGCCCCACGACACAGTCGTACGTTGGCGTGATGACGCCTTCTGCCGCGGACGGTCCCGCCGAGCTCATCATCAGCGCATGTACGGTCCTCGTGCACGACGATCAAGAACGGGCCGGGTTCGCCGAGGACGCCGCGATCGTCGTGCGCGACGGGCTGGTCGACACCGTCACCACCACCGCGGCGGCCGCGCACCTGCCCGCCGCGGAACGCATCGACGCCCGCGGCCAGGTCGCCCTGCCCGGCCTGATCAACTGTCACACGCACGCACCGATGGTCGCCCTGCGCGGGCTCGCCGAGGACCTGCCGACCGAGGAGTGGTTCAACGACGTCGTGTGGCCGGTGGAGTCCAACCTCACCGATCGGGACGTGGAGTTGGGGGCGCGGCTGGCCTGCGCGGAGATGATCCGGGCAGGCGTCACCTGCTTCGCCGACCACTACTTCGCCATGGACGCCGTCGCCCGGGTCGTCACGGAGTGCGGACTGCGCGCCCTGCTGGGGGAGGCCTTCTTCTCCTCGCAGGGGCCCGAAGGGCGGGAGCGGTCCCTTCGGTTCGCGCTCGGCCACCGCGGCTCGGCCGACGGACGCATCACGACCGCCCTCGCGCCGCACGCCCCCTACACGGTCGACGACGCCGACCTCGCCGCCACCGCCCGGCTCGCCCACGAACACGGCCTGCCCGTGCACCTGCACGCCGCCGAGAACCGCGACCAGACCGACACCAGCCTCGCCCGCCACGGCGTCACCCCCGTCGAGGTGCTGGAACGCACCGGCATCCTCGGCACCGACGTCCTCATCGCCCACGGCACCGGCATCACCGACCGCGATCTGCCCCTGCTGGGCCGGGCGGACGGCCGTACGGCGGTGGCGAGCGCGCCCCGCGGCTACCTCAAGTTCGCCTGGCCCAGCACCACGCCCGTGCGTGCCCTGCGCGACGTCGGTGTCGACGTCGGCCTCGCCACCGACGGGGCCGCCTCCAACAACTCCCTCGACGTGTGGGAGTCCATGGCCCTCACCTCGCTGCTGCAGAAGTCGGCCGAGGGCGACCCGCGCTGGCTGACGTCCCGCCAGGCCCTGCACCACGCCACCCTGCAGAGCGCCCGGGCCGTGGGACTCGGGGACAGCATCGGCAGCATCGCCCCGGGGCGGCGGGCGGACATCGTCCTGGTGGACCTCACCGGCCCGCACACCCAGCCCGTCCACGACCTCGCGGCGACCCTCGTGCACAGCGCCCGGTCCGCGGACGTGCGCACCACGATCGTCGACGGCCGGATCCTGATGCGCGACGGGGAACTGCTGACGGTCGACGTCCCGGAGGTCGTGCGGGAGCTGACCGAACGGCTGCCCGCGCTCACCGACCGCGGTCACGGCCGGCGCATCCAGGAGTACGACACCTGATCTCCCGGGGGCGGCGCGGGCCGCGCGGAGAACTTTCCCCGGGCGGCGATGAGTTCCGCCGCCGCGCCCGGTCTGCACTGCGGACGGACCGTTGTCACAGGAGGGCCCATGTCGCTTCCGGAGATCGTCTCGCGCGAGCAGTGGCGTGCGGCGCGCGCTGAACTGCTGGCCCGGGAGAAGGCCGCGACCCGCGCGCGGGACGCGCTCAACGCCGAGCGCCGCGGACTGCCCATGGTGGAGGTCGGCGAGGAGTACGTCTTCGAGGGCGGGGACGGCAAGGCCACCCTGCTCGACCTGTTCGAGGGCCGGCCCCAGCTCGTCGTCTACCACTTCATGTTCGCGCCCGAGTGGGAGGCGGGCTGCCGCAGTTGCTCCGCGTTCCTCGACCAGATCGGGCATCTCGCCCATCTGCACGCCCGCGGTACGTCCTTCGCGGTCGTGTCCCGGGCGCCGTACCCGAAGATCCTGCCCTTCAAGGCGCGGATGGGCTGGATGCTGCCCTGGTACTCCTCACACGGCAACGACTTCAACCGGGACTTCGAGGTGACTTTGGAGCATGAGGGCGAACCGGTCGAGCGGCCGGGCCTGAGCTGCTTCCTGCGGGACCGCGACCGGGTCTTCCACACCTACTCGACGTACGAGCGCGGCCTCGACGGGCTCGGCTCGACCACCAGCCTGCTCGACCTGACCGCGCTCGGCCGCCAGGAGGAGTGGGAGGAACCCAAGGGGCGCGCGTCCGCCTGTGGGGCGCCTGCGGGAAGTGCGCGCATCAGGTATCACGACGAGTACGACGACTGACACCGAGAGTGAGCAAATCAGCCAAGCGGCTGATAACTTCCTCACACTTCACGGTGAACGCGTGTCGATAACGTCTCAGAACCGTCACTTCGCGAGCCGTTCACCCCACCGTTGGCGTTTAACTCTACGAGTACAGCGCTACATGGAGGTGCAGGGTGAACGGGCGAACGGTGCTCGAGCGCTTCCCCGCCGGCGGACCGAGAGGCTCCTGGCCTGCGGAGGAGTTCGCGCAGGCGCGGCGTCTGGAGGGCATGCCCGCCGAGGTCGTGATGGATCTGGCCACGGACATGTTCCTCGTGATCGTGCGCCGGGGAGACGGCCCCGACGCCACCGCCTGAGGCGCGCCTCAGCCCGCCTTGGGTGACGGAACCTTCCGTACCGGGGGCACCGCCGTGGCCGACGGGGAGAACTGCTCCGCCTGCAGCGCGTACAGCTCGGCGTAGAGGCCGCCCGTCGCGAGCAGCTCGTCCGGGGTGCCGGACTCCACCAGCCGGCCCTCGTCCAGGACGTGCACCAGATCGGCGTGGCGCACGGACGCCAGCCGGTGCGTGATCAGCACGACCGTCTGGCCGCTGTCGGCCAGGGCGCGGATCCGCTCGAAGACCTCCAGCTCGGCCCGGGCGTCCAGGGCCGCCGTCGGCTCGTCCACGATCAGGATGCGGCCCCGCCGGTAGGCCGCCCGGGCGATGCCCAGCCGCTGCCACTGGCCACCCGAGAGTTCGTGACCGCCGCTGAAGTTGCGGGCCAGCAGCGTGTCCAGGCCCCGGGGCAGGTCCGCCACCACCGGTTCGGCCCCGGCCTCGGCGATCGACGCGGCCAGCCGCTCCTCGCTCACCGGGGCGGAGGTGCGCCCGAGGGCGATGTTCACCCGGGCCGTGAACGGCCACCGCTTGAAGTCCTGCGCCACCATCGCGATCCGCTCGGCCAGCCGGTGCCGGTCGGCGGTGGCCGCGTCCACGTCGTCCCACATGATCCGGCCCCGGTCCGGCGTGTAGAGCCCGGCGAGCAGCTTCACCAGCGTCGTCTTGCCCGAGCCGTTCTCCCCGACCAGCGCGACGATGCGGCCGAGCGGCAGGGTGAGCGACACGTCGTCGAGCGCGGGGCGGGCCGAGTCGCCCGGGTAGCGGAACGTGACGTTCTCGAAGCGGATCTCGCCCGGCTCCTCCGGCAGGGCCCGGCCGCCCACGGGGATCGCCCGCTGCGCCGCCTCCGCGTAGAGCCGGTGCAGGTCGCCGACGAACAGGGCCTCCTCGTGCAGCGCGTTCACCTCGACCACGAGGGTGTCCAGGCTCTGCGAACCGGTGCGGATCGCGATGACGGCCGTCCCCGCGACGGACAGGGCCATGGCCCCGGCCAGCAGCAGCCCGCCGAGCGTGGCGTACGTCGCCACCGTCGCGACGCCGGTCCACGCCGCCGCGATCAGTCCCGTCCGCGCGGCGAGCCGGGCCAGCCGGGCCTGCTCGGCCTCGGCCGTCTCCGACATCGCGCGGAAGTGCCGCAGCAGGAAGCCGCCCACCCCGTGCACGCGGATCTCGGGGGCCGCCTCCGGCTCGATGAGCAGGTTGCCCAGCAGCCGGCCCGCCCGGGCGTGCTGCACCCAGGCGTGGAAGGACTCGTAGCGCCGACGGGCGACGGTCAGCGCGCTCCAGGCGCTCGGCAGGGTCATCGTGACCAACAGTGGCAGCAGGGCCGGGTGCAGCACGGTCAGTACGCCCGCCGCCGCGGTCAGCGAGATCATCGCGTTGATCACGCGGGTCCCGTAGGAGATCATCCGACGGGCGGAGGCGGCGCCGTACTGGGCGGTGTCCAGCAGCTTGTGGAAGGCGTGGTCCTCGATCGCGGACAGCTCCACGGCGGCGGCCCGCTCCAGGTACCGCTCGGTGGCGACCCGTTCCACCTTGGGCTCCAGGCGGCCGGTGGCGTAGGTGCTGGCCGCCCGCAGCAGGGCCGCGACCAGCATCACGGCGGCCACGGTGACCAGGGCGGGGACGGCTCCGTGCAGCCGCGCCCCGATCGGGCCGCCGCCCATCAGCCGGGCCAGCACGCTGTTCACCGCGAGCAGGCTCACGGCCTGCGCCACGCCCCGGCCCGCCTCGGCGGCCAGGACGGTCCGCGCGGCACCCGGGTCGGCCTGCCGGGCGAGCTTCAGGCTGGACGCCAGCAGGGACGGCAGCCGCCGGATCATGGCCCGGAAGCCCAGCTCCAGGAACGCGTCCGCGTGCTGGTTCCAGCCCATGTCGTAGCGCAGTGGCCCGCCGAAGAGCAGCCGCTCCGACTCGGACACCTCCGGCGCGGTCCGCTTCTTCGCCACCGTCGACCGACCTCCCCCTCGTGGTCCGTTCGCATCCGCGCCCGCTCGTCACGCGGACGGACGGTCACTATCGCGAGGACGGAACGTGCCCGTGCAGGGCGCAGTCCGGGGCGCCGGAGGCGCGCGGGCGCACGACCTCGCCGGGGGAGGCACGGGGCGGCGCGGGGGGCAGAGCCGGGGCGTCGCGGGGCCCCGCCGCCGGGCGGTCCTACGCGCTGACCTGCCGTGACCACGACGGGGCCGTGCCCGTCACGCGGCACAGGGCCAGATACAGGGGGATCGGGGGGGTGTAGGGGAGGGTGCCCTCCGGGCGGTGGAGCAGACCGGGCAGCCGCTCGGCGTCCGGGAGGACCGCACCGGTGGCGTAGTGCACGGGGGCGGGCCACTCCAGGGCCTGGTCGGAGTCGGCCGGCACCAGCCACCACCAGTGCGTCCCGTCGGCGTAGACGCAGCCCACGCGCGGCAGGCGGGGCATGACCCAGTGGCCGAGACGGGCGGGCATCGCGACCGCGTCGCAGCCGAGCGGGGCCGTCATGCCCTCGGGCACGGGCAGCCGCCGGAGGGGACCCGGGGTGCGCAGGCCGCGGCCGAGGCGCACCAGCGTGTCCAGGCTCAGCACGGGACCGCCGTGCGGGGCGCTCATGCCGGCCCCCGGCCCGTGCGGCGCTCCTGTGCGGGTACCTCCCGGGCACCGGGCGCGCGACGCGACGCCTCGGGCGCGGGGCCCTCCCCGTCCTCCGGGTCGTCGGAGGTGCCCCGCTTGGGGCGGGTGCCCCAGCCGAGGTCATTGCGGGGCGCCTCGCCGGGCGGAGCCGTGCGGTGGCCGTCGGGTTCGCCGCGGGGTGACCCCGTCCGGTGGCGGCCGGGTTCGCCGCGGCCCGGGGCGTCCGCGGTGCCGTCCTGGCCGGTCTCCCCCCAGCCGAGGTCGTTCCACGGCCCGGCCGGGTCGGCGGAGGCGTCCGCCTTGCGCGGCAGCTCCGCCCAGACCAGCAGCCCCGGGCCGTGCTCGTGCGCGCCCCAGGCGTGGCACAGGGCGTCGACGAGAAGCAATCCCCTCCCGTGCTCCTCCTCGGGCCGGGTCCGGCTGGCCGCGTGCGGCTGGCCCGGGGCGCAGCCCTCGTCACGTACGGCTATGCGCACCAGGTCGTCGCCGTCGTGCAGCTCGCACACGATGTGGGTGCTCGCCGTGTGCACGATGGCGTTGGTGACCAGCTCGGACACCACCAGGGCCGCGCTGTCGCACGTGTCCTCGCACACCGACCAGCCGGTCAGCCGGGCCCGCGTCAGGCGTCTGGCCTGGGCGGGAGAACCCGGATGTGCGGCCAGCTCGAAGCGGAACCGGCGCGGGGCAGCGGCCCCGAGGGGGTCTGCTCCGGCACCGAGGCCGGGAAGGCCTGCGGCGGCGTCTGTTCCTAAGGGCGCGGACGGAATCACGCTTGCCACTATCTCCCCGGCGTGAACACTTGGCAAGTGTCACTCTGAAAAATGCAGAGTGCTGTGTGACGGTCTGGAAGGGCGTGGCACACTGCTCGCAACAGCACCCCGCGCGGCGCCAGTTGAGATCGTCGAAGATCCGTTCGATACGCCTGTGTCGAACGGATCTTCGACGGGTTCTCGAAGGGCGCCGCCGGGCTGTCAGCGTGCTCGAACGGCCGATTCGTCAACAGCGTGGAGGTGGGGCGTGAGCGAACCGCGGTCCGCACCGACGGTCGGCCAGGTCGTCCTCGGCCGGCGCCTGCTCGACCTGCGTGAACGCGCCGGGATGAAGCGTGAGGAAGCCGCCCGCATCCTGCGCGTCGCCCCCGCCACGGTCCGCCGTATGGAGATGGCCGAGGTCGCGCTCAAGATCCCGTACCTGCAGCTGCTGCTGAAGGCCTATGGGATCTCCGACGAGGAGGCCGAGGCATTCGTCCTGCTGGCCGAGGAGGCCAACAAACCCGGCTGGTGGCAGCGGTTCCACGACATCCTGCCCGGCTGGTTCTCGATGTACGTGAGCCTGGAGGGCGCCGCCAGCGTCATCCGCAGTTATGAGCCCCACTTCGTCCCCGGCCTGCTGCAGACCGAGGACTACGCGCGCGGCGTCCTGCGCTCTGGCGCTATAGGCCAGACCCGGCCCGAGGACATCGAGCGTCACGTCGCCCTGCGCATGCAGCGCCAGGACCTGCTCACCCGCGAGGACGCGCCCCGGCTGTGGGTCGTGATGGACGAGACCGCGCTGCGGCGTCCGGTCGGCGGCCCGGAGGTGATGCGCGCCCAGATCGACCGGCTGCTGGAGGCCACGCGGCTGCCGAACGTGACGCTGCAGGTGGCGCCCTTCGCCGGTGGACCGCACCCGGGGACCTACGGGCCGTTCGTGCTGTTCCGATTCGCCATGCCCGAACTGCCGGACATGGTCTACAGCGAGTACCTGACCGGCGCCGTCTACCTCGACGCGCGCGCCGAGGTGGCGACCCACCTCGAGGTCATGGACCGCATGGCGGCGCAGGCCGCTACGGCACATCGCACGAAGGAGATCCTCCGGGATCTCCGCAAGGAGCTGTGAATGGATCGCATCAAGCCGCGCAAACACGTCTACAACGGCATGCCCGCGCGCGACTTGGGCAGCGAAGGCTGGCACAAGCCGTGGAGCGGGGGGAACGGGGGGAACTGCCTGGAGGCGATGAAGCTCGCCGACGGCCGCATCGCAGTCCGCCAGTCCACCGACCCGGACGGTCCGGCGCTGATCTACACCACCGCCGAGATGACGGCCTTCATCGAAGGGGCGAAGGCCGGGGAGGCGGACTTCCTGCTGTCCTGACGCGACCGCCTCTGCTCCCGCTCGACCTTTCTTCCACCCTTGCTGAATCGCTGGTGCTGAATTGACCACCCTCTGTGCCTTATGGAGTGCCTCATGACCGGGCAGGACCCCACGTCGGCCGCGCGGATCGACACCACCAGGCCGCATCCCGCGCGGATGTACGACTGGTACCTCGGCGGCAAGGACAACTACCCGGTCGACGAGGAGATGGGCCGCCAGATGCTCACCCTCGACCCGAGGGTGCCGGTGATGGCGCGCGTCAACCGCGCGTTCATGCAGCGGGCCACACGCTGGCTCGCGGGCGAGGGCGTACGCCAGTTCCTCGACGTCGGCACGGGCATCCCGACCGAGCCGAACCTCCACCAGGTGGCCCAGCGGATCGCCCCCGACGCCCGGGTCGTCTACTGCGACAACGACCCCATCGTCCTGGCTCACGCGGCCGCCCTGCTGCGCGGCACGGACGAGGGGGCGACCGAGTACCTCCAGGCCGACGCCCGCGACCCGGACGCCATCCTGGAGGGCGCCCGGAAGGTGCTGGACCTGACGCGGCCCGTCGCCCTGTCACTGATCGCGCTGCTGCACTTCGTCTCCGACGAGGACGGCGCGCACGAGCTGGTCGGCCGGCTGCTCGCCGAACTGCCCTCCGGCAGCTACCTGGTGATGACCCACGCCACCTCCGACTTCACCCCGGAGGAGTCCAGGGCCGCCACCGAGAAGATGCGCGCCGCCGGAGTCACCCTCGCCCTGCGCACCCGCGAGGAGTTCACCCGCTTCTTCGACGGCCTCGAACTCGTCGAGCCCGGCATCGAGGTGCCGCACCTGTGGCACCCCGAGCTGGGCGAGGCGGTGCCCGGTCAGGACGACGGGATCATCCCCGGTTACGGGGCGGTGGCGCGCAAGCCGTAGCCCCATGCGCGCCCCACGGGCCGGTCACGGCGGCGGCAGTGCACCGCATAGCGCCTCCAGGGCCGGCCCGTAGGCGTGCTCGGGAGGCGTCGCGTAGCCCACGACCAGGCCGTCGGTCACCGGCATGACCGTCCCCGGGTGCCGGAACGCGGCCAGGCCGTCGAGGGCGACGCCCTGCCGGGCGGCGGCCTCGACCGCGGACGCCTCGCTGCCGGGCGGCAGGCGCAGCACCGCGTGCAGGCCCGCCGCGACGCCGGTGACCTCGATGTGCGGCGCGCGCCCGGCGAGCGCCGCGGCCAGCCGGTCCCGTCGGTGACGGTAGCGCTGCCGCATCCGCCGCACATGCCGGTCGTACCCACCCGACGCGATGAAGTCCGCCAGGCTCAGCTGGTCCAGGACACTCGCCCAGGCCTCGCGCTCGCCCTTCGCGGCCAGCACGGCGCCGACCAGCCGCTGCGGCAGCACCATCCAGCCCAGCCGGAGCGCCGGCGACAGGCTCTTGCTGACCGAACCGAGGTGGATCACCCGCTCCGGGTCGAGGCCCTGCAGGGCGCCGACCGGCCTGCGGTCGTAGCGGAACTCGCCGTCGTAGTCGTCCTCCAGGACCAGCCCGCCACGCGTGCGTGCCCAGTCGATGACGGCGGCCCGGCGCTCGGGGTGCAGTGGCCCGCCGGTCGGGAACTGGTGCGCCGGGGTGAGCAGCACGGCCCGCTCCCGTCCCAGCCGGTCCACCCGGGCGCCGTCCTCGTCGAGCGGGAGCGGCACCGTGCGCACCCCGGCCGCGGCCAGCAGCTGCCGGTGGAACCCCAGCCCGTACGCCTCCACGGCCAGCGGCCCGCGCAGGACACCCCCGCCGAACAGCAGCCGCAGCGCGTGCGCGAATCCGGAGCAGATCACGATCCTGCCGGGCTCGGTCCGCACCCCACGCGCGCGTGCCAGGTACTCGGCGAGCACCTCCCGCAGTTCGGCCCGCCCCGCCGGGTCACCCGGGCCGAACACCTCGTTGGGCGCGTGCCGGAGGACCCGCCGGCAGGAGGCCAGCCAGGCGGTGCGGGGGAACGCCGAGCTGTCCGGGCTGCCCTGACGCAGGTCGTGCCGGGGGCCACGCGCGCGGGGCGGCTCCTGCTCCGGTGTGCGGGGGGTGGGCCGCGGCGGCGCGGCCCGTTCCGCGACGCGCGTGCCCGATCCCTGCGGGCGGTCAGCCAGCCCTCCGCGACCAGCTCCGCGTAGGCGTCCGCCACCGTGTTCCGGGCGACTCCGAGGTCCGCCGCGAGCGAGCGGTACGGCGGCAGCCGCGTACCCGGGGCCAGCCGGCCCTCGCGCACCGCGTCCCGCAGCGCGCGGATCAGCGCCGCGCGCCGGCCACCCGGGCCGGACAGCTCCAGGTGCAGGTCCGCCCCGATCCGTTCCGCCGAATTGACCCACGAATCCGTCACGGAACTGCACCCTACCGGGGGCCTTTGTGGCGCCTAGGTTGAACGCATGACGACGAACCCGAGTACGCACACCATCCAAGTCACCGCGCCCCGGCCGGAGTTCGCGAAGTCCGCGCCGAAACCCTTCCGCGCGCTCGTCGCCTTCGACGCCGCCGCCCGCGAGGGGCTCGACCCCGGCCTCGTCGAACTGATCCAGATCCGCGCCTCGCACCTCAACCACTGCGCGTACTGCCTCCACATGCACACCGACGACGCCCGCAAGGCCGGCGAGAGCGAGGACCGGCTGCACATGGTCGCCGTATGGCGTGAGGCCCGCCACTTCTTCACCGCGCGCGAGCAGGCGGCCCTCGCCCTCACGGACGCGGTGACGCTCGTGGCCGACGCGGGTGTCCCGGACGACGTCCACGCCGAGGCCGCGGCTCGGTTCGACGAGCGCGAACTGTCCCGGATCATCGCTCTGATCTGCACGATCAACGCCTGGAACCGGGTGGCCCTGGCCACCGGGAAGGTGGCGGGCACGGACGAGCGGTGAGCGGACCGCCGGGTGAGAGGACCGCCGGGTGAGCGGACCTCCGGGTGGGGGGATCGCCGGGTGGGCAGCGTGGCGGACGGTGATGACGGGTGTGCGCGGGCGCCGGCTGTGCGGGTGGACGGGCGTGGTGCGTGGAGGGGCGTGGTGCGGGGAGGGGCGTGGTGCGGGGAGGGCTCAGACCGTCATGGGCCGGTCGTGGGGCCCGATCGGGGCCGGCAGGACCGAACTGCCCGTCAGATGACGGTCCACGGCGGCCGCCACCGCCCGCCCCTCCGCGATCGCCCACACGATGAGCGACTGCCCCCGGGCCGCGTCACCCGCGGCGAACACGCCGGGCACGTTGGTGGCGAAACCCGCGTCCCGCGCGATCGTGCCGCGGGGGTCGAGCTCAAGCCCGAGCTGGTCGACGAGGCCGTCGTGCCGGTCGGGGCCGGTGAAGCCGAGGGCGAGCAGCACCAGGTCGGCGGGGAGGGTGCGCCCCGTGCCCTCCACCGGGCGGCGCCGCCCGTCCACCTCGACCAGGTGCAGCGCGCGCACGTGCCCGCTCCCGTCGCCCTCGAAGCGCAGGGTCGACGCCGCGAACAGCCGGGCGTCCGCGTCCGCGAGCGGGGCCGTGCGCAGGTCACGAGCCTCCTCGTGGGCCGCCGACAGCCGGTAGACCCGTACCGGGTACGTCGGCCAGGGCTCGGTGCTCTCGTCGCGCCCCGGGCCGGGCAGCGCGTAGATGTCCAGCTGTGTCACCGACGCGGCGCCCTCCCGCACGGCGGTGCCCAGGCAGTCCGCCCCCGTGTCGCCGCCGCCCACGATGACGACGTGCCGGCCGGCCGCCGACAGCGGGGACGCCTCCAGGTCCCCCTCGCGCACCCGGTTGGACAGCGGCAGGTACTCCATCGCCTGGTGGATGCCCGCCAGCTCCCGCCCGGGCACGGGCAGTTCGCGCCACGCCGTCGCACCCGTGGCGACGACCACGGCGTCGTGACGGCTCCGCAGCCCGTCCGCGCCGATGTCACGTCCCACCGCCGTCGAGGTACGGAACTTGGTGCCCTCGGCCCGCATCTGCTCCAGCCGCCGCTCCAGATGGTGCTTCCCCATCTTGAACTCGGGGATGCCGTACCGCATCAGCCCGCCCAGCCGGTCGTCCCGCTCGTACACCGCGACCGTGTGCCCGGCCCGGGTGAGCTGCTGGGCCGCGGCCAGGCCCGTCGGGCCCGAGCCGATCACCGCGACCGTTCTGCCGGACAGCCGCTCCGGCGGCCTCGGCGGCGCGAAGCCCTCCTCCCAGGCCCGGTCGGCGATCGCGCACTCGACGTTCTTGATGGTGACCGCCGGCTGGTTGATCGCCAGCACGCAGCCCGCCTCGCAGGGCGCGGGGCACAACCGGCCGGTGATCTCGGGGAAGTTGTTGGTCGCGTGGAGCCGGTCCGCGGCCGCCCGCCAGTCCTCCCGCGCCACCAGGTCGTTCCACTCGGGGATCAGGTTGCCCAGCGGGCAGGCGTCGTGGCAGAAGGGGATGCCGCAGTCCATGCACCGGCCGGCCTGCGCGCCGACGATCGGCAGCAGTGCTCCGGGGACGCACACCTCGTCCCAGTCCCGCACCCGCTCCTCCACCGGCCTGCGCGGCCAGTCCTGCCGGGGGGTGGTCAGGAAACCCTTGGGATCGGCCATGGCCGTCTTCCTTGCGTGCGCGGGGAACAGGCCGTGCGTCGTCGGGCGGCACTCCTTTCGTCACGATACGTCCGTGTCGGTCCCCGTGCCCGTCGCCGCGAGCGGTCAGGTGAGGGCCAGCACGTACGACAGGGCCGCTCCCGCGGAGGCGACCGTGCGGACGTGGTTCCACACCGTCCACTCGCGCAGGTACACCGGCCAGTACGCCGCCGCCTCGGCCGAGCAGGGCTCCAACCGGGCCAGCGCGTCGTTGCGCGGCACGTTCGCCGTCACGGTGAGCCCGAACGAGCCGAACAGGTACAGGGCGCTGCCCAGCAGCAACTCCACCGCTCCCCGGTCCGGCCACAGCACGAACGTCACCACGGCGATCACCGCGCACAGCACGGCCGAGCCCAGGAGCACGATCATGAAGGGCGGTCGCACCGCGGCCCTGTTGATCGCCTGCATCGCGGCGGCTCCCCGCGCCGGCGCCAGCGCCGCGAGGCCCCGCATCACGAAGGTCGAGAAGCCGCAGAACACGCCGGCCACCAGAGCCGTCCCGAGCACCCCGAGCACCGTCAGCGCGAAGTACGGTCCGTCGATCATGTCCTCTCCCACCCGTCGGGCCGGATGCTTCCGGCGCCCCGCCTGAACGCCAGTGAATTCCCGGATGACCGCCGCGACCATGGCCGAGCCGCGCGAAGGCATACGCCGGCGTCCACCGCCCGGCGGCTTCGCTCAAGCCGGGCAGGACAGGCGGCCACCTGGCGCCTGCCAAGGGCCGAGAACGACGGCCGATGCGTTGGCTGCACGGATCCGCGGCGGGCGAAGGTGCGCCGGCCGCGCCCCGGCCGCCCTCACCCCGCCGAACCCAGCCCCGCCCCCGACCAGCTCCTCAGCACCGTCTCCACCGCGGCGGCGATCCGCCGCCGGGCCTCCTGCCGCGGCACCCCGCTCATCAACAGCCGGTCGTAGGGCGTGTCCAGATGCCGTACGGACGCCACGACCGCCGCCGTCACCGCGTCCTCGGACAACGCCCGCCCCGCCGCACTGCGGCCGACCCGGCCGCTGCCCCGCTCCGAGGCGTGGGCGGCCACGGCCGCCGCCCGGTCGGCCGGGCACCCCGGGAACAACCGGCGTATCTCCGCCGCGAACGCCCGCGCGAACAGCGCGTCCTGCGCCGCCCGCCGCCGCGCGTCCCGCACACGGCGGCGCCGCCGTGCCTCGGCGTCCGCGAGACACCGCTGCTCGGCCCGGGCGAGCGCCGCATCCTCGACCAGGACACCCTGCCGCTCGTACCGGTTCTTGCGCCGGCTGAACCGCACCACCACCGCCGACAGCGCACTCTCCTCCCGCGACCGGCGGGTCAGCGCGGTGTCGCCGCTCGGCAGGAACACCAGGTGCCCGAGATCGGCGCAGTCGAGGCAGCGCGGGGCACCCTCTTCGAGGGCGAGCAGTGGCAGGGGACCGCGCCGGCACTCGGCGCAGTACCGCCGCTTGAGAGGCTGGAAGACGACAAGTCCGCCGAGGGGCGGCAGCGTCACGCGGGGGACCATGAGGACTTCATTCCCTCCGACGCGGTGCGCGCCACGTCCCTGGCGCAAGACCCGGCCGGACAGGATGGGTGGCGCGGTCACCGCCCTCCCGGCCGCCCGTGAAGTCCCTCCGCAGGTGGTGGGTCGGGTGAGGTGCGCGATGCCTCCCCTGCCGCGCCCTGACGCATCATGGGCCGTGTGCGACTCGAAGCGATCACCTGGGACCGGCTCGGCGACCTTCTCGCCGAGCGCCTGCTCGAACTGAGGCCCGCCGACGGCAGTTGCTGGCCGCGCGTCGCCTTCGACGGCGCCCCCGCCGCCCGCCCCGGTGACCTTGCCCGGCGGGTCGGCGAGGCACTGCGCGTACGCGGCCGGTCCTCGCTCGTCGTCGGCACGGAGGGCTTCCTGCGCCCCGCTTCCGTACGTCTGGAGTACGGCCACCGGGACGTGGAGGCCTATTACGGCAGCTGGTACGACACCGGCGCCCTGTGGCGCGAGGTGTTCGGCCCCCTCGAAGCCGAGGGCGACGGCCGGATCCTGCCCGACCTGTGGGACCCGGCGACCGACCGCGCCACCCGTACCCCCTACGTCCGGCTCCCGCCCGGCGGCGTCCTGCTGCTGCACGGCCCCTTCCTCCTTCGGCACTGGTTCCCCTTCGATCTGAGCGTCCACGTCCTCCTCTCCCCGGGCGCCCTGCGCCGCCGCACGCCCGAGGACGAGCACTGGACCCTCCCGGCCTTCGAGCGCTACGAGCACGAGAACGACCCGGTCCACACGGCCGACGTCCTGGTCAGGGCGGACGATCCGCGGCGCCCCGCCTGGGGTGGCTGAGCGGATCCGGAGCCGGTTGTTCCGGTGTCGCGGGCACCGGTGTGGCGACGTCCCGCGCCCGGAGGCGCGCCGGGCCGGGGCGCCGACGGGCAGGGCCGCCGTCGGCCGGGGCGCTGATCGGCTGAGGTGCCGACGGGCTCCGTGTGCGGGCACCTCCGGGCGCGGCGAGAATGGAGGGCCGGGACTCGCGGTGCGTCCCGCGCCGCGCCGGCCGTCCGGCACCGGGAGGCACTTCATGACCACCGCCGGAGACATCATGCACCGCGGCGCCCAGTGGATCCCCGCCCACGAAACCCTCGACCGCGCGGCCCAGCTCATGCGCGAGCTGAACGTCGGCGCCCTGCCCATCAGCGACGAGAACGAGCGGCTCTGCGGCATCCTCACCGACCGCGACATCGTCGTCGGCTGCGTCGCCATGGGGCACGATCCCGCCCGGGTCACCGCGGGCGACCTGGCCAAGGGCACGCCCCGCTGGATCGACGCGGACGCCGATGTCAGCGAGGTGCTCCACGAGATGCAGGAGCACCGCATCCGCCGGCTGCCCGTGATCCGGGACAAGCGCCTGGTCGGCATGATCAGCGAATCCGACCTGGCCCGGCACCTGACGGACGACCAGATGGCCTCCTGGGCGGAGAGCGTCTACGCCAGGACCACCACGACCTGACCGACGGCGCCGTCGCCCCCGGCGAGCACCCCGCGGTGCGGCCGGTCAGAGCCAGCCGGAGCGGCGGAAGGCCCGGTACAGCGCGAGGCACGCGACGGATATGACGGCGATGACCATGCCGTAGCCGTACCGCCAGTGCAGCTCCGGCATGTGGTCGAAGTTCATGCCGTACACGCCGCACACCATCGTCGGCACGGCGATGATCGCGGCCCATGCGGTGATCTTCCGCATGTCCTCGTTCTGCGCGACCGTGACCTGCGCGAGATGCGCCTGCAGGATGGAATTGAGCAGTTCGTCGAAGGCGGCGATCTGCTCCTTCGCCCGCAGCAGATGGTCGGCCACGTCGCGGAAGTACGCCTGTATCTCGGGGTCCACCGCCCGCATCGGCCGGGTGGCGAGATCCTCCAGCGGCCGGCTGAGCGGCACCACCGCCCGCTTCAGCTCCAGCAGTTCACGCTTGAGCTGGTAGATGCGCCCGGGGTCCGCCCGCGCGCCGTTCCCGGCGAACACGTCCGTCTCGACCTGGTCGATGTCCAGCTGCACCGCGTCGGTGACGATCAGGTAGTCGTCCACCACGTGGTCCGCGATCGCGTGCAGCACCGCGGACGGGCCCTTGGCCAGCTGCTCCGGATCGGATTCCAGCTCCTCGCGCAGCGGCCCGAGCGAGCCGTGCCGGCCGTGCCGCACCGTGACGACGAAGTCGTGGCCGACGAACACCATGATCTCGCCGGTGTTCACCACCTCGCTGGTGGCGGTGAGTTGCTCGTGCTCCACGTAGCAGACCGTCTTGAACACCGCGAAGAGCGTGTCGCCGTACCGCTCCACCTTGGGGCGCTGGTGGGCCTCGACCGCGTCCTCCACGGCCAGGGGGTGCAGGTCGAAAAGCTCGGCGATGCCCGCGAACTCGGCGTCCGTGGGCTCGTGCAGACCGAGCCAGACGAATCCCTCCCGGTGCTTGCGCACCCGCTCCACGGTCTCCACCAGATCGCCGCGCGCGGTGACGCGCACGCCGTCCCGGTACGTCACGCAGTTCACCACCGAGGAGCCCAGCGGGGACCGGGCGGGGTGACTCAGGTCGACACGCGGACGCCGCCGGGCCAGACGGGCCACCTTGCGCAGGCCGCCGACCCCGCCGAGGCTCGTCACCTTCCGCAGATTCCCTGCCATGGACATCCGGATCTCCTTGCGTGGACTTCTCGCGCCGTCCTGCGCCTTGGCGCGCCAGTCTGCCAGTCTCGTGCGAGCGGTGCGCGAGCCTGTGGAAGCGGTTCGTTCCGCTTGGTTCCCGCCTGTGGACGGCCAGGTCGCAGCGGCCGGGGCCGCCGAACACCCTCATCGGCGCACCGACCGCACCGACGGCGCACCGACCACGTCGACCGCGCACCGAGCACGTCGACCGCGCACCGAGCACGTCGACCCCGCACCGAGCACGTCGACCCCGCACCGAACACGTCGACCGTGCGCCGACCACGTCGACGGCGCACCAGACATCGACGTTCTGTGGGTGTCGCGTGGTTTCCCGTCCCGGAGCGTCGACCGGTACGACAAGTCGGGCCGAATGGGATGATCCCGGCATGACGCGAACCGACGAGTACCTCCTCGACGACCGGCAGCACGAGGCGGCGGCACACTTCAGCGCCTTCGCCGCCCTCTTCGATCCCACGACCTTCCGGCACCTCGACGCACTCGGCGTGGGATCGGGCTGGCGGTGCTGGGAGGTCGGTGCCGGCACCACCGTCGTCTCCTGGCTGGCCAAGAAGGTGGGCCCGACCGGACGCGTCGTGGCGACCGACACCGACACCGCGCGGCTCGCGTCGGCCGCCCGGCCACCGGTCGAGGTGCGCGCCCACCAACTCGGCGCACAGGAGCCTCCGGGGGAGGGCTTCGACCTGGTGCACGCCCGCCTCGCCCTGGTCCAGGTCACCGACCGGGAACGGGCGTTGCGGTCCATGGTCGAAGCCCTGCGCCCCGGTGGCCGACTCCTGGTCGAGGACGCCGACCCCGCCCTGCAGCCCCTGCCCTGCCCCGACGAGTACGGCCCCGAACAGCAGCTCGCGAACCGGCTGCGCCAGGGGTTCCGCAAGCTGCTCGCCGACCGCGGCACCGACCTCCCCTGCGGCCGGACCCTGCCTCGCCTCCTGCGCCAGGCGGGACTGAGCCGCGTCCACGCCGACGCCTATTTCCCCCTCACCTCACCGGACTGCGCCGCGCTGGAGGCCGTCACCATCCGCCAGATCCGCGACCGGCTCGTCGGCGCCGGCCTCGCCACGGAACAGGACATCGACCGGCACCTCCGGAACGTCACGTCCGGCGCGCTGGACCTGACGACGGCTCCGATGATCACGGCGTGGGGACGCAAGCCGTAGGCACGTCGCCGGTGGGGCCGAGGAACACTCGCCGCCCCGGCACGCGAGCACCCGGACGTCCGTCTCACCCGGTCGTCGGCGGTCTGCCACCGACCCGCGCCACCGCCAGCGCACCCGCCCGGCACCCCTGCGCCGCGGCGTCCTCCGGCCCGGCGCCCGCCAGCAGGGCGGCGAGGAACCCACCGGTGAACGCGTCACCGGCACCCGTGGTGTCCAGGGGCGTCACCGGTACGGCCGGGACGCGCGCGGTCACCTCGCCCGCACGCGCCACGAGCGCCCCCTCGCAGCCCTGCTTGGTCACCACCAACGGCACGCGCAGGCTCAGCTCGGCCGCCGCGTCGGACGCGTCACGCAGTCCTGTCAGCAGGCACGCCTCGTCCCGGCTGGGCAGCAGCACGTCCACGCCGTCGACGAGCGACAGGAACCGCGCAGGGCCCAGGCCGGCGAGGAATCCGGCCGAGGCGGGGTCCACACTCACCGGCACTCCACGCGCGCGTGCGGCCCGGAGCGCCACCCTCACCAGCGCGCGGCTCGACTCGGAGAACAGGAGGTAGCCCGACAGGTGCAGCCGGGCCACCCCGTCGAGCAGCGCGTCCGACCAGTCGGCGGAGTCGAGCCGCAACGAGGCACCGCTGTCGGTCAGGAACGTACGCTCCGCCGCAGCGCTCTCGTCCACCATGCAGATCACCGTGCCGGTGGGCAGGCGGGGGTCGACGACGAGCAGCGGACGCACCCCGCCGGCCACCAGTTCCCGTTCGTGCCAGGCGGCTGCGTCCGCACCCACGCGCCCCACCAGCCGCACATCGGCCGTGCCCCGGTGAGCCGCCCAGCAGGCGACGTTGGCCCCGGCCCCGCCCGGCACGGTCAGGATCGACGCGGCCGTGTCCGTACCGGCTGCCAACGGCCCGCGGTGTCGCGCGACCACGTCGGTGACGACGTCCCCGACGACCAGCAGGCCCCGTCCCCGCCCACGGGCGCCGGCACCCTCGCCGACCGCCACCGGGCCGGCACCACCCGCGCCGGCTCTCCGGGAGCCCGGGGTGCCGGACGCCGCCGGGCCGCTGACCCCGCTCATCCCCGCGCCCAGGCCGCCGCGATCCGTGCCGCCAGGCGTACGTTGCCGCGGACCGCCGCCAGATTGGCCCTCAGGGACGCGCCGTCGGTGTGCCGGACCAGGTGGTCCAGCAGGAACGGCGTCACCGCCTGGCCGGTGACGCCCTCGGCCTCGCACGCGTGCAGCGCCTCCGCGAGCACGCGCGCGTGCAGGTCCGGGTCGAGCTGCTCCTCCTCCGGGACCGGGTTGGCGACGATCAGCGCGGACTCCGGCCCCGCCAGCGCGTCCTGGGCCCTCATCACGCCGGCCGCCTCCTCCGGCGTCCGCAGCGTCCAGTCGACCGGATGTCCCGAGTCGGAGAGGTAGAAACCGGGGAAGCGGTCCGTGCCGTAACCGGCGACCGTGACGCCCAGCGTCTCCAGCCGCTGCAGGGTCGCCGGCACGTCCAGGATGGACTTCACTCCGGCGCACACCACGGTGATCCGCGTGCGCGCCAGCAGCCCCAGGTCGGCCGACTCGTCCTGCGTCGCCGTCCACTCCCGGTGCACCCCACCGAGCCCGCCCGTCGCGAACACCCGTACGCCCGCCAGCGAGGCGAGCAGCGCCGTCGCGGACACCGTGGTCGCCCCACTCGCTGCCGAGGACACCGCCGGCGGCAGGTCCCGGTGGCCGAGCTTGCGGATGCCGTCCTCGTTCGCGACCCGCTCCAGCTGCTCCTTGTCGAGCCCGACGTGCGGCCGGCCGTCCAGCACGGCGATCGTCGCGGGCACCGCGCCCTCCTGCCGCACGAGCGACTCCAGCTCCAGCGCCACCTGCAGGTTGCGCGGCCGGGGCAGGCCGTGGGCGATGATCGTGGACTCCAGGGCCACCACCGGACGCCGCTCCTCGATCGCCGTCCGCACCTCATCCGACACCACCAGCACCACGCGCCTGCCTCCTGTCAGTCGGCCAGTCGGTCCACCCTCATCCCTGGCGAGCGGCACCCCGGGCCAAACCCCCGCGCCCGGACGGGCCCGCCGCGTTCGGACGACCCGCCGAGCCCGGACGGACCGGCCCTGGCCGTCGTCACGACCCTCGCCGCCGGGACCGCGCCCTTGCGGGCCGGCCTCGCGGTCAGGAGCCTGGAACGCATGACGGTTCACACGCCACGTCTCGACCACGTCGTCCTCTGGGTACGCGACCCCGTCGCCGCCGCGCGCTTCTACCAGGAGGCGGTCGGTCTCGAAGCGGTGCGCCTGGACGAGTTCACCGCAGGCGAGGCGCCCTTCCCGTCCGTGCGCGTCAACGCGGACACGCTCCTCGACCTCATGCCGCTCACCTTCACGGACCGCATGACGATGCTGCCTGGCTCCGTCGAGAGTTCCGGGCACCCCGTGAACCACGTGTGCCTCTCACTGCCGCGCGGCGACTTCGACGCCCTCCTCGGCCGGCTCCGCGAACACACCGTCCCCGTGTCGGATCCGTCGTACGACTCCTTCGGCGCCCGGGGCCACGCCACGCGCAGCTTCTACTTCCGCGACCCGGACGGCAACGTCCTGGAGGCCCGGCACTACGACTGACCGCGCACACGCCCGGAGCGCACCCGCGCATGCGCCCGGACCGCGCACAGGCTCAGAACAGCGGCTCGGGGAGGACCCCTTCCAGGGCGAGCAGCCGCCGCTTGGTCTCCACACCGCCCCCGAAGCCGCCGATGCCCCCGCCGTTCTCGACGACCCGGTGGCAGGGCACCACCACCGGCAGCGGATTGGCGCCCATCGCCATGCCGACGGCCTGGGCCGCACCGGGCTGTCCGACCCGCCCGGCCAACTCCCCGTACCCCACGACCGTGCCGTACGGGACGCCCGAGGCCAGCTCGCGCAGCACCTCGCGGTTGAAGCCGGAGATCAGCGACCAGTCGAGCGGCAGGCCGAAGACGCGCCGCTCACCGGCGAAGTAGCTCTCGAACTGGCGTATCGCCTCGGCCAGCAGCGGGGAACCGGACGCCTCGACGGGCTCGGTGCCCAGCCGCGACGCCAGCCGCTCGACCGCGCGGTCCCGGACCGCGTCCGTGGCGTGGAAGACGACGTTCACCAGGCCGTCCCGGCCGGCGGCCAGCAGCAACGGCCCGATCCGGCTCTCGACGACCGTCCACACCACCCGCGGCCCGGCCTGCCCCTGACTGTCCATGCGCCCACCGTACGTGCCGCCACCGACAACGCCGGGCGCCGGACGCCCGGTCATCCGCCCACGGCGTCCCGCACCACGTCGGGCCGGTTCGTGAGGATCCCGTCGACGCCGTACCCGGCGACCCGCCGGGCCGTCGCCGCGTCGTCGACCGTCCACACGAAGACCTTCAGGGGCCGGCCGTGCGGTCCGGTGAACGCATGTACCGAGGCCACATAGGCCGGGGAGAGCGAACCCACGGAAGGGTTGACCTGGTCGGTGAAGCGGGCGTAGTCGAGCACGTCGGACATGGACGGAGTCCCGAGGATCGCGGTCCGCACCGAGGGCCTCAGCTCATGGACCGTCCGTACGCTGTCCGGGCTGAAGCTCTGCACGATCAGCCGGGCCGACACGTGCGACCGGTCGAGCCAGCCCTCGTTGCTGAGGACCTTCAGCGTCTCCCGTTCGATGCCCGGGTACAGCTCGGGGTGCTTGATCTCCAGCACCAGCTTCAGGTGACGGCGCTCCAGACGGTCCACGAACTGCTCCAGCGTCGGCACGCGCGTGCCCGCGTACGCGGGGTCGAACCAGCTCCCCGCGTCCAGGCGGGCGATCTCCGCGAAGGTGAAGTCCTTCACCTTCCACGGGGCGCGGCCGGGGAAGACCTCCTCGGCATCGGTGGTGCGCCGCAGGTTGTCGTCGTGCATGACGACCAGCTCACCGTCCTTGGTGCGCTGCACGTCGTTCTCGACCCAGCGGATGCCCAGCTCCGCCGCCTTGTCCACGGCGGCCAGCGTGTTCTCGGGTGCGTAGGCGGAGGCCCCCCGGTGTGCGATCACCAGGGGCGGCCGACCGTCGTCGGCGGCCCGTGCCGGTGAGTGGGGGAAGAGGAGGGCGGCGGTCCCCAGGAGTGCGGTGGTCGAGGCGGCGACAGCGCGCGCGTGCATGCGTACTCCTCGTGTCGAGCGATCGGCGGCATCACGGACAGCACCACTGTGACAGCAGAGAGTCGCCGGCAGAGGGGTGGGAGATGGCCACCTGCTGAACAGCGGGGGCCCAACTGCGCTCACTGGTACCGCACAAGTGCGGCGGGGCCGTGTTTCTTTGCCGGAAAGTCGTTCGACCATTCCGGTGGGGGTCATACTCTTCGCGTCGACCCTGACCGCCCGTGCGGTCCTGGGAGGGGGCGCACAACAGGTATTGCGGGAAGCAAACGGCGGGAAGGGCAGCCGCGCATGCACGGCACGGTCGACGGATTCAGCTACGGCCTGGTCACACCCCTGGTGGCCTACCTCATGGCCTGCCTGGGTGGAGCGCTGGGCCTGCGCTGCACCACCAGATCCATGCTCGTCGCCCAGTCCTGGCGCCCCGGATGGCTCGCCCTCGGCTCCGCCGCCATCGGCTCGGGCATCTGGACCATGCACTTCGTCGCCATGATGGGCTTCACCGTCCACGGCAGCCCGATCCACTACGACATGGCGATGACCTTCGCGAGTCTGGCCGTCGCGATCGTGATGGTGGGAGTCGGGATCTTCATCGTCGGCTACAAGGGCGCCCGCGGAACGGCCCTGTTCACCGGCGGCACGCTCACCGGCCTGGGCATCGCCTCCATGCACTACCTCGGCATGGCCGGAATGCGACTGCGCGGGCAGCTGGCGTACGACACCCTCACCGTCGGCGTGTCCGTGGCGATCGCCATGGGCGCCGCCACCGCCGCCCTGTGGGCGGCCGGCCAGGTCCGGGGGTGGCTGTGGAGCGTCGGCGCGAGCCTCGTCATGGGCCTGGCGGTGACCGGCATGCACTACACGGGGATGGCCGCCCTCGACGTCCACCTGCACGGCGCGGCCGGACCCGTCGCGGGGGAGTCGCCCGCGGCCCTGCTCGCCCCCATGATGATCGGCCCGCTCGCCTTCCTCCTGCTCGCCGGGGTCGTGGTGATGTTCGACCCGATGATGGTCATGGGCCGGCCCGCCGCCGTCACCGCCGAGCGCAAGCCCGGAGTCCCCGCCCACACCCGCACCACCGTCCGCCACTCGGCGGGCCGCCTGCGCTTCCGCCCCCGCCGCTCCGTGGAGCACCGCGGCGCCCGCGCGCCCCAGAACCGCTGAGCCGAGCACCGGAGCGTCCCGCCCTCCGCACCCCGGCGGGGCACCGCAGCGCCCGCGTCCCGCGGAACCGCTGGTCGGAGCCGGTTGTCAGTGGGGGGTCGTACCGTTGATGGCATGCGGCCCGTTTCCCAGATCGAACGCTCGGTGGCGCCCTTCGAGGTCGTCAGTCCCTACCAGCCCAGTGGCGACCAGCCCGCGGCCATCGCCGAGCTCGCCCGGCGCGTCCAGGCGGGCGAGAAGGACGTCGTCCTGCTCGGTGCGACCGGCACCGGCAAGTCCGCCACCACCGCGTGGATGATCGAGAAGCTGCAGCGCCCCACGCTCGTCATGGCGCCGAACAAGACACTGGCCGCCCAGCTGGCCAACGAGTTCCGCGAGCTGCTGCCGAACAACGCCGTCGAGTACTTCGTCTCGTACTACGACTACTACCAGCCCGAGGCGTACGTCCCGCAGTCGGACACCTACATCGAGAAGGACTCCTCGATCAACGAGGAGGTCGAGCGCCTGCGCCACTCCGCGACGAACTCGCTGCTCACCCGGCGCGACGTCGTCGTGGTCGCCTCGGTGTCCTGCATCTACGGCCTGGGCACCCCGCAGGAGTACGTCGACCGCATGGTCCCCCTCCGGGTCGGCGAGGAGATCGACCGGGACGAGCTGCTGCGCCGCTTCGTGGACATCCAGTACACGCGCAACGACATGGCCTTCACCCGGGGCACCTTCCGCGTCCGCGGCGACACGATCGAGATCTTCCCGGTCTACGAGGAGCTGGCCGTCCGCATCGAGATGTTCGGTGACGAGATCGAGGCACTGTCCACGCTGCACCCGCTCACCGGCGAGATCATCAGCGACGACCAGCAGCTCTACGTCTTCCCGGCCTCCCACTACGTCGCGGGCCCCGAGCGTCTGGAGCGGGCCGTCAACGACATCGAGAAGGAGCTGGGCGAGCGCCTGGCGGAGCTGGAGAAGCAGGGCAAGCTCCTGGAGGCCCAGCGCCTGCGCATGCGCACCACCTACGACATCGAGATGCTGCGCCAGATCGGCACCTGCTCCGGCGTGGAGAACTACTCGATGCACTTCGACGGCCGCCTGCCCGGCTCCCCGCCCAACACCCTGCTGGACTACTTCCCGGACGACTTCCTCCTCGTCATCGACGAGTCGCACGTCACCGTGCCGCAGATCGGCGCCATGTACGAGGGCGACGCCTCCCGCAAGCGGACCCTGGTCGACCACGGCTTCCGGCTGCCGTCCGCCCTGGACAACCGCCCTCTGAAGTGGGAGGAGTTCCAGGAGCGCATCGGCCAGACCGTCTACCTCTCGGCCACCCCTGGCACCTACGAGATGTCCCGCGCGGACGGCTACGTCGAGCAGATCATCCGCCCCACCGGCCTCGTCGACCCGGAGGTCGTCGTCAAGCCGACCGAGGGCCAGATCGACGACCTGGTGCACGAGATCCGGCAGCGCACCGAGAGGGACGAGCGCGTCCTGGTCACCACCCTCACCAAGAAGATGGCCGAGGACCTCACGGACTACTTCCTGGAGCTCGGCATCCAGGTGCGTTACCTGCACAGCGACGTCGACACCCTGCGCCGCGTCGAGCTGCTGCGCGAGCTGCGCGCCGGCGAGTACGACGTGCTGGTCGGCATCAACCTCCTGCGGGAGGGGCTCGACCTGCCCGAGGTGTCCCTGGTGGCGATCCTGGACGCCGACAAGGAGGGCTTCCTGCGTTCCGGCACCTCCCTGATCCAGACCATCGGCCGCGCCGCGCGCAACGTCTCCGGCCAGGTCCACATGTACGCCGACAAGATCACCCCGGCGATGGAGAAGGCCATCGACGAGACCAATCGCCGCCGGGAGAAGCAGATCGCGTACAACACGGAGAGGGGCATCGACCCCCAGCCCCTCCGCAAGAAGATCAACGACATCGTCGCCCAGATCGCCCGCGAGGACATCGACACCGAACAGCTCCTCGGGTCCGGCTACCGCAAGTCCCGCAAGGACGGCGGCGGCACCAAGGCCCCCGTGCCCTCCCTGGGCAAGGCGACCGGCCCGGCCAAGGCCGTCAAGGGCAAGGGGAAGGCCGCCGAGACCGCGGTGACCGACCGCCCCGCGGCCGAACTCGCCGAGCAGATCGAGGAACTCACCACGCGCATGCGGGCCGCCGCGGCCGACCTGCAGTTCGAGATCGCGGCCCGGCTGCGCGACGAGGTCTCCGAGATGAAGAAGGAACTGCGCCAGATGAAGGAGGCCGGCCTGGCCTGACGGCGTGGCCCTGTACGTGCTGTGTTGCAAGACCGACACAAAGTACGGCCGGGCCTACGTCACTGTCAGTGCCCCTGCGTAGGGTTCTGGTCAACCGCGACCGCGCGGCAACAGGGGACGTTCGAGAGGGGAATCAGCGCGTGACCGTCAACATGACCAAGGGTCAGGCCATCAGTCTGCAGAAGAACGACGGGGGCAGCCTGACCGCGGTACGCATGGGTCTCGGCTGGCAGGCGGCTCCCCGGCGCGGCCTGTTCGGCTCGCGCACGCGAGAGATCGACCTCGACGCCTCCGCCGTGCTGTTCGCCGACAAGCAGCCGGTCGACGTGGTCTTCTTCCGTCACCTCGTGAGCGACGACGGCTCGGTGCGCCACACCGGTGACAACCTCGTGGGCGGTGTCGGCCAGGGCGGCGACGACGAGGCGATCCTGGTCGACCTCGCGCGGATCCCGGTCCACATCGACCAGATCGTCTTCACCGTCAACTCGTTCACGGGACAGACCTTCCAGGAGGTGCAGAACGCGTTCTGCCGCCTGGTCGACGAGACCAACGGCCAAGAGCTCGCCCGCTACACGCTCGCCGGCGGCGGCCAGTACACCGCCCAGATCATGGCCAAGGTGCACCGCTCCGGCAGCGGCTGGTCCATGACGGCCCTGGGCAACCCGGCCAACGGCCGCACCTTCCAGGACCTGATGCCGGCGATCCTGCCGCTCCTCTGAGGGCACGCCGGCCACCGACGGGCCGGCGGGCAGCACACGACATCAGACACAACGACACAGGGGGACGAAGGCGATGACGGCCGAGCTGGTGCGGGGGCAGAACCACCCGCTCTCCCAGGCCCGTCTCGAGATCCGGATCTCGGCCGGCACGCCGATCGTGGCCGCGACCGCGCTCAGCGACGAGAACGGCCGGATCCACGGCGTGGAGTGGGTGGCCCACCCGGGCGCACCCACCCAGCCCGGATTGGAGGTTTCCCGGCAGGCCGCTGCGGCGCATCGCCTCGCGGTCGACCTGGACGCCGTGCCGGAGGCCGTCCACCGGGTCGGCGTGCTCCTCGCACTGCCCACGGGCGGGGCCGGACCGGTCCGCTTCGGGGCCGTCGCCGCCCCCTTCACCGCCGTCACCGGTCTCGACGGCACCGAGATCGCCAGCTTCACCCTCACCGGCCTGGACGCCGAATCGGCCGTCGTCGCCCTGGAGCTCTACCGCAGGCAGGGCGCCTGGAAGGTGCGCGCCGTCGGCCAGGGCTACGCCGGCGGCCTGGCCGAACTCCTCACCGACCAGGGCCTGCCCCAGGCCCGGCAGCTCGCGGCCGACATCGACGAGGCGGTCGCCCAGGGCCTGGCGCGGTCGGTGCAGGCACCGCCACCGCGCACCGCGGACGGCGACCGTTCGCGTCGGACCGCGACCCCCGCGCTCGGCCCCGACCAGGCCGGCACCGCGCCCCAGCCCGGCCCGGTCCCTCCGAGGTCCCCGTACGACGGTCAGCTGCCCGGCGGGCCGGGGGAGCCCGCCGCGCAGCACCCGTACGCCGGAAGCCCGCCCGGTCCGGGTTCCGTCACCCAGCCGTCCGCGCCCTCGGCCGGCGGCCCCATCGACTACAGCCACCCGCGCCGGCAGAACGCGGCGCCGCCCCCGCCCCCGCCGTCCGCGCCTCCGGCCGCACCCGGCCAGCCCGCCCGGCCCGTCGCGGGCGACGCCACCGGCTGGTCCATGGACGAGCGGCTCTACAACCAGGTCTGGGGCATGTTCGAGGACCTGGCCCGCACGACCGCCGCCTACCGCAGCGCCGTCGACTTCGCCGAGTCCCGCATGGACAAGGAGCTCGAACAGGTCCTGTCCGATCCGCGCAACCGGATCGGCGGGCAGGGTGACGCGGCCCGCGAGGCCGCCCGAGCCCGTCACGGCCTCCTCGTCGATCAGGCCAGGGAGGCCCTCGACCGGGACCTCGCCCAGCTCAAGGCCGAGGCCGACGTCGTCGAACCGGCCCTCCCCGCGGCGTACGCCCGCTGGGACAGCCCCGTCTGGCACGCCTACCGGGTGCCGATGGAGATCCCCATGGCCCTGCGCCTGGGGGATCTGCACCTGCCCGAGGCGGAGGACATCCGGATCCCCATGCTGGTCCGGCTGCCGCTGGAGCGCGGCCTGTGGATCGACAGCGGACGGGCCCCGTCCGCCGACGGTTCTCTCACCGACGCGCATGCGATGGGGCGCCTGGCCATGGAGACGGCGGTCGCGCACGCGGCCCGGCTGCTGGCCGTCTACCCGGCGGGTGAGTTCACCGTGCACGTCATCGACCCGGCCGGGTCGGGGGCGCAGCCCTTGGCCGCGCTGGTGCAGACGGGTGTGCTGGCGGGTCCGCCCGCGCTCGGCGCCGCCGGGGTGGCGGACGTGCTGGGCCGGCTCACCCAGCGGGTCGACCTGGTGCAGATGGCCGTGCGCGGCGGCGCCGCCGACGCCCTCCCGCCCGGTTTCGACACCGCGCAGCAGCTGCTGATCGTCAACGACTTCCCGCACGGCTTCGACGACCGCGCCGTGAACCAGCTGCGCTACCTCGCCGACGAGGGACCCGCCTTCGGCGTCCACCTCATGATGGTGGCCGACCGCGAGGAGTCCTCGGCCTACGGACCGCTGCTCGATCCGCTGTGGCGTTCGCTCCTGCGGCTGACGCCGGTGGCCGACGATCATCTCGCGGACCCCTGGGTCGGCCATGCCTGGACCTACGAGCCTTCGCTCGTGCCGCCCGGCAGCCAGGTGCTCCAGCAGGTCCTGAGTCAGGTCGCGGCGGCCCGTGCCAAGCATTGGTAAAGACCTCTGACCTGGGGACTTGGGTCTTCTTTTGCCAACCCCTTTACCTGTTCTTGGTGATTGGGGTACTGTAGGCGGCACGGAGGGGAGTACTCCCTGTCTGCTGCGGCGTACCCGTCAATACGGATCAGGCCAGATCCCGGGGCGTCGGCCCAATCCTGGGTGGAAGAGACCTCCGGCAGCGACGACGCTGACATTTGCCGTTACGACTGCCGGAGGCGCAGTGGATGTTTCCGTGACCCTATGGGTCCTGACGATCGTGGGCCTGGCCGCCCTCATCGCGGTCGATTTCTTCATCGGCCGCAAGCCGCACGACGTGTCCATCAAGGAGGCGGGGATCTGGACGGTCGTCTGGATCGTCCTGGCCGTCCTGTTCGGACTCGGCCTGCTCGTCTTCGGGGGCGGGCAGCCGGCCGGTGAGTTCTTCGCTGGCTTCATCACGGAGAAGTCGCTGAGTGTCGACAACCTCTTCGTGTTCGTCCTGATCATGGCGAAGTTCGCGGTGCCCTCGCAGTACCAGCAGCGCGTGCTGCTGATCGGTGTGCTCATCGCCCTGGTCCTGCGGGCGATCTTCATCGCCGCCGGTGCGGCGATCCTCGCCAGCTTCTCGTGGGTGTTCTACATCTTCGGCGCCTTCCTCATCTGGACCGCCTGGAAGCTCATCCAGGAGGCCCGCGCGGACGAGGAGGACGAGGAGTGGGAGGAGAACAAGCTCCTCAAGGCCGTCGAGCGGCGCTTCGGTGTGGCCGACCGCTACCACGGCACCAAGCTGTGGATCAAGGAGAACGGCAAGCGGGTCATGACCCCGATGCTGGTCGTGATGCTCGCGATCGGCATGACGGACGTCCTGTTCGCCCTCGACTCCATCCCCGCGATCTTCGGCCTGACCCAGGACCCGTACATCGTCTTCACCGCCAACGCGTTCGCCCTGATGGGTCTGCGCCAGCTGTACTTCCTCATCGGCGGCCTGCTCAAGAAGCTGGTCCACCTGAGCTACGGCCTGTCGATCATCCTGGGCTTCATCGGCGTCAAGCTGGTGCTCCACGCCCTGCACGAGTCCGGGGTGCACGTCCCCGAGATCAGCATTCCGGTCTCGCTCGGCGTGATCTGCGCCGTTCTGATCGTCACGACGATCACCAGCCTGCGCGCCTCCAAGAAGCAGGCGGCGGCCGAGGCGGCGCAGGACAAGGGCGGCGACGCCACGAAGGACAGCATCGACGTCTGATCGCGTCCTGCGCGTGAGGGAACCACAGCCACCGGGGGCGGAGTGCGGCGAATTGCCGACCTCCGCCCCCGGTGTTTGCTTGGGGTCAAGCGCGTTCCCCCGCCAGGGGACGCCGTGGCCGACTGGAGACGCCATGAAGTTCGTACAGATCATCGACTTCGAGACGGAGCGCCTGGAGGAGATGCAGCAGACGGTCGCGGAAGCGGGGCAGCGCAACGCCGGCCGTTCCGGTGGCCCCACCCGCAGCATGCTGCTCAAGGACCGGGACAAGCCCCACCGCTACCTGGCGCTGATCGAGTTCGATTCGTTCGAGGAGGCCATGCGCAACAGTGACGACCCGGAGACGAGCAGAATGGCGGAACGGCTCGACGCGCTCAGCATCGGCGAGCGGAGGTACACCAACTGCGATGTGGTGGACGAGCGCGACCTCACCTAGGGCCTGCCGTCCGGCTCACGCCGCAGACGCGCGGTCCGGCACACACGTCTGCGGCGTCGCCGTCGGTCCCCGACGCTCGGCGTCGACTCCCTCCTCCGCTTTGCGGCCGCACGCACCGGACCACGCTCACCGGCGACGAGCAACACCGTCACCGTCCTGCGACCTGATCCGGACGACAGGCCCCAGCCGGCCGGCAGGCCGTCACGAACCCGGCGCGACCGGAGTGCGGGGCCCCCTCGCCTCTGGGAAGATCACCGCATGACCGTTCGGCGCAGGCCGCTCGCAGCACGGTGGACGACCTTGGTTCCGCTGCTGGCTGCCGTGCTCCTGGTCCTCACCTGGGGACGTGATCTGCCGGCGGCGGTCGTCGCCCTGGTGACCCTCGTCCTGGCGGGTGCCGTCCTGGCGGCGGTGCACCACGCCGAGGTGGTGGCCCACCGGGTGGGGGAACCGTTCGGTTCGCTCGTCCTCGCCGTGGCCGTCACGATCATCGAGGTCGCCCTCATCGTCACCCTGATGATCGACGGCGGCGACAAGAGCGCGACGCTGGCGCGGGACACCGTCTTCGCGGCCGTGATGATCACCTGCAACGGCATCGTCGGACTGTGCCTGCTCGTCGCCTCGCTGCGGCACGGCACGGCCGTCTTCAACCCCGAGGGCACCGGCGCCGCGCTGGCGACCGTCGCGACGCTGGCCACGCTCAGCCTGGTGCTGCCGACGTTCACCACGAGCAAGCCGGGACCGGAGTTCTCCACCGTCCAGCTGACCTTCGCGGCCCTGTCCTCCTTGGTCCTCTACGGCCTGTTCGTCGCGACCCAGACCGTGCGGCACCGGGACTACTTCCTGCCGATCACCCGGCACGGCGAGGTGATCACCGCCGAGGAACACGCCGAGGCGCCCACCGCCCGTACCGCACTGATCAGCCTGGGGCTGCTGGGCCTCGCCCTCGTCGGTGTGGTCGGGCTGGCCAAGGGGGTGTCGCCCACCATCGAGTCGGGCGTGGAGGCCGCCGGGCTGCACCACGCCGTCGTCGGTGTGATCATCGCGCTGCTCGTGCTGCTCCCGGAGACCATCGCCGCGCTGCGCTCCGCCCGCCGCGACCGGGTGCAGACCAGCCTGAACCTCGCCCTCGGCTCGGCCATGGCCAGCATCGGCCTGACCATCCCCGCGGTCGCCCTGGCGTCCCTGTGGCTCTCCGGCCCTCTGGTGCTCGGCCTGGGCGCCACGCACATGGTGCTGCTCGCCCTCACCGTGGTGGTGGCCTCCCTGACGGTCGTGCCGGGGCGGGCCACTCCGCTGCAGGGCGGGGTGCACCTGGTGCTGTTCGCGGCCTACCTGGAGCTGGCGATCAACCCGTAGGCCGGCTCGGCAGACCCCGTCCCGGCCCCGCCACCGGACGGCGGGCGACTCAGTACGTGACCGTGATGCGCCGGCCCGGACCGTCCACGCGTACGGTGCCGCCGTACGGGATCACCAGCTGCGGGTCGGTGTGCCCGAAGTCCACGTCGAGGACGACCGTGGCGTCCGGGGCGTAGGCGCGCATCGCGCGCAGCACGGCCTCGCGCTGGTCGGCGGCGTACCGGGCGGCCTCCTCGCGACCGGTCGGGCGGTCGAGGGACCAGGTCTTCGGCCGGCCCATCAGCAGGGCGCCGAAGCGCCCCAGCAGTCCGCGCTCGCCCATGCTCCGCATCGTCCAGTGGACCTCCCGGGCACTCGGCATGTCCTCCGAGGTCTCCAGGAGCAGTACACCGCCGTCGTACAGGGAGAGGTCGTGGTCGACCTCGCGGTCGGCCATCAGCAGCCAGGCGACGACCTCCAGACAGCCTCCCCAGGTGCGGCCCTCGACGACCCGGCCGGGGTTCACCCAGATCCAGCCGGTCCCCGGCCGGGTGTCGGGTTCCGCCTCGAAGGTCGCCGGGTCGGCCCAGTCGCGGTCGATGTCCCGCCACCGATCGGCGGGTCGCAGTTCGTACGGCCCGGAGGCGAAGAGGGCGGCACGCAGTGACTCGGCGGTCTGCGGGTGCATGGCGCCGGGACGGCCCAGCTCCGCCATCACACTCGCGCCGTGGAAGCCGACGATGCCGCAGGTGCGCAGGAAGGCGAGCAGGTTGGTGTTGTCGCTCATCCCGAAGAACGGCTTCGGGTGGGCCCGGATCAGCTCCCGGTCCAGATACGGCAGCACGGTGATCTGGTCGTCGCCTCCGATCGACGCGATGACCGCCCTGACGGACGGATCGGCGAAGGCGGCGTGGACGTCGTCGGCCCGCTCCCGGGGTGTCGCCTCCATCGTCCTGGTCGCCGGATACTCGACCGGCTCCAGGCCGTACTCCGTGCGCAGCCGCTCCAGCCCCAGCTCGTAGGGGAGCGGGAAGAGGGCCGGCAGACCCGAGGAGGGGGAGATCACGGCGATGCGGTCCCCCGGGGACGGCTTGGGCGGGTAGGTCGGGCCGATCGCGGGCGTCATGCCCGGAGGCTACGGCCGGTGGGGCCGTCGGCGCACCGTGATAAACCGGCTGTGAGCAGCGGTCCGCCACGGGCCGCCGACCCCGTCCGGACCGGAGGAACCGTGCCCCGCACCCTGGCCAACGCCCCGATCATGATCCTCAACGGCCCCAACCTGAACCTGCTCGGCCGGCGTCAGCCGGAGATCTACGGTTCCGACACCCTCGGCGACGTCGAGGCCCTGTGCGTCGAGGCGGCGGCCGCGCACGGCGGCACGGTCGACTTCCGGCAGTCCAACCACGAGGGAGAGCTGGTCGACTGGATCCACGAGGCGCGACTGCGGCACTGCGGCATCGTGATCAACCCCGGCGCGTACTCGCACACCTCGGTCGCCCTCCTGGACGCCCTCAACGCCTGCGACGGCATGCCGGTGCTGGAGGTCCACATCTCCAACATCCACAAGCGCGAGTCGTTCCGGCACCACTCCTACGTGTCGCTGCGCGCCGACGGGGTCATCGCCGGCTGCGGGGTGCAGGGATACGTCTTCGCAGTCGAGCGGGTGGCCGCACTCGCCGGGACGGGCAAGGCCGACGCGTAGGCCCGTCGGACGGCAGGAGGGGAGGCCGGACCCGCCCAGCCGGTCAACGCCCCCGCTCCGTGCGGATCGTCACCCCGCGCGGCCGCGCGCGTGGTTCACCACCCGCGAGCGCGCCACTGCGGCAGCTGTGGACGCTCGGCGCCCAGGGTGGTGTCGTGGCCGTGGCCCGGATAGACCCAGGTCTCGTCCGGCAGGACGTCGAAGATCTTCGTCTCCACATCGTGGAGGAGGCTGGCGAACGCCTTCGGATCCTGGTGGGTGTTGCCCACACCGCCCGGGAACAGGCAGTCCCCGGTGAACACATGGGGGTGCCCGTGCGGATCGTCGTAGACGAGGGCGATCGAGCCGGGTGTGTGCCCGACCAGGTGGCGCGCGGTGAGTTCCACGCGCCCCACCCGGACGGTGTCGCCGTCGTCGACGAGCACATCGGTGCGTACGGGGATGCCCTCGGCGTCGTCCCGGCCCGCGTACGTACGGGCGCCCGTGGCGCCCACCACCTCGGCCAGCGCCTGCCAGTGGTCGCCGTGCCGGTGGGTCGTCACCACCGAGGCGACGCCGTCGTCGCCGATCATGCCGATCAGGGCGGACGCCTCGTCGGCGGCGTCGATCAGCAACTGCTCGTCGGTGGCCCTGCAGCGCAGCAGATAGGCGTTGTTGTTCATCGGACCGACCGCGATCTTGGTGATCATCAGGTCCTTGAGCTCATGCACGTCGGCAGGCCCGCCGACCGTCACCTGTCCGCTGTACGTCATGTCCGTCAGCCTATAGCGGGGGAGCGGCCCGGGTCCTACAGAGGCGGCAGTGCCGGGAGCGGACCGCCGTGGACGCTCAGTGCCTCGCCCGTGCGGCGGCCGGCGAGCCAGCCCAGGAGGTCGGCCGGGGAGCCCGTGACGGTCACCGCGGCAGCGCCGTCCCGCGCACCGGCACCGTGTGCGTCGCCGCCCGTGCTCCACGCGCGCGTGCCGTCCGTGACACGGGTCGGGGGCACGTCCGGGTGCCCGCGGAAGCGATCCGTGAGGAACTCGATCTCCCGCTCGGTGAAGTCGGCCGACAGGTCCTCGAGCTCGTACCCGATCCCCAGGTCCACGTGGTGCAGCTCGACCTCGACCCACCGCCGGAACGGCACCCGGGAGGCGGAGTCCGTGACCCCGTTGCGCAGCTCCACCGTGCGCGACCAGTCCGCGGGTACCTCCGCGGCGTCCTGGAAGCGGACCGCGCTGCCGCGCAGGTCGGCGAGCTGGACGTCGAGGGCGCGCGGGGCGTCCCGCTCGATGTCGCCGTCCCGGGCCTCGGCGGACACGTACATGGGGCGTCCCTCGAGGACGTTCACGAGGGCGTCCGCGTTCCGGGCCAGGTGGGCCAGGACGTGACCCCGGCTCCAGCCGGGCAGCCGTGACGGCTGCGTCACAGCGGCGTTGTCCAGTTTGCCGACTGCGGTCAGCAGCCGTTCCGTCGCGTCACGTACAGACGCCAGGTCATGAGCGTGATCAATCATGGTGCTGACCCTAGCTCCGCCACTCGTTCGGGTGAAGGTGGTGAAGGAGTGCCGTTAATCGAAAGCACGTGCTATATGGTCGGGCGTGGCGTCGGGCATGCTGGAGAGCCGGGGTTTGTTGACACCCGTGAATCCGTCCGGCGTTGTCAGTGGCTCCCCCTAGTCTGGGAAAGACGGGGGCCCCGCCCCTGTCACTTCTCTCAAGAAAGGTGCGGACCGGCGTGGCCGACCGTCTCATCGTCCGTGGAGCGCGCGAGCACAACCTGAAGAACGTCTCGCTCGACCTCCCGCGCGACTCGCTCATCGTCTTCACGGGCCTGTCGGGGTCGGGCAAGTCCTCGCTGGCCTTCGACACGATCTTCGCCGAGGGGCAGCGGCGCTACGTCGAGTCCCTCTCCTCCTACGCCCGGCAGTTCCTCGGCCAGATGGACAAGCCGGACGTCGACTTCATCGAGGGGCTGTCCCCGGCCGTCTCCATCGACCAGAAGTCGACCTCGCGCAACCCGCGCTCCACGGTGGGCACCATCACCGAGGTCTACGACTACCTGCGGCTGCTCTTCGCCCGCATCGGCAAGCCGCACTGTCCCGAGTGCGGCCGCCCCATCTCCCGACAGTCGCCGCAGGCCATCGTCGACCGCGTCCTGGAACTGCCCGAGGGCAGCCGCTTCCAGGTGCTGTCGCCGCTGGTGCGCGAGCGCAAGGGCGAGTTCGTCGACCTCTTCGCGGACCTGCAGACCAAGGGCTACTCCCGCGCGCGCGTGGACGGCGAGACGGTGCAGCTGTCCAACCCGCCCACGCTGAAGAAGCAGGAGAAGCACACCATCGAGGTGGTCGTCGACCGCCTCACGGTCAAGGACAGCGCCAAGCGCCGCCTCACCGACTCCGTCGAGACCGCCCTGGGCCTGTCCGGCGGCATGGTGGTGCTCGACTTCGTCGACCTCCCCGAGGACGACCCCGAGCGCGAGCGCATGTTCTCGGAGCACCTGTACTGCCCGTACGACGACCTGTCCTTCGAGGAGCTGGAGCCCCGCTCCTTCTCCTTCAACTCGCCTTTCGGCGCCTGCCCGGAGTGCACCGGCATCGGCACGCGCATGGAGGTCGACCCGGAGCTGATCGTCCCGGACCCGGACAAGAGCCTGGACGAGGGCGCCATCCACCCCTGGTCCCACGGTCACACCAAGGACTACTTCGCCCGTCTGATCGGCGCCCTCGCCGACGCGCTGGGCTTCCGCACGGACATCCCCTTCGGGGGTCTGCCGCAGCGCGCCAAGAAGGCCCTGCTGCACGGCCACAAGACCCAGGTCGAGGTGCGCTACCGCAACCGCTACGGGCGCGAGCGCCGCTACACCACGGCCTTCGAAGGCGCCGTCCCCTTCGTCAAGCGCCGGCACAGCGAGGCCGAGAGCGACTCCAGCCGTGAGCGCTTCGAGGGCTACATGCGCGAAGTGCCCTGCCCCACCTGTGAGGGCACGCGCCTGAAGCCGATCGTCCTCGCCGTCACGATCATGGGCAAGTCCATCGCCGAGGTCTCCGCCATGTCGATCAGCGACTGCGCGGACTTCCTCGGCGAGCTGAAGCTCACCGACCGCGACAAGAAGATCGCCGAGCGCGTGCTGAAGGAGGTCAACGAGCGGCTGCGCTTCCTGGTCGACGTCGGTCTGGACTACCTCTCCCTCAACCGCGCGGCCGGCACCCTCTCCGGCGGCGAGGCCCAGCGCATCCGCCTGGCCACCCAGATCGGTTCCGGCCTCGTCGGCGTGCTGTACGTCCTCGACGAGCCGTCCATCGGCCTGCACCAGCGCGACAACCACCGATTGATCGAGACCCTGGTCCGGCTGCGCGACATGGGCAACACGCTCATCGTCGTCGAGCACGACGAGGACACCATCAAGGTCGCCGACTGGGTCGTCGACATCGGCCCCGGCGCCGGTGAGCACGGCGGCAACGTCGTGCACAGCGGCTCCCTGAAGGAGCTGCTGGCCAACGACGAGTCGCAGACCGGCCAGTACCTGTCCGGCAAGAAGGCCATCCCGCTGCCCGACATCCGGCGCCCGCTGGACCCGTCCCGGCAGCTCACGGTGCACGGCGCCCGGGAGAACAACCTCCAGGACATCGACGTGTCCTTCCCGCTGGGCGTGTTCACGGCCGTCACCGGTGTGTCCGGCTCGGGCAAGTCGACCCTCGTCAACGACATCCTGTACACGCACCTGGCCCGCGAGCTCAACGGCGCGAGGAGCGTGCCCGGGCGGCACACACGCGTGGACGGCGACGACCTCGTCGACAAGGTCGTGCACGTCGACCAGTCGCCCATCGGCCGCACCCCGCGCTCCAACCCGGCGACCTACACCGGCGTCTTCGACCACATCCGCAAGCTGTTCGCCGAGACCACCGAGGCGAAGGTCCGCGGTTACCTGCCCGGCCGCTTCTCCTTCAACGTCAAGGGCGGCCGCTGCGAGAACTGCGCGGGCGACGGCACCATCAAGATCGAGATGAACTTCCTCCCGGACGTCTACGTCCCGTGCGAGGTCTGCCACGGTGCCCGGTACAACCGGGAGACCCTGGAGGTCCACTACAAGGGCAAGTCCATCGCCGAGGTGCTGAACATGCCGATCGAGGAGGCGACCGACTTCTTCGAGGCCGTCCCCGCCATCGCCCGGCACCTCAACACCCTCAAGGACGTCGGCCTCGGCTACGTCCGCCTCGGCCAGGCGGCGACCACCCTGTCCGGCGGCGAGGCGCAGCGCGTGAAGCTCGCCAGCGAACTGCAGAAGCGCTCCACCGGCCGCACGGTCTACGTCCTGGACGAGCCGACCACCGGTCTGCACTTCGAGGACATCAGCAAGCTGCTCAAGGTCCTGTCCGGCCTGGTCGACAAGGGCAACACGGTCATCGTCATCGAGCACAACCTCGACGTGATCAAGACCGCCGACTGGATCGTCGACATGGGCCCCGAGGGCGGCGCAGGCGGCGGACTGGTCGTCGCCGAGGGCACGCCCGAGCAGGTCGCCGCCGTCCCGGCCAGCCACACCGGCAAGTTCCTGCGGGAGATCCTCGGGGCCGACCGCATCAGCGACGCGTCCTCGCCCTCCGTGAAGGCGCCGCGCCGGACGGCCAAGAAGACGGTCCCGGCACAGTCCAGGGCGACCCGTACCGCCACCACGTCGGTCGGCGCCGCCAAGAAGTCCGCGGCCAAGGCCACGAAGGCCGCCGCGAAGAAGGCGACGCGGACGGCCAAGGGCTGACGCGGCACGTCGGGCGCCGAGGTGCCCACGGCCGACGCGCCGTGTCCCACAGGGATCTCCCGTGGGACACGGCGCGTCGTCATGCGTCAGGCGCCGGCGGGCTCCACGAACTGCATGTCGAGCTGGATCCGCACCACGTCCCCGAGCAGCCCGGGAGCGAAGTCCAGCCCGAAGTCGCTGCGCCGGATCTCGCCCGTCGCCTCGAAGCCGGCGTGCCGGCTGCCGTCCATGGGCACGTCGACCAGCCCGCCGAACTCCACCGCGAGTGTCACCGGACGGGTCACCTCACCGATCGTCAGCTCGCCGTCCATCGTCCAGTCCGCACCCGAGCCCGACACCCGTGTCGAGGTCCAGGTCATCGTCGGACGCTTCTCGACGTCCAGCAGATCGGCGGCGCGCACGTGCACGTCCCGGTCCGGGTTGCCGGTGTCGACCGAGGCCAGGTCGATCGTCGCGGTGACCCGCACGTCGTCGGCCCGTTCCCCGACGTACAGGGCGGCCTCCAGCCGCTCGAAACGGCCCCGCACCTTCGCGATGCCCAGGTGCCGGATGGTGAAGTTCACGGAGGAGTGGAAGGGGTCCAGGGTCCAGTGACCCGGGGCGAGCGGAAGCACGGTGGCAGCGGTGTCATGCGTCATGCCCCCACCCTGAGGGCCGCGCGGGCCGCGAGGGAGACCGGCCGGAGCCTGGTAGTGACGGGGCCACCCTCCGCGCCCGGAAAGCCGGTACGTTCGGCTCGTGAGCGACAACGAGTTGGGCCTGTTCCTGCGCTCCCGGCGCGAAGCCGTCACCCCGGCCGAGGCGGGACTGCCGACGAGTGCCCGGCGCCGCACACCGGGTCTGCGGCGCTCGGAGTTGGCCACCCTCGCCGGCATCAGCGTCGAGTACCTCACCCGGCTGGAACAGGGCCGCGACCGCAACCCGTCCGCCCAGGTGCTGGGCGCACTCGCCGACGTCCTGGACCTGACCCTCGCCGACCGGATGCTGCTGCGCCGCCTGACCAAGGAGGCCGACGGCGCAGACCCACTGGTCTGCGCGGCGGCCCCCGCGCTCAGCCGCGCGGCACGCCCCACCGTACGGGCCGTGCTGGACCACCTGGAGCCCGCTCCCGCACTGGTGATCAACTGGATCGGCGACATCCTCGCGCACACGGCCGGCTACGCACGCCTCGTCGGCCCGATCGGAGTGCTGGACGGCCGGCGGCCCAATCTGCTGCGCCACCTGTTCACCGACGAACGGGCCCGCGTCGCCTACCCCGACTGGGACCGGGTGGCCGACGACCTCGTCGCCCGCATCCGGCACGACGTCCCCCTGCGGGATCCCCACCTGGCCGAGCTGGCCGACGAACTGACGGTGACGGCCGGAGCCGACTTCGCCGACCGCTTCGCCGACCTGGTCACGGTGCCCCGCCGCACGGGCAGCCAGCGCCTCGACCACCCGGATGCCGGCTCGCTGCACCTCCTCCAGGAGACGTTCGGCCTGTCCGACGAAGGGCAGCAGATCATCGTTCACCTGCCCGCGGACGCCGCGACGGCGACCGCCCTGGACCGGCTCGGCGGCCGCAGGCCCGGCGCCCTGCGGGCCGTGGGGGAGACCGGCTGAGCGACCGAGCCGTTCGGACGTGCCGGTCGGGGGTGGAAGGGCGGCCCCGTGGCCGGACCGGGCGATGATGCCCGTCAGTCCTCCAGCTCCCGGGCGTACGGCGGCTCCGCACCCGCGCGCGAGCAGGTGATCGCCGCCGCACGGGCCGCGAAGCGCAGCAGTTCCGTCCAGCCGTCCTCGCCCAGGCCGGCCACGCCGCGGTCGCTGAGGGCGTCGCGCACGGCGAGTCCGTGCAGCAGCGCCGCGTTCACGGTGTCGCCCGCGCCGATCGTGTCGACGACCTCGACCCGCTCGCCCCGCACCGCGTACTCGCCGCCGTCGCGCGTGTACACGGTCAGACCGGCACCGCCCCGGGTGACGACGACCGCCGCCGGTCCGGCCGCCAGCCAGTCCCGGGGCGTGCCGCCCAGCCACTCGGCGTCCTCCGCGGACAGCTTCAGCAGTGACACCGACGGCAGCCAGCTCCTGAACCTCGCCCGGTAGGCGTCCGCGTCCGCGATCAGCCCCGGTCGGATGTTCGGATCCAGGGCCGTGAAGACGCCCAGGCCGGCGGCCGCACGCATCAGTTCCTCGTACGCGCCGGCCCCCGGCTCCAGCACCAGCGAGCACGTTCCGAACGACACGGCCCGGGTCCCGGGCGGCAGCGCGCCGGGCGCCGAGAACAGGCGGTCCGCCGTCCCCTCGACGTAGAACGAGTACGCGGCGGAACCGTCCTCGGCGAGCGTGGCCACGGCCAGCGTCGTGGGCTCGCCGCCCCGCTGCACCGACGACACGTCCACCCCGGTCGTGCGCAGCCGGTCCAGCAGGGCCTCGCCGAAGGCGTCGTACGACACGCGGGAGCAGAACGCGGTGGGGGAGCCGAGGCGGCCGAGCGCCACGGCCGTGTTGAACGGGCCGCCGCCGAGCGCGGGCTGCAGCGCCGCCAGGGCGCCGGCGCCCCGCGGTACCAGGTCGATCAGTGCCTCACCGGCGACGACGATCACGACGGGGTCCCTTCTCGGACGGATCTGACGACGCGTCCCCGGACGGATCCGGAGAGGAGTCAACGGGCGGGGTCCCGGACGGGTTCGCGGGCGGCTTGCCGGACGCGTCGGGGCAACCGCACGATGTGCGGTGGACGAAGGTGCAGGGGAGCCGCACGGTCCTGGCGGGCCGGTCCGGCTCGTCCAGGCGTTCCAGCAGCACGCGGACGGCCCGGGCGCCGATGTCCCTGCCGGGCTGGGCGACGGCGGTGAGCCGGGGCGAGAACAGGTCCGCCCAGGCGAAGTCGTCGAAGCAGCCCAGCGCCATGTCGTCCGGCACGCGGACACCGTGGGCGCGCAGGGCGCGCAGGGCGCCGATGGTCATGGCGTTGTTGCCGGTCACCAGCGCGGTGGGCGGTGCGCCGAGGGACAGCAGGGCGGCGGTCGCCCGCTCGGCGCCGGCCGACTCGGAGTCACCGTGCACCAGGAGCCGCTCGTCGTACGGCAGCCCCGCGAGGGCGAGGCCGCTGCGGTAGCCCATGATCCGCTCGCTCGTGGTGCTGAGCCCGGGCAGCCCCGCCACCAGCCCGATCCGCCGGTGGCCGAGACCCGCGAGATGGGTGACCAGCCGGGACATCGGCTCGGCGTTGTCGGCGCAGACCTGGTCGAAGCGGGGGCCGCCCTCCGTGTCCGGCGCGTCCACCAGCCGGTCGAGCAGCACGGCCGGTACGCGGTGGCGTGACAGGTAGGCCAGCAGCCCGCGCGGTTGCGCCGAGGGCGCGACGATCATGCCGTCGACCCGGCGTTCGTGGAGGAGCTGGACGACCTTGCGCTCGTGCTCCGGGTCGTCGTGGGGATCGGCGATGAGCAGGCTGTAGCCGGCCTCCAGCGCCGCCGCCTCCACACCTTGCAGGATCTCGGTGAAGTAGGGGTTGCTGATCGCCGACACGGCCAGTCCGACGGACCGGGTACGAGCCGTCACCAGGGAACGGGCCAGGGTGTTCGTCGTGTAGCCCAGTTCCTCCACGGCGTCCAGCACCGCCTGACGGGTGCGCGGCAGCACCGGCCGGGTGTCGTTCAGCACGTGTGAGACGGTCGCCACGGAGACTCCGGCGCTCCGGGCGACGTCGGCCATGGTGGCCATGCCGCTCCCTTCGTCACGACCGAGCGCACCGGTCCCACGACAGAACGGGCTCGGAGTGCTCAGGCGGGAAGGTATCGCATGGCCGGGTGACGCGTAAACGCTTGCGCAAGCGTTTACGCGCGACTACCGGCCGACGAGCCCGCCACCCTGGCCGCCGTCTACTCCCAGTCCCACCCGATCCCGAGGAACCCGGCCCGCACCCGGGGCTCCACCAGGTGCACCGAGCGGTGGTGCCCGCTGATCGGCAGCTCCCGGCACCCGCTGCGCGGCGCGGCCGCCGAGTGCTGGGCGAACCGGTGGCAGCGCACCGGGAGGGCCGCGGCGTCGAAGGACACCTGGAGCGCGTACTGGCCGCCGGGGGAGTCGAAGCCGCGGACGTACTCGCGGGACACGCCCGCCGTCCCGTCCTCGACGCCGTAGCGGAACAGGAACGTGTCCCCGGAGCGCAGCCGGGTGTCGAACAGCAGCTCGGCCGCCAGGACGCCCGTGTCGCCGTGCCGGCGCACGCGCCCGAGACGGCAGTTCTCCAGGGCGTCCACCCGTATGCGCTCCGGTACGGCGCCCCGGTCGCCGTGGTGGACGGCGACGAAGCGGTCGACGCCGTCGCGGTGGGCGCGCACGATGTGGTGCGACTCGCGTCCGGCCAGCTCGCGGCGGGGGCCGATCCGCAGGCGCTCGTGGTGGGCGAGGGTGTGCAGGCCCGTGTCCGGCGGGCAGTCCAGCTCGGCGAGCAACCGGTCGAGGACCCCCGAGGCCTCGACGAGGCAGCGGTGGGAACGGGCGGCGGCCCGCCGGCCCGCCGGGCCGTCGCCGGGCTCGGCCAGCAGCCGGATCAGCGACTCCTCGGGCAGCTCCAGGATCTCCTCCAGGGCCCGCACGGCCCGCAGGGACTCGGGGCGCTGCGGGCGGCGCGCGCCCTGCTGCCAGTAACTGAGGCTGGTGACGCCCACCTTCACACCGTGGCGGGACAGGTGGTGCTGCACGCGCTGCAGCGGCAGCCCCCGGGCGGCGATCGCGGCACGCAGGGCGACGTGGAAGGGTCCGCCCCGCAGGACCGAGTCCAGTTCCGCGGGGGCGACGTCGGCGAGCTGTGTGGCGTGCGGCATGCAGGGGCCTCTCTCTGAGTCGGCAACGGCTGGTCAGACCGTTCGCACGGTGCTCCCGGGACGCCTCGCCGGTGCGGGCGACGGTTCTTCACATCCGTACGCCGACGTTCAGGCCCCGAGTTCCCCCGCATTGAAGCGTGTTGACCTGATCCCGACAACACCTGATGCCGGACAGTGACGTACTCCCGGCCGGGGCGGATCCGGACATGCGAACGCCCGGGGCGCACGCCCCGGGCGTTCGCGGTGAAGGTGTGCTTCCCGGTCCTAGGTGCGTTCGCTCCCGGCGCGCTCCTCCAGGGCCAGCCGCTTGGCGCGCACTATGTCGGGGTCGCGGGGGTCCAGCACGTCGCTCAGGGCGAACGGCTCGTCCGCGTACCGGCGGGCACGGGTCGTGCGCCGGTTCTTCTCGATCCGCATCCGCTTCATCCGCGCAGCCCTCCGACCCATGGCCCGTACCGCCCCGCGCCGGGAGCGGCCGGTCCGCCTGACAACCTGTGTCCGCACCGGCACGCCTCCGCCCGCCCGGACGTCGCCGTGCCCCGTGGGAAGCCTGCATTCCCGCTCCCGGGCCCCGGTAACCCCGGGGCGGGACATGCCGTTGGAAACTGCCCGCTCACCGGGACCCCGGGCACGCCCCGCCGCCGGCCGCGCTGTCGGTCCCCGCCAGTAGGGTGTGAGACATGGCCGACCCCTCCAGCTACCGCCCCAAACCGGGTGAGATCCCCGACTCGCCGGGGGTCTACCGGTTCCGTGACGAGCACCGCCGGGTGATCTACGTCGGAAAGGCGAAGAGCCTGCGCCAGCGCCTGGCGAACTACTTCCAGGACCTGGCGGGGCTGCACCCGCGCACCCGTTCCATGGTCACCACGGCGGCGTCCGTGGAGTGGACGGTGGTGTCCACGGAGGTCGAGGCGCTCCAGCTGGAGTACTCGTGGATCAAGGAGTTCGACCCCCGGTTCAACGTCAAGTACCGCGACGACAAGAGCTACCCCTACCTCGCGGTGACGATGAACGAGGAGTTCCCGCGCGTGCAGGTGATGCGCGGTCACAAGAAGAAGGGCGTGCGCTACTTCGGTCCGTACGCGCACGCGTGGGCGATCCGCGACACGGTCGACCTGCTGCTGCGCGTCTTCCCCGTGCGCACGTGCTCGGCGGGTGTCTTCAAGAACGCCGCCCGTACCGGCCGCCCCTGCCTGCTCGGCTACATCGGCAAGTGCTCCGCCCCCTGCGTGGACCGCGTCACCCCCGAGGAGCACCGCGAACTGGCCGACGAGTTCTGCGACTTCATGACGGGCCGTACGAGCACGTACATCCGCCGCCTGGAGCGGCAGATGGCCGAGGCGGCCGAGGAGATGGAGTACGAGCGGGCGGCCCGGCTGCGTGACGACATCGGGGCCCTGAAGAAGGCCATGGAGAAGAACGCGGTCGTGCTCGCCGACGCGACCGACGCCGATCTGATCGCGGTCGCCGAGGACGAGCTCGAGGCGGCCGTGCAGATCTTCCACGTGCGCGGCGGGCGCGTGCGCGGCCAGCGCGGCTGGGTCACCGACAAGGTGGAGGAGATCACCACCGGCGCCCTGGTCGAGCACGCCCTGCAGCAGCTGTACGGCGAGGAGACCGGTGACGCCGTGCCCAAGGAGGTCCTGGTCCCGGCCCTGCCCGACCCGGTCGAGCCGGTGCAGGAGTGGCTGGCCGGGCGGCGCGGTTCGAACGTGTCCCTGCGCATCCCGCAGCGCGGCGACAAGAAGGCCCTGATGGAGACGGTGCAGCGCAACGCCCAGCAGGCGCTCGTGCTGCACAAGACCAAGCGCGCCTCCGACCTGACCACGCGCTCGCGCGCCCTGGAGGAGATCGCCGACGCCCTCGACCTCGACGGCGCCCCGCTGCGCATCGAGTGCTACGACATCTCCCACCTCCAGGGCGACGACGTGGTGGCCTCCATGGTCGTCTTCGAGGACGGGCTGGCCCGCAAGGGCGAGTACCGGCGCTTCCAGATCAAGGGATTCGCCGGGCAGGACGACGTCCGCTCCATGCACGAGGTGATCACCCGCCGCTTCCGCCGCTACCTGGCGGAGAAGGAGAAGACGGGCGAGTGGACGGACGGGGCCGGCACCGGCACGGGTGATACGCCGCTCACCAGTACGGACGCCCTCGTCGGCACGCAGTCCCCGGCGGGCCCCGACGCCCTCGTCCAGGCCCCGGACGGTCCCGGCGCCACCGGGGACGCCGCGCCGGAGGTCCTCACCGCCTCCGGCGCCCCGGTCGCCCCCGGGGGCCTCACCGAGGAGGACGGCCGTCCCAGGAAGTTCGCCTACCCGCCCCAGCTCGTCGTCGTCGACGGCGGAGCCCCGCAGGTCGCCGCCGCCCGGCGCGCCCTGGACGAACTGGGCATCGACGACATCGCGGTGTGCGGCCTGGCCAAGCGGCTGGAGGAGGTCTGGGTCCCCGGCGACGACGACCCGGTCGTCCTGCCCCGCACCAGCGAGGGCCTCTACCTGCTCCAGCGGGTCCGTGACGAGGCCCACCGGTTCGCGATCACCTACCAGCGCGCCAAGCGCTCCAAGCGCTTCCGCTCCAGCCCCCTGGACGACGTCCCCGGCCTCGGTGACACCCGCAAGCAGGCACTCCTGAAGCACTTCGGCTCGTTGAAGAGGCTGCGGGCCGCCACGATCGACCAGATCTGCGAGGTCCCCGGCATAGGCCGCAAGACGGCCGAGACGATCGCCGTCGCCCTGGCCCGCTCGGCTCCGGCCGCACCCGCCGTCAACACGGCGACTGGAGAGATCATGGAAGAGGAACCCGACACGACGGGTTCCGGTGGGGAGCCCGTGGCAGCGGGCGCCCCGGACGAACGACGGGGGCAGGAGACATGAATGTGAACGAGCACCACGGGCCACACGAGCAAGCCGGAGACGGAGCACAGGTGAGTACGGGCAAGCCCAACGACAAGGCCCAGGTCCCGGAGGCGGCCATCCCCGAGCTGGTGATCATCTCCGGCATGTCGGGGGCCGGCCGCTCGACGGCCGCGAAGTGCCTGGAGGACCTCGGCTGGTTCGTCGTCGACAACCTGCCGCCCGCGCTGATCCCCACCATGGTGGAGCTCGGCGCCCGCTCCCAGGGCAACGTGGCCCGCATCGCCGTCGTCGTCGACGTGCGCGGCCGGCGCTTCTTCGACAACCTCCGCGAGTCCCTCGCCGACCTGGAGGCCAAGCACGTCACCCGGAGGATCGTCTTCCTGGAGTCCTCCGACGAGGCCCTGGTGCGCCGCTTCGAGTCGGTGCGCCGCCCGCACCCCCTCCAGGGCGACGGCCGGATCGTCGACGGCATCGACGCCGAGCGCGAGCTGCTGCGGGAGCTGCGCGGCGACGCCGACCTGGTGATCGACACCTCCAGCCTGAACGTGCACGAGCTGCGCGCCAAGATGGACGCCCAGTTCGCCGGCGAGGAGGAGCCGGAGCTGCGGGCGACGGTCATGTCGTTCGGCTACAAGTACGGCCTGCCCGTCGACGCGGACCTCGTCGTCGACTGCCGCTTCCTGCCGAACCCGCACTGGGTCCCCGAGCTGCGCCCCTACACGGGCCTCAACGAGGAGGTCTCGGGCTACGTCTTCAACCAGCCCGGCGCCAAGGAGTTCCTCGACCGCTACACGGAGCTGCTCCAGCTCGTCGCGACCGGATACCGCCGCGAGGGCAAGCGCTACGTGACCATCGCCGTGGGCTGCACGGGCGGCAAACACCGCTCGGTCGCCATGTCGGAGAAGCTGGCCGCCCGGCTCGCCGCCGAGGGCGTGGAGACGGTGGTCGTACACCGGGACATGGGACGCGAATGACACCACGTACACCGCGGCTGGGCCGGCTGCGCCGGATGGTGCCCGAGGGCAGCACCGTGCAACGGGGCGGTCGGCCCGCCGAGGCCCGGGGCGGCCGACCGCGCCGCCGCGGCACCCAGCCCAAGGTCGTCGCCCTCGGCGGCGGCATGGGTCTGTCCGCCTCGCTGGCCGCACTGCGCCGGATCACCGGCGACCTCACCGCCGTCGTCACCGTCGCCGACGACGGCGGCTCCAGCGGGCGCCTGCGCGACGAGCTGGGCGTGCTGCCGCCCGGCGACCTGCGCAAGGCGCTGGCCGCGCTGTGCGGGGACGACGACTGGGGCCAGACCTGGGCCCGCGTCATCCAGCACCGTTTCCAGTCCAGGGGCGACCTGCACGAGCACGCCGTCGGCAACCTGCTGATCGTCGCCCTGTGGGAACAGCTCGGTGACCACGTCCAGGCCCTCGACCTGGTCGGACGCCTCCTGGGCGCGCAGGGCCGGGTGCTGCCGATGTCGGCCGTACCGCTGGAGCTGCAGGCCCTGGTCAGGGGGCACGACCCGGCGCGGCCCGACGAGGTCGGCACCGTCCGCGGCCAGGCCACCGTGGCCCTCACCCCGGGCGAGGTGCAGTCCGTGCACCTGGTGCCCTGCGACCCGCCGGCCGTCCCCGAGGCGGTCGAGGCCGTCCTGGACGCCGACTGGGTGGTGCTCGGCCCCGGTTCCTGGTTCTCCTCGGTCATCCCGCACCTTCTGGTGCCCGAGCTGCTGGACGCGCTCTCGCAGACCAAGGCGCGCCGGGTACTCTCGCTGAACCTCGCCCCGCAGCCCGGAGAAACCGAGGGGTTCTCCCCGCAGCGTCATTTGGAGGTTTTGGGACGACACGCCCCTAAACTCGCCCTGGACGTGGTGCTGGCCGACGAGGCCGCCGTGCCCGACCGTGACTCCCTGACCGACGCCGCCAAGCGCTTCGGGGCCGCGGTCGAGCTGGCGCCGGTGGCCAGGCCCGACGGAACCCCGAGGCACGACCCGGAGCTGTTGGCCGCCGCGTACGACCGTATTTTTCGGATGCATGGAAGGATCGGCCCATGGCGATGACGGCAGCGGTGAAGGACGAGATCTCCCGGCTCCCCGTCACCCGGACCTGCTGCAGAAAGGCGGAGGTCTCCGCCGTCCTGCGGTTCGCCGGCGGCCTCCACCTGGTGAGCGGCCGCATCGTGATCGAGGCGGAGCTGGACACCGCGATGGCGGCCCGCCGCCTCAAGCGGGACATCCTGGAGATCTTCGGCCACAGCTCCGAGCTGATCGTGATGGCACCGGGCGGTCTGCGCCGGGGCTCGCGGTACGTGGTGCGCGTGGTCGCGGGCGGTGACCAGCTCGCCCGCCAGACCGGCCTGGTCGACGGGCGGGGCCGCCCGATCCGCGGTCTGCCGCCGCAGGTGGTCTCGGGGGCCACCTGCGATGCCGAGGCCGCCTGGCGCGGAGCGTTCCTCGCGCACGGCTCGCTCACCGAGCCCGGCCGGTCCTCCTCCCTGGAGGTGACGTGCCCGGGCCCCGAGGCGGCGCTCGCCCTGGTCGGCGCGGCCCGCCGCCTGTCGATCGCGGCGAAGGCCCGCGAGGTGCGCGGCGTGGACCGGGTCGTCGTCCGTGACGGTGACGCGATCGGCGCCCTGCTGACCCGCCTCGGCGCCCACGAGTCGGTGCTGGCCTGGGAGGAGCGCCGGATGCGCCGCGAGGTGCGCGCCACGGCCAACCGGCTGGCCAACTTCGACGACGCCAACCTGCGCCGCTCGGCCCGCGCGGCCGTCGCCGCCGGTGCCCGTGTGCAGCGCGCCCTGGAGATCCTCGGTGAGGACGTGCCCGAGCACCTCGCAGCGGCCGGCCGGCTGCGCATGGAGCACAAGCAGGCCTCCCTGGAGGAGCTGGGCGCGCTCGCCGACCCGCCGCTGACCAAGGACGCGGTCGCCGGCCGGATCCGCCGCCTGCTGGCCATGGCGGACAAGCGCGCCTCGGACCTCGGCATCCCGGGCACCGAGGCCAACCTCAGCGACGAGCTGGCCGACAACCTCGTCGGCTGATCTCACAGGCCGTCACCACACCGGTGCCGACGCCCACTTGGGTGGTCGGTACCGGTGTTTCGCGTGTCCGGGGCCCCCTTGACTCGATCATGGTCTGTCATGAGCCTGGCATCTGTTCGCTGCTGTGGCGGACCCACGCTAGGGGGGTTCATGAGACGAAGAGCGAGATCGATCCTCGCTGTCGGCGCGCTCCTGTTCGGCGGAGCGAGCATCGCACCCATCGCCCAGGCACAACCGGGGAGTCCGGCCCCGTCCGACCCGGACGAGGTCAAGGTCTTCCGCGCCGACGTCACACAGAAGCAGGTACCCCTGCTGCTGGCGGCGGGCCAGGACGGCCACGAACTCAGTGAGCGGGTGCCCGAGAAGGGCACCGCCACCGTCGAGGTCTACCTGACGGACAAGCAGGCGCGGAAGCTGGAGAAGCAGGGCGTCGGCCTCACCGAGCACGACCTCTCGGCCGGTGCCGAGAAGCGCGTCGAGGCCGCAGCCGAGGGCGTGTTCCGCCCCTACAGCGGCAAGGGCGGACTCCGTGAGGAGCTGCTGCGGACCGCCCGGGAGAACCCGGACCTCACCAAGGTCGTCTCCATCGGCAAGACGGTCAAGGGTCAGGACATCCTGGCGCTGAAGCTCACCAAGGGCGCGAAGCGGAACAAGGACGGCTCCAGGCCGGCCGTCCTCTACATGTCCAACCAGCACGCCCGTGAGTGGATCACGCCGGAGATGACCCGGCGTCTGATGCACCATTACCTGGACAACTACAAGAAGGACCGGCGGATCAAGAAGATCGTCGACTCCACCGAGCTGTGGTTCCTGCTGTCGGCCAACCCCGACGGCTACGACTTCACCTTCGCCGACCCCGCCAACCGCCAGTGGCGCAAGAACCTGCGGGACGTCAACGGCGACGGCGCCATCACCACCGGCGACGGCGTCGACCTGAACCGCAACTTCGCCTACAAGTGGGGTTACGACGACGAGGGCTCGTCCCCGAACCCCACCAGCCAGACCTACCGGGGCGCCGGCCCCAACTCCGAGCCGGAGACCAAGGCCCTGGACGCCTTCCAGAAGCGGGTCGGCTTCACGTACGGCATCAACTACCACTCCGCCGCCGAACTCCTCCTCTACGGCGTCGGCTGGCAGGTCGCCACGCACACCCCGGACGACGTCCTGTACGAGGCGCTCGCCGGCACGCCCGACAACTCCGCGATCCCGGGCTATCACCCGCAGCTGTCCTCGGAGCTCTACACGACCAACGGCGAGGCCGACGGTCACGCGGCGAACGTCAACGGGCTGGCGATGTTCACCCCCGAGATGTCGACCTGCCAGACCGTCTCGAACCTCGACCCGAACGACGAGTGGAAGGCGTCCGACTGCCAGTCGGTGTTCACCTTCCCGGACGACGAGAAGCTGATCCGGCAGGAGTTCGCCAAGAACGTCCCGTTCGCGCTCTCCGTCGCCGAGAGCGCCGCGCACCCCGACCGGCCGTCCTCCTCCGTCGGGCTGAAGGCCGCCGACTTCACCCCGGCCGCGTTCGACACGTCCTACTCCCGCGGCGCCGACCAGGAAGTGTCCGTCGTCGTCCGCAAGGCCGTGCGCGACAAGGAGCTCAAGTACCGCGTCAACGGCGGCCGCACCCTCGACATGGCGCTGCGGCCCTGGAAGGGCGGCGAGACCTACGGCGGCGAGGACAACCTCTACTTCGACGAGTACCGGGCCAAGGTCAAGGACGGTGAGCCGGGCGACAAGGTCGAGGTCTGGTTCACCGGCGAGGCGAAGAACGGCAGGAAGGTCTCCAGCGAGCACTTCACCTACACCGTCGCCGAACGGCCCCGGGCCGGCACCCTCGTCGTCGCCGAGGAGGGCGCGACCGCGACGCAGGCGCAGAAGTACGTCGACGCGCTCAAGGCCAACGGCCGCAGGGCGGTCGTCTGGGACGTCGCCCGGCAGGGCGCGCCCGACGCGCTCGGCGTGCTGAGCCACTTCGACACCGTCGTCCACTACACCGGCGCCAACACCCCCGGCGTGGCCACCCAGCTGCAGCTGCGGGCCTTCCTCAACGAGGGCGGGCGGCTGATCGAGGCGGGCGAGCAGGCCGGCGGCAGCGTGGACCTCGGCGGCGCCCTGTCCAACGACTTCAGCCAGTACTACCTGGGCGCCTACACCCGCACCTCCACCCCCGGGGCCACCGGCTTCACCGGCTCCGGCGAGCTGGCCGGCGTCACCAGCCCCCTGGGCGCGGCACCCGGCAACCCGCTCGACAAGGCGGGCACCTACAGCGTCACCTCCGACGAACTGCCCGTCGCGCAGTACCCGCAGTTCGCCGGCGAGGGCGCCGGGCAGTTCGCCGGCACGGTCAATCCGTACGGTCCCTACGCGGGCACCGGGATGGCCGCCGCCGTCCACACCGACGACGCCTACAAGCGCCTCACCCGCACCGTCGACCTCAGCGGCACCACCGCGGCGGAGCAGCCCACCCTGCGCACCCAGCTGCTCTGGGACACCGAGGCCGGCTACGACCACGTCGTCGTCGAGGCGCAGACCACCGGCGCCGACGACTGGACGACCCTGCCCGAGAAGGGCGGCGCGACCCGCACCACCGTGCCGACCGAGTGCGAGGGCGGGTTCTACATCGCCGAGCACCCCTGGCTGAAGCACTACCTGACCCAGGGCGCCGACGGCTGCACCGCGACCGGCACCACCGGCGCCTGGCACAGCCTGACCGGCTCCTCCGGAGGGTGGCGGCAGGTGGAGTTCGACCTGAGCGCCTACGCGGGCAGGACGGTGGAGCTGTCGATCGGCTACGTCACCGACCCGGGCACCGGCGGACGCGGTGTGCTCGCCGACAACGCCTCGCTCGTCGTCGGCGGCGCGGCGAAGGACACCGAGGGCTTCGAGACCTCGCTCGGTGCCTGGAAGGTCACCGGACCGCCCCAGGGCAGCCCGGCCGTCCTCAAGGACTGGGCGCGCACCGGCGCCCTGTTCCAGACGTACGGCGCGGTCACCACCGACGACACCGTGCTGCTGGGCTTCGGCCTGGAGCACGTCGGCGCGGCGGCCGACCGGGCGGCACTGATGAGGAAGGCGCTGGCCTCCCTGGACGTGTGACATCCCCGGTCGACGGGGACCCGCACCGTACGGCGGGATCGGCTGATCCCCCTTCCGGCGGTGGGCGGTCCGTACCCCTACTGGCGGGTACGGGCCGCCCTGCCGTGTATGAGGCATCTGGATGTCACCACCCGGGCTCCAGGGAGGTAGGGTCGTAGGCGGTCGGGGACATCCCAAACAGAGCTCGCCGGCACCTCATGGCCGGCGTACCAACGAGGAGATCGGTTCGTGACGATCCGCGTAGGCATCAACGGCTTCGGCCGCATCGGTCGTAACTACTTCCGCGCGCTGCTGGAGCAGGGTGCAGACATCGAGATCGTGGCTGTCAACGACCTGGGTGACACCGCGACCACCGCTCACCTGCTGAAGTACGACACCATCCTCGGCCGCCTCAAGCAGGAGGTCACGCACACCGAGGACACCATCACCGTCGGCGGCAAGACCATCAAGGTCCTCGCCGAGCGCAACCCCGCCGACATCCCGTGGGGCGAGCTGGGCGTCGACATCGTCATCGAGTCGACCGGCATCTTCACCAAGAAGGCCGACGCCGAGAAGCACATCGCCGGCGGCGCCAAGAAGGTCCTCATCTCGGCTCCGGCCAAGGACGAGGACGTCACCATCGTGATGGGCGTCAACCAGGACACGTACGACCCGGCGAACCACCACGTCATCTCCAACGCCTCCTGCACCACCAACTGTGTGGCGCCGATGGCCAAGGTCCTCGACGAGAACTTCGGCATCGTCAAGGGCCTGATGACGACGGTGCACGCGTACACCAACGACCAGCGCATCCTCGACTTCCCGCACAAGGACCTGCGCCGAGCCCGCGCCGCCGCGGAGAACATCATCCCGACCACCACGGGTGCCGCCAAGGCGACCGCGCTGGTCCTCCCGCAGCTCAAGGGCAAGCTGGACGGCATGGCCATGCGCGTCCCGGTCCCGACCGGCTCGGTCACCGACCTGGTGCTGGAGCTCGGGCGCGAAGTCACCAAGGAAGAGGTCAACGCCGCCTTCCAGAAGGCCGCCGAGGGCGAGCTGAAGGGCATCCTCGAGTACACCGAGGACCCGATCGTCTCGTCCGACATCGTCAACGCCCCGGCGTCCTGCACGTTCGACTCCTCCCTGACCATGGTCCAGGAGGGCAAGAACGTGAAGGTCATCGGCTGGTACGACAACGAGTGGGGCTACTCCAACCGTCTCGTCGACCTCACGGTCTTCGTCGGTAACCAGCTCTGATCGAATAGACCAGGCACCACGGTGTGAGAGCAGGGCTCGGGCAGCGCGCGGTCGCGCTGCCCGAGCCCTGATTCACGTACAGATCAGAGCTGTTCGATCACGAGCGCTTACGAGCGATCACGAGCTGTTTCAGGAGTCCCCTGCATGAAGACGATCGACGAACTCCTCTCCGAGGGAGTGGCGGGCAAGCGGGTCTTCGTCCGCGCCGACCTGAACGTCCCCCTGGACGGCACGACCATCACCGACGACGGCCGCATCCGCGCGGTGCTGCCCACGGTCAAGGCCCTCGCCGAGGCCGGCGCCCGCGTGGTCGTCGCCTCGCACCTGGGCCGCCCCAAGGGCGCCCCGGACCCGGCGTTCTCGCTGGCCCCGGCCGCCGCACGGCTCGGTGAACTGCTCGGTGCCGACGTGGCCTTCGCGACCGACACGGTCGGCGAGTCCGCCCAGGGCGTCGTCGCCGGCCTCGCCGACGGACACGTCGCCGTCGTGGAGAACCTGCGCTTCAACGCCGGCGAGACCAGCAAGGACGACGCCGAGCGCGGCGACTTCGCGGACCGGCTGGCCGCCCTCGCCGACGTCTACGTCGGTGACGGCTTCGGCGCGGTGCACCGCAAGCACGCCTCGGTCTTCGACCTCCCCGCGCGCCTGCCGCACTACGCCGGACATCTCATCGCCACCGAGGTCGGCGTCCTGAAGAAGCTCACCGAGGACGTCAAGCGCCCCTACGCCGTCATCCTGGGCGGCGCCAAGGTGTCCGACAAGCTGGCCGTCATCGACCAGCTGCTCGGCAAGGCCGACCGTCTGCTCATCGGCGGCGGCATGGTCTTCACCTTCCTGAAGGCCAAGGGCCACGAGATCGGCACGTCCCTGGTCCAGGAGGACCAGCTCCCGGCCGTCCGGGAGTACATCGAGCGCGCCGAGAAGAACGGCGTCGAGCTGGTCCTGCCGGTGGACGTCGTGGTCGCGCCGGAGTTCCCGGACCTCAAGACCAAGGCCCCGGCCGAGCCCGACACGGTCGCCGCGGACGCCATGCCGGAGGGCCGGATGGGCCTGGACATCGGCCCCGAGTCCCGCACGCTGTACACCTCGAAGATCGCCGACGCCGCCACCGTCTTCTGGAACGGCCCCATGGGCGTCTTCGAACACCCCGATTTCGCCGAGGGCACCAAGGCGGTCGCCCAGGCCCTCCTCGACTCCCAGGCGTTCACGGTGGTCGGTGGTGGCGACTCGGCCGCCGCCGTCCGCATCCTGGGCTTCGACGAGAACGCATTCGGCCACATCTCGACCGGTGGCGGCGCCTCCCTCGAATACCTCGAGGGCAAGACGCTCCCCGGCCTCGCCGCACTGGAGGACTGACCTTTTATGAGCACGCGCACGCCGCTGATGGCGGGCAACTGGAAGATGAACCTCAACCACCTCGAGGCCATCGCGCACGTCCAGAAGCTCGCCTTCGCCCTGGCCGACAAGGACTACGAGGCCGTCGAGGTCGCCGTCCTGCCGCCCTTCACCGACCTGCGTTCCGTGCAGACCCTGGTCGACGGCGACAAGCTGAAGATCAAGTACGGCGCCCAGGACATCTCGGCCCACGACGGCGGTGCCTACACCGGCGAGATCTCCGGCCCCATGCTGGCCAAGCTGAAGTGCACGTACGTGGCCATCGGCCACAGTGAGCGCCGCCAGTACCACGGCGAGACCGACGAACTGGTGAACGCCAAGGTCAAGGCCGCCTACAAGCACGGCCTCACCCCGATCCTGTGCGTCGGCGAGGAGCTGGAGGTCCGCGAGGCGGGCCACCACGTCTCCCACACCCTCGCCCAGGTCGAGGGCGGCCTGAAGGACCTCCCCGCCGAGCAGGCCGAGACCGTCGTGATCGCCTACGAGCCCGTCTGGGCCATCGGCACCGGCAAGGTCTGCGGCGCCGAGGACGCCCAGGAGGTCTGCGCGGCGATCCGCGGCAAGATCGCCGAGCTGTACTCGCAGGAACTGGCCGACAAGGTCCGCATCCAGTACGGCGGCTCCGTGAAGTCGGGCAACGTCGCCGAGATCATGGCCCAGGCCGACATCGACGGCGCCCTGGTGGGCGGTGCCTCGCTGGACGCCGACGAGTTCGTCAAGATCGTGCGCTTCCGCGACCAGTGAGTATGCGCTAACGGCGATTCGTCGTACCCTTGCGGGGTCCAGCGCAGCGCTGGACCCCGCGTCGTCCATCCGCATTCCGAGGAAGTTGGTCCAGCCGTGGTTTTGGGGTTCTCGATCGCCCTGATCGTCTTCAGCCTGCTGCTGATGCTGCTGGTGCTGATGCACAAGGGGAAGGGCGGCGGCCTCTCCGACATGTTCGGTGGCGGCATGCAGTCCTCCGTCGGTGGCTCCTCGGTCGCCGAACGCAACCTCGACCGGATCACCGTCGTGGTCGGTCTGCTGTGGTTCGCGTGCATTGTCGTGCTCGGCATCCTGATGAAGATGAACAACTGACCGAGCGGCACTCCGCACGGACTCGTACGTAACGCCCCATGTCGGGTACGCGCAGCTGAGCGCGGCCTATCATGGGGCTTGCGTCTAGGGGTGAGGGTGGTAACTCCAATCACTGGACGCGCGTTGGGCCTTACGTAGACTGAGGCGCTCGCAGCGAAGCGGAACGCCGAATCGCTTCGCGGCACCATCACGCAGGGAGTTACGACCGTGGCAAGTGGCAACGCGATCCGGGGAAGCCGGGTCGGGGCGGGGCCGATGGGCGAGGCCGAGCGCGGCGAGTCCGCGCCGCGGCTGCGCGTCTCCTTCTGGTGCTCCAACGGACACGAGACCCAGCCGAGCTTCGCCAGCGACGCGCAGGTGCCGGACACCTGGGACTGTCCCCGCTGCGGCTTTCCGGCCGGCCAGGACCGGGACAACCCCCCGGACCCGCCGCGCACCGAGCCCTACAAGACGCACCTGGCGTACGTCCGGGAGCGGCGCAGCGACGCGGACGGCGAGGCGATCCTCGCCGAGGCGCTCGCCAAACTGCGGGGCGAGATCTAGAAGTCGACACCGGCCGGGCACCCACAGGTGCCCGGCCGGAACTGCTTGAGGCCTTCGGCCACGGCCGCAGCCGTCTCATGCCCCGACGCCGGCCGCTCCTGCCCGGCGCCGTCGGCACCGGCCGCAGCCGCGTGACGGCCTTTCACCTCGGCCGCGGTTCCCTGATCCCCCTCGCCCCGGCCGGTTGTCAGTGCCGCCCTCTACGGTGTGCGCATCCGATGAACCGGAGGGGGAGCGGTGGCCACGGTGGAGGCGGGGCAGGCCCGTGCGCCGGCATGGCGCGGAGGCTTCGGGCGGCTGTGGAGCGCGGCGGTGCTCTCCAGCTTCGGGGACGCGCTGCGCACGGCCGCGCTGCCGCTGCTGGCCGTCACCCTGACCGACGAGCCCCTGCTCGTCGCCTCCGTCACGGCCTGCGGCTACCTGCCCTGGATCGTCTTCGGCCTGCTCGGCGGGGCCGTGGCGGACCGGGTGGACCAGCGGCGCGCCATGTGGACGGTGGACGTGGTGCGCGGGCTGCTGACCGGCGCGTTCGCGGTGACCGTCGCCCTCGGCCACGCCTCGATCGGCCTGCTCGTCGCCCTCGCCTTCGCGCTCACCAGCCTGCAGACCCTCTTCGACAACGCCGCCACGGCCCTGCTGCCCGGCCTGGTCGACCGGGACATGCTGGGCAGCGCCAACGCCCGGCTGATGACCGGCCAGCGCATCGCCGGCGGCCTGCTGGGCGGACCCGCGGTGCCGCTGCTGCTCGCGGCCGGGGCGGCGGTGCCGTTCGCGGCCGACGCCCTCACCTACCTGGTGGCCGCGGCCCTGATCGCCACCCTGCCCGCCGCCCGGTCCGACCGGGCACCGAGACCTGCGGGCAGCACCCTGCGCCGGGAGATCGCCGACGGCCTGCGCACCCTGTGGCGGGACGGCCCGCTGCGTGGACTGTGCGCCGCCACCGCCCTGTGCAACATCGGCATGGGCGGTCTGATCGCCCTGCTCGTCGTCCTCGTCACGGACTGGCTGGGAGCGGGACCCCTGGGCTACGCGGCGGCGGGCACCGCCTTCACCGCGGGCAGCCTGGTCGGGGGAGTGCTGAACGGCCGGATCGTGACGAGGCTCGGCCGCCTGCGCTCCGTGCTGCTCGCCGCGACGGCGCAGACGGCCGCCCTGGTCGTCATGGGCACCGTGCGCAGCCTGGCCGTCCTGGTGGGCGCGCTGGCGGTCTTCGGGTTCATGGGCATGGTGTGGAACGTCAACACCACGACCCTGATGCAGGAGCGGGCCCCCGCCGGGATGCTCGGCCGGGTCAGCTCGGCCTTCCGGACCCTCGCGACGGCGGGCGTGCCCCTGGGCGCCCTGCTGGGCGGGGCCGTCGCCACCGCCTGGGGGCCCGGCACCCCGCCCCTGCTGACGGCCGGCTTCTTCGTCCTGTCCGTTTTCGCGCTGATACCGGCGCTGCGCGCGGACGTATCCGTCGTCGAGGCGGGGGACGTTGCGACGACGACCGACGTCACGCGCTGATCAACTAGGTTGGGACCGGCAGCGGGGCAAGGTACGCAGGCAGGACAGGAAAGAAGGCTGAGGACCCGGATGAACGCAGACGGCCGTACCAGGCTCGATCAGAACCCCGAGTGGACCGCACTGGCCAAGCACCGCAAGGAACTCGACGGCGTCGGGCTGCGCGAGCTGTTCGCGTCGGACCC
>NZ_JAUQWJ010000028.1:0-65362 GCF_036857595.1 Streptomyces sp. AHA2
GGAAGCTAAGCCTTACAGCGCCGATGGTACTGCAGGGGGGACCCTGTGGGAGAGTAGGACGCCGCCGAACAATTCTTGAGCTCCGGCTCTCGGGTTTATGCAAACCCGAGAGCCGGAGCTTTTTTGCGTTGAGGTAGGGTCAGGGGGCATCGTCGGCACGTTTCCCACAGGAGGCCCCCGGGTGGAGGTTCAGGAGACTCGCGTCCAGACGGACCGTGTGCTCACCATCCCGAACATCCTCAGCATGGCGCGTCTCATCGGCGTTCCCGTCTTCCTGTGGCTGATCCTGCGCCCCGAGTTCGGTGGGCCGAAGAGTGACGGCTGGGCCCTTCTCGTGCTCGCCCTGAGCGGCGTCAGCGACTATCTGGACGGCAAGCTGGCACGCCGCTGGAACCAGATCAGCAGCCTGGGCCGGCTCCTCGATCCCGCGGCCGACCGGCTCTACATCCTCTCGACGCTGGTGGGCCTCACCTGGCGCGAGATCCTGCCGCTGTGGCTGACCGCCGTACTGCTGGCGCGTGAGCTGGTGCTGCTCGTCATGGTGGGCATCCTGCGCCGGCACGGCTATCCACCTCCCCAGGTGAACTTCCTGGGCAAGGCCGCGACCTTCAACCTGATGTACGCCTTCCCCCTGCTCCTGCTCAGTGACGGAAGTGGCTGGATCTCGTCACTGGCTGCTATTTTCGGATGGGCGTTCGCCGGATGGGGTACAACCCTCTATTGGTGGGCAGGAGTCCTCTACGTAGTACAAGTCCGCCGCCTGGTCCGTGCGGACGCCACGGCCGATTGAACCCCCGCTGATTGCTCCGGTAGCACGGGCGAGATGGCCCGCGCCGGAAAGGCGCGGGACGATCCTGGCGGGGGAGGTCGGCTAGACCCGTCTCTGCGAGGAGGACGCTTCCGACATGAAGGCCGTCGTGATGGCCGGTGGCGAAGGCACGCGCCTTCGTCCCATGACCTCGAGCATGCCCAAGCCGCTCCTGCCTGTGGCCAACCGCCCGATCATGGAGCACGTTCTGCGGCTGCTCAAAAGGCATGGGCTCAATGAAACAGTCGTCACCGTCCAGTTCCTGGCCTCGCTCGTCAAGAACTACTTCGGTGACGGCGAAGAGCTGGGCATGGAGCTCACCTATGCCAACGAGGAGAAGCCCCTCGGTACCGCCGGAAGCGTCAAGAACGCGGAAGAGGCGCTGAAGGACGACGCCTTCCTCGTCATCTCCGGCGATGCTCTCACCGATTTCGACCTGACCGAGCTCATCAATTTCCACAAGGAAAAGGGCGCGCTGGTCACCGTCTGCCTGACGCGTGTGCCCAATCCGCTGGAATTCGGTATCACCATCGTCGACGAGGAGGGCAAGGTGGAGCGCTTCCTCGAGAAGCCCACCTGGGGCCAGGTCTTCTCCGACACGGTGAACACCGGCATCTACGTGATGGAGCCCGAGGTCTTCGACTACGTCGACCCCGACGTCCCCGTCGACTGGTCCGGCGATGTCTTCCCGCAGCTGATGAAGGAAGGCAAGCCGATCTACGGCTACGTCGCCGAGGGCTACTGGGAGGACGTCGGCACGCACGAGAGCTACGTGAAGGCGCAGGCCGACGTCCTCGAGGGCAAGGTCGACGTCGACATCGACGGGTTCGAGATCTCCCCGGGCGTCTGGGTCGCCGAGGGAGCCGAGGTCCACCCCGACGCCGTGCTGCGCGGACCCGCCTACATCGGTGACTACGCCAAGGTCGAGGCGGGCGCCGAAATCCGGGAGCACACCGTCGTCGGCTCCAACGTGGTGGTCAAGAGCGGCGCGTTCCTGCACAAGGCCGTCGTCCACGACAACGTGTACGTGGGTCCCCACACCAACCTGCGCGGCTGCGTGATCGGCAAGAACACCGACATCATGCGCGCGGCGCGGATCGAGGACGGCGCGGTCATCGGTGACGAGTGCCTGATCGGTGAGGAATCGATCGTCCAGGGCAATGTGCGGGTCTACCCGTTCAAGACCATCGAGGCCGGCGCCTTCGTCAACACCTCGGTCATCTGGGAGTCCCGCGGCCAGGCGCACCTGTTCGGCGCCCGCGGTGTGTCCGGCATCCTCAACGTGGAGATCACGCCCGAGCTCGCCGTACGGCTGGCGGGTGCCTATGCGACGACCCTGAAGAAGGGCTCGACCGTCACCACCGCGCGCGACCACTCGCGTGGTGCCCGTGCGCTGAAGCGTGCGGTGATCTCGGCGCTGCAGGCCAGTGCCATCGACGTACGGGACCTGGAGAACGTGCCGCTGCCGGTGGCCCGGCAGCAGACGGCCCGGGGCAGTGCCGGCGGCATCATGATCCGCACCACGCCCGGGGTGCCGGACTCCGTCGACATCATGTTCTTCGACAGCCAGGGCGCCGACCTCTCGCAGGGCAGCCAGCGGAAGCTGGACCGGGTGTTCGCACGCCAGGAGTACCGGCGCGCCTTCCCCGGCGAGATCGGTGACCTGCACTTCCCGTCCAGCGTCTTCGACTCGTACACCGGGTCGCTGCTGCGGAACGTCGACACGACCGGGATCGCGGAGTCCGGGCTCAAGGTCGTCGTGGACGCGTCCAACGGAAGCGCCGGTCTCGTGCTGCCGAGCCTGCTCGGCAAGCTCGGTGTCGACTCGCTGACGATCAACCCCGGTCTCGACGAGGCCAGGCCGACCGAGACGGCCGACATCCGGCGCTCGGGCCTGGTCCGGCTCGGGGAGATCGTGGCGTCCTCGGGTGCCGCGTTCGGCGTGCGGTTCGACCCGGTCGGCGAGCGGCTGTCGCTCGTCGACGAGAAGGGCCGGATCATCGAGGACGACCGGGCGCTGCTGGTGATGCTGGACCTGGTCGCGGCCGAGCGGCGCAGCGGCCGGGTCGCGCTCCCGGTCACCACGACCCGGATCGCCGAGCAGGTGGCGGCTTACCACGGCACGCAGGTCGAGTGGACGACGACGTCCCCCGACGACCTGACGCGGGTCGGTGGTGAGGAAGGCACGATCTTCGGCGGCGACGGCAAGGGCGGTTTCATCGTCCCCGAGTTCAGCAGCGTGTACGACGCCACGGCGGCCTTCGTGCGGCTCATCGGGCTGGTGGCGCGCACGCAGCTCACGCTCAGCCAGATCGACGCGCGGATCCCGCGGGCGCACGTCCTGAAGCGGGACCTCGCCACCCCGTGGGCGGTCAAGGGCCTGGTGATGCGCCGGGTCGTCGAGGCGGCCGGGGACCGGTTCGTGGACACCACGGACGGTGTCCGCGTCGTGGAGACCGACGGCCGCTGGGTGATGGTGCTGCCCGACCCGGCCGAGGCCGTCACCCACCTGTGGGCCGAGGGCCCGGACGACGCCTCCGCGCAGGCGCTGCTAGACGAGTGGGCCGCGGTGGTGGACAGCGCCGGACGCTGACCGGCGGATGGAACGGCCCGCACGCGTGCGTGCCGGACATGTGCCCCCAACGGGGCCTGTCCGGCACGCCGGTGGGGCCGTTCGGAGGTAGTGGCCGCGACGTGCGACGATGTGCGGCATGCCGCAGCAACCCCCCATTCGGAGCACACCAGCGCGGCCCCGGCGCCCGGATGCGTCCATGTCGTTGCTCACCAACGTCATGGACCACAGCCTCGACGACGGCTACGCCGAGGCCGCGGCGCGCAAGAAGGCCGCCGGCGACGGCGGTCTGCCGAAGACCCTGCGGGCCAAGCTCGGGCTGGCCGCCGGTCTGGTGCTCGCGGCACTGGTCGTGACCGTGGGCGCCGCCCAGGCACGGGTGGCCGCCCCGGTGGTGGCCAAGGAGCGCGAGGAACTGGTCGACCGCATCGACCGGGAGACCGAGGCGGCCGACGAGCTGGAGGACGCCGTCGACGAACTGCGCGCGGACGTGAGCGCGCGGCAGCGCGAGGCGCTGAAGCACAGCGGCGGCGCCGAATCCGACCTGGTGGGCATCCTGTCCGGCGCCGTCGCGGTGCACGGGCCGGGCGTGAAGCTCGTGGTGAACGACGCCAAGGAAGCCGGTACGGGCGGTGACGGCGACCCCCGTGGGACGTCCGGGTTCTCCGACACGGGCCGGGTGCGCGACCGGGACATGCAGCGTGTGGTCAACGGGCTGTGGGAGTCGGGCGCCGAGGCGATCTCCATCAACGGGCAGCGGCTGACGGCGCTGTCGGCGATCAGGGCCGCCGGGGACGCCATACTGGTCGACAACAAACCGCTGGTGCCGCCGTACACGGTGCTGGCGGTGGGGGACGGGCAGCGGCTGAGCACGCGGTTCCAGAACAGCGCGGACGGGATCTACCTGAACGTGCTGCAGGAGAGCTACGGCATCAGGACAGGCATCTCGGCCGAGGACGACCTCCGGCTGCCTGCCGCGCCGAGCGTGACCGTGCGTACCGCACAGCCGAGCACTGAGAAGAGCGGGAAGGGCACATCGTGATCGCCGTACTGGGCCTCGTCGTGGGAGTCGTGGCCGGCCTGTTGGTCCGGCCTGAGGTTCCGGCGGTGGTCGAGCCTTATCTGCCGATCGCCGTCGTGGCGGCGCTCGACGCCGTCTTCGGCGGTCTGCGGGCGATGCTCGACGGCATCTTCGACGACAAGGTCTTCGTCGTGTCCTTCCTGTCGAACGTGGTCGTGGCCGCGCTGATCGTCTTCCTGGGCGACAAGCTGGGTGTGGGAGCCCAGCTGTCCACCGGTGTGGTGGTCGTCCTCGGCATCCGCATCTTCTCCAACGCCGCGGCGATCCGCCGGCACGTGTTCCGGGCGTGAGGCCGATGAGCGAGCACGACGACCAGCACACCGAGAAGCACATCGAGAAGCACCGCCACGCGCGCGGTGTGCAGCGCGACGGCGGGACGGCCGGGAACGGACTGCGCCGCGAACTGCCGCAGGAGGTGACCGGTGCCGCGCCCGCTGCCGGCGCCGCCCCGGCTCCGGGGGCCGCGTCGGAGACCGGGCCGGGGCCCGAGTCGCAGGCCGCCGCCGGGCAGCGGCTGACGGGCCGGCAGCGGCTGGTGCAGGGATTGTGGCCGCCGCGGGTCACCCGCGCGCAACTGATCGTCGCGCTGCTGCTGTTCGGCCTCGGCTTCGGACTCGCCGTGCAGGTGGCCTCGAACAGCGACGGCGACAGTGCCCTGCGCGGCGCACGTCAGGAAGATCTTGTCCGCATCCTCGATGAACTGGATGACCGCACTCAGCGTCTTGAAGACGAGAAGCAGGGACTCGAGCAGCAGCGCGACGAGCTGGAGAACAGCTCGGACCAGGCCGAGGAGGCCCGCAGGCAGACGGTCGAGAAGGAGCGGCAACTCGGCATCCTGGCGGGCACGGTGGCCGCGCAGGGGCCCGGCATCACCATGACGATCCAGGACACGAAGGGGACGGTCGAGGCGGACATGCTGCTCGACGCGGTTCAGGAACTGCGCGCGGCGGGTGCGGAGGCGATCCAGGTGAACGGCGTCCGGGTGGTCGCCGGGACGTACCTCAGCGACTCGGGCAAGGGGGTGAGCGTCGACGGGAACAAGATCAACGCGCCCTATCGTTTCCTTGTCATCGGCAAGCCGCAGGACCTCGAGCCGGCGCTCAACATCCCCGGAGGCGTGGTGCAGACTCTCGAGAAGGAACAGGCCACCGTCACGATCGAGCGGTCGACCAAGGTGGTCGTGGACGCCTTGCGAGCGGCGAAGCGGCCTGACTACGCTCGGTCGTCCTCGCGGTGAACCGGTGGTGCATGCGCGTCGTCCGGCGAGGGCATGAGGTTGCGGGGGGTCGGCGCACCGATTGGGTGGTGCGTGGTGGAAACTGTCTGGTGCAGACGGACGTTGTCAGGATGTCCGGGTCGGCCAGAGTGTTCAGTCAGGGTTCGTCCTGCCCCACGGGCGGGTCTGTTTCGGTCAAGGGGAATCGCCCGTGAAGTTGTTTGCGAAGTTGTTCGGCAAGAGCTCGCGAGAGGGCAGCGACAACGCGACCGCCCGTCATCGCGCACAGCCTGACGCGGAGGGCCAGCGGCCGCTCTTCCGTGACCAGGTGGGCGGTCCGGGCGGCGATGTCTCCGGCGCCCAGGGCGCGCCCTCCGTCGACCCCGCGCAGTCCGGCGGAATAGGTTTCGGCCAGCCGTCAGCCTCAGGTGCGGGTGGGTTCTCCGACCCGTACGCGTCCCACGCTCCGGGTGAGCAGCCGCGGCAGGAGGATCCCATGTCGGCCCTGGTGTGTACGCGCTGCGGCAACCGCAACGCGGAGAACAGCCGCTTCTGCTCCAACTGCGGTGCTCCGCTGCGGGCGGGCGCGGCGGCCGAACGCCCGTCCGAGACGACGTCCACGATCTCCATCTCCGGTCTCGAGGCCTACGACAGCGAGACCACCGGCCAGACGCAGATGCCGACCCTGTCGCCCGAGGCGCAGGCCGCGGTGGACGCGCTGCCGCTGGGTTCCGCGCTCCTGGTCGTGCGCCGCGGGCCGAACTCGGGCAGCCGCTTCCTGCTGGACGGCGATCTGACGACGGCCGGGCGGCACCCGCAGAGCGACATCTTCCTGGACGACGTGACCGTCTCCCGGCGGCACGTGGAGTTCCGCCGCGCCCAGGACGGCTCGTTCACGGTGGCCGACGTCGGCAGCCTCAACGGCACCTACGTCAACCGCGAGCGGATCGACCAGGTCGCTCTGAACAACGGCGACGAGGTGCAGATCGGCAAGTACCGGCTGGTCTTCTACGCGAGCCAGCGGGGCTACTGACCCGCTGCGCTCCCGGGACCGGTGAAGGTCCGTCCGTCAGGGAAGGTCCATGCTTCGAACACCGAGCGGCGGTGCCGGACACGGCACCGCCGCCGCGGACAGTGGGCTGATGAGCATCGGCACAGTGCTGACCGTGCTGCGCGACGAGTTCCCCGAGGTCACCGTCTCCAAGATCCGCTTCCTGGAGTCGGAGGGGCTCATCGAACCGCAGCGGACCCCGTCGGGGTACCGCAAGTTCAGCGCCCACGACGTGGAGCGCCTCGGGCACGTCCTGAGGATGCAGCGGGACCACTACCTGCCCCTGAAGGTCATCCGGGAGCACCTGGAGGCCATGGAGCGGGGTGAGAGCGTCCAGCTGCCCGTCGTGGGCCGTCAGCGGGACGGCGAGGTGGTGACCGAGACACCCGAGGGGCCGACGGCGGCCCGGATCGGGCGAGCCGAGCTGCTCGCCGCCGCCGGCATCGAGGAGCAGCAGCTGAAGGAGTGGGAGTCCTACGGGCTGCTCACTCCACTGGAGGACGGGGCGTTCGACGCCGAGGCGGTGACGGTCGCGGAGCTGATCGGTGAGCTGGGGCGGTTCGGGATCGAGCCCCGGCACCTGCGGGCGATGAAGGCGGCCGCCGACCGTGAGGCGGGCCTCGTGGACCAGGTGGTGGCCCCGCTCAAGCGGCACCGCAACCCCCAGACCAGGGCGCACGCGGAAGCCCGTACGAAGGAGCTGGCGGGGCTCACGGTGAAGCTGCACGCCGCACTGGTGCGCACGGCGCTCGGAGTGCGGCAGCCCTGACGGGGCGGGACGCCGGGGCCGGATCGGGCGCCCGATCCCGGCCCGACTACCCAAACATCCCGGGCACGGCCTAGGGTTGCTGTGTGAACGAGCTCGATGTCGTAGGTGTCCGGGTGGAAATGCCCTCCAACCAACCGATCGTGCTGCTGCGTGAAGTGGGAGGCGACCGTTACCTCCCCATCTGGATCGGACCGGGGGAGGCGACGGCGATCGCCTTCGCCCAGCAGGGCATGGCTCCGGCACGGCCGCTGACCCACGACCTGTTCAAGGACGTGCTGGAAGCAGTCGGCCAGGAGCTCACGGAAGTGCGCATCACGGACCTGCGTGAGGGCGTCTTCTACGCGGAGCTGGTCTTCGCCAGCGGCGTCGAGGTGAGTGCCCGCCCGTCCGACGCCATAGCGCTGGCCCTGCGCACCGGAACGCCGATCTACGGCAGTGACACGGTGCTCGACGACGCCGGTATCGCGATCCCGGACGAGCAGGAGGACGAGGTCGAGAAGTTCCGCGAGTTCCTCGACCAGATCTCGCCGGAGGACTTCGGCAGCAGCAGCCAGTGAGGACCCCGGAGCGGGCGCCTCGCGCAGCTGTGCGAGGCGAGTGAAACGCCCGCATGTGCCGCAGGCGTGTGAGAGCGTCATACGGGCCGCGACGAGGGCATTCGGCTAGCCTTTCCCCGCGACGGGGCACGGGAAACCACTCTCAGGGTGATTATCACTCGGCGTGGCGAGTGTGGCGATCGTTGACGCACCCCTGGTGACTGCCTACCGTCGAGAAGGCAGGTCAAGGACGGAGGTCGGCGTGAGAAGCAGCGGCGACGGTACGGCTGGGGGCGGCCCCGAGCGCAGTCTCAGGGCGAGCGGTCCGTACCCTCCCCCCGGCTCACGGCTCCGCGCGAGCGGGGCGTGTCCCCAGCCCGAGAGTGCGGCCGACCACGTTCCGCAGCGACCCGTGGCGGTGCCGAGCAGCGGAGGGACGACGTCCATGGCGTCCGAGCAGATCGGTTACCGCGGCCCCACGGCCTGTGCGGCGGCCGGCATCACGTACCGGCAACTGGACTACTGGGCCCGCACGGGGCTCGTGGAGCCGAGTGTGCGCCCCGCGTACGGATCCGGGACGCAGCGGTTGTACAGCTTCCGGGACGTCGTCGTCCTGAAGATCGTCAAGCGGTTCCTCGACACCGGGGTCTCGCTGCAGAACATCCGCACGGCGGTGCAGCACCTCAGGGAACGCGGCTTCAGCGACCTGGAGCGCATGACGCTGATGAGCGACGGCGCGACGGTCTACGAGTGCACTTCGCCCGACGAGGTCCACGCCCTGCTGCAGGGAGGCCAGGGGGTCTTCGGGATCGCCGTGGGCGTCGTGTGGCGGGACGTGGAGAGCGCGCTGTCCCAGTTGCACGGGGAGCGCGTCGACACCGGGGAGACCCTGATCGGCTCCAACCCCGCCGACGAGCTGGCCCGGCGGCGCAACCGCGCCGTCTGAGCCGCCGGTCCCGAACCCTGCGGGGCGCCCCGCACGAGCGTTGTCAGTGGGGTAGGGCAGCATCGGAGATGTGAGAACCGCGCCCACGATCCTGCATCTCGACATGGATGCCTTCTTCGCCTCGGTGGAGCAGGCGTCCAAGCCGAGTCTGCGCGGGAAGGCCGTGGTCGTGGGCGGGCTGGGGCCGCGGGGGGTGGTGGCGACCGCGTCGTACGAGGCCCGGGTCTTCGGGGTGCATTCGGCGATGCCCATGGGCCAGGCCCGGCGGCTGGCGCCCCACGCCGCCTATCTCGTGCCGCGCTTCGCCCTCTACCGCTCCATCAGCGAGCGCGTGATGGAGCTGCTGCGGGCCCTCTCGCCGCTCGTGGAGCCCTTGAGCCTGGACGAGGCGTTCGTCGATCTGGAGGCCGGGGGCAAGGCCTGGGACGAGGGCTCGGCGCGGCTGGTCGGCGCGCAGCTGCGGGCGGACATCCGCGCCGTCACGGGCCTCACCGGGTCGGTGGGGCTGGCCGCCTCCAAGATGCTCGCGAAGATCGCCTCCGAGCAGGCCAAGCCGGACGGCCTGGTGGTGATCGAGCCGGGGACCGAGCGGGCGATGCTCGGGCCGATGTCCGTGCGGACCCTGCCGGGGGTGGGCCCGGCGACGGGGGACCACCTGCGCAGGGCCGGGATCACCACGGTCGAGGAGATCGTCGAGGCCGGCGAGGACGAGCTGGTCCGGCTGCTGGGGAAGGCCCACGGGCACGGTCTGTACGCCATGGCGCTCGCCCGGGACGACCGGCCCGTGGTCGCCGAGCGGGAGGCCAAGTCGGTGTCGGTCGAGGACACCTACGACGTGGACATCCACGACCGGACGCGGGTGGGACACGAGGTGCAGCGGCTCGCCGACCGGTGCGTGCGCAGGCTGCGCGGGGCCGGGCTGTCCGGACGGACCATCGTGCTCAAGGTGCGGCGCTACGACTTCTCGACCCTCACCCGCTCGGAGACGCTGCGCGGCCCCACGGACGATCCCGCGGTGATCCGGGAGGCGGCGGCCCGGCTGCTGGACTCCGTCGACACGACGGGCGGGGTGCGGTTGCTCGGTGTGGGTGTCACCGGTCTCGCCGACTACACGCAGGAGGACCTGTTCGCGCAGGCGGCGGGGGAGCAGACCGAGGCGCGAGCACTCGCCGAGGAGCGTCCCACGGCGCCGGCCGAGGAGCAGCCGCCCTCGCTCGCCGAGCGGCGCTGGCCCGCCGGGCACGACGTGCGTCACGCCGAGTTCGGGCACGGGTGGGTGCAGGGCAGCGGCCTGGGACGGGTCACCGTGCGGTTCGAGACGCCCGCCTCCGGGCCGGGGCGGGTACGGACCTTCCGGATCGACGACCCCTTGCTGGAGCCGTCCGATCCGCTGCCGCTGGTGTTATGGAGACGTGGGGGCGGGGGAGCGGCGTCGTTGGGGACGGGGCGGGCGAGCGAGGAACGGGCGGGAGCGGACGCGGTGGCCGTGGTGGAGGACGGTGTGGCCGCCGGGCCGGAGGACCGTCCGTCCGGGGCGGCGTTGGCATAGGCAGGTCGGGTCCGCTCGGACCGGGCCCGGGGATCTGCGCCCAGCGTTCCCCTGAGGGGTTTCCTCGGCCTGGCGGCCCGGACCGTGGGCCGGGTGCCCGGTCCGAAGATGACGGGACAGATCCGCCCGGGGCCGTCCTACGCCTTCGTTTCGTCCGAGCCCGCCAGTCGGCCGAAGTCGCGGTCCGGGAGCGGGGGCGGGGCGGCGATGTCCAAACCGTAGTGGTGGTACAGCTGGAGTTCCTGCTCGGGGGAGAGGTGGCGGCCCACGCCGAAGTCGGGGGCGTCCTTGATGAGGGCGCGGTCGAAGGGGACGTGCAGCGCGCCCTCGATCAGTTCGCTGGGCTCGAGCGGGACGAACGCGTCCCTGCTGAACAGGCCGGTGCGTATCGCCGCCCACTCGGGCTCGCCGGTGGCGTCGTCGAGGTAGACCTCGTCGATGGTGCCGATCCTGGTGCCGTTGCGGTCGAACGCCTTGCGGCCGATCAGACTGCGCGGATCGATGTCGGTACGCACGGGCCCTCCACATGGTCGCAAGTCATCTGTAGACCTAACAAAACGGTACAAGCGGGGATGCGGCCACTCGAAGGCTCGTGCGTTGACCTCGCTGGTACGCTGACAGCGGCTGCTGACCCCGTGCGGGAGAGTCCTCCAGACACCACCGGAGGCGCCGAAGGAGCAAATCCTCCCCGGAATCTCTCAGGCACACGTACCGCACGGACGAGGTCACTCTGGAAAGCAGGGCGGGTGTCGACGGCTTCCGCTCTCACCGACGGTGAAAACCGGACGCCTTCGGGCGATCCGGTGAAGCTCTCAGGTTGAGATGACAGAGGGGGAGGCCGTCCGGGTACCCGCGCCGTGGTGCCCCTCGCAGGTCGCGTCAGACCAGGAGGCCTCCGCAATGACCGCCCACCGCATTCCGCTCTCCGAGCTCGAAGAGGCAGTCCCCTTCGAGCAGCGCCACATCGGGCCCGACCACGAGGCCCGCGCCAAGATGCTGGCCCACGTCGGCTACGGCTCGCTGGACGAGCTGACGGCCGCCGCGGTCCCGGCCGTGATCAAGAGCGCCGAGGCGCTGGACCTGCCGGGCGCCCGCAGCGAGGCCGAGGTGATCGCCGAGCTGCGTTCCCTCGCCGACCGCAACCAGGTGCTCGCTCCCATGATCGGCCTGGGCTACTACGGCACCCACACGCCGCCGGTCGTGCTGCGCAACGTCATGGAGAACCCGTCCTGGTACACGGCCTACACGCCCTACCAGCCGGAGATCTCGCAGGGCCGGCTCGAGGCGCTGCTGAACTTCCAGACCATGGTCGCGGACCTCACCGGACTGCCCACCTCGGGTGCCTCGCTGCTCGACGAGGGCACCGCGGCCGCCGAGGCCATGGCGCTGTCGCGGCGCCTGGGCAAGAACAAGAAGGGTCTGTTCCTGGTCGACGCGGACGCGCTGCCGCAGACCATCGCCGTCATCCAAACCCGCGCCGAGCCGGCCGGTGTCGAGGTCGTCGTCGCCGACCTCGGTGACGGAATCCCCGCCGAGATCGCCGAGCGTGAGATCAACGGCGTACTCATCCAGTACCCGGGTGCCTCCGGAGCCGTGCGGGACATCAAGCCGGTCATCGACCAGGCGCACGGGCTCGGGGCACTCGTCACGGTCGCCGCCGACCTGCTCGCGCTGACGCTGCTGAAGTCGCCCGGGGAGCTCGGCGCGGACATCGCCGTCGGGACGACCCAGCGCTTCGGCGTGCCGATGGGCTTCGGCGGCCCGCACGCCGGATACATGGCCGTCCAGGACAAGATGGCGCGCAGTCTGCCCGGGCGGCTCGTCGGCGTGTCCGTCGACGCCGACGGGAACAGGGCCTACCGGCTGGCGCTGCAGACCCGCGAGCAGCACATCCGCCGGGAGAAGGCCACCAGCAACATCTGCACCGCGCAGGTGCTGCTCGCCGTCATGGCCGGCATGTACGCCGTCTACCACGGGCCCGACGGCCTCAAGGGGATCGCGCAGCGCACCCACCGGTACGCCACCGTCCTCGCCGCCGGGCTCGCCAACGGCGGGGTCGAGGTCGTCCACGGGTCCTACTTCGACACCGTGACCGTGCGGGTCGAAGGGCGTGCCGCCGAGGTCGTCGCCGCTGCCCGGGACAACGGGGTCAACCTGCGCCTGGTCGACGCCGACCACGTCTCCGTCGCCTGCGACGAGACCACCACCCGCGCCCGGCTGCGTGCCGTGTGGGCGGCCTTCGGTGTCGAGGGCGGCGTGGAGGCCCTGGACGCCGCCGCGGACGAGGTCATCCCGACCGCCCTGCTGCGCACCGACGACTACCTGACCCACCCCGTCTTCCACCAGCACCGCTCCGAGACGGCCATGCTGCGCTACCTGCGCAAGCTGGCCGACCGGGACTACGCGCTCGACCGCGGCATGATCCCGCTGGGCTCCTGCACCATGAAGCTCAACGCGACCACGGAGATGGAGCCGGTCACCTGGCCCGAGTTCGGGCAGATGCACCCCTTCGCGCCCGCCGAGCAGGCCGCGGGGTACCTCACCCTGATCCACGAGCTCGAGGACCGTCTCGCCGAGGTCACCGGCTACGACAAGGTCTCCCTGCAGCCCAACGCCGGTTCGCAGGGCGAGCTGGCCGGTCTGCTCGCCGTACGCGGGTACCACCGGGCCAACGGAGACGAGCAGCGCACGGTGTGCCTGATCCCGTCGTCCGCGCACGGCACCAACGCGGCCAGCGCCGTCATGGCGGGCATGAAGGTCGTCGTCGTGAAGACCGCCGAGGACGGCGAGATCGACGTCGAGGACCTGCGGGCGAAGATCGAGCAGTACCGCGACGAGCTGGCCGTGCTCATGATCACCTACCCGTCCACCCACGGGGTGTTCGAGGAGCACGTCGCCGACATCTGCGCGCAGGTGCACGAGGCGGGCGGCCAGGTCTACGTCGACGGGGCCAACCTCAACGCGCTCGTCGGCCTCGCCAAGCCCGGCCACTTCGGCGGCGACGTCTCGCACCTGAACCTGCACAAGACGTTCTGCATCCCGCACGGCGGCGGCGGTCCCGGCGTGGGCCCCGTGGCGGTCCGCGAGCACCTGGCGCCGTACCTGCCGAACCACCCGCTGCAGCCGGAGGCCGGTCCGGTGACGGGCGTCGGTCCGATCTCGGCGGCTCCCTGGGGCTCGGCCGGCATCCTGCCCATCTCGTGGGCGTACGTCCGGCTGATGGGTGGTGAGGGGCTGAAGCGAGCCACCCAGGTGGCCGTGCTCAGCGCCAACTACATCGCCAAGCGGCTTGAGCCGCACTACCCGGTCCTCTACACCGGCCCGGGCGGGCTCGTCGCCCACGAGTGCATCATCGACCTGCGCCCCCTCACCAAGGCGACGGGTGTGAGCGTCGACGACGTGGCGAAGCGGCTGATCGACTACGGCTTCCACGCGCCGACGATGTCGTTCCCCGTGGCCGGGACGCTGATGATCGAGCCGACCGAGTCGGAGGACCTGGCCGAGCTGGACCGGTTCTGCGAGGCGATGATCGCCATCCGTGCGGAGATCGAGAAGGTCGGCTCCGGCGTGTGGCCCGCGGAGGACAACCCGCTGCGCGGCGCCCCGCACACCGCCGGCGCGCTCGCCGGTGAGTGGGAGCACGCCTACAGCCGCGAGGAGGCGGTCTTCCCGGCCGGGGTGTCGGCCGCCGACAAGTACTGGCCGCCGGTGCGCCGCATCGACCAGGCCTACGGCGACCGCAACCTGGTTTGCTCGTGCCCGCCGCTGGAGGCGTACGAGAACTGATCCGGCCGATCGGCCGCACCGGTCACAGGGAGGGGCTCCGCGGGTGCGGGGCCCCTCCCGTCGTGTGAGTCGCCCGGTGGTTCACGGGCCCCGGTCGGCTCGATCGAGGCGGTCGCCGGACGGGTGTCAGGCCGGGTACGCGTGTGTCTGGGTCGCCTTGACCGCCGCCCACACCGGTGCTCCGGGGCGCAGGTCGAGTTCCGCCGCCGCGACCGTGGTCAGGTCGGCGGTGAGGGGGAGTTCGCCGGTGAGGTCGGCGCGGATCTGGTCGCCGTGCGTCTCCAGCCCGGCGACCTCGCACCGCCACAGGTTGCGGGCGCTGGAGCCGGCCGGACGCTCGCGGTACAGCGTGACCGCGCCCGGCGGGAACGCCACGAAGACCGGGCCGGACAGCTCCTCGGTGGTGGTGATGGCGGGGCCCGTGCCGAGCCGGACGGTGTGTCCCTCGGCCCGTCCCCGGTAGAGGTTGAGACCGACCAGCCGGGCGATGTAGTCGGTGCGGGGGTGGCGGGCGATGTCGGCGGGGGTGCCCTCCTGGACGACCTCGCCGTGCTCGACGACGACCAGACGGTCGGCCAGCACCATGGCGTCCAGCGGGTCGTGGGTGACCAGCACGGCCACGGCCTCGAACGCGGCGAGGTGCCGGCGCAGCTGGGCGCGGACCTCCAGCCGGGTCCGGGCGTCGAGGGCCGCGAGGGGCTCGTCCAGGAGCAGCAGCCGGGGTTCCGTCGCCAGGGCCCGGGCCAGGGCCACGCGCTGGGCCTGGCCGCCGGAGAGGTGGCGGGGCTTGGCGCCGGCGTGGTCCGCCAGGCCCATGCGGTCCAGCCACCCGGCGGCCCGGACACGCGCCTCGGTCTTGCCGGCGCCCCGGCAGCGCGGGCCGAAGGCGACGTTGTCCAGCGCGGTCAGGTGCGGGAACAGCAGGTAGTCCTGGAAGACGACGCCGACCGGCCGGGCCTCGGGAGGCAAGCCGTCCAGCGTCGTGCCGTCCAGGCGCAGATGTCCGGCGGTGAGGGGGACGAGCCCGGCGAGCGCGCGCAGGGCGGTGGTCTTGCCGGCGCCGTTCGGGCCGAGCAGAGCCACGACGTCGCCCGGGGCGGCGGCCAGCGTGACGTCCAGCCGGAACGCACCGCGCTCGACGAGGAGACGGGCGTCGAGGCCCTGGGGGAGCGCGCCCCGGGGCTTGTCGTCGGCGGAGTCGGTCGAGTCGGTCATCGGGGAGTCGTCCAGAGGTCGGAAGGGTCGGCCGTACCGCGCGCCCATGCCGTCATGACGCCGTCATCCACCGGTCGCGCAGGGCCGCCAGCACCGCGATGGACACCGCCAGCAGCACCAGGCTGAGGGCGATGGCCGCCGCCGGGTCGTTCTGCAGGGCCAGGTAGACGGCGAGCGGCATGGTCTGCGTACGGCCGGGGAAGTTGCCCGCGAAGGTGATGGTCGCGCCGAACTCCCCCAGGGCCCGGGCCCAGGCCAGGACGGCCCCGGCCGCGATGCCCGGCGCGATCAGCGGCAGGGTGACCCGGCGGAACGCGGTGAAACGGGAGGCTCCCAGCGTGGCGGCGGCCTCCTCGTAGCGGGGGTCGGCGGCTCGCAGGGTCCCCTCCACGCTGATGACGAGGAACGGCATCGCCACGAAGGTCTCGGCGAGGACGACGCCCGCCGTGGTGAAGGGCAGGGTGATGCCGAACCAGGAGTCCAGCCACTGCCCCACCACGCCGTTGCGCCCGAAGGCGAGCAGCAGGGCCACACCCCCCACGACCGGCGGCAGCACCAGCGGCAGCGTCACCAACGCCCGTACGAGACCCCGGCCGGGGAAGCTCGTGCGGGCCAGCAGCCAGGCCAGGGGCACACCGACGACGAGGCTCAGACCCGTCGCCGCCGTGGCGCACACCAGGGAGAGCCGGAGCGCCTCCCAGACCTCCGGGCTGGTCAGCTGCTCGGGGAGGCTGCGCCAGGGGGCCCGCACCAGCAGTGCGACCAGCGGCAGGAGCAGGAAGGCCAGAGCGACCACGGCGGGGACGAGCAGGGGTACGGGCACGGTCCGGGTCCGGCCGCGCGGGCTGCCGCGACGCGGCCGGTCGCGGCGCGGACGGCTCCAGGGCGTGTCGGTCACGGCTTGAGGAATCCGGCCCCGGACAGCACCTTCTGGCCTTCGGCGGAGCGCACCAGGGCGATGAAGGCCTTCGCGGTCTCGGGGTTGCGGGCGTGCTCGAGCAGGGCGATCGGGTAGTCGTTGACGGCGTCGGCCGACTCCGGGAAGTCCACGCCGTCCACCTTGTCACCCGCCGCGCGCACATCGGTGCGGTAGACGACGGCCGCGTCGGCCTCCTTCAGCTCGACCTTGGTCAGGGCGCTCTTGACGTCCTGCTCGTAGGAGGCGGGCGTGACCTTCAGCCCGCCCGCCCTCAGGGCCTTCTGGGCGGCCGCACCGCAAGGAACCGTCCTGTCGCACAGGACGACCTTGAGGCCGGGCTTCGCGAGGTCCCTCAGGGAGGTGATCCGGTCGGGGTTGCCGGGCAGGGTGGCGATCTGCAGGCGGTTGCGGACGAAGGTCGCCGGGGTTCCCGCCGTGGCCTTCCGGTCCGCCACCAGTGCCATGGTCCTGGGGCTGGCGGCCGCGAAGACGTCGGCCGGGGCGCCGCTGTTGATGCCGGCGGCGAGGCTGTCGCTGCCGCCGAAGCTGAAGGTGATCTCGGTGCCCGGGTGCCGCTTCTCGAACGTCGCGCCGAGCTTTTCGAAGCTCTCCTGGAGGGAGGCGGCGGCGAACACGGTGACCGAGCCCGAGAGTTCGGAGGACGAGGGGCCCCGGTCCGAAGCCGTGTCCGCGGAGGAGCAGGCGCTCAGCGCCAGCAGCACCGCCGCGGCCCCGCCGGCGATCGGGAGCGTGCGCCGGGTGCGGTTCGCGGAACGGATCATCTGGGGGCCACTCCCTCGGTCTGCGGGGAAGAGCGCGCAGGCCCTTCCGATACGCCGATCATACTGGCGCATCTGCCAGGCAGAAGTCTCCTGCCCCATCGCATGAGCCAGGCGAACCGGACCTGTAGATGTGTATGTGCGGGAGCCGGGGATTCACGCCCTGTCGATGTGTACGTTTGTCGACTTCACGCGGGCCGTGGCCTCCATGCCGACCTCCAGGCCCAGCTCCTCCACGGCTTCCCGGGTGAGCAGGGAGACCAGCCGGTGCGGACCGGCCTGGATCTCCACCTGGGCGGCGACGTCCCCGAGCTTGATGGCGGTGACGATGCCGGGGAAGGCGTTGCGGGCCGAGGTGTAGGGGGTGTCGTCCTCGGGGGTCGCGGACCTGGCGAGTTCGACCGAGAAGGCCGCCAGGTCCCGCCCGTCGACGAGTCGCCGTCCGGTCTCGTCCCGGTGGGTGGTGATGCGGCCCGCGTCCGCCCAGCGCCGGGCGGTGTCCGGGCTCACGCCGAGCAGCCGTGCTGCCCGGCCGATCGTGTACGACTGCATGCCCGTCACACTAGTGCGGCGCCACGGAGTGGCCGTGACCGGTTCCGTCGCGGCCCCTGCCCGACGGCCGAGGCGCGTCGGCGGAGCGTGAGGCGGACGGGGCCCCGCCGGACGGGGCCGTTCCCGGGCTTCCGCGGTGGGTGAGCCCGTGTGCCCGGACGGTGTGATCGGGGCCGTCGTCGATCGCCCGGCAGGGAGTCGCCGTAACGTTCGACTCCGTAGCCGAATGTTTCGTTCGCCTCAACGTCCCTGTGCCGTCTGAAGATTCACCGCGTACGAGGGGTTGTCACCGTTTGGCCGCTGTCTCTAGGGTGCGGCATCAGCGCAGCTTTCTGGAACTCAGTCGAAACTTTCGAGGAGCTCATGATGGGCGACCCGGCACTGTCCCGCCGCGGCTTCCTGGCGGCCTCCGCCGCGGCAGGTCTGGGGGCGACGGCACTGACCGCGTGCGGCGGGGACTCGGACGGAGGGTCGTCCGGGACGACCACCATCGAGTGGTGGAACATCTCCACCACCCAGCCCGCCAAGAGCGTCTGGGCCTCGCTCGCCAAGAAGTACGAGGCACAGAACCCCAAGGTCAAGATCAAGATCGTCCAGCTGGAGAACGACGCCTACAAGTCGAAGATGACGGCCCTGACGGCGTCCGGGAAGCTGCCCGACATCTTCCACACCTGGGGCGGCGGCGTCCTGAAGCAGCAGGTCGACGCCGGGCTCGTCGAGGACCTCACGGACCGGACCAAGCCGTGGAGCCGGTCCCTGCTGCCGGTCGCCAAGGAGCCGTACCTGATCGACGACAAGCTCTACGGCATTCCGTTCGACATCGGCATGATCGGCTTCTGGTACAACAAGGCCCACTTCGCCGAGGCCGGCATCGACCGGCCCCCCACCACCTGGGACGCGTTCCTCGACGCCGTACGCAAGCTCAAGGACGCGAAGATCACACCCCTGGCACTGGCCGGCAAGGAGAAGTGGCCCGGCATGTACTACTGGGCCTACCTGGCGATGCGCACCGCCGGCGCCGACGCGCTGCAGACGGCCTACGAGGCCAAGGACTTCACCGGCGCCCCGTTCGTCGAGGCGGGCGAGCACCTGGACGAACTCGTCGGGCTCCGGCCGTTCCAGAAGGGGTTCCTCGGCGCCGCCTACTCCACGCCCACCGGGCAGGCCGCCACCGTCGGCAACGGCAAGGCCGCCATGGAACTGATGGGCCAGTGGGCGCCCACCGTGCAGGCCGACGCGGGCAAGGGGCTCGGCAAGGACCTCGGCTTCTTCCCGTTCCCCGCGGTCGAGGGCGGCAAGGGCTCCATCACCGAGGTGTTCGGCGGGGGCGGCGGACACGCCCTGCGCCGGGGCGCCCCGCAGGAGGCCGTCGACTTCCTGAAGTTCTTCGCCTCCGAGGCCACCGACCTGGAACTGGTCGAGAAGACCGGCGTGCTGCCCGTCGTCCCGGCCGCCGAGAAGGCCATCGCCGACCCCAACATCAAGGCCGTACAGGCCCAGCTGAAGGCGGCCACCGGCTTCCAGCTCTACCTCGACCAGGCCTACGCGCCCGCCGTCGGCCAGGAGGTCAACGACAGCGTCGCCGCGCTCATCGCCGGCTCCAGGTCGCCCGGCCAGGTCGCCCAGTCCATCACCAGGACCGCGAAGGAAGAGCAGTAGCCGGCGATGACCTCCACGTTCCTGCCGGACGAACGGACCGGCCCCGGCCTCGGCGCCCCGCCCCCGCCCGTGCCGCGGACCCGGAGCCGCGCCCGGCGCCGCACCCTGCACTGGCTCACCGCGGCGGGCTTCCAGGTGCCCGCCCTGGTGCTGTTCCTCGGGCTCGTGCTGCTGCCGATGCTCTTCGCCCTGTACGCCGCGTTCTTCCGCTGGGGCGGCTTCGGCATGCCCACCGACTACATCGGCGGCGAGAACTTCACCCGGCTCCTCCAGGACGACGTCTTCCTCGGCGACCTGTGGCGCTGCCTCGTCCTGGTGGTGCTGACGCTCGCGATCCAGCTGCCGTTCGCCCTCGCCATGGCCGTGCTGCTCAACCAGCGCATGCGCGGCCGGGCGGTCTACCGGATGCTGTTCTTCGCCCCGTACGTCCTGTCCGAGGCGATCACCGGCATCCTCTTCGGCATGATCTTCGCCCCGGACGACGGCTTCGCCGACCAGGTCCTCGGGCGGATCGGGCTGGACGGCCTGGGCGGACAGTGGTTCGCCGACCAGTCCACGGTGATGGCGACCCTCTTCCTGGTCATGACGTGGAAGTACTTCGGCTTCCACATGATGCTGTACCTGGCCGGACTCCAGGCCGTCCCCCGCGAGCTGACCGAGGCGGCGCTCATCGACGGGGCCGGCCCCTGGCAGCGCTTCCGCAACGTCACGCTGCCGCTGCTGGCGCCCACCCTGCGCATCAGCGTGTTCCTGGCGGTCATCGGCTCGATCCAGCTGTTCGACCTGGTGTGGGTCACCACCGCGGGCGGCCCCGACCATCACTCCGAGACCATGGCCGTGACCATGTTCCAGTACGGCTTCAAGCGCTACCAGGTCGGCTACGCCAGCGCGATCAGCGTGGCCATGTTCGCCATCAGCCTCGTCTTCGCCCTCGCCTACCAGCGGTTCGTGCTCCGGCGCGACCTGGAAGGAGCCACCACGACCATGCGGGGTGACGGAAAGTGACCAGTCGTCCGACCGTGCGCAAGGGCCGCAACCTCCCGCTGCACCTCGTGCTGGTCCTCGTCGGCGCGGTGATGGCCGTCCCCCTGCTCTACGCCGGGCTGTCGGGCTTCAAGACCACCGACGAGCTGTCCCGCAACCCGGTCGGCCTGCCCGAGTCCTGGGTGACGTCCAACTACACCCAGATCCTCGGCTCGGGGGACTTCTGGCGGCTGATCGGCAACAGCACCCTGATCGCCGTGGGCACGACGGTCCTGGTCGTCGCCGTGTCCGCGCTGTCGGCGTTCTCCTTCGCGCGGTTCGCCTTCCGCGGCCGGGAGGCGCTGTTCACCCTGTTCACGATGGGGCTGATGTTCCCGTTCGCGGTGGCGGCCCTGCCGTTGTTCCTGCTGCTGCGCTCCCTGGACCTGCTGGACAATCCGCTCGGCGTGATCCTCCCGCAGGCGGCCTTCGGCCTGCCGATGACGATCATCATCCTGCGCGGCTTCTTCCGGCAGATCCCCGGGGAACTGGAGGAGGCCGCCACGCTCGACGGGTGCAGCTCCTTCGGCTTCTTCTGGCGGGTGCTGCTGCCCATGGCACGGCCCGCACTCGGCACGGTCTCCGTCCTGGCCGTCGTCACCAGCTGGAACAACTTCTTCCTGCCGCTGCTGGTGTTCACCGAGTCGACGTGGTGGACGCTGCCCATCGGCGTCCAGCAGTTCCAGGGGCAGTACTCCGCGGAGTACGCCAAGGTCTTCGCCTACCTGGTGCTGGCCATGGTCCCCGCGCTCGCCTTCTACTCCGTCGCCGAGCGCCAGCTCGTCGGCGGCCTGACCGCCGGCGCCACCAAGGGCTGACACCCGCCCGCGACACGTACGGCTCACCACCCACCCGACCGTGAGGAGTCGCACCATGCGCACCACATCCACCACCGCACCACGCCTCGTCCTGGCCGGGGCGCTCGCCGCCGCGCTGCTGCTCGGCGGCGCCACCACCGGGCCCGCGGCCCGGGCGGCCGAGCGCCCCGGCCAGGAGCACACCCTCGCCGACCTCGCCCAGCGCCACGGCCGCTACTTCGGCAGCGCCACCGACAACCCCGAACTGGCCGACGAACCGTACACCGCCCTGCTGGGCCGCGAGTTCGACCAGATCACCCCCGGCAACGGCATGAAGTGGTACGCCACGGAGCCCCGGCAGGGCGTGTTCGACTTCTCCCAGGGCGACGAGATCGTGAACCTCGCCCGGTCCAAAGGGCAGAAGGTGCGCGGCCACACCCTGGTGTGGCACAGCCAGCTCCCGGACTGGCTCACCGGACGGGAGTGGACGGCCCCGGAGCTGCGCGCGGTGCTGAAGAAGCACATCCAGACCCAAGTGCGCCACTACCGGGGCAAGGTGTTCGCCTGGGACGTCGTCAACGAGGCCTTCAACGAGGACGGCACCTACCGGGACACCGTCTTCCTCCGGACCCTGGGACCCGGGTACATCGCCGACGCGCTGCGCTGGGCCCACCAGGCCGACCCGCACGTCCGGCTCTACCTCAACGACTACAACATCGAGGCGACCGGCCCGAAGAGCGACGCCTACCACGAGCTGGCCAAGCAGCTGAAGGCCCGGCACGTCCCGCTGCACGGCATCGGCTTCCAGACCCATCTGGCGCTGCAGTACGGCTATCCGGCCACCCTGGAGGACAACCTGCGCCGCTTCTCCCGGCTCGGTCTGGACACCGCCCTCACCGAGGTCGACGTGCGGATGCAGCTGCCCGCGACCGAGGAGAAGCTCGCCGAGCAGGCCCGGTGGTACCGGAGCCTCACCGAGGCGTGCCTCGCGGTTCGCCGGTGTGTCGGCATCACCCTGTGGGACTACACCGACAAGTACTCCTGGATCCCGGCGTTCTTCCCCGGCGAGGGCGCGGCCCTGCCCTGGGACGAGGCGCTGCGGCCCAAGCCGGCGTACCACGCGCTGCGGGAGGCACTGCAGACGCCGCGTCGCGGGCGGTGACGGGCGGTGACGGCGGCCGGACACGCGTCGGGGCCGGTGCGCGGGACGTTCCGCGGCCGGCCCCTCGTAGCCGGGCGGAGTGACGCCCCGCCCGGTGGCCTCAGGCGGCCGTCACCACCTGGCTGCCCGCCATCGGGCGGTGCGGGGCGATGACCCTGCCGTCCGGCAGCAGTTCACCGGTGTCCTCGAAGAGCACCACGCCGTTGCACAGCAGGCTCCACCCCTGCTCCGGGTGGTGCGCCACGAGGCGGGCGGATTCCCGATCGGCGGAGTCGGCTGACGGGCACGGTGTCTGGTGCTGGCACATGGGTGGGATCTTTCGCTTCGTCGTGATGGACGTGGTGACCGAGTCGACAGGCTCGGCCGTCGCTTCTGTTCCGCGGCTGGAAGTGTGGTCCATGGCCGCCCCCCGTCGGTTTGTTCGTCGGAACCCAGTGTTGCCCCACGGGCGGCGATCCGCAGGGATTTCGCCGCACCGCCCCTCACAGCTTCAGGACGCATCACCCGCGCGGGCGGTTCATCTCAACTGGGCCGTCCCTTCGGATGGTTCGCCGTGGCCTGAAGGGGCTAGTCCGGTCGGCAGGCCGACGCTGTCCGGCTCGTACGAGCCATGGTGCGCTCGTCGGAGCGAGCCACGCCGGCACGGCCGCCGGGAGGGCGGCCGGGAGGGCGGGGTCGGGCGGGCCAGGTGCGCGCACACGGTCGTACCCCGCCGCCGTGACGCCGGTGACGGGGTACGGGAACGTCGGTCGGCGGGGCTCAGGCGGGTGAGCCGAGAAGGCGCGTCGGGGTCGCCCGGTGGGTCAGCACCGGGAGGAGCTCGGCGACGCGGTGCGGGCGATGGGCCGCGATGCCGGGAGGCGCGGGGGCCAGGGGCACGAGGAGGTCGGTGGCCGCGGGGTGGCCGTCGGCCCCGTCCGCCGCGCAGTCCTCGTGCAGCCACAGCGTCAGCATGTAGAGGCCGGGCACCGACAGCAGGCGCGGCTGGTAGGGGTGCGGCATCGCCTCGGCCTGGCGCAGGGCCGACTCGGTGGAGCTGATGTACGGGCCCTCGAAGAAGTGGGAGAAGGTCCAGCCGTCCGCCGTCAGCACGGTGTCCGCCGCGGCCACGGCGTGCTCGCCGCAGCGGATCAGGAACCGCCACCCGGCCAGCCGGGTCGTGGACACGCCCTCGGCGGTGACCCGGTCCAGCACGTGCACGGGCAGCGGGAGCTCGGGGGTGCCGGGCACCTGGCTGCGCAGCAGGGAGGGAGTTCGCGCTTCTCGGACCGCGGTGGGCGAGGAGAGCGCGGCCAGGACGGAACGGAGTGCGGGCGCGGGAGCCGGCGGGACATGCAGCGGCATGGTGGGTCGCCTCTCATTCAAAGGCACGGTGGCGCGAGGGCGGGGGCGGACGGCGCTGTCAGCTCACGAAAGGTCAGGGAGGCAGGGCCGGGTCAGGAGAAAACGGGGGTGGGGTCCGTCGAACATCGCCTCGACGGCAGGACCCATCGACCGTGGGCGCCAACCTTCTGCCTTGTTCGCGAAGTTTATACGACACGGGTTCAGACTGTGTTTCGCCTAGCCGTTTCCGGTGAGTACAACAAGGGTACATTCGGTCGGCGATACGCGAGATAAATCCCGATTTCAGGCGGGGGTGCACGGCGGTGACCTCGGAACATGTCCGCGCAGCGGTCGGCCCATTCTCGTCGGCGTTTTTCACGAGTTCGCCGGAGCCGAATCACGTCGTGCGCGCCATGCCGGGTGAATGTGCCACCGGTCACATGTGACCAGCGTAGCGGTCGCCGGGTCCGCCCGGGACGTTATCGATCGCTTTCGCTGGGCATCCTCCACCTGACCGGGACCCCGGCGGCCGGATCTCGGCCTGCACATCATCCGAGGAGGGACGCTTCAATGGGGGAGAAGGTCGTGGCAGGCCGGTTCGACCTGTCCGATCGCCAGCGCTACCGCGACAAGCTGCGTCAGTGTCTGACGGGCCTGGAGCGACTCCTGGCGGAGAAGCGGTTCGACCGCCCCAAGAACCTCATGGGGTTGGAGATCGAACTGAATCTGGCGGGTGCCGACGGCATGCCGAAAATGTTGAACAAGCAAGTCCTCGAACGCATCGCGAGCCGTGACTTCCAAACCGAGCTCGCCATGTTCAACCTGGAAGTCAACATCCCCCCGCATCGCATCGACGGCCGGGTATTCGACCGGCTCGCGGAGGAACTCCGTACGTCACTGGCATATGCGGACCGGAAAGCGGCCGAGGTGGACGCCGGCATCGTGATGATCGGTATTCTGCCGACTCTCGACCGTGACGACCTGGTCTCGTCGAACCTGTCCGACGTCGACCGCTACACCCTCCTCAACGACCAGATCGTGGCCGCCCGCGGCGAGGAGTTCACCCTCGACATCGAGGGGGTGGAGCACCTGCGGTGCACCTCGAAGTCCATCGCGCCCGAGGCGGCCTGCACCTCGGTGCAGCTGCACCTGCAGGTGACCCCGGCCCGCTTCGCCGACGTGTGGAACGCGGCCCAGGCGGTCGCCGCCGCACAGATCGCGGTCGGCGCCAACTCGCCCTTCCTGTTCGGCCGCGAGCTGTGGCGCGAGTCGCGGCCCCCGCTGTTCACGCAGTCCACCGACACCCGCCCGCCCGAACTCCAGGCCCAGGGCGTCCGCCCGCGCACCTGGTTCGGCGAGCGCTGGATCTCCTCCGCGTACGACCTCTTCGAGGAGAACCTGCGCTACTACCCGGCGCTGCTGCCGATCTGCGACGACGAGGACCCGCTCGAGGTGATCGACCGGGGCGGTGCCCCCTCGCTCGCCGAGCTCGTCCTGCACAACGGCACGATCTACCGCTGGAACCGCCCCGTGTACGAGGTCGCCGACGGTGTGCCGCACCTGCGTGTGGAGAACCGCGTGCTGCCCGCCGGGCCGACCGTCGTGGACATCGTCGCCAACGCGGCGTTCTACTACGGCGTCGTCCGGGCCCTCGCCGAGGAGAGCCGGCCGGTGTGGACACGGCTGCCGTTCGAGGCGGCCGCCGCCAACTTCGACGCCGCCTGCAAGGACGGCATCGACGCCCGCTTCACCTGGCCCCGGCGCGGCCGCCACGGCGGTACGACGCAGGTCGACGCGGTGAACCTGATCCGCGACGAACTGCTCCCGCTCGCCGAGGCGGGGCTGGACGCCTGGGGCGTCGAACCGGCCGACCGCGACCTGTACCTGGGCGTGATCGAGGAGCGCTGCCGGCGCCGGACGAACGGGGCGAGCTGGCAGGCCGCGACCTTCCACCAGGCCCTCGACGCGGGCCTCGGCCGGGAGGACGCGCTGGCCGCCACCACCCGGCGCTACCGCGAGCTGATGCACAAGGGCGACCCGGTGCACACCTGGCCCGTGGGGCTGCCCGAACCGGTGTCGCTGGGCTGAGGGCACCCGCCGGGCCGCGGCCCGCTGCCGCCATACTGATCCGACAGGTCGGTGAAGTGGAGGCGGGTGTGCAGGCGGAGGCGAGCCCGGTGGGCGATTCCCTACCCCGGCAGGGGCTCTCGCGGCGGATGCTGCGCGACGAGACGCTGCTGGTCCTCGCGCTGTCGCTCGGGGCGAGCGGCGTCTCCGCGCTGATCAGCTTCCTCGGGTCGGTCACCGAGCCGGGCGGGCTCAAGGACCAGGCGGCCACCATGAACGCCTCGGCCGCCCCCGGCCGCCCCTGGCTCGACCTCGCCTGGCAGCTGTTCGGGATCACCACCGCACTGGTGCCCGTCGCGCTCGTCGCGCACTTCCTGCTGCGCGAGGGCGCGAGCCTGCGCACGATCGGTTTCGACCGCACCCGCCCGTGGTTCGACCTCGGGCGGGGCGCGGCGATCGCCGCGGTCATCGGCAGCACCGGCATCGCCTTCTACCTGGCCGCCCGAGGCCTCGGCTTCAACCTCACCGTGGTTCCCGAGGCGCTGCCCGACGTGTGGTGGAAGTACCCGGTCCTGATCCTCTCGGCCGTCCAGAACGCCGTGCTGGAGGAAGTGATCGTCGTCGGCTACCTGCTGCGCCGCCTGGACCGGCTGGGCTGGACGCCGACGGCCGCGCTGGTGGGCAGTTCGGTGCTGCGCGGCTCGTACCACCTGTACCAGGGCATCGGCGGCTTCGTCGGGAACCTGGTGATGGGCGTCGTCTTCGTCCACCTCTACCGCCGCTGGGGCCGGGTCGGGCCTCTGGTGGTGGCGCACTCGCTGCTCGACATCGGGGCGTTCGTCGGCTACGCGCTGCTGGCGGGCAAGGTGGGCTGGCTGCCGACGGCGTGACCGGCGGGCCGGACCGGGGCGTACGACGGCGTCGTGCGCCCCTTCGGTGTCCTCAGGCCAGCAGGTCGCCGTCGACGACCGTGACCGCGCTGCCGGTGAGCAGGGTGCGGTCACCGCGCAGTTCCGTACGGACGCGGCCGGAGCGGGGCGAGGCCTGCAGGCCCGTCAGGCCGGAGCGGCCGAGGCGCGCGGACCAGAACGGGGCGAGTGCGGTGTGGGCGCTCCCCGTCACCGGGTCCTCGTCGATGCCGACGTTCGGGAAGAAGCAGCGCGAGACGAAGTCGTAGCCCCGGGACGGGTCCTCGGCGCGTGCCGTGGCGATGACACCGCGCTCGGAGTGGGCGGCGAGGGCCTTCAGATCGGGACGGAGGCCCCGGACGGTCTTCTCGTCGGCGACCTCGACGAGCAGGTCGCCGACGTTCGGGCCGGTGTCGAGGACCGTGAGCGGTTCGGTGCCCAGGGCGGCGCCGAGGCCGGCGGGCGGCTCGGCCGGGGTGAGCGGGGCGGTGGGGAAGTTGAGCGTCACGGACCCGTCCGGGGCGGGCGTGGCGACGAGGACGCCGCTACGGGTGGTGAAGCGGACCGGGCCCTCGTGGGCGCCGGTGGTGTGCAGGACGTGGGCCGTGGCCAGGGTGGCGTGCCCGCACATGGCGACCTCGGTGGCCGGGGTGAACCAGCGCAGGGCCCAGTCGCCCTCACCGTCCGGCGGGAGGGGGTGGGCGAACGCCGTCTCGGCGTGGTTGACCTCCAGGGCGACGTTCTGCAGCCAGGTGTCGTCCGGGAAGGCGTTCGCGTCGTTCAGCAGCAGGACCCCGGCGGGGTTCCCGGAGAAGGGGCGATCGGTGAAGGCGTCGACGATTCGGATCCGCATGCCGCGACGCTAGAGCCTTGCCGAAGCCGCGGGCCAAGGCCAATCCGCGACGCGCGGACCGCTGGCACCGGCCGGACGCCGCTGTCCGCCCGTGCGACCGGTCTTGTCGTTCGTAAGTTACCGATATATCGTTGAAGCATCGCGACAGATCAACGATGGAATGGAGTGGTTGCGATGCGCACCCATGGTTTCGAGCACGGACACGGCGGACACCGGCACGGCCGGGGAGGTTTCGAAGGGCTGCGGGCGGCCTTCGGTCCCTTCGGCCCGGGAGGTCCCGGCTGGGGCGGGCCCGGCGGGCCGGGCTTCGGTCCCGGCCCCTGGGGCGGACGCGGACGCGGCGGGCCCCGCGGGAGGGCGCGGCGCGGGGACGTACGGGCCTCGATCCTGGCCCTGCTCAAGGACCGGCCGATGCACGGCTACGAGATGATCCAGGAGATCGCCGAGCGCAGCGGCGGGGCGTGGAAGCCCAGCCCCGGCTCGGTCTACCCCACCCTTCAGCTGCTGGAGGACGAGGGCCTGATCACCAGTGCGTCCGAGGGCGGCAAGAAGCTGTTCTCGCTCACCGAGGCGGGCCGGGAGGCCGCCGGTGAGGGGCCGGAGGCGCCCTGGGAGGAGGCGTCCCGCGGTGTCGACTGGGAAGCCCTCGGGGAGATCCGCCAGGCCGGGTTCGGTCTGATGGAGGCCTTCGGGCAGGTCTGGAAGACCGGCAGCAAGGAACAGCGGGAGAAGGCGCTCGGCGTCATCAACGACGCGCGCAAGAAGCTGTACCTGATCCTCGCCGACGAGGACTGAGGCCGGTCGACGGCAAGGCGCCCCCGCAGTGGTCCGGGGGCGCCTTCGTGTGCGCCGGCGGCCCGGCACCGGCGGCCGCCCGTCGTCCCGGGAGGCGAGGGCTGTCCGCGTGATGTCCTCCGCAAGGAGGAGATTCCGGCCGGCCGTGTGCACTTCCCGTGGGACGCGCAGATGGTTCCCGCCGAGGATGACCCGGGCGGGCGGGACTGATGGGGTGGGATTGTGCAATCCCGAATCCCCCGGCAGTCGTCCCAGGAGCCCGGCGCCCAGCGCGCCGACAACGATGCCAGGCTGGGTGACGCGCTCGCACCGGTGATCGGCGGCGCCCGCCGCCGGGCGGTCCGGGACGGGGACCGGCAGGTCGACACGGCCCATCTGCTGCATTCCCTGCTGGAGTCCGACCCCGCCGTGCGTGCCGCCTTCGGCGACGGGCCGCGGATCGCGCGGCTGCTCGGTTACCTCGTCCAGCGCAGCATCGGCTACGGGCTGCGCTGGCAGGGCCGGGTCGAGGACTCGGGCGCCGTTCCCGTGGTGGCGGGGGCCGCGGGCTTCTCGCCGCTCGCCTCCGCGTCGATGGACGACGCCCGGGAACGAGCCGCCGCACGGGGAGGGCAGCCCCGCGGCACGGATCTGCTCGCCGCGATCATGGCCGACCCGCAGGCACGCGCGGTCGAGGTGGTCCGGCGTGCCGGGATCGATCCGCGCGAGGTCTGCCCGCTGATCGGCGACCGGCCGGGCGTCACGGAGGAGTGCGGCGAGACCGGCCGCTGAGCGGCCGTGCCCCGGACCGTCCACGCTGTGAGACAGGTGTCATAGGGGGTGACGCTCCTGTCAGGGCCTGTCATCATGTGCCGGTGCGTACGACTGACAGCAGCGCGAGCGGGCGCGGCAGGGGAGTGGGGCTCGGCCTCGCGCTCGTCTCCGCGGTGGCCTTCGGCGGATCCGGTGTCGCGGCCAAGCCGCTGATCGAGGCGGGCCTCGACCCGCTGCACGTGGTGTGGCTGCGGGTCGCCGGGGCGGCCCTGGTGATGCTGCCGCTCGCCGTGCGGCACCGCTCCCTGCTGCGCCGGCGCCCCGGGCTGCTCGCCGGGTTCGGTCTACTGGCCGTGGCCGGCGTCCAGGCCTGCTACTTCGCGGCGCTGTCCCGGATCCCCGTCGGGGTCGCGCTGCTCGTCGAGTACCTGGCGCCCGCGCTCGTGCTGGGCTGGGTGCGCTTCGTCCAGCGGCGGCCCGTCACCCGCGCCGCCGCGGTCGGGGTCGTGCTCGCGGTCGGCGGCCTCGCCTGCGTCGTCGAGGTGTGGTCGGGCCTCGGCTTCGACGCCCTGGGGCTGCTGCTCGCCCTCGGCGCCGCCTGCTGCCAGGTGGGCTACTTCGTCCTGTCCGACCAGGGCAGCGACGCCGGGGACGAGGCGCCCGACCCGCTCGGCGTCATCGCCTACGGGCTGCTGGTCGGCGCGGCCGTCCTGACCGTCGTCGCCCGGCCCTGGAGCATGGACCGGTCGGTGCTCACGGGCACCGCGCGCATGGACGGCACACCCGTCGCCGCGATCGTGCTGCTGGCGTGGATCGTCCTGGTCGCCACGGTCGTCGCGTACGTCACCGGCGTGGTCTCCGTGCGGCGGCTCTCGCCGCAGGTCGCCGGGGTCGTGGCCTGCCTGGAGGCCGTCATCGCCACCGTCCTGGCCTGGGTGCTGCTGGGCGAGCACCTGTCGGCGCCGCAGATCGCCGGTGGCGTGATCGTGCTGGTGGGCGCGTTCATCGCGCAGTCCTCGACGCCCGCGAAGGGGGCGGAGCGACCGGTGGCGAGCGGTGGCCCGGAAAGGGAATTGTCCCGGCGCGGGAGCAGCGCGTAGGGTGGCGATCATGCCGTCCGACGCACTCGTTCTTCCGCCTCCGGCCGCCTGAGGCGGGCTTTTCCGGAAACCGCGCCCGGCGCTTGCGCCGCCGCGCCGAACGGTGCTGCCCGCAGACGAAGTCCGCGGACCCCGCCGATCCGACCGATCCGGGGCCCCTTCCGAACTTCCGCGCACCGCCGCCTTCCGCCGTGACGGCGTGCCGTGCGCTCTGCGGAGAGAACACGTGTCGAACACCGCTACCGGCCTGCCCGTGGGGCGAGGCCTCCTCTACCTGATCGTCGCCGGCGCCGCCTGGGGCACCGCGGGCGCCGCGGCCTCCCTGGTCTACCGGACCAGTGACACGGGGCCCGTCGCCCTCTCCTTCTGGCGCTGCGCCGCCGGACTCGCCGTGCTCCTCGCGGTCCGCGCGCTGCGGCCCCGCACGGGTACGACCCCCGTCCGCGAGCCGCTCGGCCGGAGGCTCGCGCGGTCCGGCGTCACCGGACTCGGGCTCGCCGTCTTCCAGACGGCCTACTTCGCCGCCGTCTCGGCCACCGGCCTGGCCGTGGCCACCGTGGTGACCCTGGGTGCCGGGCCCGTCCTGATCGCCCTCGGGGCGCGACTGACCCTGGGCGAACGGCTCGGCCGCGGCGGCACCGCCGCCGTCGCGGGCGCCCTCACGGGCCTCGCGGTGCTCGTCCTGGGCGGCGGCGGCACGACCGTACGCCCCTGGGGAGTGCTGCTGGCGCTGCTGTCGGCGGCCGGGTACAGCGCGATGACCCTGCTCACCCGCCGCTGGGGCCGCGACGGCGGGGCCGACTCCTCCCGGACGACCGTCGGGGCGTTCGCCGTCACCAGCCTGTGCCTGCTGCCCTTCGCCCTGGTGGAAGGGCTGGTACCGCACACCGAGGCGCCGGGCCGGCTGCTGCTCCTGCTGGCCTACGTCGCCGTCGTGCCGACAGCCCTGGCCTACGGCCTGTACTTCGCGGGCGCGGCCGTCGTCCGGTCCGCCACCGTCTCGGTGATCATGCTGCTGGAGCCGGTCAGTGCCGCCGCGCTGGCCGTCCTGCTGCTGGGGGAGCACCTCACGGGTGCGACCGTGGCCGGGACCTTGCTGATGCTCGGGTCGGTCACCGGCCTGGCGGTCGGGGAGGCGCGCAGCGCCCGCCCGGTGAAGGAGCCCGTGCCGCTCGGATGAGCCCACGGACCCGAGCCCCGGGGCGCCCGCCCCGGGGCTCAGACCTGGAGCCTGCGCAGGAGGTGCTCCCGCGCCCGGGCGTCGCCCGGGCCGCCGCGCGCCGCGAGGCCCGCGGCGATCCGCTCCTGCACCTCGGCCTGCTTGCGGCCCGCGTACGTGAACTCGGCCCGCACGTCCGTCACCTCCAGACGCAGCGCGCGGATGCCGGCGAGCATCCGGCCGTACGGTTCCTCGCCGGCCGCCGCCCGGGCCGAGACGCCCCGGGGCTGGAAGTGGTCGACCTGGCGGTTGAGCAGTGCGGCCTTCTCCGCCGGGTCGTCCACGACGTGCGCGCGGCAACGGAGCTGGACGGCCGCGTAGAGGTTCCGTGGGAACGCCGTGCTCCGGAGGGACGTCCGGGCCGGCCTGCCAGGGCCCGGGGATGTAGGCCTAGTCGTCGACCACGCTCAGCAGGACGTCGGGGCGGGCCTGGAGCGCGGGCCAGATCGGGTTCGGCCGGGCGAGGTGGGTGACGACCTCGCGGCGCCCGGGGTCGTAGGCGAAGTGCAGGGGCTGGACGTGCGGGGGTTCGCCGCCGGGGCCGTTGACCGCGAGCCGCCCGAAGTCGTGCGCGGCCAGCCAGTGCTGCCACTCGGAGTCGTCGCGGGGCGCGTCCCGGGGGTGGATCAGCATCACAGGGCCCGGAGATAGCCGGGCAGGGCGGTGCCGGGGGCGAGGCCGGGGTCGGGAACCGGTGTGCCGTAGGTCGCGCGGACCGGCACGACGCCCGCCCAGTGGGGCAGGGCCAGGTCCTCGGGCTCGTCGTTCACCCCGCCCGTGCGCAGTTTGGCCGAGACCTCCCGCAGGTCCAGGCGGATCACCGCCGTGGCGGCCAGCTCCTTCTTGTCGGCCGGGCGGGAGTCGGCGGAGCGGCCGGCGACGACGTGGTCGACCAGGGCGTCCAGCGCCTCGCGCTTCTCCTGCGGGTCCGTCACGTCCTGCGCGAGGCCGTGCACCACCACCGAGCGGTAGTTGATCGAGTGGTGGAAGGCCGAACGCGCCAGGACCAGACCGTCGACATGGGTGACCGTCACACAGACCGGCAGGCCCGGTTCCGCCCGGCCGGCCGCCCGCAGCGGGCGCGAGCCGGTGGATCCGTGCAGGTAGAGCCGCTCGCCGACCCGGGCGTACAGCGTCGGCAGGACGACCGGTGCGCCGTCGCGGACGAAGCCCAGATGGCAGACGCAGGCCTCGTCGAGTATCGCGTGCACCAGCTCCTTGTCGTAGGAGGCCCGTTCCGCGGAGCGGGTGGGGACGGTGCGGTCGGTCGGGGTGTAGGCGGTGTCGGGTTGCGGCGTCTGCGCGGGCCCCTGCATGGCGCTCTCCATTGCACTAGTGCATAATTGAGTTTGTGCTAGGAGACTATCTGATCGGTGGGCGGCGCGCAGCGGACATTTCCGCGGGCATCGAACGCGCGGTGGGCGACGGGCGGCTGAAGCCCGGTGAAGTGCTTCCGCCCATGCGGGAGTTGGCGCGGCAACTCGGCGTGAATCCCCACACGGTCGCGGCCGCGTACCGGACCCTGCGTGAGCGCGGTGTCATCGAGACCGCGGGCCGGCGCGGCAGCCGGGTGCGCCCGGCGCCGGCCACGACCGGCCGCGACCACATCCGGGTCGAGGTTCCCGAAGGGGTGCGGGACGTGGCCGGCGGCAATCCGGATCCGGCGCTGCTGCCGCCGCTCGCAGGCGTCTTCGCGGCGGCGGCCGCCGAGGGCGACCGGGCGCCCGTGCTGTACGGGGACGATCCGGTGGATCCCGGGCTGGCCCGAGCCGGGCGCGCGGGGCTCGACGCCGACGGCGTGCCGGACGGGCCCCTCGCCGTGGTCTCCGGTGCGCTCGACGGGGTGGAGCGGGTGCTGGCGGCCCACCTCAAACCGGGTGACACGGTCGCCGTCGAGGACCCGGGCTGGGGGCGCACCCTCGACCTCGTCCCGGCCCTGGGCCTGCGGACCGCCCCCGTCGGTGTCGACGACGACGGACCGCTGCCCGGGGACGTGCGCCGGGCGCTCGCCGCCGGGGCGCGCGCCCTGATCGTCACGGACCGGGCGCAGAACCCGACCGGCGCCGCGGTCGGCGCCGCACGCGCGCGCGCCCTGCGGGCGGTCCTGCGGGAGTACCCGGAGGTGCTGCTGATCGAGGACGACCACGGCCACGGCATCGTCGACCTGCCGCTGAACCCGCTGGCCGGTGCCACCCGGCACTGGGCGTTCGTGCGCTCGGCGGCCAAGGCCTACGGGCCCGACCTGCGCCTCGCCCTGCTGACCGGTGACACCGTGACCCTGGACCGGGTCCGCGGCCGGCAGCGGCTCGGGCCGGGCTGGGTGAGCCTGCTGATGCAGCGGGCCCTGGTACGGCTGTGGGCCGACGGGGTCGTGGACACGGCCGGGGTGGCGGCGGCGTACGGGCGGCGGCGGGACGCGCTGATCACGGCCCTGGCGCGGCGCGGTGTCCCGGCGCACGGCCGCAGCGGCATGAACGTGTGGGTGCCGGTACCGGACGAGACCGGGGTGGTCGCCCGGCTGCTGCACGCCGGCTGGGCCGTGTCCCCCGGTGCCCGATTCCGGCTGAGCGCTCCGCCCGGGATCAGGGTCACCGTCTCGGCGCTCACCGAGGACGACACGCAGGCCCTGGCCGACGCCATCGCCTCCGCGCTCGGTCCGGCACGCGCGCGCGGCTACGTCTGAGGCCGGGACCCGGGCCGCATCTGGGTCAGTGCCGCCCCCACCAGCACGATCACCGCGCCGACCGGTGTCGACCAGCTCAGGGACTCGCCCAGGACGACGACGCCCGCGGCCGTGGCGATGACCGGGATGAAGTACGTGACCATCTGCGCGGTCGTCGGGCCGACCTCGGCCACCAGGCCGTACTGCAGCAGCACCGCCAGGCCGGTGCCCAGGGCGCCCAGGGCGGCGACCGCAAGGAGCGGCACGACGGGCAGCCCGGTGGGCGGCGTCGTGAACAGCGGGGTCACGACGGCCAGTTGGATGGTGGCCAGGAGCAACTGGGCGCCGGTCATCGACAGGTGCGAACGGCCGTTGCCCGCCAGGGTGCGGCGGACGTAGATCCAGCCCACCGGGTAGCTGAGGGAGCCGAGCAGGGCCAGTGCCGTCCCGGTGGCGTCCAGCCCGTGGAAGCCCTGCCAGGCGCCCAGCACGGTCAGCACGCCCAGGAAGCCGAGGCCGAGCCCCGCCACCCGGACCCGGGTCGGGCGGTCCTCCGACAGGGCGACCAGCGACAGGGCCATCCCCCACAGCGGCGAGGTGGCGTTGCAGATGCCCGCCAGGGTCGACGGGATGGTCAGCTCGGCGTACGCGAACAGGGAGAACGGCAGGGCGTTCAGCAGAAACGCGGCGACCGTCAGATGCCCCCAGGTGCGCACCCCGCGCGGCAGCCGCTCGCGCCGGACCGCCATCGCCGCCGCCAGCACCGCCGTACCGAACGCCAGCCGCCCGAGCGTCACCTGGAACGGTGCGAACCCGCCGGTGCCCACCTTGATGAGCAGGAAGCTGAAACCCCAGATCAACGACAGGGCGGCGAAGCGCAGGCGCCAGTCGAGGCGGGGCCGGGCGGGCAGGGGGGACGGGGTCGCTGCGACCCGGCCGGTGGTGGTCACGGAGCTCATGACCGTCACGATGCGGCAGGACGTCGTCGTAGCACAAGCGAGAATTCGCACGCGGTATTGCGTAGTATCCCTTACATGTTGAACCTGGAGCGCCTGCGCACCCTCGACGCCCTGGCCCGCCACGGCTCGGTCAGCGGCGCCGCCGCAGGGCTGCACATCACGACGTCCGCCGTCTCCCAGCAGATGTCCAAGCTGGAGCGCGAGGTCGGCCAGCAACTGCTCGCCAAGAACGGCCGGGGCGTGCGGCTCACCGACGCCGGCCGGCTGCTCGCCGAGCACGCCGCGCGCATCCTCTCCCAGGTCGCACTCGCCCAGTCCGACCTGGAGGCGCAGCGCGGGCAGGTCGTGGGCGAGCTGAGGCTGGCCGCGTTCCCGACCGCCGCGCGCGGCCTGTTCCCGCACGCGCTGTCGGCGCTGCGCGAGCAGCATCCCGCGCTGCGGCTGCGCTCGCGCGAGCTGGAACCGGAACAGGGCATCGCCGGGGTGGTGCGCGGCGACCTCGACCTAGCGGTGGTGCTCGACTGGTACAACAAGCCGATGGCGCTGCCGGACGGACTGGTCAAGGCGTCGATCCTGGACGACCCGGCCGAGGTCGCCATGCCGGCGGGCCACCCGCTGGCCGGGCGCGAGGAGGTGGACCTCGCCGAGTTCGCCGACGACGAGTGGATCACCTGGGGCGAGGGCGAGTTCTGCCACGAGTGGCTGATGTTCACGCTCCGCTCCAAGGGCGTCGAGCCGATCGTCGGCCACCGCGCCGCCGAGCACCACACCCAGCTCGCCCTGGTCGCCGCGGGCCTCGGCGTGTGCATCGCCCCCCTGCTGGGCCGCCGCCCGGTGCCCGACGGGGTGGTGACCGTCCCCCTCAAGCAACGGGTGCGGCGGCATGTCTACGTGGTCTGGCGCGCGGACGCCGACCGCCGCCCGTCCATCCGCGCGGCGGTGTCGGCGCTGCGCGCGGCGGGGGAGGGCGTCGGCTGATCCGCCGGTGGCGCTAGGTGTATTGACCCGCAGGGTTGTTCACACGGCTGATCGGTGGCTGGCCGCCGAGCTTGCGGAAGTCCCAGGACACGGTCTTCGCCGGTGTCAGCCGCAGCCAGGCGTGCCGGCCGTCGTGCGGCATCTCCTCCAGCCCGAAGTTCTTCCGCGCGAACAGGGTCTCGGGCACGTCGAGTTCGGCGCGCAGCTCACCCGTGCGCGGTATCTCGCCCACGAACTCGACCGTGCCCGACAGCTCCGCACCGCGCAGTTCGTCGTACTCCTCGCCGGTGTCGACCACGATCGCCACCCGCGGATCGCGGCGCAGATCCGCCCACCGCTTGCTGCGCACCACCGAGTACAGCCAGATCGAGGTGCCGTCCCAGGCGAACCACAGCGTGGACACGTGCGGAGCGCCGTCCGCCGACACCGTGGCGACCCGGCAGGTGCGCTGCGCGGTGAGGAAGTCGTCCAGCTCGCCGGGCGTCATCATGATCTTCCGGCCCCGGCGCTGCTGTGTGGCGCTCATGCTCCCCCTCTTTCTCCCACGTCGTGCCAGAGGAGGTCCTCTGACATCACGTCGGAGAAGGATGGGTTCCCGTCCGTCGGCGTGCAAGGGGCGCCCGCGCGCCCACCGGGGCGCGGCGGACCGCCGCGGGAGGCCGTGGGCGGGCACGCCCGCGACGGGGTCCGCCGGTGGTGCCGGAGAAGCCCGGCGTGATCAGGCCAGCGTGATCGAGTCGCCGTCCACGGTGACCTGCCTGGCCTCCAGCGGCTTGACCGCCGGGCCCTTCTTCACGCTGCCGTCCAGGACGGAGAACTGGCTGCCGTGGCAGGTACAGGAGATGGTGTCGCCCGCGAGGTCCACCATCGGGCAGTTCTGGTGGGTGCAGATCGTCGAGAAGGCCTTGTAGTCGCCCGCGGTCGGCTGGGACACCACGACCTTCTCGTCCTTGAAGATCCTGCCGCTGCCCTCGGGGATGTCGGCGGTCTTCGCGAGCGCCGCACCGCCTCCCGCCCCGGCCGACGCGTCGCCGCCCTCGTTCGTCGCACCGCCACCCGTCGCGCCCTGCTCGGCCGACGAGCCGGACGCCTTGTCGTCCGAGCCGCACGCCGTCAGCGCCACGGCGAGCCCCGCCGCGCCGACCGCCGCCACGACGGCACGGCGGTTCGGGCCCGGCACCGGCTGAACTGATTCGCTGGTCATGCTGACGTTCCTTCCGGGGATTGGTGATCTGCGCAGAGGTACGGCCCTCGGGGACCGGCTGTTCAGAGACCCTCGAAATCCTGGCCCGCCGGCGCAGGTACGTGGGTAAAGGGGAGCTGTCGGTTCGCTGTCGGGTTCCGGCCCGGCACCGCGAGGTCGCCGCCGCCGCCCGCCGGCGCGTCAGTAACCTGGGGCGATGCTCAAGGAAGTGATCGCGACCCGGTTCATCGCGCCCCTGCGCGAGGGCGGTTCGCTGCCGGGCCTGGTCGAGGCCGACGACCTCGGCCGTTACGTGCTGAAGTTCACCGGCGCGGGACAGGGACGCAAGACACTCGTCGCGGAAGTCGTCTGCGGGGAGCTCGCCCGCCGGCTGGGGCTCAGGATCCCCCGCCTGGTCACCGTCGAACTCGACGCGGACCTGGGACTCGGGGAACCGGACCAGGAGGTGCAGAGCCTGCTCCGGTCCAGCGGCGGCACCAACCTCGGCATGGACTTCCTCTCCGGCGCGCTCGGCTTCGACCCGCTCGCCTTCCGCGTGGACCCGCGCGAGGCCGGGCGGATCGTCTGGTTCGACGCGCTCGTCAACAACGTCGACCGGTCCTGGCGCAACCCCAACCTGCTGATGTGGCACGGCGAACTGTGGCTCGTCGACCACGGCGCGACCATGATCTGGCACCACAACTGGCCCGGCGTGCAAGCCTCCGCCGCCCGGGCGTACGACGCCTCCGACCACGCGCTGGCACGGTTCGCACCCGATGTGGCCGCCGCGGCGACCGAGTTGGCGCCGCAGGTCACGGAGGAACTGCTCGCCGACGTCACCGCGCAGATCCCCGAGGTCTGGCTCGCCGGGGAGCCGGGCTTCGGCACCCCGGACGAGCTGCGGCAGGCCTACGCCCGGCCGCTGCTCGCCCGGGCCGCCGCCATCCACGACCGCATCCAGGGGCTCACGTGAACGACCGCCACATCATCAGGGGCGGACCCCGCGACCGCCAGGTCTACGAGTACGCCCTGCTGCGTGTCGTCCCGCGGGTCGAGCGCGGCGAGTGCATCAACGCCGGGGTGCTCCTGTACTGCCGCGCCGCGGCCTACGTCGGCGCGCTCACGCACCTCGACGAGACGCGTCTGCTGGCCCTCGACCCCGAGGCCGACGTCGCCGGCGTCCGCGCGGCCCTCGGGGGCGTCGAGGGCGTCTGCGCCGGGGGCGCCGCGGCGGGCCAGGCCGCGGCCGACGACCCCGGCCGCCGCTTCCGCTGGCTGGTGGCCCCCCGTTCGACGATCGTCCAGCCGGGCCCGGTGCACACCGGGCTCACCCGGGACCCTGCCGCGGAGCTCGCGCGGCTGCTGGACCAGCTGGTGAGGTGACGGCGGGCCGGGGTCAGGTCCGCTGACGCCGCAGGAGGTACCCGGCCACGACGGTGGCGCCGCCGGAGAAGGCCAGGCCGGCACCGATCACCCAGCGGCCCGGACCGTCGGTCGCGGCGCACCCGAGTCCGCCGCGCACGCCCTGGGACGGGGTGCCGGTCGGGGCGGGGGTGACCGGGCGTGAGGTGGCGGGCGACAGGGTGACCGGGCGTGAGGTGACCGGTGCCGGGGCGGCCGCCGGGGTGCCGGGGTGCCGGGGTCGATGATGCCCGTCCCGCCCCGGCGCGGAAGGGCCTCGCACGCCGTGCCGTCGTCGGGGCCCTGGTCCTCGTCGAGCCGGTTCGGGTCGCCGCGGTCCGCGTCGAGGACGCCCTGCGCGTCCTCCTGGAAGACGAAGTCCCGGCAGTCGCGGTCGTCCTGGGCGTGAGCGGGGACGGCGGGCGACTGCGAACCCGGCGATCGCCGGCAGCGGGCCGAGAACACCGGTGCGAGGGCGCACGGGGCGTCTCCTTCCGGGCCGCGGACGGGCCCCTCGACGCCATGGGCGACCGGCGGAGGCGGCTCGCGGCCCTGGGCCGATCGGGTGTTTGCGCGAACACCGCCGACCTGCCGGCCACGGGGGATGGATCACATGGCCGGTCGGGCCGTTGACACCGCGTGCCAGGGCTTCTAGCGTCACCACCACTGAAGGTACTAAGCGGTCGCTCACCTGAGGAGAAACCAGTCATGTCCACCACTGAGCAGCGGGTCGCCGTCGTCACCGGTGCAGCGCGCGGGATCGGTGCCGCCACCGCCGTACGGCTGGCCGCCGAGGGGCGCGCGGTCGCCGTGCTCGACCTCGACGAGGCCGCCTGCAAGGACACCGTCGAGAAGATCACCGCCGCCGGGGGCAGGGCCGTCGCGGTCGGCTGCGACGTCTCGGACGAGGCCCAGGTCGAGGCGGCCGTCGCCCGTGTCACCGAGGAGCTCGGCGCGCCGACGATCCTGGTCAACAACGCGGGCGTGCTGCGCGACAACCTGCTGTTCAAGATGAGCGTCTCCGACTGGGACACCGTCATGAACGTGCACCTGCGCGGTGCCTTCCTCATGTCCAAGGCCTGCCAGAAGCACATGGTGGACGCGGGCTTCGGCCGGATCGTCAACCTGTCGTCGTCCTCCGCGCTGGGCAACCGCGGCCAGGTGAACTACTCGGCGGCCAAGGCCGGTCTGCAGGGCTTCACCAAGACCCTCGCCAAGGAGCTGGGCAAGTTCGGCGTGACCGCCAACGCCGTCGCCCCCGGCTTCATCGCCACCGAGATGACCAAGGCCACCGCCGAGCGGGTCGGCATGGGCTTCGAGGACTTCAAGGCCGCCGCCGCCACCCAGATCCCGGTTGCCCGCGTCGGCGAGCCGGAGGACATCGCCAACGCCATCGCCTTCTTCACCGGCGAGGCCGCCGGATTCGTCTCCGGCCAGGTGCTGTACGTGGCCGGCGGGCCGCTCGACTAAGGGGCGAAGGACATGACTTCCACGGAACTTTCCGGCAAGGTCGCCCTGGTCACGGGCGCCAGCCGCGGCATCGGCTACGGCGTCGCCGAGGCCCTGGTCGCCCGCGGCGACCGCGTCTGCATCACGGGGCGCAACGAGGACGCCCTCAAGGAGGCCGTCGAGCGGCTCGGCGCCGACCGCGCGATCTACGTCGCCGGCAAGGCGCACGACGAGGCCCACCAGGCCGTCGCCGTCGACCGTACGATGGAGGCCTTCGGCCGGGTCGACTTCCTCGTCAACAACGCCGGGACCAACCCGGTGTTCGGCCCGATCGCCGACCTCGACCTGAACGTCGCCCGCAAGGTCTTCGAGACCAACGTCGTCTCCGCCCTCGGCTTCGCCCAGCGCACCTGGCACGCCTGGCAGAAGGACAACGGCGGCGCGATCGTCAACATCGCCTCCGTCGCGGGCCTGTCGCCCTCCCCGTTCATCGGCGCGTACGGCGTCAGCAAGGCGGCGATGATCAATCTGACGGTGCAGCTCGCCCACGAGTTCGCGCCCGGCGTTCGGGTCAACGCGATCGCCCCGGCCGTCGTGAAGACCAAGTTCGCCCAGGCCCTGTACGAGGGGCGCGAGGAGGAGGCCGCGGCGGCCTACCCCCTCGGGCGCCTCGGCGTGCCCTCCGACATCGGCGGCGCCGCGGCGTTCCTCACCTCCGAGCAGTCCGACTGGGTCACCGGTCAGACGCTCGTCGTGGACGGCGGCATCTTCCTCAACGCCGGCACCGGCTGACCGGCCCCCTCCGCCGTCCGGCACGGGCGTCCCTTCACCGAAGGGGCGCCCGTTCCCCTGTGCGGGGGACGTGAAGTGGCCGCGAAAGAGCCGCAAATCGGACTGACAACGTCGTCATAGGTTTATCGATCAAGAAGCCGCGTTCCGGGAAGGGTCAGCAGGCGCGGCACTGCGGTATGGTCTGCCGACCCTTGGTATGGCAGATCGAGGAGCGTGCGCGTGTTCAACCGGAACCGATGCCTGCGGCGGGTGGCGGCCATCGCGTCCATATCGTCCCTGGTCACCGGGTGCGGGGTGCTGTCGTCTGACACCCCGGAGGACGAAGGACCCATCGTCGTGGGCACCACCAGCGCCCCCAGCACGCTCGATCCCGCTGCGTCCTGGGACAGTTCCTGGGAGCTGTTCCGCAACATCTACCAGACGCTGCTGAGCTACCCCACGGGCTCGACCGAGCCCCAGCCGGACGCCGCCGAGCAGTGCGGGTTCAGCGACTCCTCGAACCAGGTCTACCGCTGCGAACTGCGCGAGGGCCTGACGTTCTCCAACGGGGACACGCTCGACGCCCAGGCCGTCAAGCACTCCTTCGACCGCATCCGCAGGATCAACGTCAACGGCGGTCCGGCCGGTCTGCTGGGCAGTCTCGAACGGGTGCAGGCGCCCAACGACCGCGAGGTGGTGTTCCACCTCAACAAGCCCGACGCCACCTTCCCGTTCGTGCTCGCCACCCCGGCCATGTCGATCGTCCCGCCGAAGGCCTACCCGAAGAACAGCCTGCGCGAGGGCGACGGCGTCGTGGGGTCCGGGCCGTACGTCCTGGACTCCTACGACGAGGGCAAGGAGGCCGTCCTCGCCCGCAACGACTCCTACAAGGGCTTCGCCGAGCGCCGCAACGACGCCGTGACCGTCCGCTACTTCCAGGACTCCGGCGCCATGGTCAAGGCCCTGCGCGACGAGCAGATCGACGTGACCTACCGCGGTCTGGCCGCCGGTGACGTCGTCGACCTGCAGAGCGCCAAGGAGCAGGAGATCCAGCTCGTGGAGGGCACCGGCACGGACATCAACTACCTGGTGTTCAACCCGAAGGACCCCTGGGCCGAGAAGAAGGCCGTGCGTCAGGCCATCGCGCAGGTCGTCGACCGGGCGGCGATCGCCCACAAGGTCTACAAGGACACCGTCGACCCGCTGTACTCCATGGTCCCCAAGGGACTCACCGGCCACACCACGGGTTTCTTCGACGACTACGGCGACCCCGACGTCGCCAAGGCCCGCAAGATCCTCAGCGAGGCGGGCATCAACCAGCGCGTCCCGCTGACCTTCTGGTACACCAGCGACCGCTACGGCTCCGAGACGGCCGCCGAGTTCAAGGAGCTCGAGCGCCAGCTCGAAGCCTCCGGCCTGTTCACGATCAGCCTCAAGAGCCGTCCCTGGAAGACCTACGTGGAGGGCTACCAGAAGGGCGAGTACCCGGTGTTCGGCCGCGGCTGGTTCCCCGACTTCCCGGACGCGGAGAACTTCATCGCGCCGTTCGTCGGCGAGCAGAACGCTCTGGGCACGCCCTACCCGGCGCCCGAGATCACCGGCGACCTGCTGCCCCGCTCGCGCCGCGAGAGCGACCGCGCGAACGTGGTGAAGGAGTTCGAGGAGGCCCAGCAGATCCTCGTCGACGACGCACGGCTGCTGCCGCTGTGGCAGGGCCGGCAGTACGTGGCCGCCAGCCGGGACGTCTCGGGCGCGGAGCGGGCCCTGGACCCGTCGACGATCATGATGATGTGGGAGCTGCACCGCAAGACCGCCTGGTGAGCGGACCGGTTCCGGCTCCCGCGGGGCGCGTTGTCAGTGGTCGCCGGTAGGTTCTGCAACCGGCAAGTGACCGCACATCGATAGGACGTTGACGTGACCGACATCGCCATGCTGCCCGAGTCCTGGCGCGGGGTTCTGGGCGACGAACTGCAGCAGCCCTACTTCAAGGAGCTGACGGAGTTCGTCGAGGAGGAGCGGGCGAAGGGTCCCGTCTACCCGCCGCGGGAGGAGGTCTTCGCGGCGCTGGACGCCACGCCGTACGAGGAGGTCAAGGTCCTGGTCCTCGGCCAGGACCCCTACCACGGCGAGGGCCAGGGGCACGGGCTGTGCTTCTCGGTCCGGCCGGGGGTGCGGATCCCGCCGTCCCTGCGCAACATCTACAAGGAGATGAACCAGGAGCTGGGCATCCCGATCCCGGACAACGGCTACCTGATGCCGTGGGCGCGGCAGGGCGTGCTGCTGCTGAACGCGGTGCTCACGGTCCGTGCCGGCGAGGCCAACTCGCACAAGGGCCGTGGCTGGGAGCGGTTCACGGACGCGGTGATCCGCGCGGTGGCCGGGCGTCCCGACCCGGCCGTGTTCGTCCTGTGGGGCAACTACGCGCAGAAGAAGCTGCCCCTGATCGACGAGTCCCGGCACGTGGTGGTCAAGGGCGCGCACCCCTCGCCCCTGTCGGCGAAGAAGTTCTTCGGCTCGCGGCCCTTCACACAGATCAACGAGGCCGTCGCCGCCCAGGGGCACCGGCCGATCGACTGGACGATCCCCGACCTCGGCTGAGCGTCCCGCGCGCACGAGGGCCGCCCGGAAGCCCCCGTGTCCACGGAGCCGCCTGAGCCGGATCACCGCGGCCTGCGGTTAGCGTCGGCGGGAACAGCCGGCGAGTGCGCGGAGGGCGTCGTGGCGGAACGACAGGGGCAGACGGTGCCGGACGCCGTGCTGACCCGCATCGGGCAGGTCGTCATGCTGCACCACGCGGGCGACCGGGAGGAGGCGCGGCACCGGTTCCTGGACCTGTGGGCGGAGCTCGGTGTGCACGGCGACCCGCTGCACCGCTGCACCCTCGCCCACTACCTGGCCGACACGCAGGACGACCCGGCCGACGAACTCGCCTGGGACCTGCGCGCGTTGTCGGCCGCGCAGGAGATCATCCAGGGGCCGTCCTCCCGGGAGGACGGTCTCGCGGTGCGCGCCTTCCATCCGTCCCTGCACCTGAACCTCGCCGACGACTACCTCGGGCTCGGCCGGTGCGACGCCGCCCGCACCCACCTGGCACGCGCCAGGGAAACGGCCGCCGCCCTCGCCGACGACAGCTACGGCGACGGGGTGTGGGCGGCCATCGCCCGCCTGGAGCGACGGCTGGGCGAGGGCGGCACGGGCGTCCGGACCCCACCGAGGCAGCGGCCCTAGCTGTGTTGATCACGAGCGTCAGCGGGCTTCAACCCCCGTACGTGTCCCGGCAGATCCTCGCCTCGGGGCTGTCCGGGCGCCAGCCGCCGTAGCGCCGGCCCAGGGCGCACACGTCCGTGCCGCCCGGCACCTGCTCGCCCGCCTCCCGCCGGACCGGTCCCGAGACGTCCGGCGGCGCGCCGGTGCGCGGGCGCTGGGGGCCGCGCGCGGCCGGCCGGGGCCGGTCCGGGCGGGGGTGCGGTGCGCGGGCTTCCCGGGGCGGGCGTCCGGGATCCGTGGCGGCCGCGGCGGGCGGCGCGGCCCGGCCGGACGGCGCCGCGGCCGGTTCCGGCTCGTGGGACTCCTCGATGCGCTGCAGGAACTCACGGGCCGGTGCCTGGACGACCGGGCTCCGCGAGCGGTCCTCCTGTCGCGGCGCCGACGGCGGTGCCGAGGGCCCGGGTGCGGGCGGCTGCCGGACCGTCGTGCAGCCGGCGAGGGCTGCGACGGCCGCGGTCACCAGGAGCGTGGCTGCGGTCGTGGTTCGGTGCACCCGCGCAACTCTGCTGCCCCCGGCCGCCGGTGGGACGGCGGAACGGCCCAGGATGCCCCGCACGGGTGATCTCCCGCGCCCCGCGGAGGCCCGTGGGCCCACCGACGCGCGGAACGTCGGTCGGTCCGTGCGGGCGACGGGTTCGGCCTCGGCGGCCCCGAGGACGACCGGTGTGGCGTCAGTCGCCGGTCGCGCCGTCGATGCGCTCGCGGATCAGGTCGGCGTGGCCGTTGTGCCGCGCGTACTCCTCGATCATGTGGGTGTACAGCCACCGCAGGTTGAACCGCTCTCCGGTGCGCCGGTGCTCGCCCTCGGTGATGTCGTCCAGGCCGAACCGGGCCGCGTTGGCCCGGGCCGCCTCGATCTCGGCCTGCCAGACGGCACGGGTCCGCTCCCAGGTGTCCGCCTCGGTGAGGTGGAACTCGCCGTCCGGGTCCTCCTCGCTGAAGAAGAGCGGCGGCGCGTCCTCGTCGGCCAGCACGCGGCGGAACCAGCTGCGCTCCACGTCCGCCATGTGCCGCACCAGGCCCAGCAGGGACAGGTCGGAGGGTTCCACGGAGGCGGAGCGGAGCTGTTCGTCGCTCAGACCCTCGCACTTCCAGGCGAGGGTCTGCCGGTGGAAGTCCAGCCAGCCCTCCAGCATCGTGCGTTCGTCGGCGGTGGTGCCGGGCATCCGTCGTTGGTCGGTCATGCACGCATCCTGTCCGAGGGGACCGGCACGCACACGTGGTTTTTCAGGCCCCGAGCATGCCGGTCAGCAGCTCCCGCACTCCGGCCCGCACCTCCTCCAGGCTCGGCACGCGGGCGCCGAACGAGCCGGCCACGCAGCTGAACATCAGCCCGTCCCCCCAGGCGATCAGCGACAGCGCGTGCCGTTCCGGGTCCGTCGAGCCCATCGCGGTGACCAGGGCGGTCAGCTGATCCCGGAAGCGGGCGCCGGTGGCGTCGAAGAACGAGCGCAGCTCGGGGCGGCGGGTGGCCTCCAGGGCCAGTTCGTAGCGGGCCAGGGTGAGGGCCCTGTGGTCCGTCAGCGCGCGGTGGACCGCGAGTGCCAGCGCGTCCGCCGTGGACTCCGGCCCCGACCTCGGGTCGGGCATCTCGTCCAGGGCCAGCACCTTCGCCTCGCGGTCGGCCAGCCGCCGCACCGCCAGCTCCAGCAGGGCCTGCCGGGTGCGCGCCAGGTTCGAGGTGGAGCCCTGGGGGAGTCCTGCCGTCTCGTCGACCGCCCGGTGGGTCAGTCCGCGCATCCCGCGCTCGGCGAGCAGGGCGAGGGCCGCGTCGGCGATCAGGTCGGAGCGCGCGGAGGCGGTGGTGCGTGAGGGGGCGACCGTGCGAGCGGAGGGGGCGGTGCGCGCGGAGGCGGTGCGAGCGGACATGGCCTCACGCTACCCGCCTGACTACGTCTGTAGTAGCCTCGGGACTGTCACTACAACTGTAGTCGAGCCCTGGAGGAGCCATGTCACAGCCGAAGCGGGTCGTCGTGGTGGGGGGCGGCATCGGAGGTCTGACGGCGGCGGCCGCCCTGCACCGGCGCGGCCTGCACGTCACCGTGCTGGAGCGCGCCCAGTCGCTGGAGCCGGTCGGGGCCGCGATCTCCCTCGCGCCCAACGCCCTGCGCGCGCTGGACGTCATCGGACTGGGCGACGAGACCCGCGACCTCGCCGCCTGGTCCGGGGACGGGGGCCTGCGCACCCCGAAGGGCCGGTGGCTGTCCCGTACCTCCGCCGAGGCGGCCGCCCGGCGCTTCGGCGGTCCGCTCGTGCTGCTGCACCGCGCCACGCTGATCGAGCGCCTCGCCGCGCGGCTCCCCGCGGGAACCGTCCGCACGGACGCCGCCGCGGGCCTCGTCGACAGCGGAGGCCCCGGCCGGCCGGCCCGCGTCAGGACCGCGCACGGGGAACTGGAGGCCGACCTGGTGGTCGGTGCGGACGGGATCCGGTCCGCCGTGCGCGGGACGCTCTTCCCGCACCACCCGGGCGCCGTCTACTCCGGCTGGACGACCTGGCGGGTCGTGATCCCCGTCCCCGGCGCCCGGTTCGCCTCGCACGAGACCTGGGGCCCGGGCCGCATCTGGGGCACGCACCCGCTGAAGGACGGCCGCGTCTACGCCTACGCCGGCGCCACGACCCCCGCAGGCGGACGGGCGCCCGACGACGAGAGGTCGCAGCTGCTGCGCCTCTTCGGGCACTGGCACGACCCGATCCCCGCCGTGCTGGCCGCCGCCCGCCCGCAGGACGTGCTGCGCCACGACGTCCACCACATCGCCGACCCGCTGCCCGCCTATCACCACGGCCGCGTCGCGCTGCTCGGCGACGCCGCGCACGCCATGACGCCGAGCCTCGGCCAGGGCGGCAACCAGGCCATCGAGGACGCCGTCGTCCTCGCCCACCACTGCGACGACCTCGCCGCCTACACCGCCGCCCGGCGCCCCCGCACGACCGCCATCGCCCGCCAGGCCGCCAAGGCCTCCCGCCTCAGCCTGATGAGCAACCGGGCGGGCATCGCCGTGCGCGACACGGCCATGAGCCTGCTGTCGCCGGCCGCGCCCGCCCTCTTCCTGCGCAGCTTCGACGGCATCGCCGACTGGGTCCCCCCGCAGCAGCCGTATGCTTCCGAGCAGACCCCGGCAGGCAACCGCTAGAGGAGACCACCCCGTGAAGGTCGGCTGCATCGGACTCGGCGACATCGCGCAGAAGGCCTACCTTCCGGTCCTCGCCTTCCGGGCGGACGTGGAACTGCACCTGCAGACCCGTACGCCCGCCACGCTCGACCGGGTCGGCGACGAGCTGCACGTCCCGCGGGAGCGGCGGCACGCCACCCTCGACTCCCTCGTCGCGGCCGGCCTCGACGCGGCCTTCGTGCACGCGCCCACGCTCGCCCACCCGGAGATCGTGACGCGGCTGCTGGAGGCCGGCGTGCCGACCTACGTCGACAAGCCGCTCGCCTACGAACTCGCCGACTCCACCCGGCTGGTGGAGCTGGCCGAGCAGCGGGGCGTGAGCCTGGCCGTCGGCTTCAACCGGCGCCACGCCCCCGGTTACACGCAGTGCGCCGACCATCCGCGCGAACTGATCCTGATGCAGAAGAACCGGGTCGGGCTGCCCGAGGAACCGCGCGCGATGATCCTCGACGACTTCATCCACGTCGTCGACACCCTGCGGTTCCTGGTGCCCGGTGCCGTCGACGACGTGACCGTGCGCGCCCGCGTCCGCGACGGGCTGCTGCACCACGTGGTGCTCCAGCTCGCCGGGGACGGCTTCACCGCGCTCGGCGTGATGAACCGGCTCAGCGGCTCCGCCGAGGAGGTCCTGGAGGTGTCCGGACAGGACACCAAGCGGCAGGTGGTGAACCTCGCCGAGGTCGTCGACCACAAGGGGCAGCCGACCGTGCGGCGGCGCGGCGACTGGGTGCCGGTCGCCCGCCAGCGCGGGATCGAGCAGGCCGTGCTGGCGTTCCTGGACGCGGTCCGCACCGGGCGGGTGCTCAGCGCGAGGGACGCGCTGGAGACCCATGAGCTGTGCGAACGGGTGGTACGGACGATCCAGGGGCCGACCGCCTGAGCCGCACGGTCCGCAGCCCGTCACCGACGGCCCAGACGCCGAGGATCAGCATGGCCGCGTGCACGGTCCAGTCGCCGAAGCGCACGTAGGGCGTCGTCCCGTGGGCGAGGGGCAGGGAGTAGCGCACCGCGGCGGAGGCGTCCGTCCGGAGCCGTGGGCCGACGGGCCGCCCGTCCGGGCCGTAGCCGGCCGAGACGCCCGTGAGGGTCGCGTGCACCATGGGCCGGCCGGTCTCGGCGGCCCGCAGGGCGGCCAGGGAGGCGTGCTGCGCGGGCGCCCAGCTGTCCTGGAACGTGGAGGTCGACGACTGGCCGACCAGCAGGTCGACGCCTTCCCGGGTCAGGTGGCGGGTCATGTCGGGGAAGGCCGTCTCGAAGCACACCATCGGCCCGACGCGCAGTCCGTCCCCGACGTCCATCACGACCGGCTGCGAGCCGCGCCTGCGGTCCTCGCCCGCCGCCTTGCCGACCGAGGTGGCCCAGCCGAGCATCGAGCGGGCCGGGACGTACTCGCCGAAGGGCACGAGCCGCATCTTGTCGTAGCGCTGCCCGGTGAGACCGTCCGGCCCGATCAGGACCGAGCTCTTGTAGATGCCGGGCTTGTCCGAGCGCCGGGCGTCCACGTTGACCACGATGTCGGCGCCCGTCACCCGTGACAGCGCGGCGAGCCGCCGGGCCAGGTCGGGCCGGTCGTCCAGATCGAACCCCACGCTGCTCTCGCCCCAGACGATCAGGTCCACGTCCTGCCCGGCGAGCCGCCGCGTGAGCTGCTCCTCGCGGGCGAACCGGCGGTCGGCGCTGTCCGCCCCGGCCACCACGCCGGGCTGGACGACGGCGACGCGGACCTGGCCGTCGACGGCCGGACGCGGCGCGAACGCCCAGGCGGCCGAGGTGGCGGCGGCCGTGGCCACCAGCCCGGCCACGGCCGGCACCCGCGCCCGGCGGACCGCGACGAGGACGGCGAGGGCCACGTTCAGCGACACGATCAGGAAGCTCAGCAGCCACACTCCGCCGACCGAGGCCAGGCGCAGCGCCGGCTGCACCTGCCACTGGCTGCTGCCGAGCATGCCCCACGGCCCACCCAGCCCCTGCCAGGAGCGGACCAGTTCGACGGCCAGCCAGCCCGAGGGCAGCACCAGCAGCGCCGCGGCGACCCGGGTGCGGGAGGGGACTCGGCCGAGCAGGCGGCGCACCAACCAGCCCCAGGGAGCCCACAGGGCGCCGAGCAGGGCGGCGATGACGAAGGTGAACACGTGCAGGCTCGGCAGGAGCCAGTGGTGCATGGCCAGCATGAACCCGAAGCCGCCGCACCAGCCGTCGTACGCCGCCCGCCTGCCCGTCGGTGCGGTGCGCAGGAGCAGCAGCCAGGGGACCAGGGCGGCGAAGGCCCACCACCACAGGGCCGGGGCCGGGAAGGCCAGGACGGGCAGGGCGCCCGCGACCGCCGCGGCGGCCGCACGCCGCCAGGGGGAGGCGAGCCAGTGGCCGAGCGTCTTCATGGGCGCCTCCTACCCCGTGCTGCCTCCAGTGTGCGTCCTGCGGACGATCTAGGACACAGGACACAGGACCCCGGTCAGTTGACCACAGGCGCCCTCCGCCGTCCGGGAAGCGCCGCCCGCCCGCCGGAGGCGGGTGGCCGCCGGCGGACGGGCCCGGCGTACCGGGATATTCGGTGGCCCCGGCGGCGCCGCCGGGGCCAGCCTGTCCCCCGTGAACGATCACCGAGAACCGCGCCACCGGATACGGGCCCGCCAGACCGGCTCCACACTCACCGTCTACCAGGCCTACCGCCCGGAGATCGGCGGCCCCGCCGCCCGCACGGGCCGCTTCCCCCCGGCGTGGAAGCGCGACCGCATGACATGGATCAAGCCCTCGTTCCTGTGGATGATGTACCGCTGCGGCTGGGGCACCAAGGAGGGGCAGGAGACCGTCCTGGCCGTCGAGATCAGCCGGGAGGGGTTCTGCTGGGCGTTGCGGCACGCGTGCCTGTCCCACCACGTGCCCGCGCTGCACGGGGACCGGGCGGCTTTCCGGCGGAGGCTGAGGCAGGCGCCGGCCCGGGTGCAGTGGGACCCGGAGCGGGACCTGCGGCTGGCCGCCCTGCCCCACCGCTCGCTGCAGCTGGGGCTCGCGGGGGAGGCGGCGGCCCGGTACGCCGACGAGTGGATCGTCGGGATTCAGGACGTCACGCCGCTCGCCAGGGAGATCCACGCCCATGTGCGAGCGGGTGAACTGGACAGGGCCGCCCGGCTGTTGCCCGAGGAGCGGCCCTTCGAGGTGGACGAGGAGGTGCTGGCGCCGCTGCGCGCCTGAGCGGGTGGGGCGGTCAGGCCGCCTTGACGACGTCGGCGCGCACGGCGGTGGCCCATTCGACGACCAGCAGCTCGTACTCCGTGCGCTCCTCGGCCGACAGGGTGCCGCCCGTGCGCCGCCACAGCGCACGGATCTCCTCGTTGACCACGGCAGCGGACCGCACGGAACCAGGGCTCGGGGAATCGGGGGACATGCGGACCAGCCTAGGGGCAGCCACTGACAGCGCGCTACCGGACGGCTACCGGATCGCTATGCGGTTGGTCACGAGACCCGGGTCACACGGGAGGGCCGCAGGGGCCCGGTCAGTGGGCCGGCTCACCCGCGTGCGGGCTGAGCACACCCATGCCGACCAGGACGATGATGAGGATGCCGAGCGCGATGCGGTAGTAGACGAACGGCATGAAGCTCTTGGTCGAGATGAACTTCATGAACCAGGCGATGACCGCGTATCCGACGCCGAAGGCGATGATCGTGGCGAAGATCGTCGGCCCCCAGGACACGTGCCCGCCCTCGGTGGCGTCCTTCAGTTCGAACGCGCCGGAGGCCAGCACCGCGGGGATGGCGAGGAGGAACGAGTAGCGGGCCGCGGCCTCTCGCCGGTAGCCCATGAACAGGCCGCCGCTGATGGTGGCGCCGGAGCGGGAGACACCCGGGACGAGCGCCATGGCCTGGCACAGGCCGTAGATCAGGCCGTCCCGGACGCCCAGGTCCTCCAGGGCCTTGCGCTGCTTGGGCGCGCGGTGCCGGCCGCCGCTCTCGTCCCGCGCCGCGAGACGGTCGGCGACACCCAGCACGATGCCCATGCCGATCAGCATGGTCGCGGTGATCCGCAGATCGCGGAACGGCCCCTCGATCTGGTCCTTCAGCGTCACGCCGAGTACGCCGATCGGGATGGAGCCGACGATCACGAGCCAGCCCATCCGGGCGTCCGGATCGCTGCGCAGCGCCTTGTTGGTCAGCGAGCGCGTCCACGCCGAGATGATCCGCCCGATGTCCTTGCGGAAGTAGATCAGCACGGCGGCCTCCGTGCCGATCTGCGTGATCGCCGTGAAGGCCGCGCCCGGGTCCTCCCAGCCGGAGAAGGCCGCGGTCAGGCGCAGGTGCGCGCTGGAGGAGACGGGGAGGAACTCGGTCAGCCCCTGGACGAGTCCGAGGATGAGTGATTCGAACCAAGACATGAGGTAGCGGAGTCCAAGTGCCGATCGTGGGACGGGCGACGGGCGCACGAGACCGCCGTTGCGGTGAACGGGGGATCATGTGCCGAGGGGGAAGCGTAGCGCCCTTGGGTTACCGCTCCTGCACAGGGGCTGGAAGCCGCCGGCCGGTGGCGGGACTCTCAGGCCGCCGTGGGCCCGGTGACGGTCCAGCCGGGCGCCTGCGGGTGGGCCGTGAGGTCCTGGTGGCGCACCTCGCCGCCGCAGGACCGGCAGGTGACCGCGGGGTCGAGGGTCCGGCCGCAGGAGTGCTGCAGCAGCATCGGGCGCTCGCCGTCCGCCCGGAGGTGCCGGTCGCCCCAGGCCATGAGGGTCCACAGCACCGGCTCCAGCTCCAGCCCGGCCTGGGTCGGCCGGTACTCGAAGCGCTGCGGGCGCTCGCTGTACGGCCGCCGGGTCAGGATCCCGGCGTCGACGAGCCGGCGCAGCCGGGCGGCGAGGATGTCGCGCGGCGCGCCGATGTTGCGCACGAGCTGGTCGAAGCGGCCGTTGCCCAGGCACACCTCGCGCAGGACGAGCAGGGAGTGCTTCTCGCCGACGAGCGCCAGCGTGTCGGCGATGGAACAGGGGCGCGGGTCCTTGGTGGCGGCCATGGGGCCAGTCTACGAGAGGGTTGGATTTTCCAACTCGCTGGTCTACCGTGAGTTCGGATTTCCTACTCACTGGTAGCTCACCGGTAGCTCCCTGGTAGCCGTGGAGGCCCGCCATGCGTGACGCAGTCGTCGTCGAAGCCGTACGCACACCGATCGGCAAGGGCAAGCCGAACGGCGCCCTCGCGCACGTCCACCCGGTGGAACTGCTCGCCCACACCCTGCGCGCCCTCGTCGAGCGCTCCGGTGTCGACCCGGCGCTGATCGACGACGTCATCGGCGGCACGGTCGACCAGGTCGGCGAGCAGGCCATGAACACCACCCGCTACGCCGTCCTGTCGGCCGGTTTCCCCGAGTCGGTCCCCGCGACGACCGTGGACCGCCAGTGCGGCTCCTCGCAGCAGGCCGTGCACTTCGCCGCCCAGGGCGTCCTGTCGGGTGCCTACGACCTCGTCGTGGCCTGCGGGGTCGAGTCGATGAGCCGGGTGCCGATGTGGTCCAACGTGCCGGAGGGCGAGGACCCGTTCGGACCGGGTGTCGCCGAGCGCTATCCCGAGGGGCTCGTGCCGCAGGGGATCAGCGCCGAGCTGATCGCCGCCAAGTGGTCCCTCACCCGGGAGCGGATGGACGACTTCGCGCTCTCCTCCCACCGCAAGGCCGCGGCGGCCTGGGAGGCCGGACTGTTCGACGCCGAGGTCGCGCCCCTGGAGGGCGTCACGCGCGACGAGTGCGTCCGGCCGGGCGGTACGAGGGAGACCCTCGCCGGGCTCAGGCCCGCCTACCACGATCCCCGCTTCGCGGAGCGGTTCCCGCAGATCGAGTGGAACATCACGGCCGGCAACGCCAGCCCCGTCAACGACGGCGCCTCGGCGGTGCTCATCACGTCGAGCGAGACCGCGGCCCGGCTCGGGCTGCGCCCGCTCGCCCGGCTGCACAGCTTCGCCGTCACCGGCTCCGACCCGCTGCTCATGCTCACGGGCGTCGTCCCGGCCACCGAGAAGGTCCTGCGCAGGGCTTCCCTGACCCTGGACGACATCGATCTGTTCGAGGTCAACGAGGCGTTCGCCAGTGTCGTCCTGGCCTGGCAGCAGGAGACCGGGGCCGACCTGGAGCGGGTGAACGTGCACGGCGGCGCCATCGCGCTCGGCCATCCGCTCGGCGCCAGCGGCACCCGGCTGACGACCACGCTGGTGCACGCCATGCGCGAACGCGGCGCCCGCTACGCGCTGCAGACCATGTGCGAGGCGGGCGGGCTGGCCAACGCCATGGTGCTGGAGAGGGTGTGAGGCCGCCCGGCTGAGGGACGCTCAGAGCCCGCGCAGGCGGTGCCGCTTGCGCCAGGCCACCACCACGCCCGCCAGCGCCGGCAGGGCGATGCAGGCCAGGGCGATCAGGAAGGCCGGGGAGGTCGGCGTCGAGGCCCGGGCACCGGCGACGGCGTAGGCCGCGGTGTTCGGGATCGAGCCGAGGGCCGTCGCCAGCAGGAACGGCGCCAGGCCCATCCGGGAGACGGAGGCACAGTAGTTCGCGGCCCAGAACGGCACACCCGGGAAGAGCCGCACCGCCAGCATCGAGCGGAAGCCGTGCCGGCTGAGCTGGCCGTCGGCGGCCTTCAGCCAGCGCCCCCGCAACAGCGGCCGAAGGGCGTCCTGCCCGAGCGCCCGGCCCAGGCAGAAGGCGATCCCGGCGCCCAGCACCGTGCCCGACAGGGCCACGCCGAGGCCGAGCTGGGAACCGAACAGGGCGCCCGCCGCGAGGTTGAGCAGCGGCCTCGGCACGAACGCCACGGTGCACACGCCGTACGCGGCCGCGAACACCACGGCCGCCATGGCGCCCCCGATGTAGGGCGGCCAGCCCTCCGTCAGCAGCCGCTGCGGCTCGAACAGCAGCACCGTGCACGCGCCGGCGCCGAGCAGCGCCACGAGCAGGGACAGCCGGGACCACGGGGAGAACAGCACTCTGGTGCAGCGGGCGGCGAAACCCGCGGACGCGGTGGACGGGGCGGCCGTGGCCCGGGGAGCGGCGACGGCGAGTTCCGCGGTGGTGGCCCGGGGAGAGGCCGTTGCGGTGCCCCCAGAGCGGGTGGTGGCATCGAGCATCCGGTGACACTAACCGACAAATGTGTGTGATCGCCGTATGGTTCGTCTCACGAGCGTCACAGGAACCCGGGCGCGCGGCGTGCCCGGGCGGAGGGAAAACCATTCGACGCGCCGGGTGTCGTCGGCGAGGATCGACCTCATGTTCCGGCATGCCTTCGCTCTCGCTGCGGCCCTGGTCAAGGGCGCTCCGAAGGCTGCCGTCGTCACTGTCGCGGCCGTCGCGGACGGCGCCCGAAGCTGACCCTCCCCGGTTCGTCCGGCGGGCCCCGCGAGGGGAGGGTCGGGCAGCGCCTCGGGGTCCCCGAATTCTTCTCCTCTCCGCCGACGCGCGCATCGCGCCCTCGGCCAGACGCTTCGAGGTACAGCCATGTCCAAGACGGCCTACGTCCGCACGAAACCGCATCTCAACATCGGCACCATGGGCCACGTCGACCACGGCAAGACCACTCTGACCGCCGCCATCACCAAGGTCCTCGCCGACCGCGGCACCGGCGCGTTCGTGCCGTTCGACCGGATCGACCGGGCGCCCGAGGAGGCGGCGCGCGGCATCACCATCGACATCGCGCACGTCGAGTACGAGACCGACACCCGGCACTACGCCCACGTCGACATGCCGGGCCACGCCGACTACGTCAAGAACATGGTCACCGGCGCCGCGCAGCTCGACGGAGCGATCCTCGTGGTGTCCGCGCTCGACGGGATCATGCCGCAGACCGCCGAACACGTCCTGCTCGCGCGGCAGGTGGGCGTCGACCACATCGTCGTCGCCCTCAACAAGGCCGACGCGGGCGACGAGGAGCTGACCGACCTGGTCGAGCTGGAGGTCCGCGACCTGCTCACCGCGCACGGCTACGGAGGCGACTCGGTGCCCGTCGTCCGGGTCTCCGGGCTGAAGGCGCTGGAGGGGGACCCGCGGTGGGCCGCCTCGGTCGAGGCGCTGCTCGACGCGGTGGACACGTACGTGCCCATGCCCGAGCGGTACGTGGACGCGCCGTTCCTGCTGTCCGTGGAGAACGTGCTCACCATCACCGGCCGGGGCACCGTCGTGACCGGGGCGGTCGAGCGGGGCGTGGTGCGCGTGGGCGACCGGGTGGAGGTGCTCGGGGCCTCGGTGGAGACCGTGGTGACGGGGCTGGAGACCTTCGGCAGGCCCATGGAGGAGGCGCAGGCCGGGGACAACGTGGCGTTGCTGCTGCGGGGCGTGGCGCGGGACGCCGTCCGGCGGGGGCACGTGGTGGCCGCGCCCGGGAGCGTGGTGCCCAGCCGCCGCTTCACCGCGCAGGTGTACGTGCTGTCCGCGCGCGAGGGCGGGCGGACGACGGCCGTCTCCACCGGGTACCGGCCGCAGTTCTACATCCGGACCGCGGACGTGGTCGGGGTCGTCGACCTGGGGGAGCACGCGGTGGCCCGGCCCGGGGACACCGTCGTCATGACCGTGGAACTCGGGCGGGACGTGCCGTTGGAGGCCGGGCTCGGGTTCGCCGTGCGGGAGGGCGGCAGGACCGTGGGGGCGGGGACCGTCACCACGGTGGGCTGAGGCGGCGCGGGGCGGCACCGCAGGCCGCCCACGCGGAGCAGCCGTACGGGGGCGCGGCCCCTGCGCCCTGTGCCCCCCGCGCCCCTCCGCGGGGCCGGCCCGGCACAATCGAGGGGTGAAGGAAGCCGTCCCCGTCGCCCGGCCCGTCGATCACGGGTTCGCCAAGCTCATGCCCGACGTCGACCGGGAGCGGGCCTGGCTGCTGACCGTCGACGGGGCGCCCCAGTCGTACGTCGACCTGGACGACCCGGCGCACCTGGAGTTCGAGTACGCGCGCCGGCTCGGGCACGCGCTGGACGTCGTGGCCGAGCCGGGGCGGACGCTGGACGTGGTGCACCTGGGGGGTGGGGCCCTCACGCTGCCCCGGTACGTGTCCGTCACCCGGCCCGGTTCGCGGCAGGACGTCGTCGAAGCCGACGAGGCACTGCTGGAGCTGGTCGCCGGGCACCTGCCGCTGCCCGAGGGGGCCCGGGTGACGCTGCACGCGGCGGACGCGCGGCGCTGGCTGGAGGAGGCTCCCGGCGACTCGGCCGACGTCGTCGTCGCCGACGTCTTCGGCGGCTCCCGGGTACCCGCGCATCTCACCTCGGTGAGCTATGTCGGCGAGGCCGCGCGCGTGCTGCGGCACAGCGGGGTCTACCTCGCCAATCTCCCCGACGCGGCGCCCTTCGCCTTCCTGCGCTCCCAACTCGCCACCCTGGCCACCGCCTTCGAGGAGATCGTGCTGATCGCCGAGCCCGGGGTGCTGCGCGGGCGGCGGTTCGGGAACGCGGTGCTCCTCGCCGCGCACGAGCCCGTCGACGTCGCCGCCCTGGCCCGGCTGGCGGCAGCCGACGCCTTCCCGGCCCGGGTGGTGCACGGCGCCGCGCTGCGGGAGTTCACCGGTGCCGCGCGGGCCGTGCGGGACGCGGACGCCGTACCGTCACCCGAGCCCCCCGACGGGGCGTTCGGCATCGGCTGACGGCTGTCCGGCGGCCTCACCGGTCACGCCCTTGGCCACCGGTGTGGTCCTGCGGCGCAGGTTGCGCACGTCCGGCACGCACAGCACGGCCGCCGTGACCAGGACCACCAGACCGGCGCAGCCCCACAGGGCCGCGGTGCGGCCGAAGGCGTCCTCGGCCGGTCCGGCCGCCGCGGTGGCCAGGGGCACGAACGCCACGGAGCCGAACCAGTCGTACGCGGAGACGCGGGAGAGCTTCGCCTCGGGGATCTCCTGGTGCAGGGCCGTCATCCAGGAGACGCCGAACACCTCGACCGTCGCCCCGGCGACGAACATCACCGCGAACAGGACGCCGATCGGCACCGGCACGGCCAGGGCGGCCGAGGGCAGCGCCAGGGGGAACACGCACAGGGTGCCGGCGAGGAGCAGCCGGCGCGGCTTCCAGCGGGTCATCAGCAGGGCGCCGACGACGGTGCCCGCGCCGAACGCGCCCAGGGCGAGCCCCCAGGGGCCCGCCCCGCCCAGGTGGTCGCGGGCGACCAGCGGGCCGTAGACGGCGTCGGCGGCGGCGACCACGGCGTTGGCGACGGAGAACTGCACGACGATGCCCCACAGCCAGGGCCGGCCGGCGAACTCCCGCCAGCCCTCGCGCAGGTCGGCCACCAGGCCGCCGCCCGGCACCCGGGGCGGTATGTGGCCCACGTCGAGGAAGGCCCGCAGCGCCCCGGCGACGGCGAAGGCGGCCGCGTCCGCGGCCAGGACCCAGCCCGGACCCATCGCGGCGACCATGGCACCGCCCAGCGCGGCCCCGCCGAGCCCCGCCCCCTGCATCGCCATCCGGAACACCGCGAAGGCCCGGCCCGCCTGGTCGCCCTCGACCGAGGACATCAGCATGCCCTCGGCGGCCGGGCCGAAGAAGGCCTGTCCGGTGCCGCCGAGGGCGGCCAGCAGCATCATCTGCCACAACAGGGGGTCGCCGGTCAGCACGAGGACGGCGAACACGGCCTGCGACAGGCAGTTCAGGGCGTTGGCCGCGACCATCACGCGGTGCCGGGGCAGCCGGTCGGCGACGGCACCGCCGATCAGCAGGAACAGCACCAGCGGCAGCGTCCGCGCCGCCGCCACCAGGCCGACGTCGCCGCCGTCACCGCCCGCTTCGAGAACGGCGAAGGCCGCGGCGACGAGGGCGCCGTTGCTGCCCAGGCTGGTGACGACCGCGGCGGCGGTCAGCAGGGAGTAGTTGCGGCCCGCCCAGGCGGGGCGGCGGGAGACGGTGGTCGGCACCCCGTGACTATCCACGGGAAGGGGCCGGCTTGCCAAAACGGCGGGTGCCGGCCCCGGCCGGTCAGGAGTCCGTGGGCGGTTCCTCGGTCAGGCGCACCGTGCTGAGGATCTTCTGGACGGTCGCCTCGGGCAGCTCGTCCTTGACGCCCTTGGCCCCGTACAGGTTCCAGGTCACGAAGTCGCCCGCGCCGTTCTTGAAGGCGAAGGTGATGGCCTTGCCCTCGCTGTCGCACTTGCCGTTCTGGGGGGTGTTCTCGGAGTGCGCCGTCGCGACGCTGCCCTTGATGCCCGACTTGGTGGTGTACGGCTTGGGCTTGGTGAACTTGACGCTCTTCTTGTCGGGCTGGGTGTAGCCGCCGAAGATCCACCACGGGACGCGGGTCTCGGCCGCCATGTCCGTGTCCTTCGCGCCGTTCTCACCGCGGGTGCCCGCGGTGGCCAGCGCGGTGTCCTCCTCGCGGCCGTCCTTGTCGGTGTCGCTCGTGCACCACTTGGACTTGAAGTAGGCCGGGGCGGTGACGGTGGTGCGGTCCAGCTCGCCGTCCTTCTTCTCCCACTCGAAGCCCACGCTGGTGCCGGGGGTCTCGATCTCCCAGTCGGGCGGCACGTCGAACTTCGTGCCGAAGCGCGGGTTGGCGACGACCTTCCAGCCCGGAACGGTCGCCTTCTCCGGCCCGCCGCCGCGCGGGTTGTCCCCGCCGCCCGAGGCCGTGGGGTCCGCCGAGGGGTCCTCGGAGGCGGTCGGGGACGGCTTCTTCTTGCCGTCCGTGCCGTCCGCGCTGTCGTCCTTGCCGCCGCCCAGCACCAGGAAGCCGGTGACCCCGGCGGCCACCACGACCGCGGTCGCCGCGATGATCGCGACGAGCTTGGTCCGGTTGCCACCACCGCCCTGCGGCGGCTGCGGCGCACCGGCCGGCGTGGGAGTGCCCCATGGGGGCTGTTGTCCGTAGGGGTTGTGCTGCTGGTATCCCGGCTGCTGATACGGATTCGGCTGCTGGTACCCCGGCTGCTGGTAGGGGTTGTTCGTCTGCGGGTTCTGCTCGCCCCCGGGCGGCTGCTGTCCTGGCCACATGGGCAGTCACCCTAGCCGCGCTTCGGACACGATTCGGTCACCGCCCGTGGACGGGGACGTAGCAACCCGGGGACGGGGGCGTGCGGACCGTGCGGCGGCGGGGCGTGCGGTGGGCGTCACAGGGGCCTGGCCAGACGTGTCTACTCGTGAGTAACATGCGGTCATGAGCGCAGACCAGATGTCCATCGGCGAGATGCTCGCCGCCACGGTGCCCATGGCCCGGACCCTGAACCTCGAGTTCCTGGAGACCTCACCGGAGCGGGCGGTCGTCTCCCTGCCGGACCAGGGCGAGTACCACAACCACGTGGGCGGCCCGCACGCCGGTGCGATGTTCACGCTGGGCGAGTCCGCGAGCGGGGCGATCGTGCTGGCCGCGTTCGGGGACCAGCTCTCGCGCGCCGTCCCGCTGGCCGTCAGCGCCGAGATCGCCTACAAGAAGCTCGCGATGGGCGTCGTCACCGCCACCGCCACGCTCGGCCGCCCGGCCGCCGAGGTCGTCGCCGAACTCGACGCCGGTGAGCGGCCCGAGTTCCCGGTCGCCATCGCCATCCGGCGCGCCGACGGCGCCGTGACCGGTGAGATGACCGTGGTGTGGACCCTGCGGCCCAACGGCTGAACGATCCGTCACCGCAACCCCCGGGCCCCGGCCGTGTGCCGGGGCTTTCGCGTGCCGCGCCTCGCGCGTCGGAGCGTTTTCTTCGAAAGCCGGTGCGGATACCGACGGTAACAATTCGCGATTTCCCGTGACGGGAACTCAAGTCGTCCGAACGCCTTGTTACTTGTCAGTCGCCTGTGCGAAAGTGAGCCGCCTCACAGCCCGGGTCCGCAGTCGACCCGTCAGGTAATGCACCCATCACACCCCTGCTTTCGGACGGACGCGCCATTCGCCTGCCGTCCTGCGGCTGGAAGGAAATGGTTCCGTGCAATCCCCCCACCCGCCACGCCCCCCGTACCCGCCGCGCCCCGGAACGGGGCCCGCGGACTCCGACCGCCATCTCCTCGCCCAAGTCGCCGAACCGGGCGAAGGGCCGCGTGCCGTCGCGCTGCTGCTCGCGCGGCACTGGCGTGCGGTCCACGAGTACGCCGTGATCTGCCTGGCCTGCTCGCAGGACTCGGCGTCGATGGCGGCCGCGGCCGCGTTCCGCCGGGAACTGGCCCGGCCGGGCGGCGGCGCACTGCGCCCGCGACTGCTCGCGGCCGTCCGCGACACCGTCGGGGAATGGGCCGCCGACGACGGCATATCCGTCCTGCTGCCGGAACTCCGCAAAACCGTCGGCGCCCGCGGTCTGCGCGCCACCCGGGCCGCAACACCCGAAAGGCGGCGCCTGTCCGAGCACGCATTCCGGGCTCTTCCCGGGGCTTCCCAATGCCTGCTCTGGCACACCGAGGCCGAGGCCGAGCCCCTATCCGTACCGGCCGGTCTGCTGGGCGTGGATCCGGGCACCGCGGCGGCCGCCCTGGAGCAGGCGCGGGAGCAATTCAGGACGGGGTGCGTGCGCGCCCACCGGGAACTCGCGCCGACCCGGGAATGCCGCTATTACAACCGCCTGCTCGACGTCCCGATGCGCCGCGGCGCAGCCCTGCTGCCGGACGTGCAGCGGCACCTCGTGGCCTGCCGCTACTGCCGTCACGCGGCCGAGCAGCTCAGCCACTTCGAGGGCGGTCTGGGAGAGTTGCTGGCCGAGACCGTGCTGGGGTGGGGCGCCCGCCGCTACCTGCAGTCACGTGCGGGGCGCGACGAGGGCCGCGGCGCTCCGGCCGCGGGCGGACGCCACCGCCTGAGGGCCCGTGCGCCGCAGGGCGACGGCCGGCCCGGCGTCCCGAGGCGGCACGCCAAGGCCCTGGCCGCCGCGGTGGGGGTGACGTCCCTGGTGCTGCTCGCGACCCTGCTGACCGCCCGGAGCTGGAGCGAGGAGAGCGCCACCGCCCCGCAGGCCACCTGGGGAGCGGTCAGCGGCCACACGGGCGCACCCGGCACGGCGCAGTCGTCCCCGGTGGGCCCCGGTGTTTCCGCCTCCGGCGCGGCCGGTGGCAGGGGTGCTGTCCCGTCCGCCGCCTCGGCGGCCCTTCCGGCCGAAGTGGCCCGGGGGCGGCTGCGCAACCTCGACACGGACCTGTGCCTCGCCGTCAGGGGCGGGCGTCCGCGCGCCGGCTCCCCGCTGGAACTGGCCGGTTGCTCCGCCGGCTCGCCGCAGTGGACCTACCGGGACGACGGCCTGCTGCGGCTGGCCGCCGACCCGCGGCTGTGCGTGGGATCCGACGCGGCCGAGGGCTCGGTCGTGCTGGCCGACTGCCTCGTGCACGCCGGAACCGTCCGTCACGACCTGACCGTACGCGGGGAGTTGCTGCCGAGGGAGGGGAAAGGCGGTGCCCTCGCCCCCGCGAGGGGGCGGGACGTCGCCGTCGCGCCGCGCGACGGGTCCGCGGCGCAGCGCTGGGCCCTCGAACCGGCGGCCGTGGCGGGCGGGCCCGGGGCGCAGCGGCGGCCGGAGGACCCTCCGGGGACGAGCCGGCGCAAGGCGCAGGAGCGGCCGTCCGACGAGGCTCCCCGTGAGCGCGGACCCCGGCCGGGGCCGCCGCGGGCAGAGCCCGGGGACTCGGCGCAGCGGGACCGGTACGCCACGCGGGTCGCCGGGGTGGACTGCCGCGGTCGAGCCGGCTCCGGGGCGTCGGCCGGGGAGCCCGTCACGCACGAGGTGACCGGCGCTCTCGACGCTGCGGCCGCTGCGGTGACCGGCACGGTCCCGCTGCTCGGGCGGATCGCGCCGCACCGGTAGGCGTCCACCCGGGTGGCGTCCCCGCCCCGGGGGCCGGCGGGCTCGGTGCCGATGACCCGGTGCCCGCCCCGGACGCCCGCGCCGCAGCGGTGGCCGCGTACCCGGCCGGAAGACGACGGGGCGGGACGCACCGCCGGGAGGCGCCGGGCATCGAACCGGCACAGACTGGTACTCCTCCTGAGGCCGCCGCAGAACCCAGGGAGTGACTCATGCCCGAGGCCCCGCGCCTGGACAGCAGGACCGCACCGACCGACGAGGAGCTGCGCACACTCGACGCGCACTGGCGGGCCGCCAACTACCTGGCGGCCGGTCAGATCTACCTCCTGGCGAACCCGCTGCTCACCGAGCCTTTGCGGCCCGAGCACATCAAGCCGCGCCTCCTCGGCCACTGGGGCACCTCACCCGGCCTCAACCTCGTCCACACGCACCTCAACCGCGTGATCAAGGCGCGGAACCTGGATGCCCTGTGCATCTGGGGGCCCGGGCACGGCGGGCCCTCCGTGCTCGCCAACTCGTGGCTGGAGGGGAGCTACAGCGAGAAGTACCCCGACGCGTCCCGGGACGCCCGGGGCATGGAGCTGCTGATGCGGCAGTTCTCCTTCCCCGGGGGCGTGCCGAGCCATGTCGCCCCGGAAGTGCCCGGCTCGATCCACGAGGGCGGCGAACTCGGCTACTCCCTCGCCCACGCCTACGGCGCGGCCCTCGACCACCCCGACCTGCTCGTCGCCTGCGTGATCGGCGACGGCGAGGCGGAGACGGGTCCCCTCGCCGGGTCCTGGCACGCCAACAAGTTCCTCGATCCGGTGCACGACGGCGCCGTGCTGCCGATCCTGCACCTCAACGGCTACAAGATCGCCAACCCGACCGTGCCGGCCCGGCTGCCCCGGGAGGAGCTCGACGCGCTCCTGCGCGGCTACGGCCACGAGCCGATCCACGTCGCCGGCGACGACCCGGCGGCCGTCCACCGTGCGATGGCCGAGGCCATGGACACCGCCCTGGACCGCATCGCGCGCTTCCAGCGTGCCGCGCGCGAGGAGGGCTCGACCGAACGCCCCCGCTGGCCCGTGATCGTGCTGCGCACCCCCAAGGGGTGGACCGGACCGGCCGAGGTCGACGGCGACCCGATCGAGGGCACCTGGCGGGCGCACCAGGTACCGCTGGCCGGAGTCCGCGACAACCCCGAGCACCTGCGCGCGCTCGAGGACTGGCTGCGCTCGTACCGGCCCGAGGAACTCTTCGACGCCGACGGCCGCCCGGTCGCCGACGTGCTCGCCTGCGTCCCCGAGGGCACCAGGCGCCTGGGCGCCACCCCGTACGCCAACGGCGGGCTGCTCCTGCGCGACCTGCCGGTCCCGCCGCTGGACGACTTCGCCGTCCCCGTCGACAAGCCGGGCACGACGCTGCACGAGCCGACCCGGGTCCTCGGTGACCTCCTCGCCCGGATCATGCGCGACACCGCCGGCCGCCGCGACTTCCGCCTGGTCGGCCCGGACGAGACGGCCTCCAACCGGCTCCAGGCCGTCTTCGACGCCAGCGGCAAGGCCTGGCAGGCCGGGACGCTGCCCGTCGACGAGCACCTCGACCGGCACGGCCGGGTGATGGAGATCCTCTCCGAGCACCTCTGCCAGGGCTGGCTGGAGGGGTACCTGCTCACCGGCCGGCACGGGCTGTTCTCCTGCTACGAGGCGTTCGTGCACATCGTCGACTCGATGGTCAACCAGCACATCAAGTGGCTGCGCACCTCCCGCCGCCTGCCCTGGCGCGCGCCCATCGCCTCGCTCAACTACCTGCTGACCTCGCACGTGTGGCGCCAGGACCACAACGGCTTCTCCCACCAGGACCCCGGCTTCGTCGACCACGTCCTCAACAAGAGCCCCGAGGTCGTACGGGTCTACCTGCCGCCGGACGCCAACACCCTGCTGTCGGTCGCGGACCACGCGCTGCGCAGCCGCGACTACGTCAACGTGATCGTGGCCGGCAAACAGCCCTGCTTCGACTGGCTGACGATGGACGAGGCCCGGGTGCACTGCGCCCGCGGCGCCGGGATCTGGGAGTGGGCCGGCACCGAGAACGGCCGCGAACCCGACGTCGTCCTGGCCTGCGCCGGGGACGTCCCCACCCAGGAGACCCTGGCCGCCGCCCACCTGCTGCGCCGGCACCTGCCCGAGCTGTCCGTGCGCGTGGTGAACGTCGTCGACCTGGCCCGGCTGCTGCCCGAGGAGGAGCACCCGCACGGGATGAACGACTTCGAGTACGACGGGCTGTTCACCGCGGACAAGCCGGTGATCTTCGCCTACCACGGCTACCCCTGGCTGATCCACCGTCTCGCCTACCGCCGCACCGGCCACAAGAACCTGCACGTGCGCGGTTACAAGGAGGCCGGCACCACCACGACCCCCTTCGACATGGTCGTGCGCAACGACCTCGACCGCTACCGCCTGGTCATGGACGTCATCGACCGGGTCCCGGGCCTCGCCGTGCGCGCCACGGCCGTACGCCAGCGGATGGCCGACGCGCGCACCCGCCACCACGCCTGGATCCGCGAACACGGCACGGACCTGCCCGAGGTCGCCGACTGGAGCTGGAACGCCTGAGCCGTCAGGGGCGTCCTCGAAGCCGGTAGGCTTCCCCGGGCACGCAGCAGGGCTCAGGGAAAGGAACCGGCGTTGCACGTCCAGGAGTGGCTCGAAACCGTACCGGCGGTCGCCGTCTACGCGCTCGTGGGACTGGTCATCGGCCTGGAAAGCCTGGGCATCCCGCTGCCGGGGGAGATCATCCTGGTCTCCTCCGCGCTGCTCGCCTCCCAGCACGGCGACATCGACCCCGTCGTCCTCGGCGCCAGCGCCACGGCCGGCGCCATCATCGGCGACTCGATCGGCTACGCCATCGGCCGCAAGGGCGGGCGGCCCCTGCTGGCCTGGCTCGGCGGGAAGTTCCCCCGGCACTTCAGCGAGGGGCACATCGCCACCGCCGAGCGGTCCTTCGAGAAGTGGGGCATGTGGGCCGTCTTCTTCGGCCGCTTCGTCGCCCTCCTGCGCATCTTCGCCGGCCCCCTCGCGGGCGTGCTGCGCATGCCGTACTGGAAGTTCGCCCTCGCCAACGTCCTCGGCGGCATCCTCTGGGCCGGCGGCACGACGGCGGTCATCTACTACGTCGGCGTCGTCGCCGAGTCGTGGCTGAAGCGCTTCTCGTGGCTGGGCCTGGTGGCGGCGGTCCTGGTGGGCCTGACCTCCGTGCTGGTCCTCAAGCGCAAGGCGAAGAAGGCCGACGGGAACCTGGAAGCGGCCGGGGCACGGACTTCCTAGGTGTATTGATCACGAGCGTTGCTGACACTGGCGGGTCTTGAACATGGCGAAGACCTCCGATGTGGTGGAGC
>NZ_JAUQWJ010000029.1:0-63218 GCF_036857595.1 Streptomyces sp. AHA2
GCGGGCGTCCAGTAGTCGCTCACCAAGACATTCAACCGTCCCCATAGCACGCGTGCCAGCGACAATCTACGCCGTCAACCACCAACTGAGATGACCTCTAAAGCAGTGGAGCAGCCCGGCCACACGAGCCGACAAGCTAGCCATCGCCTACCAGGCCGCACTCCACCTCGCCGGCACCCTTATCTGGACCGGACGCTGACCCAAAAGACAGAACCTAGGTCTGGGCCATGTCGACGAAGCGGGAGTAGTGGCCCTGGAAGGCGACCGTGATGGTCGCGGTGGGCCCGTGGCGATGCTTGGCGACAATGAAGTCGGCCTCGCCGGCTCGGGGCGATTCCTTCTCGTAGGCGTCTTCTCGGTGTAGGAGGATCACCACGTCGGCGTTGTCCTCGAGGGCGCCTGAGTCCCGGAGGTCGTTGATCATCGGCTTCTTGTCGGTGCGCTGCTCGGGGCTGCGGTTGAGTGTGGAGATCGCGACGATCGGCAGACGGAGTTCCTTGGCCAGGAGCTTCAGGCATCGGGCGATCTCGGAGATCTCCTCGTAGCGGGAGCCGAGCGGCCTGGTGCCGTAGGTGAGCAGGTGAACGGCGTCCACGACAATGAGCTGTACGCCTGCCCGGGCCTGCAGGTAGCGGCAGTGGGCGCGAAGGTCGTGGACGTTGGAGTAGGCGCCGTCCTGAATGTAGATCGGGGCAGCGCTGATGTCGGGTAATCGTCGGGCGAGGCGGGTCCAGTCCTCGTCGGTCATGGTGCCGGAGCGCATGTGGTGCAGGGCGACGCGGGCCTCGGCGGACAGCAGGCGCATGCCGATCTCGTTGCGGTCGGCCTCGAGCGAGAACACGGCGCTGGGCAGGGCGTGCTTGATGCTGGCGCAGCGGATGAAGTCAAGGGCGAGGGTGGACTTGCCCATGGCGGGGCGGGCGGCGACGACGATAAGTTGGCCAGGGTGGAGCCCGCCGGTGAGGGAGTCCAGGTCGGTGAAGCCGGTGGGCACCCCGGGCAGGGTTGCGTTGCGGCCGCCGGTCGCCTCGATCCAGTCGAGGGTGTCCTCCATGACATCGCCGAGCGGGCTGGCCGGTGGAAGCAGAGGGCGCCGGGTGGTGGCGGCGAAGATCTCCGCCTGTGCCTGGTCGGCAATGCGGTCGACGGCGTCCGGATCGGCGTCGGAGGCCAGATTCTCGATGTGGATGGCGGCGATCTTGGTGCGGCGCAGCATGGCCGCGTTCTGTACGCGGTCGGCGTTGGTCTGCCAGCTTCGGGCAGAGGAAGGCCCATTGACCAGGGCGCTGATGTAGGCGGATCCGCCAACCTTGTCGAGGTTGCCTTGCTGGGTGAGCCGGGCGGCTACCGCGAGCGGGTCGGTGGTCTCGCCTCGCCCGTATAGGTCGAGGATCGTCGTATAGATCAGATCGTGGGCGGGGCGGTAGAAGTCGTGCCCGTGGAGGGTGCCGACGATGTCGGCGATCGCGTCCTTGGACAGGAGCATCGCCCTCAGCACCCCCTTCTCCGCTTCAAGATCGTGCGGATGGTGCAGTGCAGCGTCGTTGTCGTCGCTGGTCACCCTGGTTTCCCCCCGAGTCCTTTTCCCAGATCCTGCTGCGCAGTACGCAGCATCGGGTCAGCGTAGCCGCGGCCCGGCACGCCTGATCACGGATTCGCCGTGCTCACTCGGCGAGGGTGATTTGCTCTGCTTCGCGTGGTAGCTGGCGTGCCTGACGGTTTAGGGCCGCCTCGATGGCGGGGTCGGGTGTCCCAGTTGTCGGCTCCGGTCGTGGTGTGCGTGGGCTGTCTGGCATCGGGGGCAGCGGCTGGAGCGTGGATGGGTCCCTCCGAACCAGATGAATTTGGCGTACGGTGCCCGCACCGAGCATGTCGTTGAGCTCTTGCATCAGACGGTCAGCCAGGAATCGGGTGTTGGTCAGCCAGGCCACAGAGGCACTCGCGAGGGTGAGCGTCCCGGTTTCGGAGTCGAAGGCGGTGGGGGTCACGTACTTGTCCAGAGGGCCGGCCACAGCATGCCAGGCCGGAAGCGGCGAGACTTCGGCCACGGCGAACAGGTCAAGCAGGACTCGTGCGAGGAGGACTGCTGAGGTTCGTCCCCGCACACGAGGGCGGCGTACGGTAGGGGTGCGTTCGGTGAAGCGGCCCCGCCGGGCGTCCTCGCGAGCACGGCTCAGGGCCACCAGCGCCAGATCGACGCGCGCCTCGATGCCCGGGTACTGCTGGTCGGTCAAAGTTCGACCCGGTAAGGCGTCGGGGCACCCCAGACCCGGACGACGTCGTGGTCGGTGAAGGCATACACCAGGCGGTAGGCCGCGGCTGCGTCCGGACTACGACGCAGCTGCTCGAGGTACTGCTCAGCGTCCCGCTCGCTCTGGCGGGGCGTGCCGCATAGCTGCCAGGACTGCCCGTTCCACATTTCGGGGATCCAGCGCTCCCGCGGCTGTGGCTGGTCGGCCCGGATGCGGTGCTGGGACTGCGTGCGCTTGGGGGACGCTTCGTCGTCCGTGCCGACGGAGTGCGGGGATGGTGTCAACGGCCCTGACCGTCGGCGGGTCTCACAGAGGAGACAGCCATCGAAGGCGTCCGGGTCGACGGGCCCGTTCGGGTGCTCGGGGCAGCGGGTAGTTGGCTTCGGGGTGCTTACCGCCTCCTCCAGCAGAGCGAAGGCCCGTTCGAGGTCTTGGCGGATCTCCTCCGTGTTCATGGCAGCGGCGTTGTCGTCGAGCCGTTGCCCGTGTTCACCAGCGACGCGGAGGGCCCGGCCCAGGGCGATGAGCTGGGCGTGGTTCACGGCGTCTCTCCTTCATGTCCGGTGCCGGACCGGCCTGGTCGGCGTTGTCTAACAGTGGGTCGGCTTCTGCGGGCTTGTCTCAGTCGTATGGCGCGCCAGAGTTCGCTCGCGCCATGGCTGGTGACCGGCTGAGTGTGGTGCAGGCCTGGGCAGCAGGCGTCGTGGACGATCTTGGCGTTTCCGTAGTCGCGGTGGTGCGGGCCTGGCCAGGCGATCCCGCCGGCGAGGTGGTAGACCTCGTCGGCGGCGAAGAACCGGGCCGGGTAGTCTCCCGGGATCAGCGCGATCCACGCCACCTCCGCTTCCGGTTCCCCGCTACCGACTACACGAGCGGGGTCCGGGCCGGCCTGAGGCCGGTAGACGTTCACGCCGTCGTAGTGCATGGTCCGGTAACGGTGCGTGGCCACCCCGCAGGCCGGGCACACCACGGTCAGCTTGCGCCCCCAAGGGGGAATGCCGTCATCGCCGAGTCCGGGCTGGGAAGAAACACTCACGCCCGATCAGCCTCCGATCCGTGAAGAAGCACCGGCTTAGCGGTATCGCCGAGTGAAGGCGGCCGAGCTGCGGTGCACCAAATGACAGGCTAGCGACCGCAGCTGACACCACGGCACTCGATCAACCAACCCGCTTCGGTGCCCGTCCGGCCTGCATCCGCGCCCGCTGGGCCCGCAGCAGCCCGAGTTTGCGCTCCAGCAAGTAGTGCGCAGTGCGCCGGCGGGCTTCCTCTGCCGCTTCCCCCGCGGCCCGATGACCGAGGGGGCGGCGGCGGAGCATGGTGTCGTACACGGCTTCGGCCTCGGCGTCGGCTTCCTCGCTCCGCAGCAGTCGGCTGTGCGCGCTCGCCCGGCGCTCGTCACGAATCCGTTCAGCCACCTCCCGGGCGGTGAAGGCCAGCAGCCTCTGATCGGTTGCGACTTGGCGTCGGCACACGTCATCGAGCAGCGCACGGGTGTCGGCTTCGCAGCGCTCCGACAGCGCGGCGATCTGTGCCGGGTCATCCAAATCCGCCCGCACGGCGACCGCCAGGTCGACCGCCTCTTGGACCAGATCGTCCGTACACCGCCGGCAGGTGCACTCCGGGCACAACCCCGCCGCACCCGGCAGACCGCACTCTACGCACGCGGCCGCCTGCCGCTGCAGCGCGGCAGCCTCCTCTGCTGCCCGGCGACGGGCGGCGGCCCTCCGCCGCATCTCCACCTCGGCCACCACTTGGTCGTGCCGCGCGCCTGCCTGCTCTGCCTCACGCTGGGTGTGCTCCCGCAGCCGCTCCTCGAGGACCTGGCGGCGCTCGCGCCCACCGAGTCCGGGCAGCTCCCGGTCGACCTCCGCCGCGATCTTCGCCCGCTGGGCACGCCGGATGTGGAGCACGTTGTTGCAGTTCTCGCACTCGGCGCCGGTGTCCAGCCGGATCCCGTCGTCGCATCGGGGGTCCGAGCATGCCTGACGCTGCGCAAGGCCCCGCCGGATCAGCCACGGGAACGGGCGGTCGACCAGGGCATTGCCGCCGGTTTCCTCCAGCCGGTCGGTGAGCCGGTCTGCCAGCAGCTGCGGCGACCTCTCCGGCCGTTCCAGCATGCCCGCCAGCCGCTTCACTTCCGCCTTCACGGCCGCCTCGACCTGGTCCTGCTGCCAGCCCGACAGCCGCTCCCACAGCCCCGCGACCGGCCCCAGAGCCACCCGCAGACCAAGATCAGCCGGAAGACCAATCCTCCGCTGCTGAGCCTTTCCACCACTCACGGCCTTCAACCGACCACCGGCTACAGCCCCGGCAGCACACCGCCCAGCACGCTGATTGACCGGGGACTCTTGCGGCTTTTCCCCGCGCAGCGGGCCGTCCTCGGCTACCGGCGCCGCCGACTTGCCAACGGCGGCCTGGTCGTCGGCGGCCTGGTCCTCGCGCACGCACGCGCGCTCCGGCCGACGGCCTTCAGCCCCACGGCCTTCGCCGGAAAAGCCACCAGAGAGCGCGAGAGAACCACCGGGAGTAACCCCAGAAGCGTGGGAAGCGTGGTGCTGTGCAGTTGCGGCGAGGTCTGTCGATCCGGCCATCTCGCCCTGCCCGGCGCCCTCGATCCCCGTCGTTACAAGGGCCTCGCCCGTCTCGCGGGACTCAGAATCTCCGGATGCAGTACCGGCGAGGTCTGAAATCAGAGCCTTGGCGACCCGGCGAGCCTCCCGCACGGCCACGCCGTGGGCCTCGGCAACCGGCACCAGGCGCACCCGCGACTGCGCGTTCAGGCCCGAGCCGGTCTCTTTGCGCACCACCTCTGCGACGCCGTGCTCCTGAAGACGCTTGAGCACCTTCGCCCCGGCCGCCGCCGTACAGCCCAACAGCCGCCCGACCGTTGCCGCCGGACGTCCCCGGGAGGTGTCCACCGACCCGGGACACAGCTGCAGCCAGCCCGCCGAACCCGTCGTCAGCACCATCAGCAGCAGCCCGAGCCGGTCCGTCGCAGCCGCCCGGCCTGTACGGCTGGCGAGCAGCCCGGCCGGGACCGGCGCCTTGTCTTTCGGCGCCCACCCCGGACCGAACAGCACCTCGATGAGGCTCAGCAGCACCGCCAGCTCCGAGCGCGACAGCGCCAGCGGGTGACGCCGGTCGCCGGCCTTCTGCGCCCGGTACATCGGGATCACCCAGCACTTCAGGCCCGTCGCGTGCCCGAAGCTGTTGGTCGCGACGTTCGAGCCGAGGATCCCGGCAGCGCGCAGCTCGGGCAGCACGGTGTGGGCGACCGTCGACTGCGACACCCCCAGCCACCGCCCGAGCTCCGCCGCCCAGATCGACGTCTCGAAGTCCTTGCGCACGTCCGCCTTCGCGGTCAGCACCACCGACGCCAGCCGCGCGCCGTCTGACGCACCGGCCAGTGCCGGGGACGTCACCAACGCGCGTACCGCCGCGAGCAGCCGGGCCCGCATCGTCTTCGATAGCTGGAGCGGGTTACCCAGCTCCAGCCGCGCGACCGGACCGGCCTGCGCCGGAACCGACCGCAGCCGACGACGCGATGCCCCGCCGGCGGACTTCGTACGCGGGCGGGGGAACGAGGCGGCCGACGCCGCCACGGCGCTCACCGGCCCACCCGGACGGACGAGAAAGAGATCATCTCGGCAGCCTCGCGCGGACCGCCTGTGGACAGATTCCGAGCAGTGGCGAAACCCCTGCTCGCTCCCGCCCGACGGGCAGGAACTTCGGATCGCGTCCCGTCCCACGGGACGGAGCCCCGGAGCGCTGCGGCGGCCGGCGCCGTCAGGAGAACATGGGCCCCCCTCTCGGTATAGGTGTCTCGGACCGGGGTCCGTGTGACACTCCGACCCCAAGAATCTTCGTGATCAATGCCGCGAACATGGCAAACAGGGTGAGCCAATCCCGTCACGCGGGAAGGGCGAAGGGCTCGAACCAGGCTGAATCGGACATGGTCGAGCTGACAGGGAACACCGATCTCGTGCACTATGGCGGGGACACCAACCTTCAATGGATCGCCCCGACCGCGACCAAGCCCCCGCCAAGGGGCCCGACCACGGCCGAGCGATCTGTACGGACGGAGCCCCGAGCACCGAACGGCCTGCCAAAGCCGCCGGAACCCGGGGTGACGCTGGTGGCTCAACAGAGGCCCCCTGCCAAAGGGGCTCCTAGAGAGCCGAGGTGGCCCGCTTGCCAAAGCGGACCGGGTGGACCCGCTTGCCAAAGCGGGGTTTTGCGAGAGATGAACCAGCTCCATGAGCTGGAGCCCAGAACCGGCGCCAACCGGGGACTGGGCGGCCGACCTGACGGTCGGCGAGACGGGCCGCGCGGGGCCACAGTGGATTGCAGTCCACCTCATTGGCGCGCGGCCGATGGCCGCTAGGTCATCCCGACCCCCTTTCGGAGGCCGGCGTCGTGCTGCTTGCATTCAGCTCAGCGACCTCGGGGAACCGCTCCGCGAGCCCCTTGAGTAGGTGGATGTAGACGGCGCGATGGGGCCGCCTGGGGTGGGTCTGGCCTAGCTCCCAGCGGGCTACGGCCAGGCGTTTCACACCTACGGCGTCCGCGACTTCCTGCTGAGTGAGCCCTGCGGCGAGGCGCAGCTGTTGACGCACGCGCGGCGTCGGCAGGACGTCGTCGAGGAGAGCGTTGACCCGCTGCATGGGATCCGCGTCGGACATGCCCCAACCTCTCATGATCACCGAATTCCTGAAAGATACACCACGGGATCGATCACGGGTAGCACGCATCGATACGCCGACAGGACGGTGAGCACTGGACCTCAACATGGCTTCAGGACCGAGGAGTAATAGGAGGCGAGCACAGCTTCCGCCCCAGAACCCTGCGCCGTCGTGACGCGTTGGAACTGGGCCGCCCGCAAGTCACCGGCGACCTGGACCCGAGGGTGCTGTTTGCCGGGAGGACAGTAGCCGTCCTCGCTCGAGATGAGACCGTCCAGGCCCGCTGGTGCGTTGCCCAGGTTATTCAGCACAGTCTTGGCGACGTAGGACTTGCGCTCTCCCTGCCGGTCCTTGACCTGCAAGCCCCACTCGTCTCCGTAGGCCATCGGCGACAGGGCGACGTGAGAGACAGGTACGACGCGCACGCGCTCGTCCCCCGCCACCTCGGCGATCTTGTAGTCATCCGCCGGCGGACAAAGGACGTGAAGCGTCGTTGAGGAGTGCGGATGGGTGCGGAGCCACGTTCCGAGGGGACGGTTACCTCCGAGGACGTAGGTCCGACCCGCCAGGTCTGCAGGCTTGGTGCGCCACAGCGGAGGAACTGACAAATGTGCAGGAGCGCTGATCCAGTCGGCATCGGGCGGAGCCAGGGCGGCCACGCCGGTAGCGACTACGATTACTTGTGCGCTCAGTGTGCGCCCGTCCTCGAGTACGAGCTCCGCCCGGTCGTCGTAGCCGCTGACGCTCGCCGCACGGGCCTGCATGACGGAGCATCGGGCACCCTGCTGTAGGCGATTCAGGTCGGCGGCAAGGGCTTCAGCAAGCTGGGAACCGGTCGACCAGTTGCCAGGGACGTTTTCCAGCGCCCCGATAGCATGCAGCTTGCCGCCTACTGCACCAGCCTCCACGACGACCGTTCGAAGATTCAGGCTGGCTGCCATCACCGCGGCCGCCACGCCGGACGGCCCCGCGCCGACTACCAGCACATCTGTCTTATATGGTTTGTTCATGTGTGGGCTCCCTGCGTTCCACTGATGCGGGACAAGGCAACCTCGCTCGTGACTAGTTGCTCAGCGCCGATGTTTCGGGAGGCGAGCAGGAGCGCGGCGTCGTGGTAGCGAACTCCGCCGGTGGAGGCACAAGCATCGGTGACGATCCACGGGCGGTATCCGGCCTGATAGGCGGCGACAGCGGAGTCGTATACGCATGCGTCTGTGTCGATGCCGCACAGCACCAGATCGGTCCAGCTCGCCTCGTGGATGGTCCGGGCGGCCTCAGGGGTGAACACCGATGACTGGTGCTTGTCGATGATTGCGGCAGCGCTGGCAGCAAAGGGGACCAGGTCAGCGACGAGGGCTTGTTCTTCAGGAGTACGCAATCGCGTCCATCCCGTGATCGTCTCGTACGGTGAACCGGGCTCGTTGTGGAACCGCGACAGCACCACGGGAGCGCCAGCTGCTTGCCAGCCTTCCACCAGCCGAACAACCGCAGGGATGATTCCGCGACTGTGCTGGTTGACAAAGCCCTGCTGCACATCAATGACCAGCAGCGCCGTCGATCGAGGGTCCACCCACTCCGCCTTCCACATCGCCATCACGGATTGCTGTCTCGGAGAGCGTCCTGGGCGGCGCGCAGCCGATCAGGAAGTTCGCTGGTGGCCAGAATGGCCTCGCGCATCACACGGTGTTGAGCGGTCTCAGTGGGGCGCGCGGTAGTGAGCCGGAAGTAGGCGCTGCGCAGAAAGCGCCAGCCGTAGGCAGCCGGCATCACCGGATCCCGGCCGTCTTCGATCGTGTGCAGGATGTGCGACGAGAGGGCCCAAAGGGCCTGCACGTCGAGTTCAAGAGCCACGACCTGACTCATGGTCAGAGCTCGCTCGTCCGGCTGCGGGTGATAGACGACACCGGACCAGCTGACGACGCCGCGGGAGACCCCGCCGTCGAACGTCACGGCCTCGGGGTGAGCCCAGCCTTCACGGAACTTCGCTTCCTCTACCCCCGGCCCGAGCGGCACCACATCTGCTGGATTCTGCCGATTGACCAGCACCGATGGCGTCGCGAGCAGCTGGAGAGCCGTATCCAGGCCAGCCCTTGACCAGGAATGTGTGCGCAGTTCGTAGGCCGACAGCACGTACTGCGGAGCGAGCGACTGGGCGCTCTGGCCCTTGTCGGCGCCGTGGCGGATCAGCAGGCGAGCCATCCACTCACCCACCCAGCCCGGCTCCTTCAGGTACGTGCGGTAACGCCACAACGCCAGCTCGGTCAACGACTTGAGACGGTGGTGCTCCTCGAGATGCACCACAGCGACACCGCAGGCGTATATGTGAACCGTCGACGACTGCGCGGAGTGATGGTCAACCGGCAGGACTCGCTGGTCCAAGCCGCCTGGTCCAGGCTCGCTTGGCGAACCCGCAGCGTAGAGAGGTGTACTGCACTCACCGAGGTACACCGGCAAGAACTTGTGGGAAACGACTGCGCATGGTGCCGGACGTGCTGCTGACTCCCCGTTGGGGGGAGCTGGCGTTCCACGCAGCGCTGCCAAACGGAGGCTGAACGCCTCCTGCTCAGCCGGGGTGCACTGGAGGAGAGCCGTGTCCAGGATCTGCGCCATCTGGGGACGACAGACGCTCGTCTTGTTCCGCTGCCAGTTCGAGACGGTCCGGGGGCTGATGCCGAGGCGACCGGCGAACTCGCGCACAGACGCTCGCATCACCGACCGCAACAGCAGCGCCTCCTCGCCTGTCCACCTGTCCACAGCGATCACTACACACCCCCTTGGTGGTCACCTTCCAGGTATCAACGGCGCTATTGCCACGCTGTTGCTACACCACTTCCACGGCCGGACATCTCGCTCAAGGCCCCTGCTGCGGATGCTGTTTCTTGTTGATTCACACCCGCAATCCCGGCCGGAGGAACCATGGCGATCCCGGGCACACCCCAGTGCCGTGCCCGCATCGACTCCTGCTTGCCGTCAGGCATCGAACTCGTAGTCCAGGACGTACGAGGCGGAGTCGAGGGTCATCTCGTTGACCTCAACAACTCGCTGGTGGGCGTCGAAGGCTGTCCGACAAATCTTCAGGACAGGGCGCTCAGGGGACATGCTCAAGGTGGCCGCTTCCTCAGCAGTGGGCAGCCGTCCGCGGATCTCCTCTCGGAAGCGAACCGGGCCGTGTCCGAGGTCAGCGAGGCGAGCGTAGGTTCCTCCCGGCCCGGTGTCGGCCTGGGTGATCGCAGATCCTTCCACCAGGGCATAGGGCAAGTACGAGGTGGCGAGCATGACCGGCCGGCCATCGAGGACGAAGCGCCGGGACCTGGCGCAAGCGGTCTCTCCAGCGTCCAGGTTGAGTATCTCGGCAATGTGCGCTGGCGGAACGACCTCCTGTACGGACACCTGGTCGACCGTCAGGGGCCGGTCTTCGTCAGCCGACCAGATCGACTTCCCGGCGCCCCATTGGTCGTGTGCCAGACGCTGGATGCCGCGTCGCCGGATAGGGCGGAAAGCCTGGACGAACACCCCCGCGCCCTTCCGAGCCTCGGCGAGTCCTTCGTTGGTGAGTGCGCGCAGCGCTCGCCGAGCGGTCATCACAGCGACGCCGTACTGCGGCGCAAGGGCGTTCTCCCCCGGCAGTCGATCACCGGGTCGGTAGTCCCCTCGCTCGATCGCGGCCTTCAGCTCGTCAGCGATCTGGAGGTATCTGGGCTGTTCAGAGCCTTTTCCGCCTGCCATGTGTCTCCTAACTTCGCTAGCGATCCTAAGGGCTTCGATGCTTAGCGTCAGCTACGGCTCGCGACTTACATAGCGCGGGGGGACATCTCTATCGAAGTGCTTGACATCGATAGAGAGATCGCGCACCATCGTACTGCAACTTCGATATCGAAGTTGCCCAGGTAGTCGTCCGCCCTTCGGGGCGGCCGGGGTTGAGAGCACCATCGAACTCCCCCGGAGCCTGACGGCCGCGACCACTGTGTGCACGTCGCAGCGCTGTGCGCTGTCTGTCCTGCGGGACGCCGGCCTTGTGCCGTGCGGCCCGGAGGGCGGAGAGAGCATCGCGACCCGCGCCCCAGCCACTCCGCCCGTGAGGAGTTCCGATGTCTACTTCGACCCTTGAGCGCACCGCCCGTCCCCGCCGGAGCCGGACTCGTTCCCGCACCGTCAACAGCCGCCCGGCGCTCGCCCTGTCCACCCTCCGACCTCACCAGTACGACCTGCGCCCCGCCTGCGCATCGCTGATCTGCCCCGACTGCAAGACGTGGGTGCCAATCACCGGCTTCCAGACCAAGAGCCCCAAGGTCGTGCCGCACGACACCGGCCGCGCGGGCAAGGACGCTTCCGCCCGCTGCCGCCTGGGCAGCAACCGCCTGGTCACCGTCGACGTCACGGTCAAGAAGTGGCAGGAGCGCCTGGAGGACGGCCACGCGGAGACCGGCCACCGCCGCCCGACCACCGTGCTGCGCAAGCCCAAGGCCGCGGTCGCCCCGGCCGTCAGCCAGATCGCGGCGCAGAAGCAGACGCCGGCAAATGGCGAGCACGGCAGCGACCGGCCCCTGTGGCTGCTGCGCGAGATGAAGTGGGCGGCGACCGAGTCCGCGGTTCGCGACGCCGACAACCGCCGCGCGCAGCTGCCCGACGGGGACGCGCCGCTGGGCGCGCCGCCGGTGCCGCTCAAGACGCTGCACCCCGAGCGCCGCGCGAGCTGACCCGCTCCAGACGAACGACGAAGGCCCCGGCCACCCCGCAAGAAGGGTGGCCGGGGCCTTGGCTGCTCGTACGAACAGCCTGAACAGCGCGACAGCCCCGGTGACTTGGAACCCCCCAGGGCTGTCCAGGACCTGATTCGGAGGACCTGATGGAGAACAGCATGGCATGCACCGCGCCGCAGCCGCAGGCCGGGATCATCGACGACATCGAGCGCGAGGACGACGCCAAGGGCTACGAGCCCGAGGACGCCGCCCGCGTCGACGTTGCTTTGGTCCTCGTTCTCAACACCGCGTCGGCGGCGACCGACTGGGAGGTGGCGGAGTGATCACCAGCCTCACCGACGCCGAACGCGAGGCGCTCTCGCAGAAGAACCGGGAGCAGAACAAGAGGTCGGAGGCCAACCGCCGATGAGCGCCCGGCCGACCGACGACCTGTTCGTCCGCTACATGCGCGCGTTTCAGGACTCCACCGAGCACACCGCCGCCTGTCCGACCTGCCAGGGCGAGACGCCGTGTGCGGAGGGGGCGCCGATCCACGAGCGGTTCGCCCGCCTCCAGGACGCCTACACCGCACGCCAGAAGCAGCAGCGCTGACCCCGGCCCTGCCCGTCGTCCCCGCGCCTTCCCAGCCGGGGCCGGCGGAGAGCGCCGGGAGCTCCCGCCCGCTCCGGCCGTCCGGCCGCCACAACACGCAACAGCCCCGGGGCGGCCACCCCGGGGCTGACTTCTTGCTCTGGACCTTCTGAGAGGCCCTGATGAATCGCGACTCCATCGTACGCACCAGCTACGCCCCCGACGCCGACTTGCCGGTCAACACCAACTGGCGTGAGGCCGGCGCCTGCACGCGGGAGGACCCCGAGCTGTTCTTCCCCATCGGCGACACCGGCCCGGCACTCCTGCAGATCGAGGAGGCCAAGTCGGTATGCCGCAGGTGCCCGGTCCTCGAGCGCTGCGCCTCCTGGGCCCTGGAGATGGGTGAGACCCACGGCGTGTGGGGCGGCATGAGTGAAGACGAGCGCCGCCACTTGAGGCGCCGGGCCGCCCGCGAGCGCGCCGCTACCTGATCCGCCCTGGCGGTTGCCTGATCCGCCCGCACCGACCGCTGAACCACGGCGGCGGGGGCGGGCGGTGAAGGGGAGCCGGACAGACCGGACCGACAGCCCAGGGAGGCACTGATGGGCACGACGACCGCCCAGCTCGACACCGTGACGACTGCCACCGGAACCCGGCTGCCGGGCTCGCTGTGTCGGCACACGCCGACCTGCCCGAGTGCCGACAGCCCGGACCGGGAGGCCGCACACATCATCGCCAGCCACCCGGAGCAGGGCTGGAGCCTGCTGTGCAACGCCGTGGTGGTCTTCGACGACACCGGCGACCTGCTCCCTGACGGCCGGGTCATCGCCCCTCACCGTCCCCTCGCGGGCACGGCCTGACGGCTGCCTGATCCGCCCGCACCGGCCGCCAGCAACAGCGCAGCCGGGTCGGGCGGTGACGGGGAGTCGGACAGTCCCGTTTCGCTCCCGCCCGGCGGGAGCCCCGGACAGTTTCGAGCCCGCCCCCAGCACTCCCCCGGCCCCGCCACCCGCACCGCGGGCGGCCGGCCTTTTCGTGTGCCCGGAGCGGGTAGGGCCGGTGCCAGTTTCGTGATCAACCGACCGCACCGACCGCCGTTTCGGGAACGCGCCGCCGCGTTTCGGGAGCAGCCCCCGCCGTTTCGCGCACGCCCTGCACGACCCCCTCTGGAGGCCCTCATGACCATCACTGACTGGCCGCGAACCGCGGCCGAACCCGACCCCGAGACGGGCGCACCGGCCGCCGTTTCGGGAACGCCTCAGCCGGTTTCGCGGACGACCGGCACCGTTTCGGATGCGCCGGAGTTCGTTTCGGAGACGGAAAGTGGAACCGGAACGGACCGCTCCCCGGCGAAGCTGACCGGTACCCAGAAGTGGACGGCCGGAGCGATCGTCGTTGCCGCGCTCGCCCTCGCGGGCATCGGCCTGTACCTGTCCTTCGAGCACGTTGCCCAGTTCGCCTTCAAGGAGCTGCGCTTCGGGTCGCTGGGCAAGGGCCAGCTGTTCGCGGTCGGTGTCGACGTCGGCATCATGGTGATGATCGCGGTCGACCTGCTGATGGCCTGGCTCAAGCGCCCCATCAGCTGGATCCGCTATCCGGTGTGGCTGCTGACGGCCGCGACCGTTGTCCTCAACGCCGCGTCCGGCGCCCCAGAGGGGGCCTGGAAGCTGCTGGACTACGTCGCGGCCGGCGCCCACGGCGTCGTGCCGGTCCTCTTCATCATGGTGGTGGAGCTGGGCCGTACCTCGATCGACCGCGTTGTCCGGCCTGACCAGGACGAACGCGACTCGATCCCGTGGCTGCGCTGGGTGCTCGCCCCGGTGGCCACCGCCCGGATCTTCCGCCGGATGCGGCTGTGGGGCGTCACCTCCTACCCGGAGATGATCCGCCGTGACCAGGAGCTCATCGCCTACGAGCAGTGGCTCAAGCGCAAGTACGAGGGCGACATCTCCGAAGCCAGCGAGGATGAGCTGCTGCCCATGAAGATGGCCCCGTACGGCTACACCGTCGCCCAGGCCCTGGCCATGCCCGACGAACAGGAGCAGGCGGCCCAGGAGCGGGAGGAGGAAGCCGAGCGCCGGCGCCTGGACGCGGAGACGCGCAGCGAGGTCGCCAAGGCGGAGTCGGAAGCCGAGCGGCTGCGCGCCAAGGGCAAGGTCGAGGCGGTCCGCGCGGAGGTCGATGGCCAGACCGGGCAGGCCCGCGCGCACGCCCGAGCCCAGGTTACCGCCGCTGAGCGGGCCGCCGCCCTGGAGCAGGAGGCCCTGGACAGCGCGGTGGCCGCCGAAGCGCGAGCCCGCGAGGCGGAGGCGGAGCGCAAGGAGGCCCAGGAGCGCGAGGCGAAGGCGCAAGCGGATCTCCGCGCGGCGGAGCTGGAGCGCCAGGCAGCCGAGAAGCGGAAGGAAGCGGCGGAGGCCGACAGGGTCGCCGCGGCGGAGGCACAGGCGATCGAGACCCAGGCCATCGTCGAAGCCCGCAAGGCCGCTGCCGAAGCGAACCGGCGTGCTGCCGAAACGGAGCGGGCCGCTGCCGAAACGCAACGCGCCGCTGCCGAAGCCGCCCGGAAGAAGGCTGAGGAGGAGCGCCTCGCGAAGGTCGCTCTCGCTGATGCTGCGCGTGCCGAGAAGGAAGCCGCCGAAGCCGAGCGGGCTGCTGCCGAAACGCGGCGGGCCGCTGCCGAAATCGAGCGGCGCGCGGTCGAAGCCGAGGACGTCGCGAAGCTCAAGCCGCGCGAGCGAGCGATCCGCCGGGTCGCCCGGATGATCCTCGCGGCCGGCGGCGACGCCGACCGGCTGCCGCTGGCCGACATCCAGCACGAGCTGGCGGTCACCTCGCCCGGCACCGCGTCGGAGTACCGCCAGGAGGCAGCCGAGCTGCTCGCCGGCGGCTACCGCCCCTGATCCACCGTCCGGCACACACCAGTGAGGGCCAGCCCGCTCGAATCGGGCTGGCCCTCGCTGCGACTGCCGGAAGCAGTCGACAGCCCCACCAGTACACCAGGAGGGAATCCCCGCCGTGAACAGCAACAACGACCCGAACTACTCCCCTCTGCGCGACGTCGCGCAGAGCCCGGAGGCAACCGCCCGGTACCTGGCCGACGTTCAGCGGGTCCTGCTGGACATCGGCAAGAACTTCGAAACCCTTGCGCACGAGACCCGTGTGCACCTGCGCGACACGCACGTGGAGGGCGACCGCTGGTACCACGCCAGGCTGCGCGCGATGCCCGTCGAAAAGGCCCTCGGGAACGTGCTCAAGAACCTGAACAACCTCACCGAGGGCCTGGAAAAGAGCGCCTATAAGCGCCGCGCTCACGACGAGGCCGTGGTGAATACGGCAAAGGAAAGGAAGGAAAAGGAGCTGGAAAGGCAGCGCAAGAAGAACCCGCAGCCGCTCCAGGCCGCACCGAATCCGCCGCAGCAGGGTGCACAGAGGCAGAATCTCGGCTATGGTGGCCCCACGTCGATTTACGACATGGGTCGGGAGTCGGCGTGAACCGCCCCCTCAGCAGCGCCGAACGCTCCGCACGGCGGCGCCAGAACTGGCTGAAGGAAGAGGCGACGAAAGCCCGCGAATCTCGCGGCGAGGCAGGGCAGATGGAATTCTGGCTCCGCCTGGCACGATCCCGATTGGCCAAGGACGTCAAAGCCGGTCGCGGCGACGTCTACTCCGGATTCGCGTTGATCTGCCGCCTGTTCATCACGGCGATGGACCAGCGCGTGGAGGGCAACGGACGGATCTGGAACGACCTGCTGCAGTACGCGGAGCAGGTCGTGGCGAAGCACCCCCCGCGTCACTGAACGTCACCAGCGAAGGCCCCGCCGGGCTCCGGCGGGGCCTCGCGCGCGTAAAGCGTGCACACGTGCACGTGCACACGCGTGCACACAAGAGCCCACGCTCTGTCAAGTCCCAGGAGGGAGGCGCACCATGTCCGATGAGGACGGCACAGGGACCTTGGTCCAAGGCCCCTGGAGCGGTGATTCCACGTACGTGCCACCGCCGATCCCGGATTACAGCGACACTATTCCGCCGCCGGAAGACATTCCCCCGGCACCCCCGGAATCGCCGGAAGAGACGACCATGGAACTTCCGGCGATTCCGGCCGCCCCGGACCCGTCGACGGCCCTGCGCTCCGAAGGAATTACGGCACCGGAAATCACCGAAGAAGACGGCGAATACGAGGAAGGCGAATACGAACAGCCTCGTTCTCTCGCTGACCGCCTCGGTGACTGGCTGGAATTCCGGCTCGAAAGGGCGCGGGCGCTCCATGAGAGCGAAGCGCCTTTCCGTGAGGCCGAGATAGCGCGGAAGGCTGCGCTGCTGGAGGGCCGCACCGCGCAGGAAGTCGCGCTGATGGAGCAGAACGGAAGGCTCCACGCCGCGATGATGAAAGCGAAGAGCGACAAAGCGGCGGCGCGCGGAAAAGCGGATGCCGACCGCGCGAAGTCGTCCGCTTCCGGCCTGGGGTCGGACAAGGGCCGTTCGAAGGCCGGCGGCGGGGGCGGGTCCTCGCGCGGCGGTGGCGGCACCGGGCCGTCCCGCACCAACTCCGGCTCAGGACCGAACCGGCTTGGGGCGTCGCGCGGCTCCAACTCCGGAAGCTCCAGCGGCCGTTCCGGCTCCGGATCGACCGGAGGCGGCGGAGGCGGCAAGGGCGGAACAAAGGGCCCTGACCGGCCCTCTGGCAGCCGTACACCCAGCTCGAGGCGAAACGGGTCATCCGGCGGCTCGAAAGGCTCTCAGACGGGCTCTGGCGGCTCCAGCAAGAACGGCAACTCCAAGGGCGACGGCGGCCGGGGCCAGAACGGCCCGGCGTCCAACGCCCGTGCCGAGCGGGCCCGCGGCCGCCAGGAGCGCGCCGGGATCCGGCAGTCCGGACGGCAGGAGCGGCGCAGCGCCGGGCACGCCGCCGACATCGCCGACCGGAGCAAGGACCGCGACCAGGCCCGCGCCAACCGGCAGCAGGCATGGGAGGACCGCCGGGCCAAGATGGCGGCGCGGAAGGCGAAGCGAGAAGCCGCCGCGTCGGCCACGCCGGGCCGCACCACGTTGGGCCAGGCCGTCGCGGAGGAAGCCCAGCGGCGCTTCGACAAGCGCCGCGCCGACGCGAAGGACGCGAAGGCGGGCACCGAGAAGGTCAGCCTGACCAAGGACAAGGACAGCGAGGACAAGAACACCAAGGACAAGGGCAAGGGCACCGACGGCAAGGGCGAGAAGAGCGCCAAGGACGGCCCTGACGGGGCCTCCAGCGCGACAAAAGGCGCCAGGTCGTCCGATGAGCCGGGCAAGGCATCAGAGGCCGGTGACGAGCCGTCTGACGGCTCGAAGAAGCGGCGCCGATTCCGGCGTCGTCGCACCGGTGCGACGGGACCGGCCGGATGGCGTGGACGCGCCCGCCGCACTGGCCGCACCGGTCGTACGGGCCGGGCCGGTCGGCGCGGCCGTCCGGCGGACGGCCCGTTCGGCGAGGAGGACTCCACCCCGACGGTGGAGTGGCCCGAGCACGACAGCCGCCCGCCCAAGTCTGCCGCGAAGGGCGCGGACGACATCGTCGACGCGGACATCGTCCCCGACGCGCCCGCGGCCGTGACCACCGGCGTCAAGGGCCTGCCGCCCGCTCCGGAGAAGCACACCGCACGGCCCGGCACCAGCCGACCCACCAGCACGGAAGGGAGCAGCGTGAGCAGCTCGGAGGTCAGCAGGCCGTCCGGCGGGGGCGCCTTGGGCGCCCAGCACCGGACGGACATCACGTTCGACCAGTACCTGATGGAGATGGCGAACATCGCCATCAAGGCCGCCTCCGACCAGGAGCGCGCCGAAGCCCTGATGGAGGCCCTCGCCAAGGTCGCCGACGCCCTGCGGGACATGGCCGCCGACCTGGTCGGCGACCACAACATCGACACCGCGGTGACCGACCTGATCGCCGATCTGGCCGACTCCGCGACCACCATGAAGGCGCAGGCCGAACGGTGTGCCGAGCAGTGCGGCATCGCCAAGGAGGCCGCCAAGCTCGCGGCCGTGATGGTCGCCCGGATCTACGGCGAGGACATGGCCGCCAAGGAAGACGCCGGCCGCAAGCACGCGTCGGCCGCCGCCCACCACGACTGAGCACGGGAGGAACCCCGCTTTGAGCAGCGACCTCGCACCCCGCAACACCAGCACGGCGCCCGCCGTGGCCGACGACGACAACCGGTACAAGGCAGTCCAGGCCAAGCTGGACAAGCTCGGCAAGGCCCTGGATGACGCCACCCTCGACCTTCTCGGACTGTGGCGCAGCATGCAGGAAAACGCCAAGCACACCGATGGCGTCGCCACGGACATCGAGAACGCCGACCTGGACCCGAAGTTCGTCGGCCTCACCGCCAACGTGGCCACCGCTCTGGACGGCGCCGCCCGGGAGGTGAGGAAGCTGTCCGACACCGCCCAGGAGACCGTCGACCTCACTCACGAGACCCGGCGCACCCACGCCAAGCTCTACGGCGCGCTGGACGACATCCGCTCCAACCGGCGCGAGAAGACGCCCAGGCCGGGCTTCTTCGACCGCTGACCCCGCTCCCTACCCAAACCCCCGCCACGGGCGGCCCCGCAGCTTTCGCGGGGCCGCCCGTGCTCGTTCCCGAAGGAGAAGCCGGTGACCACGCCGCGCAGTGTCGCGCTTGAGCGCCTGGCCTACACCCTTGCCGCGCCCGTGCTGGCCGTGGCCCCGAACCTCTACCCCGACAGCCCCGTCAACTCGGTGGTGCAGCTGGCTGGCGCCGCCGGGATCGGCGGGATCTTCCTGGCCGCCAAGAGTGATGAGACCGGTGCCGGACGCAAGATCCTGCGCTGGACCCCGCTGGTCCTGGCGGCCGCCGTCGACGTCGCCGCCGGGCACACAGGCGGCTTCGGCCCGTACTGGCTGGACGGGCTGCTCGCCGCCGGATGGGCGGCGGCCGGTTCCTTCGTGCTGCCGTTCTCCCGGCACACCCGCCGCCGTCACCGCCCCGCGCTCGCCGCCCCGGCCCCGCAGCCGGCGCCCGCCCCGGCCGCGGAGCCGACCGTGGCGCAGCCGGAGGACGGAGCCGACCAGCTCACCCGCGAGGCGCGGATGCTGTGGGAGCGCGCCGGGATGCCCGCCCGCACCCACGTCGTCAAGGCCACACGGCACACCGCCATGCGGCACGACCTCACCCTGCTGCTGCGTGCCTCGGAGACCGGGCGGCCGATCACCGGCCTCTCCCCCGAGATCGTCGGAGCCGCGTTCGGCGTGTCCGCGGCCGACGTCACCCTCAAGGACGTCGCCATCCAGCCCGGCCGCCAGGGCGGACCCGGCTGGATGGAGGCCCTCATCACCCCTGAGGCCAACGCCCGGCGGCGCACCAAGCCGACCGACCAGGAGCGCTGGATCGACCGGGTCGCTGGCCCCAAGGGCGGCGCCCCCGGCTCCGAGCTGGTCCACAAGACCCGCGACAACGAGCGCGGGGTGACCTTCTACCGGGCGAAGATGAGCGACTCCAACGAGTCGCCGCGCATTGACCTGCCCAAGGTCTGCCGTGCGCTGGACCTGCCCGAGGACGACTCCTGCGTGTTCGTCCTCATCGACGGCTCGGAGTTCCTGATCAGCGCGTTCGACACCCCGCCACTGTCCGCGATCTTCCCCGCCACCCGCGAGCTGCTCACCCCCGACGCCAAGGGCATGTACGTGTGCGGGTTCACCATCACCGGCCAGCCGGTGAAGACCATGGTGTACCAGCACGACAAGAACGCCCCCGCCCACGGCCTCACCCTCGGGGTCTCCCGCTCCGGCAAGACGCAGTTCTTCGCGATCAACATGGCCGCCCAGTCCCTCGACGGCCAGGTGGTGTGGCTGTCCACCGTCCGCAAGGACGAAAAGACCACCGTGCTCGGGAAGTACATCGACCGGCAGGGCTCCAACGCCCTGTGGATGGCCCGCTCCCTGCGGGCGGCCAAAGCCTTGTGTGAGATAAGGGCGGAGATGCCCTGGCCGCACGACGGCCAGCCGCACGACTACAAGCCGGGCGACACGCGCTGCCCCTACCGGCAGCTCAACGTGTACGCGGATGAGTTCATGACCGCCGCCCAGGACTCGGACTTCGGCGAGTCCATCCAAAAGGACGGCGAGGACCTCACGGTCACCGGACTGAAGTACGGCATCGGCTTCAACCCGGCCGGCCAGTCGCCGTTCGCGCACAACGGCTTCTCCACCGAGATGAAGGACAACCTGCGGCAAAACAGCCGCCCGGTCATCTTCAACATGGGCTCGCCCGGCGCCACCCGCAAGGCGGCGGAGGGCACCATGGAGAACGCCTACGACGTGCCGACCATCCCGGCCCGCTACTCCCGCAGCGAAGGCTCCGCGATCGAGCGGGCCATGCGCGGCGAGGCCGACCCGGAGAACGGCGTCTCCACCGGCGGCGTCGCGGTCATCGTCCTCGACAACGGCCGCGCCGTGCTCATGCGGTCGCTGTACGCCGACTTCGACACCGACCTCTCCCGGCTGTTCCCCGACGAGGTCAACCGGCTCACCGACTACGAGATCAGCGAGCTGGACAAGCGCGGCCTGTGGTTCGACTGGAACGAGCCCGTCAGGCCCGGCGAGTTCTGGCCCGAGCCCGACGAGGACGGCGACGACGGCGAGGGCCGCTCCCGCCGGCGCGGCGGCGGAGGCGGCGGCAAGGGCGGCAGCGGGCGCGGCTCCAAGAGCGGCAGCCGCCGCTCCGAACAGGTCGCCTCCCCCCGCCAGGCGCTGGAGGCCATCAAGAGCCTCACCGACGCCTGATCACACCCCCATCCCCCGGGGCCGGCCTGCCCGAGCGCCGCGCCGGCCCCACCCGACCCCTGTGAAGGAGCACCACCACCGTGGCCCTGTCCATCTCCGCCGCCGTGCTGCTGGGCATCATCGTCGTCGTCCTGATCAAGGGCGGCTACCTCCGCGTCGGCTCCGCGCTGGCCTGCACCCTGTTCGGGTTCACCCTCGCCGCGACCGGCCTGGCCCCGACCATCAACAGCGGCCTCGCCTCGCTCGCCGGACTGCTCTCCAGCCTCTGACTACGCCTCCGTCCACGGCGGGTCCGGGGTGTCGTTGAGTCCCTCGCAGTTCCAGCAGTCCCACTCAGAGGGGAGTTCCCACTTGTCGACCCAGAAGCCGACCTGCTTGCCCACCAAGTAGTTGTCCTCGCCGCACCACCCGCACTCGAAGACGAACTCCACCCCAGCCCCTTCCCCCGCGCTTGTTGGTCCGAGGATGCCCGGGGCGCGGATGCGGTGACACCTGAACGCCCAAACCCCCGCTACACAACGCCGAAGGGCGCCGCCGGACACCAACCGGCGGCGCCCTTCGGCGCCCCCTGCCTGGAGCCCCGATGTCCCATGCCTCGCTCTCCCCCGCCATAGACCACCCCGCCCCGCCGCCGGCAGAACTTTCCCTCGAGGAACGCCTCACTCTGGTGAACGCGGCGATGACCGCGCGCCTGGACGAAGCGGCCGTCGCCTACGAGGTCAACACCGCGCACATCCCCACCGAGCCCGTGGACCTGGCCGACATCGTCACCGTCCCGTTGACCCCGACACTCCAGGCGCCACCGGAGCCCTACCCGACCCCGGTCACCGCCCTTCTGCAGCGAGCCCACCACCGGCTGCTCACCGGCGGCTGGTGCTCCGGCGCCCTGGTCGACGAGGACGGCGCCCGCTGCATGCTCGGAGCCATCCGAGCCGAGGCCCGCGGCGACAGAGGCCTGGAAGCCAGCGCCGCCTCCGTGCTCCTGGACGCGATCCGCCGCGAGTTCGGCGACGACGTGGACTCCGTGCCGTCCTTCAACGACGCCCACGGATCGGCCCGCGTCCCCCTCCGCATGGTCGACCAGGCCGCCATCCTCGCCGACGCCCGCGGCCTCTAACCGCTCCGGGTCCCCTGCCTCGCGCCCGAACCCCGCCTGCCCGGGGGCCGGACGCGGGGGCAGGCCACCCGGCCGGACACCCACCAAGCGCACCACCGACTTCCCAGCCGAAGGAGCGAGGGCACCATGTCCCACAACGGCAGGCAGATGAACGGCCAGCACCGCCCGAACAGCATCCTCGACCAGTTCGAACTACCGCCGGCCAAGAAGAGCAAGCAGCGCCTGGCGCGGCTGCGCACCGCGTGGCGGGAGTCCTGGGAGGAGGGCGGCTTCCTCCACCAGCGGTGGGAGGAGATCGGCCAGGCCCGGCACGCCAGCTGGCACGAGGTCGCTGTCTGGATCAAAACGGCCGCGCTGTTCGGCGGACTCAGCCTCATCGTGCTGATGCTGGACGCCGCCGGCGACATCACCTCCGCCACGCTCAAGGGCCTGTCCAACGTCCCGGCCACCAGCCGCCAGCGACGGCAGCGGCCTGTGGGGCACGGTCGACCACCCCGTCCGCGTGTTCCTCGCCGACCAGGCCACGCACCTCGCCGTCGCCCCGGCCGCCCTGTATGCGTTCTGGCAGCTGACCGGGCTGCTCGGGCTGGTCGGCGGGTTCTTCGGTAACGCAGGCGCCCGCATCGCCTGGCTGCTGTTCGGGATCGGCAGCCTCGCCATGATCTCGTCCACCGCACCGGCCGGAGGCCGCGCCGCCGCCACCGGGCTCGCCGCCCTCATGTGGGCACTGGCCAGCATCTTCGCCCTGCGCGGCCTGACCCTGCGGCCCATCGTCCACAACCACCCGCCGCAGTACCAGGCCAACCCCGCGCTCCACCTGCACGCCACCATCCCCGCCCCCACTCCGGCGGGTGACGACCACGGCGACAACATCCACCCGCTCCAGCGCTGACCGGCGCGGTCGTGGGCCGCCGCATCTTCCGCACCGCCCGCTGACCTGACGCCCTGCCTGGTCCTCGCCCGCCCCGCTCTGGGGCCGGGCGAGGACCGGCCAGGCCGCCCGGCCGCACGTGGCGCCCCGCCGACACCAGCACGACGTCTGCGGGGCGCAGCGCTGTCCACCAACTACCTGGAGGAACCGCTCGTGCTCATTCCCCGCCCGCGCCGCCGGATCGGCCGGCCCCGCCCGCAGCGTCTCGGCCCCCGCTACCCGCACCGCCCCGACCGGCTGCCCGGCGCCTGGAGGGCGTGATGGTGTGCGTCGACGAGGCCGACCTGGTCGACGTCGACCTGTACGACGACGGAAGCTTCCCGGACTTCGGCTTCAAGCAGGCCCCCGGCGCCGTGGCAGTGCTCGCCGCGCTGCAGGGAGCTGGCCCCATACCGATGACCGGTCTCGCCACCCGCCGCCAGTTGCGGTCCATGGGCCTGAGCCCCGGCGGCCAGGAGCCCGTTGCCCGGCTCATCTGGCGCAAGGGCGGGCGCTGGGCGTGGCTGTACCGCGTCGACCTCGCCAAGCCGAAGCGGAAACCGACTCTGGCCCAGGAGCTCGCGCTCGACAAGGCCATGGCAGCTCGCCAGACATGTCCGCTGTGCAAGCGCCGGTACTTCGCGTGCCTGAAACGGGCGGTATTGCGTTGGATGCAACATACGGCGTCGGCGATGAAGAGCCTGCTGCCAGGTCGGATGGCACCCTATCCGGCGCTCATCGGGTAGCGGAGCAAGTCTGACCTGCCTGTCAGTCAGATTCAACGATGTTGCATTATAAGCAACATGAGTGATGCGCAGGGGATGCCGGGTGCCGCCCATCTGGTCCTGGCTCAAGGGGTGGTCCACCTCGATCCGGAGCCAGCTGTGTTCAACGCGATGCTGGAAGGATGGGCGAGGCAACAGCGGTCGCGGTTCTTGAACTTCGATGCCACGGTCAAGCCACGCCTGGCGCTGCTGAAGCGGTTCGCGGAGTACTCCAACCTCTATCCCTGGCAGTGGCAGCCGGGTGAGGTCGAAGCCTTTCTGGACTACTTGCGGGCGCGACGGCCGACCTTCGCGGTGTCGACAGCGCGCAACTACCAGAACGCCATACGGATGTTCTGCGACTACATCACTGACGAGCGCTACGACTGGCCCAAGGTCTGTTACGACTCCTTCGGACAGCAGCCCGTGCAGATTCTTCACGAGTGGAACACCATCACGCACAGCAGTGAGTACGAGGGTGGTCCAGGGCGACGGCCGCTGACTTACGACGAAGTGCAGCAACTCTTCGACGCTGCCGACGGCAGGGTCGACTCGATCCGCAAGCGGCGCCGCAAAGGAGCGCTTGCTGCGTTGCGAGACGCGATGGTCTTGAAGATCGTCTATGCGTACGGACTGCGTCGCCAGGAGACCTGCGGTCTTGACCTTGCTGACATGCGCCGCAACGCAAAAGTGCCGTCCTACGGCCGCTTCGGCGGAGTGTTCGTGCGCTACGGCAAGGCATCCAAGGGAGGACCGCCCAAGCGCCGCTTGGTGCTGACCGTGCCGGAGATGGACTGGTCCGTCGACGTTCTCGAGCAGTACTGGCACGAGGTGCGACCGTCGTTCTCGCCCGGCCGGCACCCCGCCCTGTGGGTCACTGAACGGCGGGGACGGCTGTCGCTCAGACGTCTGAACGAGGCCTTCGACACTGCTCGGCAGGAAGCCGACCTGCCGGAAGAACTCGACCTGCACTCGCTGCGGCACAGCTACGTGACGCACCTCATCGAGTTCGGCTATCCGGAGAGGTTCGTCCAGGATCAGGTAGGTCACGCCTACGCCAGCACCACGGCCATCTACACCGGCGTCTCGGACGACTACCGCAACCGGCTCCTGGAGCGCTCGCTCAAGGAACGCCACAGCGACCTGTGGGAGGAACCCGCATGATCCGCAAGATGGGCATCACCTGGCACCTGCGCCTCCGCATGGCCGAGAAGGGCATGTTCCAGACCACGGCCCTGCAGCCCCTGCTGGCCGAGCGCGGTATTCACCTCTCGCGTGAGCAGGTCTTCCGCCTGGTCACCGGGACGCCTCAGCGGCTCTCCACCGACACCCTCGCAGCTCTCTGCGACATCCTGGAATGCCAGCCCAACGACTTGATCGAGGTCAAGGCGGTCAACGCTGAGGTCCGCAAAGCCGCAGGTGAGACCAGCACCTCGCAGCCGCGTCCGCGCAGAACGACCGTCCGGCGGCCCGATCAGACGTGAAACCGCCGACCAAGACGGCCGCCGCCCTGAGCCGCATCCGACAGCACCTCCTGACAGCAGCCCCCGAACTGTCTGACGAGTCGCTCCACCAAATACTTGAGGACGCAGTGGTGCGCGGCAGTGCCGCTCTCCTCCTCGACGAGCATCTCCGTCAGCACCCCACGGCCCTCGCGGCGCCCGGAGGCCGGATGCCCGGTGTCTTGGTGCGGCTTGCCGACACGTTGATCAGCCACGGCATCCAGGGCGTCGTTGCGCCCACCTGCAGCTTCTGCGGCCGGGCCTCACGTCCCCTGGACCACAAACTTGAAGAGGGCAACGTCTGCAGCGGCTGCTATGCCCGTGCGAAGGCACCGCGTGCCGAGTGCTCGCAGTGCGGACGGCACATGCGGCTCGCGCTCCGACGTGGGGACGCTCAGCTGTGCGGAAGCTGCTACGGCAAATCCCAGCACGCGGAGTGCAGCCGCTGCGGCAGGCAAAGACGACCGACCGCCCGGATCACCGACGGGACGGTCCTCTGCCAGGGATGTGCACCCCGGCCGCTCCACCGATGCCACTCGTGCGGCGAGGACAGACCCGCCCAGGCCCTCACTCCCGACGGCCCGGTCTGCCGGCGCTGCTACCGGCCGCCTACACGCGTGTGCGGCATCTGCGGCCAGCAACGCAAGATCATCAGACGTGGCCGGGGAAAGACTCCCGACGTCTGCGTGAGCTGTTACCGGCTTCCGACCGCTACCTGCTCGCAGTGCGGCCGCACGCGGCCGTGTCTGAGGTCGTCTACGGACGCTCCGATCTGCGGACCGTGTCTTCCGAGGCAACCGCACCCCTGCGCTCTATGCAAGCGGCTCCTCCCGGTCCAGGCGCAGTGGCCACTGGGCCCCGTCTGCAACACCTGTTACACCCGGGTACGCCGCACGCCGAGTGCTTGCTCCAGTTGCGCCGCCGTACGGCCGCTCATCGGCCGTAGTCCTGATGGAGTGACGCTCTGCGGGCCGTGCGCTGGCACCGAACTCACCTACAGCTGCCGGGGATGCGGCACCAGCGGCCTGTTCTCCCGACAGGGCTACTGCACCCGTTGCGTCCTCGACCAGCGGTTGAACGAACTCCTCAGCACGTCCCCGAAGGGGATCCCCCCCCAGGTACGAGCTATTCACACGGCCCTCCACGGCGCCGACCGCCCCATACGGATCCTTCACTGGCTCAACCACCAGGGTGTCCCCGAACTCCTGACCCGCCTCGCGCGAACTGGTGCCGAGCTCCGGCATCACGACCTCGACGAACTGCCCGACACTCCGACCACCTCCTATGCCAGAGACCTGCTGTCGACCGCAGGGGTGCTGCCACAACGAAACGAGGCGGTCGAGCGCCTGCCTCGCTGGGCAGACGCCGTTCTCCGGGAGGTACCCGCTCATCACCGCCAGATAGTGAGCCCCTTCGCCCACTGGCACCTGATCCATCGCCACCGGCGCATGGCACGCGGACATGCTGGCCAGGCCGTCAGGGACGGTCACCGGCGCTCGCAGATCAGACGCGCATTGGAGCTGCTGACCTGGCTCGACGAACAAGGCATCGCGCTGCCGGACCTCAAGCAGACGAACCTCGAACAATGGCTGGTCAGCGGCCCTCCGAACCGCAGGGACGTCAGAGTTTTCGTCCTTTGGACCAACGAGCGCGGCCTCACCTCAAGCCTCGAAGTGCCGACCCGTTCCCCCGAAGACCCCGCAACCTTCATCGAGGATGACGACCGCGTCGAACAGCTCAGGCGCTGCGTCAACGACGCCACGCTCCCCCTCGACGTCCGTGTTATCGGCAGCCTTGTCCTGCTCATGGGACTGCAGGTCACACGCATTCTTGAACTGACCGTCGACGACGTCGTCATGCAGGATTCGGCTGTCCAACTGAAACTCGATGGAGGCTTCCTGACACTGCCACCACGGCTGGCTCACCTGGTCCGGCAGCAGCTCCATCACGCCGAGGACGCCTGGGAATCCAACCGTGCTGCCAGCACAATTCCGTGGTTGTTCGCCGGGTTGAACCCGGCCCGCCCCATCCAGTCGCAGTACATCTACCTGAAGCTCAGGCGGCTCGGACTGGGCGGCCTTGCGGGCCGCAACACCGCCCGTCTCGCGCTGGCAGCCGACGTTCCTGCCTCAATCCTTGCCGTTCTCACCGGGACCAGCATCGACAACGCGACGGACTGGGCGAACTTCGTCAAACGCAACTGGACTGACTACATCGCCAGACGCGCGCAGGACCGCCCATGAAGCACGCCTCCTTGCATCGTCTGCCTGTTCAGCGCATCCCGGGCAGACGACGCAACTCGTTGACCTTCATCAGCCGGGCGAGAAGGAGATACCCCACGGCTGTCGCCAGCGCCCCGGTAGCCAGTGCGACGGCCGTAGGCCACGTTCCACTTCCCAGGCCCGCACACGCACGCGCCGCAGCCCAACCCACCCCAGCAGCCGGGCCCGCGGCGCAGAACAGTTTCACGTAGGTGCGGCGCAGGCCGCCGTCGTCGATACGACCCCCAAGCCTCCTACGAAGCAGATGCGCGGTGAGTGCGAGCCCGGCCACGTAGGAGAGGGTGTAGGCGCCGGCCATGCCGACGACCGCCCAGCGGGCGGGCAGGAGCAAATGACACGCGGTGGCCAGGGCGATGTTCACGCCCGCGATCCACGCCGCCATGAAGAACGGAGTCCGGGTGTCCTCGAAGGCGTAGAAGCCGCGCAACAGCAGGTACTGGGCGGAGAACGGGATGAGCCCGAGTCCGAACGCCTGCAGCATGTACCCCAGCGGGCGGGCCGAGGCGGCGTCCGCCGCCCCGTGGGCGAACAGCAGCGAGGAGATCTGCGGGCCCAGGGCGAGGAAGAGGAACGCGGCGGGCACAATGACCACGCCGCTGATCCGCAGCACCCGGGACAGATCCGCGCGTAGATCCGGGATGCGCCCCTCAGCGACGGCCCGGCTCATACGCGGCAGCAAGGCCGTCACCAGGGACACCGTCACGATCGACTGCGGCAGCATCCAGATGGTCTGCGCGTAGGTGTAGGCCGAGTAGCCTGCGCCGGCCTGCGGCAGCTCCTGGTCGGCGGCATTGGCGTAGTTCGTGACCACCGTCAGCGCCACTTGATTGGCCAGGACGAACAGCAGCGTCCACTTCGCCGCATGGACGCTCTTGCCCAAGCCTGTGCCCCGCCAGTCGAACCGCGGGCGGAAACGGAAACCGGCTGCCCGCGCGAACGGAATCAGGGCCACGGCCTGCAGGGCGATTCCTGCCGTTGTCCCGATCCCCAGCAACTGCACTTGGTCGGCGGTGATGTCCTCCACCCGGTCGGGAACCGTCATCAGCCCCAGATAGGCGGCGAACATGCCGATCAGCACGACGTTGTTCAGCACCGGGGTCCACATCATCGCGCCGAACTTCTCTCGAGCGTTCAGCACCTGCCCGTAGATGCTGAACAGCCCATAGAAGAAGATCTGCGGCAACAGGAACCGCGCGAACGTCACCGTCAGCTCGAACGCCTCGTGACTGTCCGGGGTGTCTCGCATGTACAGGCCCACGATCTGCGGCGCCGCCCACACCGCCAGCGCCGTCCCCACACCCAGTACACAGACCACAAGCGTGACCAGACGCTGCTCGTAAGCGCGTCCGCCATCGGGCTGCGTTGCCCTGGCTCGGACCAGCTGCGGCACCAACACGGCGTTGAGCGCCCCACCGATCAATAGCGTGTACAGGCTCGTCGGCACTGTGTTCGCCGTGTTGTACGTACTGGCCAGCAAGCCCGTACCCAGCGCTGCGGCCTGCAGCACTTGGCGGATCAGTCCCGTCGCCCGTGACACCACCGTGCCAACAGCCATCAGCAAGGACGAACGAGCCAGTCCGCCCTTGTCCTTCTTCCGCCGGGCGGCATGCCGCCCCCTTGTCTGCTGCTCCTGCGGCATGGTCTGAGCCGCGGAGTTCGCCCCCTCCACCATGCCGTCAACCTATGCCCCAAGGTTCCCCGGCCCCAATTCGGCCGTCTGACCGCAGAGTTCAGCGAACCTTCCCCGGCCCGTGACCGTGGCCGCAGGAATACGACAGCCACGGAACAAGTGCTCTGCGCCAGTACCTCTCAAAACCTCGGCAGCTGCCTCGAATGCCACGACGGAACGCCAGCGGACCCCGGCAGCTACATCGCGCCCCCGGCCGCGCACCAGCTGGCCGCCTGATCAACCCCGACAAGGAGAACCCCGCACATGACGACCTCCACGGCTCCGCCCTCCGCCGTAGACAAGAACCTGGACACCGCCTGTACCTCGGTCGCCAGTGAGATCGGACGCACGGACGGCAAGGCGTCCTTACTGCTCGCCTTCAACGGCGCCGTGCTCGCCGGCCTCGCGTCCGTCGCCGACAAGGACCTGCCACCGGCCACCAAGGTGTTCGGCTCGCTCGCCGTGCTTGCCCTGGGCGCGGCCGCTGTGCTGCTGCTCCTGGTCGTCCGGCCCCGCCTGCGCGGCGACGACAAGGCGTCCTTCCCCTACTGGGCACGCCTGGACGAAGACGAGATCAGGGCCTGCATGGACGGCGACACCCGAGCCGCCCGCATCCGGGTCCTGTCCGTCCTGGCCGTCGCCAAGTTCACCCAGCTGCGGCGCGCGGTCGACCTGTCCCTGGCCGCTCTGGCCCTGCTCGCCCTGGCCGCCGCAGGCCTGGCGCTGTGACGGCGGCCGCGATGGCCCGCACCCGCCTGGAACGCGTCCGCGCCTCGGTCAACATCGCCGCCCTGGCCCTCCAGCAGATCCAGGACGACCTCACCGCCGACGACATCGACGCCCCCGAACTCGCCGCGATCCTGCGCGAACTGAGCGAGGACACCGACCCGCCCGGCGGGTTCCTGGCCTCCGTCGCGCAGCTGCTCACCACCGCCGCGCAGCGAGCCGAACGCATCGAGCCCGACCGCGACGGCGACGCCTCCTGCCCGCTGCACGAGGCCGCCGCCCTCATCACCGACAACGCCGGGCAGCTCCTGATCTGGGCCGCCCGCTCCCTCGACCCGCAAGGAGAACCCGTATGACCGCGCCGACGCCCCTGTACCCGGACTTGCCCAAGAACAGCCTGGTGGTACTGATCGGCGCCGCCGGGGCGGGCAAGTCGACGCTGGCCGGCACCTGGCCCGCTAGCCAGGTCCTCTCACTCGACGCCATGAGGTGTGCAGTCAGCGACGACGCCGGCTGCCAAGAGGCAACGGGCGACGCGGTGGACGTCCTGCACCTGATCCTGGAGCGCCGGATGGCCCGGCGGCTGTTCACGGTCGTCGACGCCACGAACGTATCCCGCGAATCCAGGCAGCCGCTGGTCGCCGCCGCCAAGCGGCACAACATGCCTGCCATCGCGGTCATCGTGGTCACCCCGGCTGACGTCTGTGTCGCACGGCAGGGACCGCGCCCGGCCAACCGCACCGTCCCGGAGGACACCGTCCGCGCGCAGCACCAGGCGATGGTCCACTCCCACCAGTCGCTGCGTGCGGAGGGCTTCAACGAGGCCCTGTTAGCCGACTCCCTGTACCGCCTGGAGCCGTTCCTGCAGCGGCTCTCGCAGGCCCGGGAGGCCGACCTCGGGAGCGACGGCAGCACCGGCTTGGGTGATCTGCTGCTGGTCCGCCGCTTCTTCGGCCCGGAGATCCTGCCGCTGTGGCGGTGGAAGCCCGGCTCGGACCTGGTGACCGGCCGGGACCGCGTCGCGGAGATCCGCCTCGGACAGCAGTACCTCACCCTGGCCTACCGCGACGACGTCGACGGTGAAGGCGACTTCGGCTTCGACGTCCTGCTGCCCTGCCCCTTCGACCCGGAGTGCGCCGGGCAGGCGTGGGCGCCGGTCTACTCGGTCACCGACCTGCACAAGGCGCTGACCGGAGCCATGGACAGCGACCCGGACATCGTCTGCACCGTCCACGGCGACGGCGTCGACCAGGAGGCCGCCGACCAGGACGACGACCCCCAGGGCCGCGCCGACCTGGAAGCGCAGTACGCCGACGCGGTCCGCGCGTGAGCCGCGCCGCCGACGCTTCGCCGCACAACCCCAACCCACAGGGCGCCGGCCGCACCCGGCGCCCGCCGTTATCCCAGGAAGGGCGTCCCGCCATGGGCATCACGATCACCTACACGTACGGCACCGCGCACAACGTCAGCGACACCAACCCGGCCCACGTCACCAGCTGCGACCGCTACCGGTTACCGCTGGTCGGCACCATCGCCCCGGGGAACCCCGGCTACGAGGACATGGTCGAGATGCTGCGGGAAAACGGCCACGACACCCGCCCCGAGGGGTACGGGCTGATCTTCCTGGAGTCCGAGGAATTCTCCGCGACGTATTTCGGGTCGATCGAGCAGATCGAGCAGTACAAGCGCGAGAACGTCGACGGCAAGGCGACCTTCGACGCTTCGCAGGGCGTCATACGCCCAGTGGCCCCACGGCAAGGGCTGGGATGACTTCCTCCCCCGCGTCTTCTGGAACCAGGCGCAGCGCGGTGGGATCGCGGACGGCGTCGGCCTCGTCACCGCCTTCGCGCACACCGAGACCCCAGGCGCTGAGGTCATCGTCTACGAGTTCGAAGGCACGTGGCTTCCCGGCGGCAACCCGGAGCAACTGGTCACCTACCACTGCACCGCCTGCCACATGGACACCTTCCACGACTGCGGGCACGTCCACGAAAACACCGGCCCCGACAGCCGCCGCTGGGCCGCCCGCCAGGCCCGCCAGCACATCATCAGCGCCCACCGGCACGGCGTCGGCCACGAGAACAGCGCCTGCCGCCCCAACAACGGCGAGATGCTCCGCGCCGTGAACGCGGTCGCCCGCGACATGTGGGGCACCACAGCCAACGCCCTCCCCGACACCGACGACGCATACTGCGCCACCAAGGGCCCCTGCTCGATCATCCGCGAACTCCGCGCCGGAGTCCGCCCGCCCGTCTACCGCGCCTGACCGCCGACGTGCGCACACCGACCAACACCCGGTTATCGAGCGGCCCCAGCCGCCAACACCCCTCCGTGGAGGACCGCATGGCCCACAAACCTGTCACCTGGTACATCACCACCCCCGCCGACGGCATCATCGAGATGTCCCGGCACGCCGGCACCCCGGTGAACCTAGCCGCCAACGTCGGCCAGTTCGTCGACCACCCCCAGCCCTGCACCAACCTGTGGTTCGACGAGAGCCCCTTCTCGTACTTCCGCATGGTCAACCGCGTCGGCGAGGCGCTGGAGGACACCGGCATCTGGCCCATCACCTGGCCCGTGCGGCTGTGGATCGTCCAGCCGCTGGGCGAGACTGGCAACTGGGGCCAGCGCCACTACCCCTACCGGCTGCTCTCCCACCGGATCCGCGTCCTCGAGGAGACCGACGCCCACCGCGCGCTCGGCGCCGCCGGCCGCGACGTCCTGGACGTCGTCCAGCAGCAGATCCCCGAGCAGGCCGTCCGCTGGGCTGCGGACTGGGACGCCGAGCCTGAGGGCATGCGCCAGCGGCAGTGGAACTGGGCGCAGTGCGGCGGCCGCGCCTGCGGCAGCGGACGGTGGGCGGAGTCGGTGGCCCTCACGACGTCGCACGCCCGCCGCGAGTCCGCCGCGCAGACCTGGATCGAGCACCTCGCGCGCCGCGCCGTCGACCAGGCCCTCGCCGACACCGACGCCAGCATGTACGCGTACAGCTACGCCTACGGCCGTGCCACCGGCCATGCGGTCGCTGCCCAGCACCAGGCCCGCTTCGACGCGTACGTCCTGGACGCACTCCGCGGCGTAGGCCTCGACTCCCCCGCCGCCGTCGCTGCCTGACGGGCTCTCCGTGCCGCCCCGGCCTTCCGCACCACGGAGGCGGGGCGGTCGCGGTGACCCCTCAAGCACTGGCACGGAGAGGAGATGGGCGTCATGCCGCGCACCGAGTTCTATGAGGTCGACGTCCCGATACACGACACCACCAACCCGGCCCGCAAGGGCGTGCACGTCTTCACCGGCGTCGCCGACTCCCCCGCCGCGGCCCTACGCCGCGCCCACGAGGTGTACGACGCCGCGCTCGCCGCGCACACGGCCGGACTCGAGATCCCCGGCAAACAGCCGGACAGCTGGGGAGCGCGCGGGCTTCGGCCCGGCTGGCAGATGGAGTGGCCCGCCGCGAAGGCCAGCCTCTGGCACAACCCCGTCAGCTGGACCAGCCGCAGCGACTTCGCGCTGTAGCTCCGCCCCGGGACAGCCGCACTTGCTTGGCGGCTTCGTCGGCTGCCCCGGGCCCATCCATCCCGCACGAGACGAGACGGAGAACCCAAGTATGCCGTCCCTCCTGCGCGTTCAGGGCCGGATCGGCCAGCGCACCCTCTTACTGACGGCCGCCGCCGTGCCATTGACCGGCTCGGTGCCGTCCATCAACGGCCGCCGCGTGGGGCGCTCCGGCACCGCGGTGTGGGGGCGAGCCGCATGAGCGTGATCACTCTCCCCGAAGGCGACTGGATCCGCGGCATCACGATCCGCCAGCCGTGGGCCACGTGCATCCTCGCTGGCAAGAACCCGGAGAACAGGCCGGTGCACTGGCCGTGGGAGGGCTGGGTCCTCATCCACGCCGGGAAGACGAAGCCGGAGTCCGCCGTGCTGCGCGACCCGCTGGTCGCCACCGCGATCCGCGGCCGCGAACTGCACCTGGGTGCGGTCATCGGCGTCGCCCGCCTCACCGGCTGCCACCCCGATCAGGGACCCGAGAAGTGCGCCAGCCCCTGGGCGGAGCGCGGCGCGCACCACCTGGTCCTCGCCGACGTCCAGGAGCTTGCCCTGCCCGTGCCCGCCACGGGCGCGCTCCCGGCCTGGAAGCCGAAGCCGGACCTGCTGGCGCAGGTGTTCCAGCAGCTGCCCGACTTCCGGCCGTGACCCGCACGGGACGCAAGAAGGAGAAGGCGCCGTTCGAGCCGGGCCTGATCCCGGCTCCCGGTGAGCTTCTCGTCTGGCGGGACGGCCAGCACTTCGACTGCTGGCATGACCTCCCCTGCACGCTGTGCGGCCAGCCCACGCCCATGCGCTCCCACTCCGGGGAGCCCGTGCATAAGGCATGCGCGGAGGGCTGGATCACCGCCAACCCCGTTGAGGCCCGCCTCGGGCGGTTCGCCTCCGACCTCGCGCCGAAGCCCAAGTCCAAGGGCCAAGGCGACCACGCCTGACCTCCACCTGGAGGAACTCCATGAGCAGCACCGACCGCGACGTCGACCACGCCCTCGCCTACCCCGAGCCGCCCCCCTCCCCGCTCTGGCATCGCCACGGCGCGAAGGCCCGGCCGCTGACCGATGCCCAGCGGAAGCGCAACCGCGAGCTGCTGGACATCGCCCAGCGCACCACCCGACCCCGCTCCCCTCGCCCCACCAAGCCCCTGGCGGAGGCCAACTGATGGACACCAAGCACTGCGCCGTCGACGGCTGGGTCGACGCGATACCCGTCCCCGGCCCGCGCATCGGGACCGCCACCTTCGACCTGATCGTCCGACCCGCCGACATCGACGCGCTCGCCGACGACGCCCCCCACACGGTCGTCACCTGCACCAGCGGAGACCCCCGCATCACGCACGAGCTGCTGAACGGCATACAGCCCGGCGACCTGCTGCGCGTCACCGGCACTCTGGTCCAGCCGCCGGCACCCGGCGAGCCCGCCCGGCTTACCGTCGACGCCCTGGAGGTCCTGGACATCGGACTCATCCCGGTCCTGCGGGGCATGGTGATGGACCGCTACGGCGACTACTGCGTCATCTTCGACGCCGACCGCGACCAGGTCCCCGTCTTCACCGCGCTCGGGCAGTGGGTCGGCGAGGCAGACAACCCCGACGCCATCGCCACCCTCATCGACATCCACGAGCGCGTGAACGGCGGTGACGCCTGATGGCCATCACCAGCACGCAGGCCACCCGGACCATCCTGAAGCGGTTCCCCGCCGGAGGCCCCCGCGGCTCCTGGCCGGCCGAAGAGTACGCCGCCCACCAGCGCGCCCAGGGCACCAACGCCCAGGTCGTCATGGACCTGCGCACCGACCAATTCCTCGTGGTCACCCACACCGCCACCCAGTAGCGCTGTCCCGAAGCCCGCCTCCCGGCCGGACACGGTGCTCCGCACGTTCCCGCCCTCCCTTCCGGCAGTCGGATTGAGGGGCCCGCACCCCAGGGTGCGAGCCCCTCAACATGTCGGGCTCACCTGGCCCTTGCACCCCCTCTGTTCCGGCGCGGGCACGCGAGGACCGGACATGCCGCCGCGCTCACCCACAAGAACTGCCATGCCAGCCCCGCCCTGCAGATCATTCGGCTCGGCAGCCCGACCCACGCAATCAGCAACTCACCGACACGAGACAAGGCAGCACCATGACGCTCATAAGCCCGAACACCGTCCTCGCTAACGCCCTGACGAACGTGGAGGACGTCCTCACCCCGCGAATCCACGCAAGCAAGCCGCTGGGCATCGCCCTGGTGGTGGGCACGCAGATCAACGGCGTCCCCCACGCCGGCACCTCACTCGTGCAGTCGATGGCGTTCGCCACGGCCGCCCGGCTCCGCGACCGCCACAGCCTGCCCGTGAAAGTCCGCTTCTCGGCACTGGACAACGCGCCGCACGAGCTGGTCACCGACCCGGAATCGGGGAACCGCTACCAGCGGGCCTACGCCCAAGCCCTCGGCACGGACGGCATCGCCCACCTGATCGGCACCCTCTACCAACCCCTGTTCGACGCCCTCTCCAAGCGGCTGGCCGTGCCGTACAGCGTGGAGACCTACTCGCAGCAGCAAGCGACCGGTCCGTTCCGGCAGACGTGGCTGCGAGTGCTGCCGCGCCTGGACGCCGCAAGCCTCTGGCTGGCCCCCTCCACGGGAGTCCCGCACCTGCGGGTGCCCTGCCCGCACTCCTGCGGCTGGGCGGAGAAGTACGCACAACGCACCCGCATGGAAGACGCCGGCCGCGGCTTCGCGCGCGTGTCGGCGGTCTGCCTGCACCACGGCCCCTACACAGTCACCATCACACCCACCGGCGGCGGCTACCTCGACCTCGCCACGCTCTACCGGAACATGATCAAGGAACTCGCCGCGCTCGCGGAGGCCGACATCCTCCAGGTGATGGTCAAGGGCACTGACTGGATGCCCGGAAGCCTCCTGGTCGACGGCGCGCTCCAGGCCGTTGGCCTGACCCGGGGCCAGTTGCCCGCTCGGCTGTTCTGCCCGATGATCGTCGCCGAGACCGGCGCCAAGCTCTCCAAGAGCCTCATCCGCTCTGGGGAGGCGGCATTGCCCGCGGGCGCCGAACCGTGGATGCTCGACACCCGGAAGTGGCCCGGCACCGTTGGGGAGTTCGCGAACCGCCTGCTGCACCTGGCGGGACTGCTGCTGTCCCACCCCCGGCACTTCTTCCGCTCGTACTCGGCTGCGGAGCTGTCGCGGCTGATGTCCTTACCCGCAGGGAGCCCGGCTACATGAGCACCACCTCAGCCCGCGTCATCGAGCTGAACCTGTACCCTCAGTACTTCGATCTCGTGGCCGCCGGCCGCAAGACCCGGGAGGTCCGGGTGAAGTACCCGAAGTTCGACGGCCTGGCGGTCGGTGACCTGATCCGGTTCGCAGTGAAGAACACCGACCGGTCGTGCATGACGCGGGTGACACGCGTTGCCGAGTACACCTCGTTCGAGGAGCTCCTGGACGCCGAAGGGCCCTCCCAGGTGAACCCCGAAGCGACGCGTGAGGAGCAACTGGCCAACATCAGGCGCATCTACCCGCCGGACAAGGAACGGTTGGGGTGCCTGGCTATTGAAATCGAGCTCGTCGACTAGAGCGTGTCTCTTTGATGGGTTGGTCAGTTGATCGGATGTGTCCGTCCGATTAGTGATCACCGATGCGATGTGGGACCGGATCGAGCCGCTGATGCCGGCCGATCCGGTCCGCTGGCGGCGATGGGCCGACCACCGCCGCACGCTCGAGGCCATCGCGTGGAAGTACCGCACCAACTCGCCCTAGCGAGACCTTCCCCACGAGCTCGGCTCGTTCCAGACCGCTCACAAACGGCTGATCAGATGGGCCGTCGACGGCACCGGGGAGATGATCCTCGCCGCCGTCCTGGCGGCAGCGGACACCGATGACGACCTCGACTGGACGGTGTCGGTGGACTCCACGGTCGTCCGGGCCCACCAGCACGCCGCCGGAGCACGCAAAAAGGGGCGGCCCGCCCGGGAGAGCCAGCCGATCACGCGCTCGGACGCTCCCGCGGCGGGCTGAGCACCAAGGTCCACCTGGCCGCAGACGGCCGCGCACGGCCCCTCGCAATCACCGTCACCGCAGGCCAGGCCGGTGACGCACCCGCCTTCGAGACGGTGATGTCCCGCATCCGCGTGCCCCGCACCGGCCCGGGCAGGCCCAGGACCCGGCCCCTGACCGTTCTGGCCGACCGCGCGTATTCCTCACGTGCCATCCGCAGCCACCTGCGGCGCCGGGGCATCCGTGCGGTCATCCCACAGCCGTCCGACCAGGTTGGCCACCGACTGCGGCGAGGGCGACTCGGTGGCCGCCCGCCCGGCTTCGACAGCGAGGCGTACAAGCAGCGCAACACCGTCGAGCGGTGCATCAACCGCCTCAAGCAGTGGCGCGGCCTGGCCACACGAACCGACAAGCTCGCGATCGCCTACCAGGCCGCACTCCACCTCGCGGGCATCCTCATCTGGACCCGACGCTGACCAAGGAGACAGAACCTAGCCCCACATACGAGGCCCCTGGCCGACCCTCGCTTGAGGGGCGGCCAGGGGCCTTGTGCGTTCCGGACCTGTCGACCACCTGATGCGGTCTAGCGCATCACAGCCGGCTTTCAGCCGAGATCGACCATCTTGACCGTCAGAGCGGCCGCCTACCGCCCGGAAGGCGATGCCTCTGTGCCCGAGTGAGGGGCAGACTTAGGATCACGGAGATGACCAGGCGTTTGTCATGCTCAAGGAGCTCTCATGGCTGAGCTTGTCCGGCAGCAACACCTTGCTGCGGATGTGGGGCATCACGGCTTCGGGCTTCAGGAGTCCGATGACGGTGACCTCCCCGTCCCCTTCCCTGACGACTTCAAGCAGGGCGTGTTCCTGAACGACTTCCCGGGGCGTCTCGACATCTACAGCGGCGGCCACACACATACCGCTGCGGTCACCGTAGAGGTCTGGGACGGGGAGCCACCCCAGCAGGATCCTCCCCGTTGGGACGAGCAGGCTGAGGCCCTCTTCGAGTCGACCAGCGGTGAAGTGGCCGTGTGGTCCATGGACTTGGGGCGCGCCGATGATGTGATCACGCTTGCCGATTCGGGGGGCTCCTGGCGGGTCCGGGTGAGCTGTGCCGGACGCAGGGAAGCTGCGGCACTGTCGGAGCAGGAGGGCACGGGCGAAGGCGTGGAGAAGTACCTCGTGCAGTTCTGGCCGGCAACGACCTGAGCGCCGTCCAGGGGCGGGGGCGCTCGCAGTTCGGCGCCCCCGCCGTGGGCCCGTCAGGAAACGATCTTCACGATGAAACCGTCTTCCATTCCGTCGATGACCCGGTTCTTGGCGTAGAAGCTGAGCAGCAGGCTGCCGCCCGCACCGTTGTCTGCTTTTGCGATGGGCTTCACGGAGAAGTTGAACTTCTTCGCGTCCGCGTCGTAGTCGTGCTCCGCGGCACCCTCATAGGTGGTGGCGAAGGGGTACTCGTCGCACTCGCGCGTGCCACCGTGCGTGTAGCCGGCGCCCCAGTATCGCTTGCACTGCTTGATCGCCGCCTTGCGGTTGTCGTCCTTACGAGTCTGGTTGACCAATCGGTGCAGCGGCGTGTCGGGCGTCTGACCGGGCACCTTCTTCGCTGACATGTACGGCTTGGTGTCCTGCGGCTTCGTGAACGCCGTCTTGATGTGCTGCGCCGCAGCCCGCTCCTCGGCGCCGGCCTTTGCGCTGTAGTTCAGCATGCCGATGTAGGCGAATGAGGCTGCGCCTCTCTTGTCAGGGTTGCCGCCGCCGGTGGAGTTGGCCAGGTACTTGGCGGCGTCCCAGCGCGGCGGCAGGAAGAACAGGTCCCCCTTGAGGTCGCCTGTGATGTTGGCGTTGGGTGGCGGTGTGATGGTGATGGACGGCTGGTAGATGGCGGCGATCAGGTCGGTGCTGCCTTGACTGCCCTGTCCGGGCTTGGCGTTGACGGTTTCGTTGAAGGAGCGCAGCACCTTGAGTTCGGCGAAGGTCTTCGTTCCGGGCATGTTGCCGCCCCTGGTGTAGCGGACCGTGGACGGCCAGCTATTGGGCATCTTCCCCTTGGTGCCGATCTTCATCGCGGGAGCCTCGGTAGTGCCTTGCGATTCCATCTCGGTGAAGTAGTACTTGAAGTTGATCGTGCGGCTGTTCTTGGCGATCGTTCCCACGACCCGCACGTTGAACATACTCACGCCTGAAGGCCTGCCGTTGACGAGCCAGGTCTGCACGAACGAAGCACCCGAACAGGCCGCGAACCGGGACGTGAAGTAGAACTTCGTGTCGGTGCCCAGGCCCTTCTTGCACTCGTCGAGCGTCATCGTGCGGGCCGGCTCCGGAGCCGCAATCATGGGCGTCAGCGAGGCGGTTGAACCGACGGGTGTGGTGCGTGACGGCTGGGTCGCCAGCCGCGCGTACGACGCGGCAGGGCCCACCGTCTCGTGCGGCAACTGCGCGATCGGCTCCGCGTGACGGGCAATGTCCCGCAGACGGTCCATGCCGCCCGCGCTCTGCAACTCCTCGAGCGATGGCGTCGCCGAACCAAGCGGCAGGACGTACGACTCAACCTCGAGATCAGGCGACGCGTCTGCCTGCGCCAGGGACGGCATGGCCGACAACAGGGCGACCGCAGTCACCATGGTGAGCGCCTGTCTGCTGGCATGCCTGAGCCACGGTATGTGCATCAAGAACCCCCGAACGTATGCGAATCGAATCAATGATCCGAACATGTGGTCGAGGAAAGGTCTATCCGGTCGGGTGATTGTAGGCACGGGCGACACGCCGGGCTTGACGCGATCACGACGCCGGTTGGCCGAGATCGCTTCTGTCCCGTAGCCGGCGTGGACGACCTTGCTCTACTCGGTCACTGACTGCACCAGCACTCACGGGCGCTATGAACAGCGCCCTGGAGTGGCAGCACGCTTTCCGGATTCGGGAGCGGCCACGGGGCGAGTCACGCATTGGGCGGCCCAACCCCCGGCTTCTTCCCCAGGACGACCTGCTGGACCGGATCGCTGCGTGGCGCAGACATTGGCCCGCGACCTGCCGATGCGGCCCGCGGGACTTGTCACCGTCCAGTCGGCAGCGATTGAGACCGGGAGCGCCACCCGACGAAGTGTTCTGTTCTGAGCCACGTCGTACCAGGCAGCGGGACCGCGGCTTCTACCGTCCGCCCGGGCCATCAAGGGCTGCTGCGCGGAACCAAGTTCGCTACTGCTGATGACATGGGCAGGGACACCCGGTCCCTGCACAGATCCCTGCGCGATAGGCACGGTCGACCAACCCTCGCTCCTGCAGGGCATGCAGCAGCCTGCCGAAGCCAGAGGTCGAGTCCCCGTCGGACACCTCTTGGGCAGACGCCTCGGCGAACTTGCGACGCGCGATGGCGAAGCCACAGGCGTACTCGGCTACGTGCCACGCAACGAGTGCATCCAGGTAGTCGACCGCCTTGTTCCTCGGATCACTGGAGCGGACAACACCTCGTACTAAGGCTGTACGGCCGGCTTCGATCCGTTCAAAGCACCACAGCAACGTGAAGTAGGAGGTCAGGGCCTCGCTCCAGTCCACAGGAGCCGGCGAGGAGCCGAAGCCGCCGTAGTGAAGGCTCCCGATGACCTTGCGGGCTGCAGCCACCTCGCCGGTGGTCAGATCATGGTGCAAAGCGCGAGCACCTTCGAAGCGTGCCCGTTGTTGCTCAGACCGGAAGGCGACAAGGGCGACGACCACGGCTGCTAACGCCAACGCCGTGGAGGACACCCCCGCCAGAGCTGACCACTCGTCGGCTCCCATGCATGCCTCTTCTCCTGAGAGGGGCCGCTCCCCCGGGCGACTTCTGCATCGGACCCATTCCTATCCGTCCTCGCCCAGCGCCATGCGGGCGCAGTTGGTTCTCCGCCGGGAACATCTCCTCAAGTCGAGAGCCAGCTCGAGGCTCGCTCGGCCAAGCTTCTGCCCGTAGGTGGCTCCCAGCCGCTGGCGGCAGCTCCCAGAGCTCTGGCTATTGCGCCGCAATAGAAGGGGGCTGCCTGCTTCCTGGCGTTGCCGAGCCGCAGTACGCCTGTCCCCGGCGACGAAGCAAGTCCGCATGACCTCCTCGTCTCGACGTGCCTCGTCCGCCCGCGTAGAGAGGTGTTCTGGTCTGGACTGAGCGTGAACGTCTCACATGCAGAGTCACCGCAGCCCCCGGCCCGGCGAAGGCTTGGGACGGGCCAGTGGCACCGCGGGTAGGCGGCTTTGGCGCGCCCAGCCCGTTCGAAGCGTCCCGCAGTCGAGAGGGGGGCTATTACGCCGTAATAGCTCCCCGGCAGGCATGAGCGCTCCCTGACGGCCCAACAGGTAGTCAAACTAACGCCTCAATGCCAGCAAAGGATCATGAACGTTAGTATGGTGTCCCCCATGAGTTCGCCAGCCACCTCCAGCGACCGCGAGAAGGTCGTCTCCAAACTGCCGGGATGGCTCCGGCAGAACCTCAAAATCAGAGCCGCCCAGCACGGCATCGAGATCCAGGCCGCAGTCGAGCAAGGCATCACCGACTGGTGCAACCTGGCCTCCTCCCCCACCCAGGTCGACACCGCCGGCGCCAGCTCCTTTTCCACCTTCCTCCCCCACGGCCACTGGGAAGAGTTCACACGCACAGCATCCGACCGCCGCGTCTCCCTCGCCCAAGGCCTCGCCCAGTCCGTCCAACTGTGGCTCGACACCCACCCGGCACCTGACGTCGAACGGCCCTCCATCACCCGGCGCATCATCGTCTGCAACCAGAAAGGCGGCGTCGGCAAAACCGCCATCACCGCCGGCCTCGGCGAAGCACTCGCCGAAGACCCCAACGCACTCCACGCCGTACGCGTCGCCAAGGCCCTCGCGAAAGCCCTACGTGCCAGCGAGGTGCACGAGGAGCACGACGGGCAGGAGGCAGATCCACTCGACGTGGAAAACCTGCCCGGGCTGGGGCAACGCGTGCTGCTGGTCGACTTCGACCCCCAGTGCCACCTCACCAATCAACTGGGCGCCTCTCCTCTGCCGATGAACGGCGACAGCCTCACCAACCATATGGCAGGCGACGCAAAGGGCGACCTCCGAGACCTCATCGTCTCCATCGACGAGGAGGCCTTCGCAGGACGGCTCCACCTCCTGCCCGCCTGCAACGACGCCTTCCTCCTCGATGTGCGCCTGTCCGCAGTGCGCGCCCGCGAAGCCGCCCTGGAGCGCGCCCTCGCCCCCCTCGAAGACGACTACGACGTCATCGTCGTCGACTGCCCACCCAGCCTCGGCCTCAGCATGGACGCCGCCGCCTACTACGGACGCCGCCGCGACGGTGAGGCACCCGGACAATCCGGCGCGCTGATCGTCGTCCAAGCTGAAGACAGCTCCGCCGACGCCTACGACCTGCTCACCACACAGATCGACGACCTGCGCGCCGACCTCCAGGTCGACATTGACTACCTCGGCATCGTCGTCAACCTCTACGACTCCCGCCGCGGCTACATCGCCACCTCCTCCCTTCAGGGATGGGTCGACATAAAGGACCCGCGAGTCGTCGGCCTCATCGGTGACCTCAAGGAACAGAAGGAAGCAGTACGAGTGAAGAAGCCCCTCCTGTCATACGCACCGAAATCGCAGCAGGCGATCGGCATGCGCGCACTGGCACGGGAGGTGTCGTGAGCAAGGCCAGCCAACTGGGAGTCGGCCGATTCGGCGGGGGAGCGCGGCCTGTCAGCGCCCGCCGACAGGCCGTCGCAGCAGCGACCGGCGTGCCAACCGAAGGCGTCGCACCTCCCACGGAACTCCCCCCACAGCGGATCAGCCTCAACCCCGACAACCCACGCTCCAGCCTCGGAGACCTCACGGATCTCGCAGGCAGCCTGCAGACCCACGGGCAGAAGCAAGCGATCACGGTCATGAACCGCGACGCCTACATCAAGGCCAACCCGGAACGAGAAACCGACCTCGAACCGGACACCACCCACGTTGTCATCGACGGCAGCAGCCGACTCGCCGCCGCACGCGAGGCCGGCCTCACCACCATCAAGGTCATGGTCAGCGACGACCAAGGCGCCAACTCGGAAGAACTACTCGAAAGCGCCCTCGTCGCCAACATCCACCGCCAAGACCTGTCAGAGCTGGACGAAGCCCGAGCTCTGCAACGACTCCTCGCCATCCATGGCAGCCAAACCGCTCTGGCGAAGAGGCTTCATCGCTCCCAGGGGTGGGTGTCACAACGACTCTCTCTGCTCAGCCTCACCCCTGAACTTCAGGCCCGTATTGGTGAAGAGCCCATCGACCTGCTACGTGCCGTCGGAAGCAAGCCACCTGAACAGCAGCAGACGGTGCTCGAAGCGCTCAAGCAGGAACGAGCGCGCAAGGACGCCGAGAAGCAAGGACGCAAACGCAAGAAGCAGGCCAAGACCGATGCTCCGGCCACCCAGGCGGCAGAGAAGGCCGACGGCTATTACGGCGTAATAGAAGGTGACGGGTCGGATGAATCATCCACCCCCTCTCCGAGGCGCGAGGCTGCTGACGATCCGGCACGCACGGGGGAGGGTGCGCCAACTCTTCCCGTGCAGTCCACCGCGGCTGAGGCCACAGCTGGGGGAGGGGAGCGGCAGCCCAAGCGGTTCCCCTATGAGGACGGTGAATCCGCGGCAATGTACTTGATCCGCAAGATGCCGCCGGATGAGTTCGACAAGATGCTGGACGAGCTCATCAAGCACAGGGAAAGCCGGGCAGTCTCTGCAGGTTGACCTCATCATCCAGGCCGTGGCCTTCTCGTCGCTGGGGCCAGTCTCCCGCTGTGAGCAGACTGGCCCCCGCGCTGGCTCGGGTGCCGCTCGAGGCGCATCTGGGCAAGCCTTAGACGACACAGTCGTGTGCTTCGTCGCATGGCGTGGTCCGACCAGCGGACGAGGGACCGACGACTGCGCCCGTCATGGAGGAGCGACCATGAAGTCCACATGGGCCGGGCCCCGCACGGAGTGCGGCATGGAGCGCGGTGATTCCTCGCCGTTCACGGTAGCTAGATGTATTGATCACGAGCGTTGTTGACAGTCACGGGTCTTGATCATGGCGAAGACCTCCGGTGTGGTGGAGCTGTCTTGGACTGCACCGCACGGAGGTCTTCGTGTCCCACCGTAAGGCCCGGTTGACCGTCTTCGGGAGACGGCTGCTGGTCGAACGTGTCCGCTCAGGTCGTCCGGTCGCACACGTGGCGGCTGAGAGGTCACGGACCCGCAGGGGCCTGTGGCCGACGACCTGGACGCAAGCCTCACCGGCCTGGTGCCCGCTGATGGCGGGACCGTCGAGGTGACCACCGGGATCCACACCGGAGACGTCTACGTCACGGTCGAGCCGTACGCTCAAAGCCGGATACGGCCCACGGCTGGGAGGAGATTGCTGAGATCTCATGCCATCCCTGTCCGGGGAATTGTTCCTGACGCCCTTCATGGACGATCCGGCCGATCTGCCCTCTCTGGCCTTGCAGGGCCCGGGCTCGTACCGGCTACGCGTCAACGCGCGTGGCAGAGACAGGGCAGTGGACCAGACGGTGATCGACGAAGTGGTCGAGTCGTACCTCATCCAGAGCTGGCCCGTCGCTGACGTGGTCGGGCAGGACGCTCTTCTGGTGAAGGCGCCCGACGCTTACGGGGCCCAGGTACGAGCCCAGCCGGCCAATGACACCATCGTCATCGACCACGAGGACTCACTCGATACCCCGTCCGGCAGGGAACGTGACATCCTGCGCCGGGCTGAACGCGGCGACTACTCCTGACCCGCGATGATGCGCGTCTTTGGTTGGGGCGGCAGTCCCGCCTCAACCGAAGAACACCTTAGGCGCTGATGCGCTGCGATGGCAGCCTGGGCGTCTTCGCCTCAGCGATCCCCCCGGCCAAGAGCCGAGGCGGGCTGCACAGCGGGGCCGGGCCTGGGGCTGGACGGGGTCGTTTCAGCCGTGGAAGTTGATGTATCCGTTGCCGTCGGGGTCGTCGTTCCGGTGACAATGAGGACGGGGGGATCGGCGAGTTCGGGGGTGTGCATGTTCGGCAGGTGGCTGGAGCAGGAGCCGGTGGAGCAGCCGGGGGGCGAGCTGCACTACGAAGCGCTAGTCGAGTCTGGCGAGCTCGGTGACGAGGAGCTGATGGATCAGCTCGGCCACGATGTAGCCCGTAACTACCTCAACCCGAGCGAGCTCGCGCTTGTGTTCGACGACCTGGGATCCCCGGAGGTCGCCGACTATCTCCGCGTCAACAAGTTCCCCACCCGGGTTGCGGTGCGGCACGGTGACTTCGGAGAGATCGTCACCGCTGCCTTGTACCGAAGGGTGCGTCGCTGGTGTGTGCCGATCCTCAAGCTCCGCTACAAGCAGACCCCGAATCAGGCCGTACAGGGCACGGACGTGTTGGCCTTCCGCTTCCGCCAGACGCCTCCGGTGATCGCCGTGCCCGAGGTTAAGACCCGCGCTACCCGCAAACGCGACCTGGGGAAGGAAGCGTACGACAGCCTGGAGAAGGTCCTCGTCCGCCTGGACGAGAGCATTCACTTCGCGATGGTTCGCTGCGCCGAACGCGACCACCAGTTCCTGGTACGCCATCTCGCCGGCCTGCTGCGCCGCCCCAGGGAGCGGGTGGTGGAGCGGCACATGGTCTTCGTGCACGATGCCTTGGCCTGGAAGGACGATGTCGTCGACGTCCTGGCCGGCGTGGTGACCCAGCGCACCGAGCTGACGGTCGTCAAGATCCGCGGACTCCAGGACTTCGTGACCCGCGTCTACCAGGCCGCCGAAACCGGCTCCGGCCCCCGCCAGCCCGAGACCAGCGAGGACACCGCGGCGTGAAGGACTACGACGGCACCATCCACCGGCTCGGCGAGGAAGTCTTCACCGACGGCGAAGCTGGCCCCCTTTTGCGCGCCCAGCTGCGCTCGCACGTCCTGGGTGACCAGATCAGCCTGGAAGGCGCCCCCGTCGCCTACACCTACGACCTCGACAGCATGCGCAATGGCCTGACCCTGGCCCGACTTGGCCAGCTCACCCGCACCCCGCGCGAACGCCGAGCCGATCCCGGCCCGCTGACCGAGATCGCCGAGGCGTACGCCGACCTCGCCGACCGCCATCAGGCCACGGACCCGCGGCGCGTGGAGCTTCTGGCGATCGCCTCGACGATGTGGAGCCTGGCTGGCTACCAGGCCAACGCCGCCACTCTCGCCGCCGCCTTCACTCGCGAAGCACGGTCCCTGTTCGCCCGCGGCGAGCTCGAGGTCTTCGAGACGCCGACCACGGCCGCTCCGTACCGGATCGCCGAATTGACCGGTGCCGTACTGCGCCGCGACCTCGACGAGGTCGCGCGCCTGGGCCAGCAGACTGCCGACGACCTTCCCGTCCTGGGACAGCGGCTGTTGGGGGAAACCGCCGAAGGACAGGCTGATGTGGCGGACGCCGCCGTACTCGCCGCCTACGGACTCACCGGTCGCGCCGCCCGCAACCTCGCCGCCCTGTGGCGCACCGGCAGCCGGGCCGCCGGCCACGCGGCCGTCGCCGATCTGCGCAAGGCCTCCTCCATCCTGCTGGACGCCTCGGTGGCCGACACTTGGACACTGATCGACTCCCTGGCCCACGTCGCCGAGGACGTCGTCGCCACCTCGCCCTGGCTGCTGCTGCGCCGCGCAGCCACCTGGGGCCGCCTGTGGGAGCGCTACCTCAAGGCCCTGATTGTCGCCGAGCGGCCCGTCATCCAGGTGTGGCCCTCTCAACGCGCCGCCCTGGACGCTGGCTTGGTCGACGCCGCCGCCCGGAACATGGCGGTGACCATGCCCACCTCGGCGGGCAAGACCCACATCGCCGAGTGGGCCATCCTCCACGCCCTCGCCCCCCGGCCAGGCGACGAGAACCGCTGGTGGCTCGTCTCCCGGCTCGCCGTTTACGTCGTCCCCACCCGCGCCCTTGCCGCACAAGTGGAGCGCCACCTGGCCGAGAGCCTCGAACTGCTCGGCATGAGAGTCTCCTCGCTCTTCGGCGGCGCCGAGCACATCCGCTACGAGATGCAGCTCCTGGACTTCACCGACGTCCTCGTCGTCACCAGCGAAAAGCTCGACCTGCTGCTGCGCAACATGCCCGAGCTGACAGCGCGTCTTGCCCTGGTCCTCGTGGACGAGGGTCACGCCATCGACCGCTCCGAGCGCGGCCTGCGCTTGGAGATGCTGCTGACCCGTATCCGCCGTACCGCCCCAGCCGCCCGCCTCCTGCTGCTCTCCGCAGTCCTGCCCAACGGCGAAGACCTCGCCCGCTGGCTCGACCCCGACGCGGACGCCACCAACCTCGCCAGCACCAACTGGTCGCCCTCCCGCCTCCGGACGGGCGTCTTCTCCTGGCGCGGCCGAGAAGCCGACGGACAACAGGGTGCCATCGACTACGGCAACGGCGGCACAGATGAGTTCTTCCTTCCCCGCGTCCTGACCCGGCACAAGAAGCGCGTCAACCTCTTCCCCAGCGCTCCCAAGGACGTCGCCGCGGCCCTGGCCCTGCACTTCGACCGGCTCGGCCCCGTCCTCATTGCCCAGCCCACCAAGATCAAGGCCCGCGCCGCCGCCAAGGCCCTGGGCGAAGCACTGCAGAAGGAGGGCGCGCCGAAACTCGGCATGACGGACGGCTCCTTCAACGCCGAGGTCGCCCGACGGCGCCTGGAAGCCTCCGCCGAGATCGGCCGGCATATCGGCAACAGCCACGAACTCACGATCATGGTCCTCGGGGGCTACGCCTACCACCACGCCGAGGTCCCCCAAGCCGTCCGCGCCTGCCTCGAGCGCGCCTACCGCAACGGCGCGCTCCGTGTCCTGTGCGCGACCAGCACCCTGTCCCAGGGCATGAACCTGCCCACCAAGACCGTCCTCGTCCCTGACACCTGGCGCGGCCAGAACGACAGGGTCAGCGTCCGCGACTTCTGGAACACCGCCGGGCGGGCCGGCCGCGCCGGCCAGGAGACCGAAGGCCATGTCGTACTGATCGCCAAGGACTCCAGCGCCGCCCAGGAACTGCGCCGCCACTACCTGGACCGGAACAGGATCGAACCGGTCGTCTCCACGCTCGGCTGGCTCTACTACGAGCTCGTCATCGCCCGCCTCGGCCACCGGCCCGACGTCGGCGAGGACCTCACCGCGCTGGACCTGGCCGACCCCGCCGACGGAAAACTAGCCGAGTGGGCCGACGGACTCGACATCCAGCTCCTGGCCCTGCTCGCCGAGGACGTCGTCGACACCCCCGACCAGCACCTCCTCGAGCAGGCCGCCCAATCGCTCCTCGGCGACACCCTCGGCGGACACCAGCTCGGGGCCCAGGAATGGTCCCTGGCTCCGCTGGCCCGCTTCTCCGCCCGCCGCGTCGCCGCCATCGCCCAGCGCCTGCCCGACCGGCCCGCACGCGCCGCGATCGTCCGCTCCGGCCTCAGCGTCCAGGGCGGCACCGACGCACTCGCCGCCGCCGAGCAGATCCAGACCGCCCTCGACGTACGCCCCGAACTACTCACCGCCGAGTACTGGCCCCACCTGCAGCGACTCATCCTGACCCTCGCCACCGAGGTGCACGAAGTCCAGCGCAGCATCCGCCAGAAGAAGGTCGCCGCCCCCGCGCTCGTACCCCTGGCCACCGACTGGATCGCCGGCGTCCCGGCAGCCGACCTCCACCAGCGCCACCAGGGCAACCTGCTCACCCCCGACATCACCGCGACGACCAGCGCGATAGACAGGATCATCGTCCAAGACCTCGCCTGGGTCGTATCCGCGCTGCTCCAGCTCCTCGAACTTCGCCGCGGCGTCCCCGCCGAGGGCCACCTGGCCGCACTCCCCGCGATGATCAAATACGGGGTCGGCAGCCCCGCCGCCTGCTACGCCTCCAGCATCGGCATCCACGACCGCGCCACCGCGACGACCCTCGCCGCCAACTGCCCCTACCCCGAGCCGACCTTCCGGCAGTTCCTCGACTGGCTCAGCCAGCTCACCACCGACGAGATCACCACGCTCACCGACCCCGACACGGCCCGCCTCCTCATCCGCAGCACCGAACGCCGAAGCCCCCGCGCCACCCAGGCCGCGATCCTCAGCGGCACCGGGACCTTCACCTGCCCCCTGCGCGGCGTCCGCCACAGCGGCAACGACCTCCACCTCACGCAGCTGTCGGCCGGCACCCTCCTCGACCTCGTCCGCGACCCCGGCAACGAGGCCGACCCGAACGCCATCCAAGTCCAACACCAGGGCGTCTTCCTCGGATGGATCGCCCGGGAGATCGCCCGCCCCCTCGCCCTCGCCCTCGACGAGGACCCCGCACCCCACATCTACGTACAGCTCACCACGGACGCCCGCTCGATCGCACAGCAGGGCGGAGCCGACCAGCTCCACGGCCACAACGCGGTCACTCTGACCATCACGCTCGCCCCCCGGTAACACCCCTCGCAGCACCCAGCTCGGCGCCTTCTGTACGTCCCGACGACGGGCCGCTTCGTGCTGGGGAGCTGCCGGTGCCGGAGAGCGATGACATTCGCTTTCGGCTCGGGGCCGCTTCCCGCCCGGCGGGCACCTGAGAAGAAAGTCCGGCTGCTGCTCCCGCCTGGCGGGACGTACTACTGGTCAGCCTTTTCTTGCAGGTCAGGGCCGTGTGGCGTGGTCTGCATGACAGTGGATATCAAGGTGATCCGGGCCGGGCAGATGTACCGGTACTACCTGCGCGAGACCGTTGTCGGTGACGGTCGGCGCCCGGCCCGCACGCCGCTGCGCGAGGCCCAGGAGCAAGCCAGTGTCCCGGTCGGGCGATGGATGGGCCGGGGACTTGCCGTGCTCGGACTGGCGCCGGGGGAGGAGGTCACCGAGGCGCAGCTGCGGAACTTGTTCGGCGAGCGGGGCCGGCACCCGTACGCGGGCCGGATCGAGGCCGACCGGCTCGCCAAGGGCGCGTCCCCGAAAAAGGCGTTCAAGGTCGGCGCCCTCGGTCGCCGGGTGCGGTGACCGGTGTCGACTTCGTCTTCCGGCCGCAGCCGACGATCTACCTCCTGTGGGCGCTGGGGGATGAGGAGACCCGGCGGGTGATCGAGGCCGCGCACGAGCGGGCGATCGAGCGGGTGCTGGAGTGGATCGAGGACGAGGTCGCGGTGATCCGGTACGGGAAGGACGGCATCTACCGGGTGCGGCCGCCCGGCGGTCTGGTCGCCGCGCGTTTCCACCACTACGAGGCGCGCTCCGGCCGGCCCTTGCTCCATGACCATCTGCTTCTGTCCGTGAAGGGGCAGCGCCTGGACGGGAAGTGGGGCTCGATCCACACCACGGCCCTGCACGAGAACACCGTGGCCGCCTCCGCTCTCTACAACGAGCTCGTGGCCGCTGAGGTCTGCGAGGCGCTGGGGCTGGCGACCGAGCCGCGCACCGTCACCCCGGGGCGCCGGCCCGTGATGGAGATTGCCGGGGTGCCGCACGTGCTGATCCGCTGGACCTCCCGGCGCAGCGACCAGATCGCCGCCTGCCTCGAGGACCTGGAGCACGAGTACGTCACCGCCGTCGACGACGACGCCGAGCTGAAGTTCCTGCCCGTGGTCTCCGAGCGGGCCCGCGCCAAGCTGAACCAGATGGCCGCCCGCAGGACCCGCCCGCCCAAGCAGAAGACACGGCCGCTCGCGCAACTGCGCGCGTGGTGGAAGACGAGCGCGATCCTCACCTCCGGGGTGGCCGTCGACGTCATCACCTCCCTCCTCGAGTACGCCCGTGCCGCGGCTGCGGCGATCCGGGCCCGGGTCGCCGCCGTGGTCGATGTCGCCCTGGCGGCCGTCGACGTCACCGCGACGGTGTTCGTGATGAACGAAGGCGGCCGCTTCCACCGCCGGCACCTGCTCGCCGAAGCCCGCCGCCACCTCGCCCTCGTCCTGCGCGGCCGCCGCCGCGACCCCGTCCTGGACGACCAGATCGTGGCCGCCGCCATCTCCACCCACTGCCTGGACATCAGTGAGCCGAAGACCGTGCGCGGCCTGGAATCCGGCTACCGCCTCTACACCGCCCGGTGGGACCTGCCCGACCTCCCCGCCCGACGCCGCCCACCCACTCCCGCTCCCGACCCGGACCGGCAGCCCCCGGCCGACCCCGGCGAGCCGGCGGCGCCCCGCCCGCCGGGCCAGGACGTGGGGGAGTGGGAGATCCCCCGCATCCCGCTCCAGTACGACCGTGCCGTCCTCGCCGGTGCGGTGGTGCGGGAGAAGCTGCACACCACCACGGCCGCCGCCGTGCGGGGCCGGGCGTACGACGTCGTCGCCCACCAGCAGGCGGCGATGCCCGAGCAGCTGCTCGCGCCCGAGCCGGCCGACCCCGAGCACGACGACCAGGAGCAGAAGCCCGGCCGCCGCGAGGCGCTGGACATGACGGCGCTGCGGGCCCTGCGGGAATCGCGCACGGACGTCGAAGCCCTCGATGTCACCGCCGAACGCCTGCGCCACCTCCAGGACGCGTTCAGCGAGGCGGCCGACCGGTCCCACTCCACGATGAATCGCTACACGCGCCGCGACGACACCGAGACGCCGCACCCGGTGCGCCGGGACGATCAGCAGGCGCACCACCCGCAGGATCCGGGACCGCACCGCGGCCGGGAGACCGGCCACTGAGTGGACCCGATGGTGCGCACCCGGTGCGGTGGTGCGCACCGACGACGCCCGGCTCCACTCCACTGAGCCTTCGCCAACCTGAAGCAGCAGGTCAGCGATGTGGTGTGACCAGCTCTCGAAGTGCTCGCGCTGGTCGTGGGTGGCTGTCTGCGGAGTAGATCGTCTGACAGAGCCGGACGGTTCGCTGGTTTCTACTCGCTGGGGTCAGGCGGCCATTTACGATCCGATGCATGGATCCCGAGCTGCTGGAACGGATCACCGCGCGGCGTGCGGAACTGGATGAACTCGAAGCACAGCTGGCCAAGCAGCTGGCGGAGGTGCGGGCCGAGCGAGACGAGCTTACTGTCGTCGAACGGGTTTTTGAGCGGGTGAGCGAACAGATCGCTGATGAGCGCGTCTCGGCCACGTTGGTGCCCGCGCAGGTGGGTGGGCGGGCGGTCATGCTGATCCCACACCGCACCTCCGATATGGAGGAGAACGTGCTTCCGCCGGACTACCAGCGCATTCTCGCCGCCGTGCGACAGGCCGCTGGACCGGTCATGGCTCGGCAGGTCGGCGAGATGCTGGGAGTGGACGTCAACATCCGATCCAAGCTGGAACCGCTGCGTGGAAAGCTGGTCAGACTCGTCGACCGGGGCTGGCTGCGGAAGCTACCCCGGTTCACCACCCGCCTGTGACGGGCTGCCGCTGATCACGTACTTCGCCCCATCCGACAGATCGTTGCCAGCGGATGGGGAGCCGCTCGGCTCTCCTGCTGAAACTCGCGATAGAAGTTGCCCATCACCGCGGCGACCGGTGCGTAACGGACAAGGAGCGCCGCGACCGACGCGGGAACCCCCTCTGGGGGCGCCCCTTGGGCGCACGCGTTCACAAACGTTTTGCGTTCTTCCGGTGTGTGTCCGTAGAGAGCGACGGCCAGCCAGTTCATCAGGTGGGTGACGGCATAGCACTGGTCGTAGGTGCGGTGCTGGTCGAAGAAGTCGGCCTCGTCCCGTGTGAGGTCGAAGCGTGAGGAGATCGCGAGGCCGTAGTCGGTGAAGAAGAGCCGTCGGCCGTCGGTGAGGATGTTCTCGAAGTGGGCGTCGAAGTGCAGAAGTCCGCGGGCGTTCATGAACGAGATGCCGGCTTTCAGCTCGTCGTCGACCATGGCGCAGGCCTGTTCGGCCGCCTCGTCACCGGCCCCGATCTGGACGCCCAGCCAGTCGTGCAGGTTCTGCGGGATGTACTCCAGGAACAGCACAAGGCTCGCCGTGGAATGCTGGAGAGCTTCGATCCGTCGGCGTACCGCTGATCCGCCTCCCCAGTAGGCGACAGCTCGGTCCACATCGGCCAGTTCCTCGGGCAGCGGCTGGCCAGAGTCTGGGATCACCCGCCAGTGGTACATCAGAGGGAAGCCCTCGTAGTCTCCCGCGACCACCCAGTTCGTCGTCATGGTGTGCGCGGCCAGCTCCCGCCAGGCCCCGAACCCCGGGCCGCCGATGGTGCCGATGCCGTAGTGGCAGAAGGCCGGGAGTCCGAACAGATTCGCGGTGGAGTGAACATGCTCCGGCCGTCGCTCCAGATCGGTCAGCCGTACCTGCTTGACGAAGACCCGGGTTCCCTCGACCTCCAGCAGGACCGTCGTCCCACCGATGCCCGACCCCAGCGGTGCGCCGGCGTCCACAAACTCGCGCAGACTGCGGTCACTGCGCAGCGCCAGCGATGTGGAAACGGCGCCGTGGGCGGCCAGACGAGCACCGCGGGACATATCAGGGCCCTTCACTCACTCCTCCAACCGTGCCCCGCCTCCTGTTCAACGGCTCCAGCAGACGCCGGGACGGGGGCCAAAGACCACCCTCCCACGCAGAGCCGGTGAGAGGCGGCGTAACTGGAGGTGCTGAAGGTGGGGTTGAGGTCGTATGACGAAACCCGAAGAGCCTGCCGAGAATCCCCACGCACTGACTTACCAGTGCTGTCTATCGCTGTCCACGCGTACCGTCAGCCACCTCGCCGGTCTGCTGCGACGCCATCTGAAGCTGATCCGGTCCAGGTGGCGGATCCTGCCGCCTGGAAGGATCGCGGTGATCGTCCTGGCCGTGCTGCGTCATGACCAGCGCTTGGCCGACATGGCTGGCGGCAACAACGTGTCCGAGTCCACCGTTCGCCGTTGGCGCGACGAGCTGATCGGACTGCTTGCCGCGCAGGCGCCGCGGCTGGACCGTGCCCTGAAGAAGGTCGTCAGGCAGGGTGGGGAGGTGGTCCTGATCGATGGCACCCTCATCCGCACCAGGCGCCGCACCGGGAAGGCCGACCGGCGGAACTATTCCGGCAAGCACCGCAGCCATGGCCTGCACTTCCTCGCCCTGACCGATGAGAACGGGCGCCTGATCTGGATATCCGCTGCCCGGCCCGGCAGCACCCACGACAACACTGCTGCCCGTCACGACCACATCCTGGCCCACCTGCGCGCCGCCGGCCTCGGAGCGCTGGCCGACCTCGGCTTCCGCGGCCTGGACAACGACATCCTCGACCCTGTGATCGTCACCGGCTACATCGCCACCCGGACCCACAAGCTCACCCCGGGGCAGAAGCAAGCCAACAGGGTCCTCGCAATCGGACGGGCACCAGTCGAGCACGGCTTCGCCCACCTCAAGAACTGGCGGATCCTTACCAAGCTCCGCACCGATCCCGCTCGCGCCACCCGCCTCCTGCGTGCTCTGCTCGTCCTGACGAACCTCGAGATCAACCGCTGACGGACGATCTTCTCCGCGGACTCCCGCCCACGACCAGCACGAGTACCCCGGGGACCGGTCACACCAGTCCTTTGAACTGGAACTTCAGGTTGGCGGAGGCTCACTGCACGGCGCGGGCCCACTCCAGGTGTTCGTCGCGCATGGTCTCCAGGGTGGCTCGGGTGTCTCCGTGGTCGTCGGGGTCGGGGATGACGTTCTCGACGAAGCGGATGATGCTGCGGGCGATGCCCAGCACGGCCGTGGTGGGGGAGTCGCGCGTCCAGTCCCGCAGGGCGGACAGCAAGATGCATCCGACCTCGTCCAGGGCGAAGGAGTCCGCGTGCGGCTCTCCGTCGCCCAGGACTCCCGTGACGGGGAAGACGATGTTCTCGGCGAGCCGCAGGAGCAGGAAGGCCAGCTCTGGAGAGGCCGGCGTGCGGTCGGAGACGTAGTTCCCGCCGCCCATCTGGAGCGCCAGGAGGTAGTCGAAGCCCTGCTCCACCTGGTCGGGCGTCAGCGGCGTGCGGGACGGGAACGGGTACGGCATCAAGCTCTCCTCACGATGGCCGCCGCGCGACTCGCGGCGTGCTCATCGCATGGTTGGCGGGCGGGCCTGTGGACAGAGATCAGAGATTTTCCCCGCTCAAGAGAAACCGGCGAATCGGGGCTGCAAGGGCCAAACCGGGCCCCCTTGTCCATGGTGGTCGGGCCGACCATGAGCCCGACCCTGACCCCTTGTCCACCTCTGCTACCGCCCCGACCATCACCATGTTTCTCCTTGACCTGGCCACGGTTAGACCGCGGACAAGGGGGCCCCCTGCACGCTGCTCCCTCGAGTCCCGCCCGCCAGGGCGGTCTGAAGCGAAGGAGCCGCTGCGATGACCACGCACCGACCCCCGGCAGGCGCCCGGCGTGCCCGCCCCGACCACGGGCCCGACCACCGGCGGGCAAGCCTTCCTGGCTTCCTGCGGTGCGCACTTGGGAGGCCACTGTGGAACCCACTTTGGTGCCCGGCACCGAGCCGGACGGAGATAGCCGAGGTCAGCACGCAGATACGGGCGCGCGCCGCGTTGTCACAACCCTCTTATCTGCTCCTGAACTTTGAAGTGATGTCCATGGAGGAGGAGATCATCGGGTTCGGGGGCCGGGTGCCCTTGGCGGCCGGGCGCGGCCGGCGCTCGGCAGGTGGCCGCGCGTGCCAGACGACGGGGAAGGAGCGCAGCTGATGGCGGTCAAGCGTGAGGAGAACCCGGCGGGGTCGTCGAACAACCTGCGCGGTGACGTGCTGCGTGTGCTCGGAGTGCTGAAGGTCGCCACGGTCGAACAGATCCAGCAGGTCTCAGCCCCGCACCTGAGCTACCGGCACACCGACAAGCCGACCCCGTCGAAGCGGAAGCAGGCTCGTACTGCCTCGCACACCGGGGCGTTGTCCGATCTGCGCAAGCACGGCCTGGCGGAGAACGGCGGGCAGCTCCCGGGCGGGGACAGGCTGCGCAACCTCACCCCGATGGGCCTGAAGGCTGCTGCTCGCGAGTTGGGGCGGCCGGTGGGGGAGATGGGCAACCCGGCCCGCGGCGCGGGCCGCACCGGGGCCTCCCACCCGATGACGGTCAACGAAGCCGTACTCGCCCTGCTGCGCCCGAAGCCGAACCTGTCCGAGCTCACAGGCGAGCCGGCCGACATCCGTGCCGCCGCGCAGGCTGCCTTCGACGCGCCCGCCGGGCTGGGCACCATCGCCTCCTACGCGACCGAGGTGGCGCTGCCCGCGACGGGCACATGGGCCAACCCGGGCAAGGGCGGCGCCCAGGCGGACATCGTCATCACCGCGCCCGAGGACGGGGTGCCGCTGCTGTTCGTGGAGATCGACAACTGCTTCGAGTCCGCGCAGGTCCTCGCCGCGAAGATCGACAAGTACATGCGGTTTGGCCAGCGGAAGGTGAAGGACGTCGACGGCAAGGAGCGGCCGATGTGGCGCACCCGCTGGTGGGTGCCCGACGGCCGCCGCGGCGACCAGCCGCACCCGCCGCTGCTGCTCGTCTTCAACCGGATCGGCCCGCGCAACCCCAACACCGTCATCGCGCAGCTGGCCGAACTGACCGAGCGGCACTGGAAGGGCACCTGGTACGAGGAGGGCTTCCACATGTACGACGGCAAGCTGCCCATTGTGGTCACCGGCATGAAGCAGCTGAAGGAGCACGGCCCGGCCGGAGCGGTCTTCCGGCGCTTCGGCCGGCCGCAGAACCAGACCCTCCTGGAGGCGATCGGCAATCCGCGCCGTGAAGCCCACGACGCCCGCAAGCAGGCCGAGTACGCCGCACGGCAGCGGGAGCACCAGGAGGAGCTGCGCCGCATCGCCGCACAGCACCGGGCCGAGCGGGAGGCCCGCCGTCCGGTGTGCGCCGGTTGCGGCACCCGGTTCACCGACGAACGGTGGAAGGCCATCGAGCCCACCGGATGGGGCGCCCCGCGCGACACCCACCCGCACCTGTGCGACGACTGCAAGCAGCGCGCCATCACCGCCGTCAGCCCAGCGGGTGGCACGCAGGAGCGCCAGGAGCCGGTGCGCGGTGAGGCCGGTTCGGACGACTTCTGGCCCGCCCCCGAGCGCCCCGTCTGCACCGAGTGCGGTGCCGCGTTCACCGACGAACGGTGGAAGGCGACCAAGCCCGTCGGCTGGACTGCTTCCCCAGCGAAGCACCCGTCTCTGTGCGGGGACTGCGACCAGCAGTTCGAGGCCGACTTGGACCGGACCTGGGGCGTGAGCCCCCGACGGGAGGAGCACGACCAGGAGCAGGAGCCGGCCGTGCCCGAGCAGAAGACCGGCTGGCTCTCGCGCCTGCGCCGTTGAGCCGGGGCACGCCTTCCGACCAGTCGCGCTTCTCCTTCTGGCAAGGATCAGCCCGGCCAATTGGATGGATGTGGCGGAGAAGGCACGTCATGCTGGACGCGATTGATAGGAGGGGGACGACGCGTGGGGCACGGGCAGACGGAAACTCTTGACGAGAAGCACCAGCGCTTGCTGGAAGCTTTCGTGTTGAGGGCCCGCAGGGTGGAGGAACACTCGCTGGCCGCCGACTGGGACGCTCTTGTCGAGCTGACCCGCATGAGCATCAACGTCCGTGTCGAACGAGGCGAGGTCCGGATCTCGTACGAGCTGCCGCCCGAGGAAGTGGTCGAGTCTGCGGCAGCGCGTATCAGGCCGATTCTGCTAGAGCAAGAAGACTGCTTCCACATGAAGGCGCTCTCAGCTCTGGGCTACACCTGTCGAGCAGCGCCGCAAGATGCGGCGTGGATACGGGCCGCACGCGCTGAGTGGCGAACACGGGTGAGCCCCGCCACGCGCGACGAATCCGGCTACTGGGTCATGGTCGCTGACACGTCCACGGGCGAAGAGCGTGACCTCGATGCGCACGGGCTGGCCATGGCCTGGATCTATGGAGACGTGGTGCATCACGACCCAGAGCGCCGCAAGGAGGGAGACACCTTCGGACTGCGCGACCGGTTTCGCGCTGCTGTACCCCTGGTGGCTTGGGCGATGGTCGGCACGATCGAGCTCCTGAACTTCGTCCGGGCGCTGAACGAGGCCGGGATGCTCAACCTCCGGCAGGAAGTGTTCAACGAGCAGGTCGCGTTGAAAACGACCACATGGGAAGAGCGGGCCGAGATGTACTACGCACCCGTCGGCGCTCAACCTCCCTCGCTTGCGACCTCCCCCATGCCCGAAGGGTGGCTCCCTCTGAGCAAGGCATCTGACCTGTCGGTCTTCCGTCACCGCATTGCGGGGCAACTCTTGAACACGGAGAGCGCACCATCCATGACGTACCTCCCCTCACCCGAAGAGATCGAAGCCGCCCGCACACCCGCCGGCGGGTGGAAGCGCGACCAGCTCGCCGCCTGGGGCGTTCCGTGGCCCCCGCCGAAGGGCTGGAAGGACGAGCTGGCCGAACGCTGGAAGGCCGCCCGCCCAGCGGGACCGCCGGCGCCCCCGCCCACCCCGGCCCCGGCCGACTTCGCCCAGGACACGCTCGACTTCGGCTGACCCGACGACAGCGGGGCCGGACAGGATCACCCTGCCCGGCCCCGCTGCTGGTTCCCGGCTGCTCACCGGCTGAGTCGGATGCGCGGCCCCCACGCGAACTCGAGGTCGTCCAGGAAGACGGTCTCCAGCTCCTCCTCCCACCGGCCGCGCAGGAGGAACGGGGCGGCCTCCATCCGCTCCAGGATGACCAGGGTCTCGGGCTGACCGACCAGCGCGTACCGGCCGTGCGAGGCGGGCGTGCTGCCCGGCCCGTACGCGCGCAGCAGCTCCTCCAGGCGGTCGCGGTGCTTCTTCACGAACGCCTCCAGGCGCTCGATGTACCCCGCGCGTTCCTCGTCGCCCACCGCGCTCAGCGCGACGTCCAGGAAGTCCGACCCGTCCGGCCAGTGGCGGGTGCCCGGCGCGGCCACGGCCCACGGGAAGCGTTCCGCCGCCACCAGGACGTCCTTCGCCTCCAGCTGCGGCACCGAGACCGGGGCGGGTTCGGCCGCCGCCGTCGCCTCCGGGGCGGGGGAGGGCGGCTGCTGGAGGTGGGCGACCAGCATGGCGCTGGAGGCGGCGCGCCCGCGCTCGGTGGTGGCGGTGCGGTCGGCGATCCGCCGCAGGTAGCTCGCGACGTCGCGGACACCGGCGAACCAGCCGTCCTCGAACCGCGGCTCGGACCCGTGCGGGGGACTGCTCTCGGAGATCCAGGTGTGGGCGCCGGCCACCGCCCCGGCCTCCAGCTTCGCCACGATGTCGTCGGCCTGCTCGTGCCCGATCCCGGCGGCGGCCAGGGCCTGGAAGACGGTGAACCGTGCCGTCGTGGCCTCGTGCTGGTGGTGGCTGATGGCGGCCGGCTCCTGGCCGTACGCGTCGGCGTCGTGCTGCTCGGTGCTCACGGGGTACCTCCCTTGTTTGCTCGGGTGCGGTGGGCGACCCAGTCCGGATCGCGTACGGGCACCGGCGCCGTGGTGTCGGCGGCGGGGGTGCGCATGATGCGCCAGCTGGTGCGCGGCGCGGTGACGGCGTGGGCCAGGACGACGACGGCTTGCCGCCCGGCGCCGCCCCGGGCTCACGTCCCGGCGTGGCGGACCTGATCGGCTGCCCAGTCGCCCAGCCGCTGCCACGGGCGCATCCGCCCGAGCAGATAGCCGGCCGTGAGCGCGGCGGCCGCGGTGACGACGACGCCCATTACGACCACCGCATCCCGATCGCGGACAGTAGCTCCATCCGCTCCGGCGTCAGCGTCGCCGCCCGGGAGCGTTGGTTCCCGATCCATGCACCGAGCCGCAGCTCCCGCTCCTCCTGGCCCTTGCCGCTGCCGCCGCTCCCGCCGCCGACGACGATCGTCTCGACGTGCTTGCGCGGTACCTGGAGGTGCCCTTCGCGTTCGTAGAACTGTTTGGCGGCCTCGTAGTTCATTGCCCATTTGTCGGCCTGTGTACGGGGCGGGGGCGGCTTCTCGTCCTCGGTTGCGGGCTCGATGCCGAGGAACTGTTCGCACATCCACTGCTGCACGGTGGTGAGCTGGTCCCAGCCGAGCCGCTGCGACTGCACCCACCGCCCGAGATCTTCGCCCTGGCGCACGACGTCGCCCGCCTCGGTCGGCAGCGTCTCACCGGCGTCCAGGTGCATCCGCACCAGGTGGAAGCACCGCTGCCATGTCACCGGCCACGCGGGGCACCAGGAGGCGTCGATCTCCTCCAGCTGCTCGCGCCGCTCGTCGGACAGTGTCCCGGCCGACGACTGAACGGGCAGGCCTTCGGCACGCCGGTGCTCGATCTCCTGAGCCCTACGGGCGGCGGCCCGCGCGTTCTTCAGGAAGATGCCTACCCGGTAGCCCTGGTAGGTGGCGTCCAGTGGGGCCAGGAGGTGGCCGTGTTCGGCCGCCCAGCCGCGCGCGGCCGCGAGGCCCTCCTCCCACGCGACGTCGTAGTGCGACCAGATCATGCCGAGCTTCTCCAGCTGCTTAACGCGGTCCTCGTCCAGACGGCCGCGGGCGTAGAACCGGCGTGCGTCGGCGGTCCACTGCCCGAGCGGGAACCCGGCGAGCGAGGCCGGCCACCCCTCGCCTTCCGCCTCCTGGGCGTCGGCGGCGGGCACGCGGAACGTGAACGGCACGCGGAGGTCGCCGTGCAGCCGGTTGTAGATGACGGCGGCCTCCACGCCGCGCCGCCAGTGTTCGTGTTCGGGGTTGAGGACGCGCAGGTTGATGAACGCGGCGAGGGCGGCCGGGTCGCGGGGCGTGGAGAACCTCAGCAGGGCCTTGGCGGGGGCGCTGACGCCTCCGGAGCCCTCACCGTTCCCGCCCGTGTTCTTCCCGCTGTCGTCCTTGCTGACGGGCTTGTAGCGGCTCGGCGCCTGCTGCTCCGCGAGCGTCTCCACGATCCGGGCGTCGTGGGCCCGCAGCGCCTCCAGCAGTTTGGCGAGCCCGCCGAACGCCCGCGAGGTCAGCATGTTGTCCGCCGTCTCGCCCGGCCCGAGCAGCACGGGCACCACGAGCGACGCCATCTTGCCCTCGCCCGGCTGCATCCGCAGCGCCCGGCCCACCGCCTGCACCAGGTCCGGCATCGAGCCGCGCACATCCGCCCAGTACACGGAGTCACAGTTTTTGGTGTCGACCCCCTCGCCCAGAACCTTCACCGAGCACAGGAAGCACTTCTCCACCACGGTCCCGTCCGTGGCGATCCCCGCCGCGAACTCACCCAGCAGACGCCGCCGGTGGAGCGGCTTGTGGTCGCCGCACAGCCAGTCCGCCCAGATTGTCTTCGGGTACAGCTCGGGGTCGCTGGCGTACAGCTGCGCGGCGACGTCCGGGAGACCGGCCGCGAACGCTTCGGCTTCGCGGATCTGGTGGTGGAAGACGAGCGTGCGGCGGAAGCCCTCCTCGGCCGACGCCTTCACCAGGGCGGTCTGGAGTGCGGCGAGCCGGGCCCCGCGCACCTTCTCGGACCGCGCTTCCGCGCCCAGGAGCTGCGCGGCCTGGAGCGCGGTGTCGGTGACGTCCACGCATACGACCTGGTAGGGGGCACAGATTCCCCGGTCGATGGCCTCCGAGAGGGACAGGGTGAAGCAGCGGCTGCCGAAGGAGCCCTCGGGGTCGTCCTCCATGCTCGCGACCAGCTCACCCGGTGCGCCGGCCTCGTCCTCGTCCCCGAGCTGCCACAGCCGCGGCGTGGCCGTCATGTAGAGACGGCGCAGGGACGGGATCTTCTGGTTGTCGTGGACGACCGCCCACGGCTTCCCGATCCGGCCCGAAACGCGGTGGGCTTCGTCCACGACGATCAGGTCCCAGGCCGCGAGGCCCCGGGCGTGCGCTCGCTCCAGCGTGCCCAGCCCGAGGCTGGCGTACGTGGCGTACACGGTGACCTTGTCCAGGCCGCGCGTCCACTCCACCAGCTCGTCCACGTCCGTGGTGTTGGGGAAAGGCACCTCCTCACCGCGCAGCGAGGAGACCCCGATCATCGGCCCCCGGCGGCCTCCCTCGCGCCACGCGGCCTCGGTCTGGGCGAGCAGGTCCAGCGAGGGCACGAGCACCAGGACACGGCCCGCGTGGAGCTCCTCCGCGCTGCGGACCGCCACCCGGGTCTTCCCGGACCCGGTCGCCATGATCACCTGTGTTCGAAGCCCTTGTTCGGGCACAAGTGATCTTGCAGGCAATTCGAGGGCACGCACGACCGCGTCAATGGCTTCTCGCTGGGCTGCCTCGCGCTGATCAGCGCGGTCTGTGCTCGACATATCGCCTGCCTTCTCCTGCGGTGCCGTCCGATCGATTCGAGCGGCGGGAACCAGGAAACCTGCACGTAGATGGGCCACTAAGGCTACGGTTGGTCTGACGCGCGCTGGTTGACGCGCCCCACCGGCAAGGCGGCCGGGTGGATCTCGATAACCCTCCGGAGCGGTCCGGGGTGTTGTGCTCTGAGTCCAGAGTCTATCTTGCTTACAGAAATGAAGCACAAAGAATACTGAAATTCTCTCGAACGTGGCTCAAAGCTGTTAGTCTTGCCTTATCGCCAGCCAATCCAGGACCTTGACACCCCCTCAATCCGGCCCGCCCCTCCGGGTGGTCGGCCCCAAGTCCCCGTCACTCGCCCAACTTCCCCCCTCCCCTCGCTGCCCGGGCCGAAGGCCCGTTGGCCGCACCGCGCAGCGGGGCTGGCCTGTTGGCCGCGTAGCGGCCCGGGTGGCTGGAGCGCAGCGTAGGCCACCCTCGCGGGGCCGCAGGCCCCGCAGCTCCGGGAGCGCAGCGGACGGAGCGTCACCGGCCCGGCGCAGCCGGGCCGGTGGGCTGCTCGGCGCAGCCGAGCAGCAGCGCTCACGCGGAGCGGGAGCGCAACACCCGCGCGCAGCGCGGGTGTTCGCTTGCCCATCGCGCAGCGATGGGGTACCCGCTCCGCGGG